>NZ_CANMXR010000006.1:0-353424 GCF_947501835.1 uncultured Roseobacter sp. | reverse complement strand
AAAATCCTCCCCCAATCTACAATAGCGAGTGAATCAAAGGACTTGCTTCAAAGCAACAAGACTTCTTCAACAAAATAAGCCCAAAGCGTCAAATGCTGCGCGTGCCATGAGAGCCGCTTTTTGGCTGATTCAGACAAAGACTGCTGACAGCGCGTTGGCAACAGTGCCTTGGTATAAGCCAACGCCAGTAATCGAAAGTTGAGAGAGTGCAGCATTCACAGAATATGACGGGGATCACCCTCGTGGCGCTTTCAGCGGTCGTTTTCAGTTTCTCAGGCGTCCTGACAAAGGTGATAGAGGCAGATGGATGGACCATTGCTTGCTGGCGCGGGCTGATCGGAGGATTGGCCGTCATTGCCTATGTCGAGTTCCGTCGAGGGGATACGCCGCGATATCAAGCGTTTCGGTTGGGTCTGCGGGGGTGGACGCTGGCGAGCGTCGGAAGTGTTGCAAGCATCGCGTTTATCTATGCCTTCAAACTGACATACGTGGCAAACGTCGCCGTGATTTACGCCACTGCCCCTTTTTTTGCGGCTGGTTTGGCGTGGCTGGCTATGCGCGAGATCGCTAAGGGCCGCACCTTGGCGGCAGGTGCCCTTTCATTGCTTGGTGTCGCAATCATCGTGTCCGGCGGTCTGGGAACTGGCAAGCTGATGGGCGACCTGCTGGCCATCGCTATGACTTTGGGAAATGCCGCATACATCGTTCTGATACGCAAGTTTGCAGATGTCCCAGTCGTATGGGCAGGTGGAGCATCGGCATTGCAGCTCTTCCTTGTCGGAGCATTGATGGGAACACCTTTGGGTGTCTCCGTGCAAGACGCCGCGCTACTGACCCTTTTCGGGCTGGCCTTTGCCGGTGCAGTGATCCTTTGGACAGAGGGAACGCGACTTATCCCTTCCGCGCAATCGGCTCTTCTGGGAACCGTTGAGATCCCCTGCGCAACTCTCCTTGCCTGGATTGTTTTGAGTGAACTTCCACCTGCGGTGGCGGTCCTTGGAGGGATCGTGATCTTATCGGCGGTCGTGTGGCACGCGATGATGGATTACCGAGAGGATGGGCACGGAGCATTGCTATAGCCGACCTTTGTGCGGTAGCGGCGCAAGACTGTAATTGCCCCGGGTTGCAGTTTTTGTTTCCACCGAAATGCTGCGCGGTGCACGAACATCCTTTTTGGCGGCTCGCTGATCGGCTCGATGCTGAGCTGAGCAGCGCGGACAAACGGTAGCTATGAAAAGACTGCGAAGAGGCTTCCTTAAAGCGAGGCAACTAGTCCGGTATTTTCTCACCAGATCTATTTAAATGCACTCGAGATCATGCGGTCGAGACAAAGTCGCTGAATGCAAAACACGATAAGCCTTCTCAAACCATATGTAGCAGGTGCGGCCAAAAAGCTTCTAGATGCCGGTCCCGACTCGTCTTCGCGGGATCTTTAACCGAATTCCGGTACAACTTTGCGCCGATTTACGAGGCATCAATGCGTCCAGGCGCCGCGCCGTCCTGTCGCGAAATTCTCGCCATAGCCACCGGGGCGGATATTCGGGCGTCGCTTCTTGGGGTCCTGCACCTGCGCATCGATGTGCTTTTCGCGCGCGTATTCGAGGGCAGCTTCCTTGGTCTCGAACCGTAGCCGCACCTGGCTTTGCGTATCGGTGGATGATGTCCACCCCATCAGCGGATCCACCTCACGCGATGACGCCGGCGCGAATTCCAGCACCCATCCATGAGTCTTGGCTGTGCCGGACTGCATCGCGGTCTTGGCAGGCTGATAAATGCGTGCGCGCATAAGGGGTGCTCCTGACTTGGCTTTGGTCATTATATCGGGGAATTATGCTGCTGGAACAAGATACCTTTTGCGAAACGCGCGTCGATTAAGCCGCAATTTAAGAAAATCTTTTCCAAAATTGCTCCAGTTAAGATTTCGCTAACCTTGATTTTCCAACATTCGACTCAGTTGAACGCAATCAGAGTAATGGGTGCCGATATGAAACACGGCTTTTCGGAAGCCGCGCTGCGCGGGTTGGAAGAACTGGAACGTCGTATTCCCAGCGGGGTCGAAACCCGACCGCTGGCTGCTGGGGAATACGCTGGGCATGGGGGTGGTCCGTCGCCTCACTATATCGGCCATCGTCAGCGGTTGCGGACGCGGTTCCTGACCGGTGGCCATGCGCCGATGCCAGAATATGAATTGCTCGAACTCTTGCTCTTCAATGCCATTGAGCGGATCGATGTGAAGCCCCTCGCCAAGAAGCTGCTGGCCACCTTCGGCGATCTCAACGGGGTGATTGCCGCCTCCGAGCATCGGTTGCTTCAGGTGCGCGGCACGACCAAAAAAGTCTACCTGCAACTGAAAATGGTCGAAGCTTTCGCCCACAGGATGGCGCAGGCAAAGGTGCTGGAACGCTGTGCGCTATCCGGCTGGGATGATCTGATTACTTATTGCCGCACGACAATGGCACATCGCGACACGGAGCAATTCCGCATTCTGTTCCTCGACAACAAAAACGTGGTCATCGCCGATGAAGAGCAGGCGCGCGGTACCGTCAATCACGTGCCGGTCTACCCGCGCGAGGTGGTCAAGCGGGCGCTTGAACTCAATGCCTCAGCCCTCATCTTGGTGCACAACCATCCCTCGGGTGACCCTTCCCCCAGCGAAGCCGATGTCACCATGACCGATAGTATTGTCATCGCCTGCCAGGCCATTGATGTGCGGGTGCACGACCATGTGATCATCGGCAAGAAGGAAGAAACCTCGTTTCGGACGCTCGGATTACTATGATCGTCTGACCCAGCCGTGTTTGCGGAAAGATTGACAGGGCAGCCTCTACCCTGTGAGGGTGGCGCATCTGTTAAAGGAAAGGCACCGCCCATGCGCTTGCCCCTGCGCGCCCTCTCGACACTTGCCGCTGCGTTGATGCCGGCGGTGCTGCCCGCCTCCCAGAGCTGCACCGAGGATGCGATGATCGTGTTTGATGGCTCTGGCTCCATGTCGGAAATGGGATTCAATCTGCTGGATGAGCCGCGCATCTTTGAAGCGCGGCGCGCGATACACGACAGTATTCCACAGGTCGCCTCCGTGCGCCGTTTGGGTTTGGTGATCTACGGGCCCGGTCAGACCGCATCCTGTGGCAATATCGACCTGCGGTTTGGCCCGCGCACGCAAGCCGCCGGACCGATCATCGACGCAGTGGACCGCTTGCAGCCAGCCGGAGAGACACCGCTCACCGATGCCGTGGCGCGGGCCGCGGATGTGCTTGAGTACAGATCGCGCCCCGGTGTGATCGTGCTGCTGACCGATGGCAAGGAGACCTGCGATGGCCAGCCTTGCGCGCTGGCAGCCACGCTCGCCGCAGATGCGCATGACCTGACGGTACATGTGATCGGGTTCAAGGTGCGGGACGATCATTTCGGCTGGGACAATCCGCAAGACGAAGGGTACGAGCGACGCGTCACAGTTGCCCGTTGCCTTGCCGACCGGACAGGCGGCACCTATGCCTCTGCCGAGACATTGGACGAACTGACCGATGCGCTCACCCGTACGCTGGGGTGCCAGTTGATTGGTCACCGGATGATCCCCACCGGCCGCCTGCCCAGCTGACAGTTTCTGTCATGAGGGGGAGTGGCCCCCTTGAACCCCGCGCGTTTCGTGACACTTTGGAGATAACTCCAAGGAGCGCATATGCCCTACGCCCAAACCGATTCTTCCGAAGCCCCCGCGATCATGGCCAATCCCGCGCCGGATGTACGCAGCCGTCCCAAGCTTGAAGGCGGCAAGCAGTTCACGCTGGCCACCGAGTTCGAGCCCGCAGGCGACCAACCCACAGCGATCAAGGAGCTCTCCGAGGGCGTGGTGTCCGGCGAGCGCGATCAGGTGCTTTTGGGCGCCACCGGCACCGGCAAGACCTTCACCATGGCCAAGGTCATCGAAGAAACCCAGCGCCCCGCGATCATCCTGGCCCCCAACAAGACGCTGGCAGCACAGCTTTACGGCGAGTTCAAAGGGTTCTTTCCGGACAACGCGGTCGAATACTTTGTCAGCTACTACGACTACTATCAGCCCGAAGCCTATGTGGCGCGATCGGACACCTACATCGAGAAGGAAAGCCAGATCAACGAACAGATCGACAGGATGCGCCACTCCGCCACCCGCGCGCTGCTGGAACGCGACGATGTGATCATCGTGGCCTCGGTCTCCTGCATCTACGGCATCGGCTCGGTGGAAACCTATGGCGCGATGACGCAGGACCTCAAAACCGGCTCCATGTACGATCAGCGGCAGGTGATGGCGGACCTTGTGGCCCAGCAATATCGCCGCAACGATCAGGCGTTTCAGCGCGGGTCGTTCCGCGTGCGCGGCGATAGTCTGGAAATCTTCCCCGCCCACCTCGAAGACCGCGCCTGGAAGTTGTCTTTTTTCGGCGAAGAATTGGAATCTATCACCGAGTTTGACCCTCTGAACGGTGAAAAAACCGACACCTTCGACCAAATCCGCCTTTATGCCAACAGCCACTATGTGACGCCGAAACCCACGATGCAGCAGGCGATCATCGGCATCAAGAAAGAGCTGAAAATCAGGCTCGACCAGTTGGTGAACGACGGCAAATTGCTCGAAGCGCAGCGGCTGGAACAGCGTACCAACTTCGATCTGGAGATGTTGGAGGCCACAGGCGTCTGCAACGGGATCGAGAACTATTCACGCTACCTCACGGGCCGCGCGCCGGGCGAGCCGCCCCCCACGCTGTTCGAGTTCATTCCCGATCACGCGATTGTCTTCGCCGACGAATCCCACGTCTCCGTCCCGCAGATCGGCGGCATGTACAAGGGCGACTACCGGCGCAAGTTCACCCTTGCCGAGCACGGCTTCCGCCTGCCCTCATGCATGGACAACAGACCGCTTAAGTTTGAAGAATGGGACGCGATGCGCCCGCAGTCCGTCTTTGTTTCCGCCACGCCCGCGAGTTGGGAGATCGAACAGACCGGTGGCGTCTTCACCGAACAGGTGATCCGCCCCACCGGCCTCTTGGACCCGGAGGTGGAAATCCGCCCCGTTGAGATGCAGGTGGACGACCTGCTCGACGAGGTGCGCAAGGTCGCTGCCGAAGGCTACCGCACGCTCTGCACCACGCTGACCAAGCGCATGGCAGAGGATCTGACCGAATACATGCACGAACAGGGCATTCGCGTGCGCTACATGCACTCCGACATCGACACCATCGAACGCATCGAGATCCTGCGCGATCTGCGTCTCGGCGCCTTCGACGTGCTCATCGGGATCAACCTGCTGCGCGAAGGTCTCGATATCCCCGAATGCGGGCTGGTGGCGATCCTGGACGCAGACAAGGAGGGTTTCCTGCGCTCCGAAACCTCGCTGATCCAGACCATCGGCCGCGCCGCGCGGAACGCCGAGGGCCGGGTGATCATGTACGCCGACCGCATTACGGGTTCGATGGAACGCGCGCTGGCCGAGACCGACCGCCGCCGCGCCAAACAGATAGCCTATAACGAGCAACACGGGATCACGCCTGCCACGGTCAAAAAGAACGTCGAGGACATCCTCGCCGGGCTCTACAAGGGCGACACGGATCAGTCCCGCGTCACGGCCAAGGTCGACAATCCGCTGGCGGGCGGCAATCTGCAAGCGGTGCTGGACGGACTGCGTAGCGACATGCGCAAGGCCGCCGAGAACCTCGAATTCGAAGAAGCCGCGCGCCTGCGCGACGAGGTCAAACGGCTTGAGGCGGTCGATCTGGCCATCGCGGACGATCCCATGGCGCGGCAATACGCGGTCGAGAAAGCCGTCGACGACGCCCAGAAAGCCTCAGGCCGCAGTACGATGGGCCGCGGAGGCATGCGCGGTGGAGTGAAGCGGAAGCGGGGACGATAATTTTGCAATTGAATCATCTGAAGCGTCTCAATCCAAGAACTGCTTGGCAAAACGAGGCCACGGACTTCACACCTTGGCTTGCACGTGAAGAAAACTTTTCTGCGCTGGCCGACGCGCTCCATCTGTTTGAAGCCGAAGTGGAGACCACTGAGCACTCCATCGGATCATTCTCCGCCGATATTCTCGCTCGAGATCGCGATGGACGCGTCCTCGTTGAAAATCAGCTGGAGCAAACCGACCACACTCACCTTGGGCAAATCATAACCTATGTGGCGGGCCTAGAAGAACCAACAAAAGTGGTTTGGATATCGACAAGAATCCGGGAAGAGCATCGCGCAGCAATCGACTGGCTCAACGAACAAACCGGCGAGGACTATTCGTTCTTTGCAGTTGAACTCGAACTGGTTCAAATTGAGAAGTCGCCAGCGGCCCCCCTTTTTCACGTGGTCGCGAAGCCAAACCACTGGTCGCGGCACGTGGCAAGAAAATCAAAAAACATCAACAATGCTGCGCTAAGTGAACGGCAGGGAAAGTATTTGGAGTATTGGACCGCTTTCGCAGCAGCACTTGACGAGAAGCTACCAGGATTGCGCGGCAGTAATCCTCCAAGCAACCATTGGTGGCCCTTTCCAATCGGACGCTCAGGCTTCCATATCACTTTGACCGCAGGCGGCAGGGACCGCTGGGTAGGCGCAGAGGTCTACATCCAGAACGACCCGGAGCAAAAAGTTATCGACGCGTTGATGCAGAACAAAAGCGCTATTGAGACAGACTACAGAGCCGATCTCAGATGGGAACGGCTAGAAGAACGAAAGGGCTCGCGGGTAGCTGTCAGATGGGAAAACATCGATCCATTTGACCGAAACCAGTGGCCAGAAATATTCGACTGGTACATTGACTCAATGGAAAGCTTTAGAAGGGCATTCGCAGAACGCATTCGAAAACTCGATTTGGAAGCACTGTCAGGGTCAGACTAGTACCGAAATCAGGCGCTACCGTGTAAAGCAAGGCTGGTCGCAACCGCCTGCGCCTCTACCAAATTTCAGCCAAAGATGCGTCGAAAAGGATTTTGTGTTAACCTCTCAGCATTTCAAACCAAACCCTTTTCAAACCGCGAGTTTTTATGACCCAATTTGCCTTCGGCTATGCCTTTGCTCTCTTCACCGCGCTCATCGTCATCATCGGCGATTTCGCCATCAAGACCGCCGCCGATGCGGGCCACACGATCACCTCGACATACGTCTTCCTCGGCGTGGCCCTCTATGGCGTCTCGGCACTCTTCTGGTTTTACGCCATGCAGCACGTCACGCTGGCACAGGCAGGCGTGGCCTATTCGATGCTGACGCTCATCGCGCTTGCAATCATCGGCTCGGTCTGGTTCGGCGAGGCGCTGCACACGCGGGAATACGCAGGTCTTGCCTGCGCATTGCTATCGATGGTGTTGATGAGCCGGATCGCCTAGAAGTCAAAGATATCCTCAAGGAACCCACCGCGCTTTTTCTTGCGGTATCCGCCCCGGTCCTCATACCCGCGCTGTTGCGGCGGGGGCGGTGGTGCGGAGGCGCTGCGGTCAATGATCTTGTCCAACTCTCCCCGGTCAAGCCAAACGCCCCGGCAGTCTGGGCAATAGTCGATCTCGACCCCGCTGCGATCGGTGATCACCAGCGTTGTTCCGTCTACGGGGCATTTCATGCGTGTCTCTCCTGCAAGGTTAAACGTTCCCTTTGATGTAGGATCGCGCAACTCAGTTTTCATCCCTCAGATGATGCGAAACAGCCCGGACGGCGGAGGCTGGCCAAAGCCTGGTTTTGATCTAACTCTGCCCCATGCATCGTTTCTTGTTCATGGCCCTCTGTTTCGCAAATGCCGCCGAAGCTTGGGAATTCACCCCCGGACTGCCCTGCCGACTGACGCATGAAACCGAAGACGTTGCGGTGGAACTCACCTATGACCCGACGCAACCGCTTTATACCATCGCCCTGACGCGACGCGACGGCTGGATGAACGCGCCGCTATTTGCGATGCAGTTCGAAGGGGGGAACGCACTGGCCATCTCGACCGACAGGCACGTGTTGGACGAGAGAGGCACACGTCTCACCGTGACAGACCGTGGCTTTGGCAACGTGCTCAACGGGTTGCAATTCAATCAACGGGCGCGCGTGGTCCTGGGGAATACCTCAATCGACATTCCGCTTGCCGGGGCCGCAGAACCGGTTGACCGCTTTCGTCGGTGCGAGGTCTCTGCGGGCGCTTGAATGGCAGAAGATCAGGCGCATTAACCAATTTAGAGCACGTGCCACCTGTAAAGCTTCCTGCCGGGACACGCACCGTAAAACACTGATAAATAACAGATTTTAAGGCAGGTGGCGCAAAAGACACATGCGTCACACCCGGCACAACACGTAACCAATTGTTAACTTTCATTAACCATGATGCCGGTCGGGAGATTGGTATGATGCGTCCTGTAGCGCTTGCCATTTTAGTATTGTTGGCGGGCGTGCAGATGGCACAGGCCGGGCCATGGCTGCGCGAGCAGGGCAAGGGGTTTCTTGCAGGATCCGGGAACGTGACCCAAGCCAAGGACACCTCGGGCAGCATTTATCTGGAATATGGGCTGCGCGACAATATCACCATTGGCGCCGATCTTTTTTACGGCATCGACCGTACGCTGCAACAATCCGGCTCTGGCATCCTCTTTGCGCGATTTCCGCTGAGCGCGCCGGATGCCACCCATAAATGGGCGTGGCATCTGGGGATCGGTGCGCGGTCACAAAACACGGTCATCGCCCCCGCCGTGGAGGCCGGACTGTCATGGGGGCGCGGGATCAAAGTGGGCGAACGCTATGGCTGGGCAGTCGTTGACAGCAGCATCAACGTACCTGGCTCCACGCTCGAGACCCGTATCAAACTCGACGGCACCATCGGGTTGGGGTTCAACGATCACCTGAAAGGCATGATGCAGGTCTTTTTGACCCATCAGGAGGGCGCGCTCTTTAGCAAAGTGGCCCCCTCCCTGCTGATCCAGCCCGGCAAAGGGAAATACACCATCCAGATCGGCGCAGAAATCCCAACAAATGGCGATGGCGATACCGAGCTCAAAATCGGTCTCTGGCGCGATTTTTAATCACGCGTATCTGTCCTATGATGATGTCCAATCGTCGTTTCCGCGCGCGCTCACCGTATTGCCGGACACTGCCAGCGCCGATGCGTAATGAACCGCATCGCCCGGTATTTGTCTGACATGGCAATTCTCAAAATGGTTCCCCTGCACCACACCCGATACATCGGGCCGGGTCAGAAGCAGTCCCGTGCCGCTCTTTGCGATGCCCGCAGGCTGGGCAATACGGTTGCCGGTTACGATCACCTTTGATCCATGAAACACGCCCCAGGGCTGCGCACCATATCCCGTGCAATTCTGCACGCGCGCGCCATCTGCGTTCACATTGAAACCAGTAATTTTACGCCCCCTGCCCCTGCGGGTCACGATGTCCGTCCGATCCAGCACCAAATTGCTGCAGCCCTGACCGGGTGATGTGAGGCCACGCTCCCTTGGTTCACCAATTGCACAGTCTTTCATCTGAAAGTTCCTACCCGAAGCCGCCAGGAGGACCCCATTGGCATGGGCCTCGCACTGGAATTCAACATCAGACAATGTCAGATCGTTCAGACGTTCGACTTTACTGAAATCCAATAGGTATTTTGAACGGCGAAACGTGATCATATGCGCGCCACTCTCAAGGGGAAGCCGCCCGCTCAACGTCACCTGCTGTGCTGCAGTGTCGCGTGCGCCGACGAAGATTTCATGATCAGACTCTTCCGTCTCGACCAACGCGCCAATGGAAATCCTGGAAAGGTTTTCGACACCGGTCAACGAGGTAGGTTGATCTTTGTCATATGTAGCGGACGACAGGATCCGCTCATCCTCCCAAGCGGGGCTTGCTTGCGCGACCAAAACACCATTATGCAAAACGCGGCGCGAGGACGCGACCGGCAACTCCGCCACAGTTTTCGGACAAATCGGCGCATATAAAGCCACGCGACGCCCGCAAAGATCGAAAGCGCGGGGTGCATCCGCGGTCATAAGCGCCTGAATTCCCTTGCGCAAACCAAGCTCTGCGTTGCCGAAGGCATCAGCGTAATGCGCAAGGTCGAACCCACGGCATATCAACAGCGCCGCATCGTCCGGCATCGTGACGGTGCCTTCGAAATGAACCGGACCGGGCAGCGTCACATGCCTGGTCAATAGAAACTGTCCGCGAGACACCAGCAACTGACGCCCCTGCGCCGCCGCAATCGCCGTTTCAAAAGCCGCCGTGTCGTCGGTTTCACCATCACCAACAGCGCCATAATCCCGCACGTCGACAACCGACAGGATATCTCGCAGGAAAATGTTGGTCACGTCCTCAATGCGGATGCTCTCGATCCGGAGAACCCCACCATTTGGCCCGGCAAAGTCCAGACCGAAATGTCCGTAAAGCGCCTCTCGGCCCCAAACCATGTCGACCCCAATACGCGCGCCCGCACCAACAATCGCGGAGACCTCGACCACCCCGTCACCCTCGGCGATCGCAGTAGCAGGGCCCGCTATCACGATACCTTTGATCTGCACGCCGCCCTGCCCACCGGCAAATCCTGCGACGCGAACGGTAGGCAATGGACCTTTCACAGCCTTGATCCGGGCCGAGACCCGCAAGTAGCACCCAGGCAAAACAGGTGTTTCCCCCAAATAGCGGAGGGTTTGGATATTCTTGGTCTTGGTCAATTCCAGACAGCTCCCGAAATCGGGATCGTCCGAAATGATCCTGCCACTGGTCTCATACGTCTGCGACCCCGGCGTGCCATCTCCCTGCGAAAAGGCACCAATTGTCTTCGCAAAGGGCGGTGGCATCAACTGCGCGCCATCCGTGATTGCCTTGTTCATAATCTTTCCCTTCACGGCGCTGCGTCAATCGCAGACCTATCTGTGAAGGGTTAAATGCGGCTCACACCACCGTGACGGTCATGCGCTGAAATCGGAACTGTCGAGGATCTGCACACCGTTGATGCGCCATCCCGCATCTGTCTCCAGCATGCGATAATCCAGAATGTGAACGCGACCGGACTGATCGGTGATCATGACCTTTTGCCAATATGTACCGCCCTGCTCGCGGGTCTCCAGATAACGCACTTCGCTCGGTCGCCAGACCATCGGATAGCCTTGGGTCACCATGCGCTGGAAATTTTCGGGCGTCTGGAACAACTGCTGAAGGTTCGGGCTGGCGAACTCGAAGGCCGCCCCGAAATCGTCGATCTGGAACGCCTGAAGCTGGCTATCAATCGTGGCTTGAATATCAGCTTCCTGCGCCTGAAGCGCGTTCCCCATCCCCAGCCAGATCAGCAGTGCAAAAATAACGTTGCGCATCGCGCGCCTCCTCATTGTGTGAACAAAGGGTAAGGCGCGCGCGCATATGGGCAAGTGCTGCGGTTGGCTCAGGCCAAGTCGCCCGCGAGCGCCTGATCGATGAGTGCGACGGTTTCCTGCACGCCGTAGAGCGCGATGAACCCACCAAAACGCGGCCCTTGACTGGCGCCCAGCAGCACTTCGTAGAGCGCCGTGAACCAACCACGCAGGGGGTCGAACCGCTCACGTCCGCACGCGTAAACGATGGACTGCAACGCTTCGTCCTCTACCGGACCCTCATAGGCCTTGAGCTGATCACGCAGATCGATAAGCGCTGCGCGCTCCTGCTCGGAGGCCAGACGATACGTCTTTTTCGGCTTCACGAAATCATTGTAGTACCGCACGGCAAAGCCAGCCGCCGCATCCATGTCAGGATTGTTTTCGGCATTGGTTTCAGGCGCATAGCGTTGAATGAAACCCCAAAGCTGCGATTTATCCTCTGCCGCCGATACACTCGCGAGGTTGAGCAGCATCGAGAACGGCACCAGCATATTCGACTTTGGCACCTCGCCGGAATGGATGTGCCAAACAGGATTGTTCAATCGTTGAACTATATCCTGCGTCTCATAGGCCCGCAGCTGTTGATGGTACTCATCCACCGCTTTGGGAATGACATCAAAGTACATCCGCTTGGCGGTTTTGGGCTTTTGATACATGAAATACGACAGGCTTTCGGTGCTGGCGTAGGACAGCCATTGGTCAATGGAAATCCCATTGCCCGAAGACTTGGAAATTTTCTGCCCGTTCTCATCCAGAAACAGCTCATAACTGAAATGTTCGGGTTTTTTGCCACCCAGAATCTCGCAAATCCGATCATAGATCGCCGTGTTGGTGGCGTGTTCTTTGCCGTACATCTCAAAATCAACGTCGAGTGCCGCCCAACGCGCACCGAAATCGGGCTTCCATTGCAATTTCACGTTGCCACCTGTAACCGGCAGCGTCCACTCACGGCCCGCCTCATCATCGAAGGTGATCGTGTGGTTCGTGGGGTCCACATTCTTCATCGGTACGTAAAGTACCCGCCCGGTTTCCGGGTGGATCGGCAGGAAAATCGAATAAGTTTGCTGGCGCTCTTCGCGCAAGCTCTTCAGCATCACCTTCATCACATCGTCATAGCGTTCGACAGCACGCTTCAGGATTTCGTCAAACTGCCCGGTCTGGTAGAATTCGCGCGCCGAATAGAATTCATAGTCGAACCCGAAGGTGTCCAGGAACCGGCGCAACATGGCGTTGTTATGGTGGCCAAAGCTCTCATGTGTGCCAAAAGGATCCGGCACCGATGTCAGCGGCTTATGCATATGCTCGGCCAGCATTTCCTGCTGCGGCACGTTGCCGGGCACTTTGCGCATCCCGTCCAGATCATCCGAAAAACAGATCAGGCGCGTGGGAATGTCAGATATCTGCTCGAACGCACGACGCACCATTGTGGTGCGCAAAACCTCGCCAAAGGTCCCGATATGCGGCAAGCCAGAGGGGCCATATCCGGTCTCAAATAGCACATGCCCCTTCTCGGGTGGCGCTTTTTCGTACCGTTTGAGGATGCGGCGCGCTTCTTCAAAGGGCCATGCTTTGCTGGTCATTGCGGCGTCGCGTATCTGAGACATGTCTCACCTGAAACTGGGATACCCGCGCCCCATGCGCCGGGTTTCGCCCGTCCCTATTGCGTTGCAGCATTGCCGTCAATAATCTGGCCCGATTGAACATAGCGAAAGAACCAACCCCGTGCCCGATGATCCCGCCCAAGCTTTTTCCGCACAAGACTGCCTTGTGGCCCTGATGATCGCGGTTTCCGCCTCGGACGAGGACATCCGCACGGCCGAACTTGTGAAGATTCAGGCCGCTGTACAGATGTTGCCCATCTTTGGCGGCTATGACGAGGACCGGCTTGGCGTGATCAGCCAGACCGTTTTTGATCTTTTTGAACAGGAAGACGGGCTGGATGCGCTCTTTGGCCTCATCCGCGAAAGCCTGCCCGAGCGGCTGTTCGAAACGGCCTATGCGCTCGCCTGTGACGTTGCTGCCGCGGACGGCACGCTGGATGAAGCGGAACTGCGCCTGCTCGAAGAAATCCGGTATGAGTTGAACCTCGACCGGTTACACGCAGCGGCGATTGAGCGCGGCGCGCGGGCGCGACACCTGACCTGATCGCCAAGCGGCAGGCCGCAGCTTTTCATTGCGCAAAGCATGGCTGGTGTGCACTCTGAAGGGCATCGCCATCAGGAGATGTCTTCGTGCCCCGTGTGCTCAGGCAACAGACGCAACAGCGTCAAACCCGACCCTCCCAAGGAACCCTGAACCGCATCGGGTCTGTCCAGCGGTCGGAAATCGCGACAAACAGCCCTGCGGTTGCACATTTGTGGCATCTGCAACATGCCGCCAATGCGATGGGCAACCCGATCGTTCAGCGGTTTGCCTCAGATCGCCCCGCGCTTGCGGCTTACCTGAAAGAAATCGCGAAAAAACTGAACATGACAGAGGACGAACGCAGCGACATCCTCGATACCGCGCAAGACATTGGCGATCTGGGGGAATGCAAAGCCTGGCTGGACGACTGGGTAAATGCGATGCTGCGCCTGCCCAATGAGATCGAAAAAGCGCTGAGCAACGCGGCGTTCATGAGTCAATTGCGCGACGATCTGCTGAAAAGCGGCATCCGCGAAGAAGCCGTTCTCGATGATGAGATCAAGCGGTTGGTCCAGTTGCTGAAAACCGTCGATCAGGCCGAAAATCAACTCGCCAAACCCGACATCAGCAAAACCCAAAAAGGGGTGCAGACCAAAAACAAAAACACAGCGCTCTCCAGCTATGACCTTGAACTCAAAGCGATCAAATCACGGATCGCTCAGGAGGCAGAGCTGGAAAAACAGCAGCGCGCAGCCCAGCAATTGCAGCAAGCCTTCGATCAGGACAAGCAAATCCTCGAACAATGGGTGGGCAACAATGCCGGCGGCGGCACAGCCGAGGTCCTGCGCGCCGTTTTAGCGGAGCATACCCTCGGCAGCGGCTTTGACGCATCCGTGATCAAGAAATTCGATGCTGCCGATATTGTCCTGGCGCATCGCAAATGGTGGACGATGTACAACGACACCAAAGATCAGACGATCGTCTTTGGCAAATTCGAAAACCCGGGAAATCAGGCCAACGTGATTTACTGGAAAGAGCGCGGCCCGCAATGGGAATGCACACGGAATTTCATCGCCTTCGTGGGCAAACACAAAAGCAACGTGCATGTCACACCAAAGGGCGGCTCGCCGAAGTCAAAAGGCAAACGCCCTACCGAGCCCGACCCCATCGGCTGAGACCTTTTGAACGCGCAACGCGGGTCGGGGCGACATGCTGCCGTCACACCCCGTAGGCGCTTCCCCATCTTGCCAGCAATTGCCGCTGCAGGCGCCGAGCGCGCGTAGCCCAAGGCCGCGCACCCTTGGGCCTTTCGCGATTGGCGCGGGTGATCGTTGCCCGAATGTCCTCGTCCGCACAAAAAATCGCAAAAACCAAATCCCGACCTTCGGGCGTGGTGATGTATCCCGCCAGACCCGACACAAAATTCAGCGTGCCGGTTTTGGCATCCGCCTTTACCGGATGGTCATTGGTCAACCGGCCATCTTTGTCCAGAAGGTGTACCGGTTTCAGCAGCGGGCGCAGCACGGCGTTCCGGTGTACGGCGGACAGGGCGCGCACCATGTCCTGCGCGCTGACCCGGCTGGCCCCACCGAGCCCGGAATGATCCACGAAAGCCGGGTTCGACATGCCCAAAACCTCCATCGCCCAAAGGTTCATCTGCCGCGCGGAGGCTGCCAGCCGCGGCGCACGGGTCGCACGCTGCCGGGTGGCGGCCAGGCCGACCATCTCTGCCGTCAGATTGTTGGAGTATTTCAGCATGCCCCTCAGAATATCCCGCAGCGGCGGACTTTTGACCGAAGCAACCGTGGTGCCATCAGGCATCTCCTCCACAAGCTCCGGCGCTTTCAGCACGATGCCATGCGATCGCACCAGCGTGGCAAAGACATCGCCCGCATAAAGGCCCGGATGACGCACCGGCAGCCAGCGCGACCCCTCTTTGCCCAAGGCCCCCTTGGCCACGGTCCATTTATCCACGGCACCGGTGTCCTCATAAGTATAAACAGGCGTCGATCGTTCAACGATCTGTATGCGCGCCATGGTCACATCGGGCCGGTAGGGGGCAGCGCGCGCATCCATTGTGACCGTGTAATCGCCCGCGCCGCGCTTCCACTCAAAATGCACCCGGTTGTAGTTCAACGCGATGCCAGAAACCGCGGGACTATACCCCAGGTGGTCCGGCTGGTCCGGATCGATGGTCCGCAAAGGTTTCAGCGCATTTTCGAAAACCATGAATTTGCCGTGCACTTCGCGCAGGCCCGCTTCTTTCAGCTGCTTTGCCAGTTCCGCCAGAGCCTTGGTATCGAGGGTCGGATCGCATCCCCCCACCAAAACCAGATCACCGTTCAACACACCATCGGTGATTTCACCGACCGCGACGACGATTGTTGTAAATCGATGCGTTGGGCCAAACGTGTCCAGCGCATAAAGCGCCGTGATCGCCTTGGTCACACTGGCCGGGGCGATGCCCATGGCCTCATTGCGCGCCTCCAGTAGATCGCCGGTCGTGGCATCCGCCACGGCAAATACAATGTCGCCGGTGACGCGGGAGTCGCGCAGCAGCGTATTGACGGCAGTGGGTTGGCCGAGAGTTGCCGCGCGCATTTTCGGGCGCAATGAAACCGCCGGCGCCCCCGCCAGAAGCGGCGTTGCAACGGTTGCCAGCACCCCCCCAAGAAAAGCGCGGCGAGAGGATTTGGAAGAAGAAAAACGCGTCATAACGGAAAGTAAACCTCAGCCCGGAAAACGAAACAACCGAAAGCATAGCGCCGAATTCTGAAAATCTCGTGTAGTGGCAGGCTTACGCCTGCCATCCCCCCGCAGCCCGGATCGCCGAAGACGAATGCGACACCATCGGGACATTGACGAAACACCATGCCGGGGCCTCCGCACGACCCAGCAAGGTGGATGCGCGTCCGGCAATCCGGGAAGACGCAAAGAGTTTCGCCGCCGGGCTCATCCGCGCGGAGATCCGGTCACCCGGACGTGCCAGGACACCGACGGGCACCGATCGCATGATCTGCCGCCAATTCTGCCAATGATGCAGCTGCGCCAGATTGTCCGCGCCCATCAACCAGACAAACCGCACTCCGGGATATAGGGCCTGCAGTGCAGCCAGCGTCTGAGCTGTGTATCGGGTTCCGAGATGCGCCTCGATGTCTGTCACCCGGACGCGTGGGTCCTGCATGATCGCGCGTGCGCGCGCCATGCGTTGTGCGAGAGGCGCAGGCCCGTGTTTCTTGATGGGATTGCCGGGGCTGACCAGCCACCACAACCGCGTGAGCCCAAAGCGTTTCAGCGCTTCGCGAGAGATATGCACATGGCCACCATGCGCCGGATCAAAAGATCCGCCCAAAAGGCCGATGACCTCGCCCGGGCGCGCTATGGGAAAACCGTTGCGCACCATGCGCCCTTTCGTCCTGATGTCACTGGCTGCCCAGAAACGGGCGCACCCGGCCAAATGTCAAGGGCGGAGCGAAGTCACTTCGAACTCATTGCCCGAAAGCGGTGAGCAAGCGGTCTGCCTCGCTCAAGTCCGAAACTGGAAGGCACGGCGAAACTTGCGCGCCCTCGATCTTCGGGCGCGACTCTTTCATATGATCCATCTCTTGCTGCGGTTGCGCAGCACCCTCAAAAGGCCCGTAAGACATTCCGCGCTGCGCATCGCGCATTGCCCCGCCGAACCCGCTTCGCTATCACTCCTCGCAACAACCTGCACAGCAAACTTCGGAGCTCCAAATGGCCGCCTATCAATACGTCTACCACATGTCCGGTGTTTCCAAGACCTACCCCGGCGGTAAGAAGTGCTTCGAAAACATCCACCTGAACTTCTTGCCGGGCGTGAAGATCGGCGTTGTGGGGGTGAACGGCGCGGGTAAATCCACGCTGATGAAAATCATGGCCGGGCTCGACACGGAATTTCAGGGCGAGGCCTGGCATGCCGAAGGCGCGACCGTCGGCTATCTGCCGCAGGAGCCCAAGCTCGACGAAAACCTGACCGTGCGCGAAAACGTGATGCTCGCCGTGGCGGATAAAAAGGCCATTCTGGATCGCTACAACGAGCTGGCGATGAACTATTCCGACGAGACCGCGGATGAGATGGCCAAGCTGCAGGATGAGATCGACGCGGACAACCTCTGGGATCTCGACAGCCAGATCGACGTCTCTATGGAGGCGCTGCGCTGCCCGCCCGACGACGCCGACATCAAGACCCTCTCCGGTGGGGAGGCCCGCCGCGTTGCCTTGTGCAAACTGCTGCTCGAAGCGCCCGATATGTTGCTGCTCGACGAGCCGACCAACCACCTTGACGCGGAAACCATCGCCTGGCTGCAACAGCACCTCATTGACTACAAGGGCACGATCCTGATCGTCACCCACGACCGTTATTTCCTCGATGACATCACCGGCTGGATCCTTGAATTGGACCGCGGCAAGGGCATCCCCTACGAAGGCAATTATTCCAGCTGGCTGGAACAGAAAGCCAAACGGCTGGAGCAGGAAGCCCGCGAGGACAAGTCCCGCCAGAAGACCCTTGAAAGGGAGTTGGAATGGATGCGGCAGGGTGCCAAGGCCCGCCAGGCCAAATCCAAGGCCCGGATCAACGCCTACAACGAGATGGCGGAGACCTCCGAGCGTGAAAAACTCTCCCGCGCCCAGATCGTCATCCCCAACGGCCCGCGTCTGGGCTCCAAGGTCATCGAGGTCACGGGGCTCGCCAAACACATGGGCGACAAGCAACTGGTCGAAGGGCTGGACTTCTCCCTGCCCCCCGGCGGCATCGTCGGCGTGATCGGCCCCAACGGGGCGGGTAAATCGACGCTCTTCAAAATGCTCACCGGCCAGCTGGACCCCGATGCAGGCACCATCGAATACGGCGACACGGTGGATCTGTCTTATGTGGACCAGTCGCGCGATGATCTGAACGCAGACGATAATGTCTGGGAGGCGATCACCGGCGGAGCCGAACTGATCCAATTGGGCGACGCGGAGGTCAATTCCCGCGCCTATTGTTCGTCCTTCAACTTCAAGGGCGGCGACCAGCAGAAGAAGGTAGGCCTGCTCTCAGGCGGCGAACGCAACCGCGTACACATGGCGCGCCTGCTGAAATCGGGCGGCAACGTGCTGCTCCTTGACGAGCCCACCAACGACCTGGACGTCGAAACCCTCCGCGCGCTGGAAGACGCGTTGGTCGATTTCGCCGGCTGCGCCGTGGTCATTTCGCACGACCGGTTTTTCCTCGATAGGATCTGCACGCACATCCTCGCGTTTGAGGGCGAGGCCCATGTGGAATGGTTCGAAGGCAATTTCGAGGATTACGAAGAGGATAAAAAGCGGCGGTTGGGCGCGGACGCACTGGAGCCGAAGCGGCTGAAGCACAAAAAATTTGTTCGTTAGCCAACTGTGCGAATGAACATGCCCCAACCGATAATGGAGCAACTTCCAAAAAACTGTAAATCGGTTTTGGTTGAGCGGTACACCACTACGGTTTTTGAGGAGCCTGTGAATGTCATTCACTGGGTTCTGCGACACATACAACCAACTCCCATTTTTACATTGGAAATTGTGGAAGACGCTACACCTGTATCTGAGTTCGATTGCAGGATTGTCAGTGTGAAGAAGGAAAGGAGGCTACACTCTTTTGATACCCAGGCACCAATGAAGGGGCACTACTTGGCTTTAGCTTGCCCAATCGATGTCGATTTTGATGAGCAGAGGGCAAGCGAAACTATCATGTTCAGCGTAAATATGCTCCGATTGTTTTTTGGCGAGTCCTTTTGCGAACAGCGCCACAATAAGTCGCTTTATACCCTAGAAAAAGGTAGCTGGGCTATTACGCAGACGAGCCCTGTCTACGGCTCTTTTCCCGAAACGAGCGTTTTCCAGTTTTCAAAGCTATCTGGTGACACTTTTGCCCACTCAGGATTGGCCGTTACAACAACTGCAATTCGCTTGTTTGACTTGGCTGTCGCAGAGAACCAACAAATTGATTTGCGTTTCATATTGTTATGGACCGCGTTTGAAGCTCAACTAGGCTCTTTTCCTGGTAAAAGTAGCGGAGATCGACGAAAGGCTTTCGCCACCAAGCTTGCCTCCCCTCAAATAAATGATGAATTGTTTTATCTCTTCAAAGAAAAGAGAAACGTGTATCTAAAAGAGCCAGAGCATGCACAAATTACGTTCAGGGATTACCACTCACTACGCCAAGCATTCATGATTTCAGCGATCGCAGGTTCAAGCGATCAAAAAGAAGCAGCACAAGAATACATCGACTGGCTAACTGAAAATCCTTCAGACGGAGATTAAAATGAACCGGCCGCGGGTCGGAGGCCGTCTTGCAAACTGTCCAGTGGACAGTTTGAGGCCGGAGAGGGCGGCAGCCCCGGGGGAGACGCAGTCGCCCCCGCCCAGGGGGGCGGTCGGGGGCGGCGAAAACGCGGGGCGTTTCCGCAGGATGACCGAAACGCCGTTGAAGACATATGGTGCTGCTGCTTAACGTAAGCCATGCAAATCATAGACATCCTCGTGAACTGCCCCGATATCGCAACCGCCGACACCATCAGCGCCGCACTGATCGAGCAGCGCCTCGTCGCCTGCTCCAACCGCTATGCCCCCGTGCAGAGCAGCTACACCTGGCAGGGCAAACTGGAACACGAAGAAGAACACCCACTCCTGCTGAAAACCCGCGCCGCGCTGGCCCAACAGGTCGAAGACGCCATCCGCGCGCTGCATCCCTATGACGTGCCGCCGATCCTCCGCGTGAACATCGACGGGGCCAACGCCGACTACATCGCCTGGGTCTACGAGGTCACGCGCGACGCCTGAGGCCGCGTTAGAACTCGATCCCGGCGGAGCTGTACCGGGACACGGCCTGAATATCGCGCACGCGGTCCTGCACGTCATGGTCCATTTGCCACGTCGCGCGGGTCGGGGCACGACCGACGCGCATCCCTCTCAGGCGCACCAGGTTGATCCCGGCTAAAAGACCGCCGAGGATCAGCAACGGCACGGACCCCAGCAGCGCCGCGTACCCTAGAAACAGCCCGCTGGAGAGCAACGCCATAAGGCGCAGTCGTCTCTGTGACTGGCAATAAAACGCGGCGATCAAAACCAGCGCGGCCAATACGCCGAGGCCGTCCTGCAAACTCATCTCTGCACCTTTTGGTCGGGCGCCGTTTGCCTGCGACGCCTGTTTGGCTGACCTTTCCAGCCTAGCATTTTCCCAAAGCTTAATACAGGGAAGCACGCATCGCGACGCAAAGCCCCCTGCGCGTGCCGGGCAACTAATAAATGAATGCGCCCGCCCAGAGGCCGATCCCAAAGACGGAATGCGCGATCAGGCTCAGCGCCCGCGCTTTCCAAGGGTTCGGTGTTTTCGATGCCGCCCAGCCCAGACCCAGCCCCGGGTGCAGCACGAACCAGCCGAACCCCACGGTCAGCACCGCGAAAATCCAAGCTGGCAGAAACGTAGGCGCCGCAAGCCAGCCCGCACCCATGATCACCGCCAGCGCCACGCCGTAAACCAGCCCAACGGCGTAGTGAAAGACCCAGCCGAGGGCCAATTCGCCCGCCACAGGGGGTGCCGCTGCGATATCGTTATGGGCAAAGTGGCCGTTCCGCATATGCGCCACCCAGCGCCCAACCATGCTCCAATTGGGCGTCGGCTGCCCTGCGAGATGCTTCAACACAAGCGCCCACAGGTCCATCGCCACCGTTGCAATCAGCCCCATCACCACCCCGGTCATCACGACACTCTCTGCCACATGTCACTCCTTCGCCTGACCACCGCAGTCCTGACACCTCCGCGCAGTCGACGCCAGAGCGGTTATGCATGGACCGATGCGTTTTCTTGCAACATCCCGCGCCGTGGTGCGGACTGGATCGTCGAAGGTGCGCCTACCGGAACGTGCCCGGAAAACTGGTGAAATTATCAATCCGATTGCCCGTTTTGACCCACATCAATGCCGCTGCAAAGGGGCCATGCCACCGTCTGTTCGACATCACGTAAGGAGCCTGAAATGTCCCACACCCCCCATGAGCTCAGCGCAGATTTTCCGGAGCATGCTGATCGCATCCACGCCCTGCGCGAGAGCGATGCGCACTTCCGAAAGCTGGCAGACGCCTATCACGAGGCCAACCGCGCCGTGCATCGCGCGGAGACCAATCTGGAACCGACAGATTCCCTGAATGAGGCTGAGCTGCGCAAGCAACGGATGCGGATCAAGGATGAAATCGCATCGATTCTGAATAGCGCTTGACCTCAGGCAGGCTGCCAGCCCCCACAGCTGTCTGCACCAGCATGCCGAAAAAAAACGGGCCGGTACTAGACCGGCCCGAAGAGGGAAGAGGCAACGCGGGGGGAGAAAACCGCGTTGCCGGAGCTAAAGGGCAGCCCAGTCGGTGAAACGCCACTTGGAGGGACATTTCGGGCCTGGACGACGGCTGACTGGGCTGCGCCCGATTGCGCGCCAGGAAGAGGTGCGCGGAACCGGGGAGATTTCCGGGGCAATATCCCGGCGGTCTTCATAAAAATCTGTTACATAAGTCATAATCGTTACTCCACTTCCGAGGAGGTAAAATCACCCCGGCTCACAACCTCATTCAACACCAATAGCGGGGTCCGGTATGTGAAGCGGTTCACACTTGTTTAACTTTTTCGCGTTTTTTGCTGTTTTTTGATCTTCCCCGATGAGAGCAAACGCTTCGACAAGCATGGATTTGCTTGATTTTAAACGTCGGCAGCGAGACAAAGATGTTATGTTCACCCGTCGCGCCATCTTGCCGCTGTTGATCGCCGCGCCGCTTGCCGGTTGCGTTGCCAGGGGAATCGCCCCTTCCGCGCAGACAACCGTGATCATGCTGCGCCACGCGGACCGCATTGGGGATGCGCTCAATGATCGGGGGCGCGCACGGGCGCAAAACCTGCCCGCCGCCCTTGCAGACTATCAGATCGATGCGATCTACAGCCCTGACATTGCGCGCAATCTTGAAACTGCGGAGCCACTTTCCACAGCCACAGGTCTGCCTGTCAACATCATTCCCAAGGAATACGCTGGCAGCAGGATGACCCGGGACCACCCGAACGGCACCGTGGTATGGGTAGGCAACAAGGGCAATCTGCGCACCATCTGGGCGGAGTTAACGGCACCCGGGGAGGCGCCGCAGGAATATGGCGAGATTGGTGTGATCAAGCTGAACGGCCCGGACCCGCGGACGGTTATCCGCCTCACGGTGACCCCCTGATCTCACCAACCGACCGCTTGTTGGCGCTCAATATATCGCTGCTACCCCTGCGCTTTGGCCGCCCTGCCACCTGCGTTTGAACACACATAATGACCCCGCAGCCGCCATAATTCTACCTTCCGTTCGAACGGTACTGGAAACACGTTCCAATGGGGCTGAGGAGGAAAGTGAAATGGCTATCGTTTCGACCTTGTTCGGCGGAATTTGCGGATTTGTTGCGTTTATTTGCGCGACAATTGTCTTTGATGTCGGCATTCTCACCGCGTTAAATCTCTACGCGCTGACCGGCATTAGCATATCCGCCTGCATCATCGCATCGGCTGCAATCTGGCGCCAGATATCACACCCGGCGCAGCAGTATTCCCGGACGCATTGCGCATAGACCCGAGGCCGTCCGAGACATGTCCGGCCGCATGGAAGCACCGGAACCCACAGCGAAATCTGCGGAAAACCGCTCGTTCCGGTTGAAGCTTTTCCTTGTCAGAAGGGCGGTCATCTGTCATATGCCGCTTCGCATACGTTTTTCTTTTTCGACCTGCTGTCTCTTACGGACGGTCAGTCTTCGATCCAGACCGACCACGCCAGGCTATCGCAACGACGCGGATAGCATCTATATAGGAGACCACGGATATGGCCACAGGCACCGTGAAATGGTTCAACACCACAAAAGGCTTCGGCTTCATCGCACCAGACGGCGGCAGCAAGGACGTTTTCGTTCACATTTCCGCTGTTGAGCGCGCAGGCCTGACAGGTCTGGCCGACAACCAGAAAGTGACCTTCGACATCGAAGCAGGCCGCGACGGCCGTGAAAGTGCGACCAACATCGCCCTCGCATAAGCGACTTTCAAAAATACATAGAAAAACCGGCTCCAAGTGGGCCGGTTTTTTTCTGCGCCACGCGCTCGTGAAACGTGGTTGTTCCGGTCAGAGCAGAACGTGCCAGACCAGCAGACTTGGGACCAGCATGGCAAAGAGGATGCAGAACAGCTTAGCCGCGTGGCTCAACTTGCCAAAACGGCCGTCGCCCAACGCACCCTCGCCATAGCCGAGCGCCGCCGCCATCACGGCATAGCCACCCGCTTCGCGTTTGGTGTTCTCCGCTTCTATCGATGACAGCGCCTGAGCGTTCACGCGCGCCTGACGCTCTTTTTCTGTCAACTGGCTTTCCAGACTTTCCATATTGCTCATCGTTCCAACTACTCCCTAGGCTACGGTCAAGACATGGGGCCGATGCGTGGAAAGTCCAGAGACACGCGCTGAAAAAGGCCGATGCAACCACCGGCCTTTAGCAACAATTGGCTGACAGCCCGCCTATCGCGTTTCGGGAGATACACGGATCACCTGTGCCTCCCCTTTCGCTTTCTTCTCAAGCGCGAAAATAGGAGTGGTGTCTCAGGGTTTCCCGAAACGCTTTAGTTCAAAGCTTTGTCGGTAACCGCATGTGTCCATGCCCCTTCCGGTGCCTTTGTGATCACCGGATCCGACCCGCCCGACAGCAGCGATGCGACGGTGCGTTCATAGTCCGCCGGATCCAGAGCGCCATTGCTGCCCGCCGTCAATTTGGCGATCTCGCCCATCATACGCTTTTGATGCTCTTCGGTTTGTGCGCCGCTGGCATCGTTTTCCAGCACGATCTCCGCCGCCTCATCCGGGTTTTCCTCAGCATATTTCCAGCCTTTCATCGAGGCCCGCACGAAACGCACCATCTTGTCCTCAAACCCCGGATCCGCCAGGTTTTCTTCCAGCGCATAGAGCCCGTCTTCCAGCGTCGCCACACCCTGCTCTTCATATTTGAAGACAGTCAGGTCATCCGGGCTCAGGCCCGCATCAATCACCTGCCAGTATTCGTTGTAGGTCATGGTCGACACACAGGCCGCCTGCCCCTGCAACAGCGGATCCACATTGAACCCCTGTTTCAGAACGGTCACGCCACTGTCGGACCCATCGGTGGGGATGTCCAGCTTGCTCATCCAGCTGAGGAACGGGAACTCATTGCCAAAGAACCACACGCCCAGCGTTTTGCCGGCGAAATCATCCGTGCTGGTCACGCCTGCATCCTTGCGGCAGGTCAGCATCATGCCCGAGGACTTGAACGGCTGCGCGATATTGACCATGCCCAGCCCCTTCTCGCGCGCGGCCAGCGCCGCGGGCATCCACTCCACGGTCACATCGGCACCGCCCCCGGCAAGCACCTGTGTCGGCGCGATGTCCGGCCCGCCGGGTTTGATGGTGACGTCCAGGTCTTCTTCCTCGTAAAACCCTTTGTCCAAGGCGACATAGTAGCCCGCAAACTGCGCCTGCGTGACCCATTTGAGCTGCAACGTCACCTCATCTGCCGCTTGCGCAGCCATCCCCCACATCCCAACGGCGACACCGGCCGCCAGTGTTTTCATCGTTTCCATGATACTCTCCTTGTTTGGTCATTTTATTGGTTTCGTTGGGACGGGTGCCAGAAAGTCACCGTCCGTTCGATCAGCGCCACGAGCCCGTAGAACGCCGATCCCACCACCGCTGCAACAACAATTTCCGCCCAGACCAGATCAAGCGCAAGCTGTCCCACCGATGTGGAAATCCGAAAGCCCATCCCGCGGATGGGAGAGCCGAAAAACTCAGCAACGATGGCACCGATCAGCGCCAATGTGCTCGCGATTTTCAGCCCGTTGAAGATGAAGGGCATCGCCGCAGGCAAGCGCAGCTTCAGGAGCGTCGCCCAGTAGCCCGCGGCATAGGTGCGCATCAGGTCGCGTTGCATGGCCGAGCTGTCCGATAGCCCCTGCACCGTGTTCACCAGCATCGGAAAAAATACCATCACCACAACCACGGCGGCCTTGGATTGCCAGTCAAAGCCGAACCACATGACCAGAATGGGCGCCATCCCGATCACCGGCAGCGCCGCGACAAAATTGCCCACCGGCAAAAGCCCCCGGCGCAGGAAATCGAAGCGGTCCACCAGAATGGCGATCAGAAAGGCCGCGCCGCAGCCCAATACATAGCCGCTGAGCGCTCCCTTGATCACCGTTTGCACAAAATCTTCCCAGAGGATGCCAGTCGAGGCCGCAAACCGAGCAGCGATCATCGAGGGTGCGGGCAACAGCACCGGGCTGATCTCCAACCCGCGCACGACCCCTTCCCAAATCGCGATCAGCGTCAGACCAAAGATCACGGGGATCGCAAGCCCCGTGGCGCGCGTCCGCGGCAATGCTGCCAATCGCGTGTTGACCCACCAGCCCAGCGCCCAAATGCCAAATGCAAAGACCAGCCAGATCATGCCATGCCCATCCGTTTCAGGGTCACGCGCTGCGCCAGCCCGATCAAGGCCACCAAGGCCGCCGCCAGCACCGCCGCCATGATCAGCGCAGACCAGATCTGTATCGTTTGACCGTAGTAACTGCCTGCCAACAAGCGCGCGCCAAGACCGGCAACAGCACCCGTGGGCAATTCACCAACAATGGCCCCCACCAGCGACGCCGCCATCGCAATCTTCAGTGAGGTAAAGAGATAGGGCATCGACGAGGGCAAGCGCAGCCGCCAGAACATCTGGCTGGCGCTGGCATTCCACGTGCGCATCTGGTCCAGTTGCATCGCATCCGGGCTGCGCAGCCCTTTCACCATGCCCACGACCACCGGAAAGAACGACAGATACATCGAAATCATCGCTTTCGGCAGCAGCCCGGAAATCCCAACCGCATTCAGCACCACGATGATCATCGGCGCAATCGCGAGGATGGGAATGGTCTGACTTGCAATGACCCAGGGCATCACCGACATATCCATCGTGCGGTTGTAGACGATCCCAACCGCCAGCGCGATCCCAAGCCCGGTGCCCAGCCCAAAGCCCAGCAAGGTTGCCGAGAGCGTCACCCAGGAATGATAAATCAGCGACCGCTTTGAGGTGATCTTCTTCTCGACCGTCGTCTCCCAGATCTCGGCGCCCACCTGATGCGGCGCGGGCAACTTCGGCTTCTCCTGGGACCAGGTATCGGCAATCAGGGTCTGCGTCGTCAGCACATCACCGGTGCGCGTCGCCTTGTCATAAGCCCAGGGCGCATTCAGCCAGATCGCAGCCACATACCACACCAGGAAAATGCCACAGACAACCGTCAGGACCGGCACGACACTCTGCCTCATGCGCACCTCTCCCGCTTCTTCTGGCCCAAAATATCCCCCCCGGAGGGCCGCTCACAAAATGCCTGCCGTTCACTCATCCAGATGCCCGGCCCGCAGACCTTCCCTGACCCGATGCGCCACCTCCAGAAATTCAGGTGTGTCGCGGATATCCAAGGGGCGTTCTTTCGGCAGCGGGCTATCGATCACATCTGTGATCCGCCCGGGCCGCGGCGACATCACCACGATCTTGGTGCTCAGATAGACCGCCTCCGGGATCGAATGGGTGACAAAGGCGATGGTCTTCTCGGTCCGTTCCCAGAGCTTCAAGAGCTGTTCATTCAGGTGATCCCGCACGATCTCATCCAGCGCGCCGAAGGGTTCATCCATCAGCAGAATATCCGCATCAAAGGCCAGCGCGCGGGCAATCGAGGCGCGCTGCTGCATCCCGCCGGAGAGTTGCCAGGGGAATTTATTCTCAAACCCCGATAATTCCACCAGATCAAGAACACGGGACACCCGCGCGTTCTGATCGGTTTTGGAATACCCCATGATCTCCAGCGGCAACCGGATGTTGCCCGCAATCGTCCGCCAGGGATAAAGCCCCGCCGCCTGGAATACATAGCCATAGGCCCGCGAGGCCCGCGCCTCTGCCGGGCTGATCCCATTGACGGTGATCTCCCCGCCCGTTGGATGTTCCAGATCAGCCATGCAGCGCAAGAACGTTGTTTTCCCACAGCCAGACGGCCCGATGAAGCTGACAAATTCGCCTTTTTCGATCTCCAGCGACACGTCTTTCAGCGCATGCACCGGCCCGTCATTGGTCTGAAATGTCAAATCCAGATGGCGGGCAGAAATCACGCTGCGCCTTTCACCCTCATCCGGCAGTCGCAATGCGGCGTCCTGCATCAAAACTCAGATCCCCGCCGGAATATTCATCGGGTCGCGCTTTATCATCTTCGGCGCAGTCAGCGCTTTCCACTTGCTCAACGCCTGCGATGCGGAGGAAAATGCGGGCCGCGGGATGAAACGCCCCCGGCCCGGATTGGGCTGCGAATTCTGCCCCCAGGCCCAGATCACCTCACCCCGGTTCAGCGTATACCGGCTCTGTGCCTTCACTTCGAAACCTTCGAAGACGTTGTAATCCAAAACAGAATGGTGGTTCGAAGTCGAAATGGTTTTGGTGATTTTCGGATCCCACACCACGATATCCGCATCCGCCCCTTCAACGATTGCCCCCTTGCGCGGATAGATGTTCAGGATCTTCGCCACATTGGTCGAGGTCGTTGCGACAAACTCGTTTGGCGTCAACCGCCCCGTCTCGACCCCTTCGGTCCAGAGCACGGCGAGCCGCTCCTCCAGCCCGTTCGAGCCGTTGGGAATGATCCGGAAATCATCGCGACCGGCACGTTTTTGTTCGGTATTGAACGCCGCGTGATCGGTGGCCACCACTTGCAATGATCCCGCCTGCAAGCCCGCCCAAAGACTGTCCTGATGATCCTTCGAGCGGAACGGTGGCGACATCACCCGCCGCGCCGCGTGGTCCCAATCCTTGTTGAAATACTCGGATTCATCGAGCGTCAGGAACTGAATGAGCGGCTCGCCGTACACCCGCATGCCCTTCTGCCGCGCGCGCCGGATCGCTTCATGCGCCTGCTCGCAGGAGACGTGCACGATGTACAAAGGCACGCCAGCCGCGTCGGCAATGGTGATCGCCCGATTGGCCGCTTCACCCTCAAACTCCGGCGGGCGCGAATAGGCATGGCCTTCCGGCCCGGTGATCCCCTGCTCGAAATATTTTTGCTGCATCTCGGCCACCAGATCGCCGTTCTCCGCATGTACCATCGGCAGCGCGCCCAGCTCTGCACAGCGCTTGAAAGAGGCGAACATCTCATCATCCTCGATCATCAGCGCGCCCTTGTAGGCCATGAAGTGCTTGAAGGAGTTCACCCCCATGTCGACCGCGTCTTTCATCTCGTTAAAGACGTTCTCATCCCAACCGGTGATCGCCATGTGATAGCCCACGTCCGAGCAGATCTGTGGGGCTGATTTGCGGTGCCACTCGTTGATCGCATTCTTGATCGAGCCATCCTCGCCCGGCAGGCAGAAATCCACCACCATCGTGGTGCCCCCCGCCGCTGCGGCCCAAGTGCCGCTCTCGAAGGTCTCCGCTGCCGTGGTGCCCATGAAGGGCATTTCCAGATGCGTGTGCGGGTCGATCCCGCCGGGGATGACATAGGCCCCTTCCGCATCAATGTAGTCATCGCCCTTCAGATCCTCTCCGATCTGGCTGATGGTCTCGCCTTCGATCAGCACATCCGCTTTCCACGTGCGATCCGCCGTGCAAACCATGCCGCCCTTGATCACCTTGCTCATCTTGTCTCTCCCATATCAGCGGACCAGTTCTCTTGGCCCTGAATACGCCAGTGTTCGGCTCTCAGACAGACCCGAAACATCCCAAAGCAGACCCATGCACCCCAATGTCCAACGGTCCGAAATCACTCTCCACGCAGAGCGCGAAATATCCCGCAACCGGCATGTAGATCACCCTATAATCCCCATCGCCCCGCGTCACACTCCAACACCGCTGCACAAGCCCGCCGGAGAAATTCACTTGTGTCTCTCGCGGGGTACAAAGGACGGCACGCATGGCATGCGCAGTCTTGCGCAACATCTCGTTACTGCCAGCTTCAGCCTCTTGCAGCTCTGCGTCAATCAGCGCGGAAATGCGATCCCGCACTGTCATATCAGGCGCAATCACCCCACGATCTCCGCCGTTTCGACCACCGCATGCAGTAGCACATCGGTTCCCGCCATGGCCCAATCCTTGGAGATTTCCTCCGCTTCATTGTGGCTCAGTCCGTCCACGCAGGGACACATCACCATCGCCGTGGGCGCCACGCGGTTGATCCAGCAGGCATCATGTCCGGCGCCGGAGATCAGGTCCCTATGGGTGTAGCCCAAGCGCTCCGCCGCCGAGCGTACCGCTACGACGCAACCCTCGTCAAAGGCGACCGGATCAAAGCCACCTACTTTTTCGAAGCCAATCTCCAGACCCATGTCGTCCGCGATCTTCTGACCCTCGACCCGCAGCCGCGCCTCCATATCCTCGATCACGCTCAGATCGGGGGACCGGAAATCGACGGTAAAAACCACCTTGCCCGGGATCACGTTGCGCGAATTCGGGTAGACATCGATATGCCCCGCAGCCCCCACCGCGTGGGGTTTATGCGACCAGGCAATCTCGTCCACCTTTTCCAAGACCCGCGCCATGCCAAGGCCCGCATTCTTGCGCATCGGCATCGGGGTCGAGCCAGTGTGACTGTCTTTGCCGGTGATCGTCACTTCAGTCCAGGACAGCCCCTGCCCGTGGGTGACCACACCGATATCCTTGCCTTCCGCTTCCAGAATAGGCCCCTGCTCGATGTGCAGCTCGAAGAATGCGTGCATCTTGCGGGCACCCACTTCTTCTTCACCGCGCCATCCGATGCGCTTGAGCTCATCGCCGAATTTTTTGCCTTCCGCGTCGACGCGGTCATAGGCCCAGTCCTGCGTGTGAATGCCCGCAAAAACACCCGACGACAGCATCGCGGGGGCATAGCGCGTGCCCTCCTCATTGGTGAAATTCGTGACCACAATCGGATGCTTGGTCTGCACGTTCAGATCGTTCAGCGTACGGATGATCTCCAGCCCGCCAAGCACCCCCAGAACGCCATCATATTTGCCGCCCGTGGGCTGTGTATCGAGATGGCTGCCCACGTAAACGGGGAGCGCATTGGGGTCTGCACCGTCACGCCACGCAAACATGTTGCCCATCTGGTCGAGCCCCATCGCACAGCCCGCCGCCTCGCACCAGCTTTGAAACAGCGCGCGCCCTTCGCCATCCTCATCCGTCAGCGTCTGGCGGTTGTTGCCACCTGCCACACCGGGCCCGATCTTTGCCATCTCCATCAGGCTGTCCCAGAGCCTGTCTGGATTGATCTTCAGGTTCTGTCCGGGCGCGGGCATGGCTGGGGTCCTTCCTGGCGGTGCTTTTTTTGACCGATGGTAATTTTTACCATTTGGTAAAGACACGATTGCGATTAGGGTATGCCAAGTCAAGACTTCCTTTTGCGGGTTTCCCGTGGGAGTGTATCTTCACATTCCAAAATGCCAGTTTTTGCAGCAGCCCCTTTCCGGAGATACCGCCCTTGCCTGACGGCGCCGACAAGAAACCCAGCCGCATCCAGCAACGCAATCGGCGGCGGATCCTTGATGCCGCACTCGATGTCTTCTCCATGCATGGCTATCGCGGCGCGACGCTGGACCAGATTGCCGAGGCTGCGGGGCTGAGCAAGCCGAATATTCTCTACTATTTCGATGGCAAGGAAGAGATCCATGTCACCCTGCTCAATCAACTGATGGAAACCTGGCTGGAACCCTTGGTGACGCTCGACCCCGATGGCGACCCTTTGCAGGAAATCCTCAGCTATGTGCAGCGCAAGCTCGACATGGCGCGCGATCTGCCGCGTGAGAGCCGTCTTTTTGCCGGGGAAATCCTGCAGGGTGCGCCGCGTATGGCCCCGCATCTGCAATCCGGTTTGCAGCCGCTGTTCGAAGAAAAATGCGCTGTCATCCAATCCTGGATGGATCAGGGATTCTTAACCACCGTGGACCCGCGCCACCTGATCTTCTCGATCTGGGCAACAACCCAGCACTACGCCGATTTTGCAGCACAGGTGCAGGTTTTGCTGCGGGATGACCCCAATGGTCACGAGGGTGCCGCGCAATATCTTGAGGCGATGTTCACCAGATTGCTGCGCCCTTAAACACTTATTAACCAAAAACAAAATTTGGCGCGGGTGTTAAAGCCTCGTTAATATTCATTTCGCATTAATAGTTACGGGTGGCGGCTTCAGATGACGTTAAAGATCGGAGCGAACCATGAGTGCAATATCCCTGATCAGCCCCTATGCGCCCCAGCCCGTGCCGGCCACGCAAGAGGGGCAAGACGCCGGCCTCGCCGTCAGCAAACCCGTTTCTGACGCAAAATCCGGCGGATCCACCAATATGACATCTGATCATTCCGGTCAGGGCGCGGGCAATGGAACCGGCACAGGGGGCGCGCAGATTGCAGCCCTCCTCAAGCGTGGTCGCGTCGCCATGCTGCCTGTAGAGGCAGCGCCAAAATCGGTTGTCGACGCGCAGGCCCAGTCAGGACCAACCGCTGAATACTTGGCCCAACAGGCTGAACTAAAAGCGGAATCCAAGGAGTTGCAAGCCGCCCGTGAGGCCGACCGCATGGCAGAACGTGCCGCCGAGGCAGCGATGCGACGCGCCGAAGAACGCGCTCAGGCCATGCCTGATCCGCTGCCCACCGCGCCCATTCTCAAACGCGATGATGGCTGAGCCTATTCCGCGGCTTTGGCCGCGGGATTGTTGGGATGCGTGGTCCAGTTTGCATAGTCAGGCTCCACCACCTTGCCGGTGCGTGGGTCGACCAGCCCAGGCGCCATGGCCTCCATCGTGATGCACGCCTCGACCGGGCAAACGTTAACGCAGAGGTTACAGGCGACGCATTCCTCGTCGATAACGGTAAATGTCCGGTCTTCGGACATTGCGATTGCCTGATGCGAGGTGTCCTCGCAGGCCGCAAAACAACGCCCGCAGGAAATACAAAGGTCCTGATTGATCTTCGCCTTGGCGATGTAATTCAGGTTTAGATGCTGCCAGTCCGTGACATTAGGCACGGCGCGGCCGACGATCTCATCGACTGAACTCAGACCCTTGCTGTCCATGTAATCGGACAATCCGCTGATCATCTCCTGCACGATCTTGAACCCATAGGTCATGGCCGCGGTGCAGACCTGCACATTGCCAGCCCCAAGCGCCATGAACTCCGCCGCATCGCGCCAGGTGGTGATCCCGCCGATACCTGAGATTGGGATCTGTCCCAGCGCGGGGTCACGTGCGATTTCTGCCACCATGTTCAGCGCAATGGGTTTCACCGCAGGCCCACAATAGCCACCATGCGCGCCCTTGCCGTCAATCGTCGGCTCCGGCGCAAAGAGGTCCAGATCAACCGACGTGATCGAGTTGATCGTGTTGATCAGCGAGACCGCATCGGCCCCACCCTTCATCGCCGCCTCGGCGGGTTTGCGTATATCGGTGATGTTGGGTGTCAGCTTCACGATCACTGGCATCCGCGTGTTGGCCTTGACCCACCGCGTTACCATCTCGATGTATTCCGGCACTTGCCCAACAGCAGACCCCATGCCGCGCTCCGACATCCCATGCGGGCAGCCGAAGTTCAGCTCCACCCCATCCGCGCCAGTGTCTTCCACGAGCGGCAGGATGAATTTCCAAGGCTCCTCTTCGCAAGGCACCATGAGTGACACAATCATCGCCCGATCCGGATAGTCGCGCTTCACAACCTTGATCTCATCAAGGTTGGTCTGCAGCGGTCGGTCGGTGATCAGCTCAATGTTGTTGAGCCCCAAAAGCCGCCGGTCGGCGCCGTAAATCGCGCCGTATCGCGGCCCGTTCACATTGACCACATGCGGGTCCAGCCCGAGCGTCTTCCAGACCACACCGCCCCACCCCGCCTCGAAGGCGCGGCGCACGTTGTATTCCTTGTCCGTCGGCGGCGCGGAGGCCAACCAGAACGGATTTGGGCTCTTGATGCCTACGAATTCGCTTGTCAGATCAGCCATATGCCTTCCTTTCGTAGAGCGGGGTTCAGCCCGCCGCTCCTGTCAGTGTCGCGTGAATGTCCATCGCCGCATCACGTCCTTCGGCGACCGCTATGACCGTCAGATCATCGCCTCCAGCGGCACAATCACCCCCCGCCCAAACGCCTTCAACCGATGTCCGACCAGCCGCATCCACCTGGATCTTGCGCCCGTCCAGCGCTGGCAATCCGTCACCCACCAGCGTCTGGCCAATGGCCCGAAACACCTGATCCGCAGCCAGCCTCAATGACTGCCCCGTCGGCATCATCGCGTCGTCCACGTAGTCAAATTCAATCTCCCGCACCGCACCATTGCCGATGACCGCCGTGGGCACCGCATGGGTGACGATCCGCACCCCTTTACTGGCGGCCAGATCCTGTTCAAACACGCTGGCATTCATCCGGTCACGCGCGCGCCGATAGACCAGCGTCACATTCAGCGCGCCCAGCAGCTTGGCCTGCACGGCGGCATCAATCGCCGTCATACCGCCGCCGATGACCACCACGTCGCGCCCCACGGGCACCCGTGCAACATCCTCGGCCTGACGCAATTCGGCGATGAAATCGACGGCGTTCACCACGCCCTCTTTTTCCGCCCCCTCGGCCCCCAATGCATTCACGCCGCCTAGGCCCATGCCGAGGAACACCGCGTCATACCCGCTGCGCAGGCTCTCGAGCGTCTCTTCGCGGCCCAGTGCCTTGCCATATTCGATGCGAATACCGCCGATCTGCAACAGCCAGTCCACCTCAGCCTGCGCAAAGCCCTCAACCGTTTTGTAGGTCGCGATCCCGTATTCGTTGAGCCCGCCGGCCTTGGGCCGGGCGTCATAGACTACGACATCATGGCCCAACATCGCCAAGCGGTGTGCGCAGCTGAGCCCTGCGGGCCCCGCCCCCACCACGGCAACCGTTTTACCGGTCGCCGCGGCTCGGGAGAAAGGGTGAATGCCCTGATCCTGCAAATGATCGGTCGCATAGCGCTGCAACTGTCCGATCAACACCGGTTTGCCCTCGGCAAGCTCGCGCACACAGGCCTCTTCGCAGAGCTGTTCGGTCGGGCAGACCCGGGCGCACATCCCGCCCATGATGTTCTGGCTCAGAATCGTCTTGGCCGCCGCATCCGGGGTGCCTGTCGCAATCTGACGGATGAACAGTGGGATATCGATGTCCGTGGGACAGGCCGTGATACAAGGCGCGTCGTGGCAGAAATAGCAGCGGTCCGCGGCCACCAGCGCCTCATGCGGATCAAGGGGCGGGTGCAGATCGGAAAACTGCTCGGCATAGGCCGCGTCATCCAGTCGTCCGGGCACAATTCCGGGTGTAAATGTATCGCTGGACATGGTTTTCCCCATTCTGGCTTGTCATTTGATAAAACGCTCTCACGGAATCATTTTTTTATCAACTGGTAAAATTTAATTCCGCCCGCACAAAATACTGCCCTGCACAAAAGCCGGGCAATACACGGCTGGCGGGAAGTTGCCGATGCAATCGTGTGCGCCGCTGTCATCAGAAATTGACTTGATTTTGGGGGCACCTGCTTCAATATCGATACCGCGACGCGACGAACTATCGACCACTAGCTCCTTCCGGCCAGTCATTCGATCTGCTTTCGACCGAGCCAGGTTGCCGCATTCCGCGGGCAGCATTTTATAGGAGACACGGGAATGGCCACAGGCACCGTGAAATGGTTTAACACAACCAAAGGCTACGGCTTTATCGCCCCTGACGGTGGCGGCAAAGACATCTTTGTGCATATCTCTGCGGTGGAACGCGCAGGCCTGACAGGTCTCGCCGACAACCAGAAAGTCACATTCGACGTTGAAGCCGGCCGGGATGGTCGCGAGAGTGCGGGAAACCTCGCTCTGGCCTGATCACACCCCTCATGACTTATGCAAACGGGCGCTCTGGTGCCCGTTTTTTGTGGGCTCAGGCTCCACTCCAATCCACACCGACAGCTTCATCGACCCGCAGACGACCGGCAGGCCAGGGTCTGAACAGGGGCTTCACCGCATCCTGTGACCCGGTCAGCCAGGTCCCGATGTCTTCTTTTTCCAAAATCACGCCCATGCGGTGATGAATGTCCACTACATCCGCAGAGGGCGCGCAGGTCAGGGTCGCCACCTGATCCACCTCAACGCCGCCCGGTCCCTGCCAGCGGTCGGTGATCGCGGCGAAAAACAGGAACCCACCCGACTTTGGCGTGATGGCCCATGGGGTTTTGCGGCGCTTCTCGCCGGTCCATTCGTACCATCCGTCCAGAGGGACCACCGCCCGGCCCGTGCCGCGAAAAGTGACTTTTTCAAATACCGTTTCGCTGCGGGCGTTGATCAGGGTCTGCATCACCGGACGCCCGCGTGCATCGACCCGACCCACCGGGACAATGCCCCAGCGCATGCGTCGCAATCCCTTCTGCGTCAGGGTCACAATGTCCTGACCCGGGGACACGTTATGCCGGACAGGTTCATCCGCAACCGGGCGCACATCCTGATCCAGGGCGCGGGCCACATCCGCGATCGGCGACGTAAGAAAGAAGCGTCCCGGCATCGCGGCTTACTCCTCTGCCCTTGCAATCAATTTCAGTACTTCCGGCCCAAGGGCTGCAACGATCTTGGCGACGCCCTCCGCATTCGGATGAATACCGTCGGGCTGCATATCATCGCGCACGGAGGCCAGGTCGCTTCCCTCTGCCGCCAATCCGTCAAAGAAACGCGCCGCGAAAAGCGTATCGTAATCGCGCGCGAGGTCCGGATACATAGCGTCAAATTCCGCCTTGTATTCCGGCCCGAAATTCCCCGGTGCTTCCATACCCAAAAGCAACACATCGACCTGTGCTGCATCCGCAGCCTGTAAAATACCATCGAGATTGGCGCGGCTGACCGCAGGATCGATCCCGCGCAGCAGATCATTCGCCCCCAGCGCCACGATCATTGCGTCCACCTCCGGCGTCAGCGTCCAGGCCACCCGGCTCAGCCCGCCCGCAGTGGTATCACCAGAGACGCCCGCGTTGATCAGGCGCACCTCGGCCCCCTGCCCGTCGAGCCAGGCCTGCAGTTGCGGCACGAACCCCTGCTCGGCAACCAGCCCGTAGCCCTGCGTCAGGCTATCGCCAAGCGCTGCAATCACCACCTCATCCGCTTGCGCCGCCACAGGCCATGCCAGCGCGATCCCCATCACAACCTTGTGCATCTTGATCCAGCCTCCATATGCCACACGTATACCGACCAAAGGTGACTTGTTTTATGACCGATCCAGTGTTCTCTCTCAATGATGCGGCATTATCGCTCGATGGCAATGCCGGGCGGGTGGATATTCTGCATGGCATTTCGCTGGAGGTTCACAAGGGCGAGAGCCTGGGGTTGATTGGCCCTTCAGGCTCCGGCAAGTCATCACTGCTGATGCTGATGGGCGGGCTGGAACGTGCCACCGGCGGCACGGTCACTGCTCTGGGCCACGACCTGACCGATATGAGCGAGGATGCGCTGGCGCGGTTTCGCCGCGATCACATGGGCGTGGTGTTCCAATCCTTCCATCTGATCCCGACCATGACCGCGTTGGAAAACGTGGCGACCCCGCTCGAACTGGCGGGTGACGCGGATGCCTTTGCCAAGGCCCAGGCGGAGCTGGCCGAGGTCGGTCTGGCACACCGCGCCGATCATTACCCGTCGCAAATGTCCGGCGGCGAACAACAGCGTGTCGCTCTGGCCCGCGCCTCCGCCCCGCGCCCCGATATCCTGCTGGCGGATGAGCCCACGGGCAATCTCGATGGCGCGAATGGCACGGCGATCATCGATCTGCTTTTCGGGCTGCGGGACAGGCATGGCGCCACGCTGGTGCTGGTCACCCATAGCCAAAGCCTTGCGGCGCGCTGTGATCGTGTCATCCGCCTCACCGATGGCCGGATCGCCCCTCTGGAGCGGGCCGCCGAATGAGCCTGCGCATCGCGTCGAAATTCGCCCGGCGCGAATTGCGCGGGGGCTTGCGGGGCTTTCGCATTTTCCTGGCCTGTCTTGCCCTCGGGGTCGCGGCCATTGCCGCCGTCGGATCAGTCCGTTCCAGCATCGAGGCTGGTCTTGAACGGGAAGGGGCAGCCCTCCTGGGCGGGGACGCCGAGATGGATTTCACCTATCGTTTTGCCACGGAGGAGGAGCGAGACTGGATGGCGCAAACTGCCGTGCGCCTGTCCGAAATCGTGGACTTTCGCTCTATGGCGGTGGTGGGCGACGGGGACACAGCAGAGCGCGGCCTGACGCAGATCAAAGCCGTGGACGACGCCTACCCCCTGGTTGGAACCGTTGCACTGGAGCCCGACATCCCGCTGGAAGCAGCGCTCGCCGATCAAGGTGGCCTGCCCGGCGCGGTGATGGAGCAGGTTCTGGTGGACCGTCTGGGCATCAGCGTCGGCGACACTTTCCGCCTTGGCACACAGACCTTCCGATTGACGGCGCTGCTGGCGCGCGAACCTGACAGCGCAGCGGGTGGGTTTGCCCTTGGCCCCCGCACCATCGTGCGCACCCCCAGCCTCGAGAACTCGACACTCCTTGCACCCGGCACGTTGTTTTCAACCAAATACCGGCTGAAATTGCCCGAAAACGCCGATCTGGCCGCGCTCAAAAGAGAGGCCCGGACCCGGTTTGAAGACACCGGGATGCGCTGGACTGATGCCCGCAATGGCGCGCCGGGGATCTCTGAGTTTGTGGACCGTCTGGGGGCCTTTCTGGTACTTGTCGGCCTCTCCGGTCTCGCCGTCGGGGGCGTGGGCGTATCTTCGGCCGTGCGCGCCTATATAGCCAGCAAAACCAATGTGATCGCCACACTCAGGACACTTGGTGCCGACCGCGCGACGATCTTTCAGACCTATTTCCTGCAAATCGGGCTGCTGTCGGTGCTGGGTGTCGGCATCGGCGTGCTCTTGGGCGGAGTCGCACCGCTTGTGCTGGCGCCATTGATCGAGGCCCGCCTCCCCATTCCCGCCGCATTTGCGCTCTATCCGGCGCCGCTACTGGAAGCTGTTCTCTACGGCCTGCTGACAGCGTTCCTTTTCACCCTCTGGCCACTGGCCCGTGCGGAAGACATCCGGGCCGCGACGCTGTTTCGGGACGCGCTGAGCGCCGGGCGCAAACTACCAGCCTTTCGATATCTGATCATGACGGCGGCAGCACTTGCCTTGCTGCTGGGCTTTGCCGGCTGGTTTTCGGGATCGTGGTGGCTGACACTCTGGACCGCCGGCGGCATTGCGGGTGCGCTGCTATTGCTGACCGGGGCCGCCTTTCTGATCCGGATGCTATCGCGGCGGGGCGGACGGGTCGCCCGCGGCAAGCCCCAGCTACGATGGGCTCTGGCCGCCATCGCCGATCCGCGTGAAGGGGCGGCTTCCGTTGTTCTGTCCCTTGGTCTCGGCCTGTCGGTGCTGGCCGCGGTGGGTCAGATCGACGGCAACCTGCGCAATGCCATCACAGGGAACCTGCCTGCCGTGGCCCCTTCCTACTTCTTTGTCGACATCCAGAAAGACCAGATCGATGGCTATACCGACCGTTTGGCCAACGACCCGGCGGTCAAGCGCATACAATCCGCGCCGATGCTGCGCGGCATCATCACCCGCATCAACGATAAACCGGCTCGCGATGTTGCGGGCGATCATTGGGTGCTTCAGGGCGATCGGGGGGTCACATACGCTGGCCCGATGCCGGAAAACACGCGCCTGACCGCAGGAACGTGGTGGGACGAGAACTACACAGGTCCCCCGCTGATCAGCTTTGCCGCAGAAGAAGCCGAAGAAATGGGCCTGAACATCGGCGATACGCTGACCATCAACATTCTCGGGCGCGACATCACCGGCACGATTTCCAGCTTTCGCGAAGTGGATTTCTCCACCGCCGGGATCGGCTTCATCCTGGCGATGAACCCCTCAGCCCTGTCCGGCGCACCCCACAGCTTCATTTCAACCGTCTACGCCGAAGAAGAGGCCGAAGCTCAGATCCTGCGCGATCTCAGCAGCCGCTATCCCAACATCACCGCCGTACGTGTACGCGACGCCATCGACCGCGTTGCCGATGTGCTCAGCGGGCTGGCCGCTGCCACATCTTATGGCGCCGCAGCTACCCTTTTGACCGGGTTCCTCGTGCTGATCGGCGCAGCCTCCGCGGGCACAAGCGCGCGCGTTTATGAGGCCGCAGTGCTGAAAACACTGGGAACCACACGCCGCAATATCCTGGTGAGTTTTGCTTTGCGTTCCGCGCTTCTGGGTCTCTTGGCGGGACTTGTGGCATTGGCCGCGGGTATTGCGGGGGGATGGGCCGTCAGCACCTACATCATGGATACGGATTTCACCATCATTTGGTCCTACGCCCTGGCGATCATCTGCGGCGGCATTCTCAGCACCCTGCTCGCAAGCCTCGCCTTTGCATGGGGGCCGGTAAACAGCAAACCGGCTCGCGTTCTGAGGGCAAAGGAATAAAGAGAATTAATGCCTCCGGCGGGGATATTTAGAGCCAGAAGAAACAGGGAGTGGCGCGAACCGCTCCCTGTTCGAGAAACATGTTGCTTCTCCTGGCACGGCCATCGGCGTCCCCGCCTGTTCCGCATCTTGATGCTGCCCGAGGATGGTTAAAAAGCCGTTTCTTCTGGCCAAAATATCCCGGGGGAGACCCAAAGGGTCGGGGGCAGCGCCCCTATTCCGCCGCTTCCGCGTAATCTTCCATGGGCGGGCAAGTACATACCAGATGCCTGTCGCCATAGACATTGTCGACCCGATTTACCGGAGGCCAGTACTTGTCTACCCGAAACGCGCCCGGCGGAAAGCATCCCTGCTCACGGCTGTAGGGTCGCTCCCAATCCCCGACAAGATCTTCGACCGTATGCGGCGCATTCTTAAGCGGATTGTTTTCCGCATCGATCTGACCCGCCTCAACCGCAGCGATTTCGGCACGAATAGCCAGCATTGCATCGCAGAACCGGTCCAGCTCTGCCTTGGTCTCGCTTTCTGTCGGTTCGACCATCAGCGTGCCCGCCACCGGCCAACTCATTGTTGGCGCGTGAAAACCGCAATCGATCAGGCGTTTGGCGATATCTTCGACGGTCACATGGGCACTGGCCTCAAACGGGCGCACATCGATGATGCATTCATGCGCCACACGACCCGACGGCCCCTTGTAGAGAACGTCGAATGCACCTTCGAGCCGCTTGGCGATATAATTGGCATTCAGGATCGCAACCCGGGTGGCTTGCGTCAGACCATCCCCGCCCATCATCAGACAGTATGCCCAGCTGATGGGCAGCAAGGAGGGCGACCCGAAGGGTGCCGCCGAAACAGCGCCATCGCCCTCTGTTGGAGAGCCGGGCAAATGCGGGACAAGATGCGATTTCACCCCGATCGGCCCCATCCCGGGACCACCGCCGCCATGCGGGATGCAGAAGGTCTTGTGCAGGTTCAGGTGGCTTACATCCCCACCCAGATCGCCTGGTCGGCTAAGACCGACCATCGCGTTCATATTGGCGCCGTCGATATATACCTGACCGCCATGATCATGGGTGATCTTGGTAACTTTGGTGACCGTCTCTTCGAAAACGCCATGGGTGGAAGGATAGGTGATCATGCAGGCAGCAAGGTTCTCACTATGCTGCGCCGCCTTGCTGCGGAAATCTTCTAGGTCAATGTCGCCATTGTCAGCAGATTTCACCACAACCACTTTCCACCCGACCATCTGTGCCGAGGCCGGATTTGTCCCATGTGCACTCATTGGAATGAGGCAGATGTTGCGGTGCGCCTCGCCCTGACTGCGATGATATCCGGCGATTGTCAGCAGCCCCGCATATTCCCCCTGAGCCCCGGAATTCGGTTGCATGGAGATCGCATCATACCCGGTGATGTCACAGAGCTTGGCACTCAGATCGTCGATCATGATCTTGTATCCCTCGGCCTGATCAGCGGGTGCGTAGGGATGGATAAGGGAAAACTCGCGCCAGCTCACGGGCATCATCTCGGCGGCAGAATTCAGCTTCATCGTACAAGACCCCAGCGGGATCATCGCCCGGTCCAGCGCCAGATCACGATCCGCCAGCCGCCGCATATAGCGCATCATCTCAGTCTCTGCCCGGTTCATGTGAAAGATCGGATGGGTCAGGAAACCCGAGCTGCGCAGCATTTCCTCAGGAAACCGGTAATCCGGCTTGAAATCCTTGTCCTCGCGCACCACCCCAAAGGCCCGCCAGACGGCCTCCACCGTCGCCGGCTTGCAGCGCTCATCCAGTGTGATCCCAACGCGGGTTTCGCCAACACGGCGCAGGTTGATCCCCTCATCCACTGCCGATTTCAGAACCGCCGACTGCAAGGGCCCCACATCCACGGTGATCGTGTCGAAACAAGCGCGCGGATCAACCTTAAAGCCCGCAGCCTCCAACCCTTTAGCCAACCGCACGGTTTTGCGGTGGATCCGCTGCGCAATCGCTTTCAGCCCCTCGGGCCCATGGAAAACGGCATACATCGACGCCATAACCGCCAGCAAAGCCTGCGCGGTACAGACATTCGAGGTCGCCTTCTCCCGCCGAATATGTTGCTCCCGTGTCTGCAGCGACAGCCGATACGCGCGGTTCCCTTTGCTATCCACGGAAACGCCCACAATCCGACCGGGCATGGCGCGTTTATAAGCATCCCGACAGGCCATATAGGCCGCGTGCGGGCCGCCATAGCCTTCCGGCACACCAAACCGTTGCGTCGAGCCCACAGCGATATCCGCGCCCATCGCGCCGGGCTCTTTCAGCAGCGTCAACGCCAGCGGGTCCGCAGAAACGATCCCGATCGCCCCCGCTGCATGCAATGCCACCATGTGATCCGTGAAGTCATGTACATGGCCGTAGGTGCCCGGATACTGGAAGATCGCACCAAAGACCGCCGTGGCGTCCATCCGGGAGGGCTTTCCGACAATCACCTCGATCCCCAAGGGGGCTGCCCGCGTTTTCATCACCGCGATGTTTTGCGGGTGGCAATCGCGATCCACGAAAAACGCCTTCGCTTTGGACTTCGCCACGCGCTGCGCCATGGTCATCGCCTCGGCACAGGCTGTTGCCTCATCCAGCAAGGACGCGTTGGCGATCTCCAGCCCGGTCAGATCCGTGACCATGGTCTGGAAATTCAACAGCGCCTCCAGTCGCCCCTGTGAAATCTCAGGCTGGTACGGCGTATAAGCGGTGTACCACGCCGGGTTCTCCAGGATATTCCGCTGGATCGCGGGAGGTGTGACCGTCCCGTGGTAGCCCTGACCAATCAGCGAGGTGAGCACCTTGTTCTGCGCACCTGTCTTGCGCATGTGCTCCAGCACCTCGCGCTCCGACATCGCCTTGCCAAAATCCAGCGGCTCCTTCTGCCGGATCGCGGGCGGCAAGGTATCATCCATTAGCGCATCCAGCGTCTCGGCGCCCACAACCCCCAGCATCTCCGCCATCTCGGAGGGCGACGGCCCGATGTGCCGCCTGTTGGCAAAATCATATGGCAAGTATTCGGTCGGCTTATACACCATGGCTTGGCTCCCTTCCCTGACACGCAGGTTTCTTCTGGCCTAAAATATCCCCGCCGGAGGCTCCGGCCCTCTCACCGCGCGCCTACGCGATGAACTTCTGATAGCCCGCTTCATCCATGAATTCGTCCATCTGGCTGGCATCACTCACCGACATCTTGAAAAACCACGCCTCGCCCTGCGGATCGTCATTCACCATGGCCGGGTTATCCGTCAACGCCGCATTCACCTCGACAATTTCGCCATCCACGGGCGCCAGAATATCACTGGCCGCCTTGACGGATTCGATCACCACGACCTCATCATCCTTGCTGACCGTGGTGCCTTCTTCAGGCAGCTCCACAAACACGACATCACCCAGCTGCTCGGCTGCGTGGATGGTGATGCCCACAACCATGACCCCGTCTTCTTCGCGCAGCCACTCGTGCTCTTCGGTGAATTTCATTGCTTCATCTCCTGTTGATCATCGTTTGAAATTGGCCGGAACAAACGGCAGTTTGACCACCTCGACCGGCAAACGCTTGCCCCGCACCTCGCCGAAGAGCTGCGTGCCGTGCGCTGCATGGTTGGCCATCACATAACCCATGGCAACCGGGCCCTCTACGGTCGGTCCAAACCCGCCTGAGGTCACGGCACCAATCGGTGCGCCACCTTCCGCCGTTTCGAAAATTTCGACGCCTGCCCGCATCGGCGCGCGGCCTTCTGGTTTCAGCCCGACACGGCGCTGGTCGGGTCCGTTTGCGAACACCTCCAAAACCTGCGCGGCGCCCGGAAAGCCGCCCTCACGCTGCCCGCCGCGCCGCCGCACCTTCTGAATGGCCCAGCTGAGACCGGCGGCAACCGGGTCGGTACGGGTATCAATGTCATTTCCATAAAGGCACAGGCCCGCTTCCAACCGCAGAGAATCCCGCGCGCCCAGACCAATGGGCGCAACGCCCTCCAGCGCCAGCAGGGTTCGCGCCAGGGCGTCGGCATCCTGCGCCGCGACAGAGATCTCATACCCATCTTCACCGGTATATCCGGAGCGTGACGCCCAGACCTCATGACCGCCCAGCGTGAGGTCGGTGACATCCATGAAACGCATGTCCGCCGCACGCGCATCCAGACCGGCCAGCGCGTCGGCGGCACCCGGACCCTGAAGCGCGATTAGCGCCCGATCCGTCAATTCCTCAACGGTAATCTCATCCGGCAGACCCGCGCGCATCCGCGCCATATCCGCGCCCTTGCAGGCCGCATTCACCACCACAAAAAGCGTGTCGCCCCGACGCGCGAACATCAGGTCATCCTCAATGCCCCCGGCCTCATTGGTGAAAAGACCGTAGCGCTGACGCCCATCGGCCAGCCCCAGCACATCCATTGGCACCAGCGCCTCAAACGCCAGGGCCACCGCCTCCCAGGACGGACCGGACAGGATCACTTGCCCCATGTGGCTCACATCAAAGAGCCCCGCCCCGCTGCGGGTGTGCAGGTGTTCCTGCATCACGCCCATCGGGTATTGCACCGGCATCGCATAGCCCGCAAAGGGCACCATTTTCGCGCCCAGGCTTTCATGCAGCGAAAACAGCGGCGTCTTTAGCAACTCACTCATCCGGCCTCTCCCTTGCGCCGGTCATTGTGTGATTAAAACACCGGCATCTGACACGTGCGATCTGCACGCTTCGATGCCCCCTCTGTCTTTTCGCCTGAGATCGTTATCCCTTCGGCGGGCACCTCATCGGGCACCTCTCTCCAGAGTTTTGCAGTCCCGCACGGTCCGGTGGCCTGAGAGTTTCCGGGGCGGTTGCTCCTTCGGCACCGGCTTTGCAGCCGGTTCTCCCGGGCGGGATGTGCGCAGACGGTATGCGCAAGTATGCGGATCGGTCAAGGTCTCTTGTGCCGCCCTCACCATAATGTTTGACTGCGCGAAAATCCGGTATGAGACTCTGATGAAAGACCCTTATTTCTTTGGCTACGGCAGCCTTGTTAACACCAAGAGCCACGATTACCCGGACCCGCGCCCCGCCACATTGAACGGCTGGCGCAGGGCCTGGGTGGCCACGCCGCGATTCGGTGTGGTGCTGCTGACCGGCGTGCGCGCCCCCGAACACAGCATTCAGGGGCTGATCGCGGCGGTACCGGGCGCGGACTGGGCCGCGCTCGACGCACGGGAAAGCGGATACGCCCGCGTTGCGGCGAGCCATGCGGTGGATCATGACCACCCGCTTCAGCCCGATATTGCGGTCTATTCGGTGGCGCCCGAACATCAGCTTGAACGCGACAGCCACATGATCCTGCTCAGCTATCTCGACGTGGTGGTGCAGGGGTTCCACGAGGTCTTTGGCGAAACCGGCGTGAAAGCTTTCTTTGACACGACGGACGGATGGGATACCCCCATCGTCAACGACCGTGCAGATCCGATCTACCCGCGCCATCAGGTCCTGACCAATGCACAAACTGCCTTGGTGGACGATCATCTGGATCGGTTATCGGCGCAGGTGAAGCAGCGACATGAGGCGCCCCTGCCGCCCGAATTCTGATTTTTCGACAGGCTCCGGACGCGCCATGGCCTGCGCAATGACCCGCCGTGCAAGCGCCCAGGCGATCACCCCAAAGATCACCCCTGCCACGGCCTGGCCGATCAGCACACCGGCAGGCCCCAAAAGCCCCGCGCCCAGCAACACCAGAGGCACCAACCCAACGGTGTTGCGCCCCCAATTCAGGAAGGTGGAATAGAACGGGCGGCCCATGTTGTTGAAAGCGGCATTGCCGACAAACAGCACGCCGTTGAAGAAAAAGAGCAGCGACAGCGGCCCGCAAAAGAGAAATACCAGATCGCGTGTCACACCTGTCGCATCAAAGAGGTCTGCAATCTGCGACCGCAGCGCAAAGAGGATTGCGGAGACCAGCGCAATCACGATGCCGGTAAACAGGACGGCGTTGTTGAACCCCTTGCGCACACGCTGGTGGTCCTTGGCGCCGAAATTCTGGCCCAGGATGGGGCCCACCGCGCCTGACAGGGCAAATATGATCCCGAAAGACAGCGGGGTCAGCCGCCCGACAATGGCCATGCCAGCCACGGCAGCCTCGCCGAATTGGGCCATCGTGCGGGTGACGATGGCCTGGCCCACCGGGGTTGCCAGTTGGGTCAGAATGGCCGGAAAGGCGATCGCCACAATCGGCACAAGGTCACGCGCCATGCCAGCGGGTTTCGGACGCCCGACACCACCATAGTGTTTGATGATGGGCACAAGGGCCGTGACCGCGATCACAATATGCGCAGACACCGATGCAAGGGCCGCCCCGGTCAATTCCAGGCCCAGTCCGAAAATCAGGATCGGGTCCAGAATGGCATTGACCAGCCCACCCCAGATGGTCGCCATCATCGCGCGACGCGCATCTCCATGCGCGCGCAGGATTGCGCCCCCCATAATTCCGACCATCAAAAATGGCAGGCCCGGCACAGTGATTTGCAGATAAGACAGCGCCAGCGCGGCGGTCTCGCCGCGCGCGCCGATCAACGCGACGAGCGCGGGAAGGTTCATCCAGACCGCACCGGCGAACATGATCCCGAACGCCGCGCCGTAGATCAGCGCATGGGTCTTGCGCTCTTCGGCCAGCTCCGGGGTTCCGGCCCCAAGCGCGCGCGCCACCAAAGCCCCCGCGGCAATGGCCATGCCAATGCCAAAGGACGTGTTGAAAAACAAAATTGCCGCCGCATAACCAACAGCAGCGGCCAATTCGGCCTTACCCAGCATCGCGATGAAAATCATGTCGATGAAATCAACGGCGAAGATCGCCATGAGCCCCAGGGAGGAGGTCATCGCCATCACGGTGATGTGGCGAAAAAGATTTCCAGTCAGGAACTTTGCCTGAGCGTCAGCCATGGCCCGCAGCCTGTCGTGCGGGCCGTGTGCTCATCCCCGTGCCTTGACCACTTGCAAGAGCGGCATCAGCGCAGACATATCCGGCCCCTGCGCCTGCCCGGTGAGCGCTTTGCGCAGCGGCATGAAAAGACCACGCCCCTTGCGCCCGGTGGCCGCTTTGACCTCCGCCGTCCAGCTGCCCCAGGTTTGGTCGTCAAAGGGGCCTTCTGGCAGGAGTTTCATCGCTTCGGCCACAAACTCCGCATCTTCGGCATCAATCTCCGGCTCCGCCCCATCACGCATCATCACCCACCAGGGAGCGAGGTCTTTCAGCGTTGTGATGTTTTCGCGGGTGACCTCCCAGAATTGCGCGGCTTTCTCGGCCGGCACACCTGCGTCGGTGAGCGTGCCCTGCACAGCTTCCAATGGCAGGCCTGCAAGGTGACGGGCCGTCAGCGGGAAGAGATCTTCCACATCGAATTTTGTCGGCGCCGAGCCAAAACGGCCAATGTCAAATCCGTCGATCAGCTCGGCCATCTCCGCGCGCAGCTCTACCGGGTCGCTCGACCCCAGCCGCGCCATCAGGCTCAGCAGCGCCATGGGCTGGATGCCTTGTTCGCGCAGGTCGCGCAACGCGAGCGTGCCAAGACGTTTGGAAAGCGCCTCGCCCTGCGGTCCAGTCAGCAGCGAGTGATGCGCAAAAGATGGCACCGTGCTGCCAAGCGCTTCGATGATCTGAATTTGCGTGGCGGTGTTGGTGACGTGGTCGGATCCCCGCACCACATGGGTCACGCCCATTTCGGTGTCGTCCACCACGGAGGCCAGCGTATAGAGCACCTGACCGTCCCCACGAATGAGCACCGGGTCAGAAACAGAGGCCGCATCGATGGAGATATCGCCCAGGATACCGTCGTGCCATTCGATCCGTTCGTGATCCAGCTTGAACCGCCACACGCCATTGCCGCGGTCTGCCCGCAACGTTTCCTTTTCGGCATCAGAAAGGGCCAAGGCTGCGCGATCATAAACCGGCGGCTTGCCCATGTTCAGTTGCTTTTTGCGTTTCAGGTCCAGCTCGGTGGGCGTCTCGAAAGCCTCGTAAAACCGGGCCTTGTCGCGCAGTTCGTCCGCCGCCGCCGCATAGCGGTCAAGCCGTTCGGATTGCCGCTCGACCCGGTCCCAATGCAGGCCCAGCCATTCCAGATCCTGCTTGATCCCGTCAACATATTCTTCCTTGGAGCGTTCCGGATCGGTGTCGTCGATGCGCAGGATGAACGTCCCCTCCGCCTTGCGCGCGATGAGGTAATTCATCAGTGCCGTGCGCAGGTTGCCGATATGGATGTAGCCGGTGGGCGACGGGGCAAAACGGGTGGTGGTCATCTGGTGTCTCCTGTTGGGGCGCGTGGTGTCACAGGGGCGTGCAATTGTCCAGCGATCCCCTCATGTCGGCACCACCGGCCAGCGGGTGGCCAGATCGTCGAGACCGGCCCGGATCAGCGTTTTCAGAACCTGCGTATCCACATCCTCCAGCTTGTTGATGTAGAGGCAGGATTTTCCGGTTTTATGTTTGCCCAGATCGGCCAGAATATGCCCGAAATCGGCGTAGCCGGGCATGATGTAGACCGAAAGCCTGGCTTTGCGCGGTGAAAAGCCCGTCGCAAGAAAGGTCCCCGAGCGACCGGATGCATAGGTGTAATCATAGGTGCCATAGCCCAGAATGCTGCCCGACCAGAGCCTCGGCTGCCAGCCGGTGACCTCCTGAAACAACGTGTTCAGGACCGCCGCTTCGCGATGACGCCGCTCCGGTGTCACGTCGTTCAGGAAACGCGGGACGTCTTGCGCGTCTGTCATATCAGTCCTCCTCGCGAAAAAATGATCGGGTTGTCCCTGTTTTACATGGGCAGGATACAACGGCACACTATCTTGCGAAGAGTCCAACACAAAAGGAAAGTGATCATGTCAGATCAGATCAACCTCTCCCGTCGCGCGGCACTCGCGGGTGCGGCTGCCCTGCCCCTTGCGGCTGCAACAACCGGGACCGCCCGCGCCGAAGCGCCGATGCAGGGCGTGGGCATGAGCCCGTTCAATCGGGTCAAGGTCGGCGGCTTCGAAGTCACCACGCTGCTTGCGGGCACCCGTGCTGTCGAAGGTCCGCACAACATCTTTGGTCTCAACGTGGATGCCGATACATTCGCCGAAGTGTCGGCAGAGGCCAATCTGCCCACCGATGTGTCGCAGTTCTTCTTCACGCCCACGGTCGTGAACACCGGGTCCGAGCTGGTGCTTTTTGACACCGGGCTCTCCGCTGCGGGCACAACTTCGGCGCTGGAGGCCGCAGGCTACACCGCCGATCAGGTGGATGCGGTGGTCATCACCCACATGCACGGTGACCACATTGGCGGTATGACCACAGAAGATGGCGCCGCGACCTACAACAACGCACGTCTCGTGACCGGCCGCGCGGAATTTGACGCCTGGGCCACGGCGGATAACGACAACTTCAAGGCCAAGATCGAGCCTTTCGCGGATCAGTTCACCTTCCTTGAGGATGGCGGCGATGTGGCATCGGGACTTACCGCCATGGCGGCCTTTGGGCACACGCCCGGGCACATGACCTATATGGTCGAAGACGGCGGCACCCAGCTGGTCATCGGTGCGGACTTTGCCAACCACTATGTGTGGTCGCTCGCGCATCCCGATTGGGAAGTGAAATTCGACATGGACAAAGCGGCAGCCGCCGCAACCCGGCGCCGGATCCTCGACATGATGGCGACCGACAAGACCGCCTTTATCGGCTATCACATGCCCTGGCCCGGGATCGGCTATGTCGAAAAACGCGGCGACGGGTTTGCCTATGCGCCGCACAGCTACCAACTGATGCTGTGATTTCTGTTGGGGCGGTGGCTTAGAGCCGCCCCACTTTCTCAAACTGTTCCCAGGCAAAACGGACGAATTCAGTCCGAAAGGAATGCCCGCCGTCAAAGAGGCAGAACTTCAGCGTATCGCCCGCCAGGTTGTCCTCCTCGGTGCACGCCAGATCGCCATAGGTCGCCTGCCCAAGCGGTTCGAACTTGCCGTAGTCGCGGTACATCTCCAGCGCCGCACTGACCTCGCCCTGTTTCGTAGGGCCGATCACCCGCCCTTTCAGCGGCACCGTCCGGTCGCTCGTGCCGTGAATGTGGATGATGCTGGCGACAGGCCCGGCGCAGGTCTCGGGCGGCTCCAGCCAGAAAGTGCCCGAGATCGGGATGAAGCCCGCAAAGCGGTCGCTCATCGAACAGGCCAGGTTCCAGGTCATCATGCCGCCCGCGCTGAACCCCGTGGCCACGATCCGCGCCTCGTCGATGGCAAAACGATTGGTAGCATCCTTGAGCACCGCGTCGAAATAGTTGAATTCGACCGCACCATCGGTGTCCAGATGCCGTGGCGCGTTGGGGATCACCCAATCATCGTCCTGGGACTTCACGGCGATCAAGGCGACCCCCATCTCTGAGGCCATGCGCCGCAGCGAGCCATTGCGCATCACGCCCTGAGCCGATCCGCGGTACCCATGGGAGAAAACCAGCGCCGGGACGGGTGTCGCACCATCGTGGCCCTCTGGCATGGCAATGCGGTAGTGGCGGTCGCCCAACTGGCAATCCGTATCCGGGCCACATGCCAGAGCAGGCGCGCCAAAAAGGCCAAGGGTTACGCTAAGCACTGGCAATAATCGCATGAACTGTCCTCTCAAAAGTCAAGCGGACTGTGGCGCGTCGCGCCACGCCAGACAAATCACATCCGCGTAAGCATCGAGGGCGCCTGGTGCGTCAGGATGGATCACGCCAGCGGTTCACAATCGGGTACCGCCGATCCAGCCAGAACGCCCCTTTGGTCAGCCGAGCACCCGGCGCGGATTGGAAGCGTTTGTATTCGGAGATATAGATCAGATGCTCGACCTTCTTGGCGACATCCCGGTCGAAGCCCGCGGCCACGCAATCTTCGATCGACCCGGCCTGATCCACCAGAATCTCCAGCATGGCATCCAGATCGGGGTAATCAGGCAGGCTGTCGCTGTCTTTTTGATCGGCACGCAATTCCGCAGAGGGCGGTTTTTCGATGACCCGCGGCGGGATCACCTCACCCGCAGGCCCCATCATCCAGTCGCGATGGTTGGCATTGCGCCAGCGACAGGTCTCGAACACACGCGTCTTATAGAGGTCCTTGATCGGGTTATAGCCGCCTGCCATATCGCCGTAGATGGTGGCATAGCCCACCGCGACCTCGGATTTATTGCCGGTCGTCAGCAGCATTTCGCCAAATTTGTTCGACAGCGCCATCAACAACAGCCCGCGCAGGCGCGATTGGATGTTTTCCTCGGCCAAATCCGGCTCAAGCCCCTCGAAAAGCGGGGCCAACGTTTGGGTGATGGCTGCACGCCCTTCCGAGATCGGAACATAATCGTACCGGCAGCCCAGTGCCTTTGCCACGGCCTCGGCATCCTCAAGCGAGGTTTTGGAAGTATATTCAGAAGGCAGCATCACGCAGCGCACGTTATCCGCGCCCAATGCGTCCACCGCGATGGCCGCCACAAGCGCAGAATCCACCCCACCTGACAACCCCAGCAACACCTTGCCGAACCCGGTCTTGCGGCAATAATCCCGCAGCGATGTCACCATCACGCGGTAGTCCTGCTCCCAGGCGTCGGGATGTGCCGCTTTTTCTCCGGCAACCACGCGCCAGCCTTCGCCTGTGCGTTCCAGATCGATGTGCGAAAGCGTTTCTTCCAGCACTGGGAGCTGCACCGCCAACACCCCGCCGGGGTTGAGCGCAAATGAGGCACCGTCAAACACCTGATCATCCTGCCCCCCCACCATATTGAGGTAAATGACCGGCAAACCCGTCTCGACGACTCGCGCAACCATGTGGTTCAACCGGGTCTCGAACTTGCCCCTGTAATAGGGCGAACCATTTGGAACCAAAAGGAATTCCGCGCCCGTTTCGGCCAGCGTCTCCGCAACGTCCTCATGCCAGGCATCCTCGCAGATCGGCGATCCCACGCGCGAATTGCCCACGGAATAAGGGCCGCCCAATGGACCCGCATCAAAGATACGCACCTCGTCGAAAACCGTCTCATTCGGCAAATGATGTTTCAGCACCTGGCTTGAGATCTTGCCGCCCTTGAGGATCAGATAGCCGTTGTAAAGCTTCGTGCCCTCCACCCAGGGCGCGCCAATTGCCAGGGCGGGGCCGTCGGCACATTCTGCCGCCAGTTCTTCGATCACCCGTGCGGCATCCAGCTGAAACGCGCGCCGCATCACCAGATCCTGCGCGTTATAACCGGTGATGAACATCTCCGGCAGCGCCACCAGCTGCGCCCCTGCGTCGCGCCCTGCTTCCCAGGCTTCGCGCGCCAGAACCGCGTTGCCTTTCAGGTCCCCAACCGTCGGGTTCAACTGCCCCAAAGTGATACGAAAACGATCCGACATGTGCCCGGCCCTTTTGCCTGAATAGCTGTGATGTAGCAGATTGGGCGTTGGTGGAAAGCCCATCCCCACCTATTGCGACAAAAGAGCGTTGCCCCCGGAGCGCCCTTTGCCTAAGTTCCGGAAAGGGCCGTTCGGGGGTTCGGCCATGTGTTTATTCGCAAAGACAAACCCAAGGGTACTCATGTTCATTCGACGCCTGATCTTTTGCCTTGCCTTCCTTCCTGCACCACTTCTGGCACAGGACGGGCAGGTGCTCACCAAACAATATGACGATGGTGGTGTGTACGAAGGTACGTTCCGCGGCGGGGTCCAGCACGGCACCGGCACCTACAAGCTGCCGAATGGATATGAATACACCGGCCAGTGGATGGATGGTGAGATCAAGGGCGAAGGCATCGCGCGCTTTCCCAACGGATCGGTCTACGAGGGGATTTTTGCCAAGGGCAAACCGGACGGGTTCGGCAAGATCACTTTTGCTGACGGTGGTACCTACGAGGGTGAATGGCAGTCGGGTGCGATCATGGGATCGGGCATCGCGCTTTATGCCAATGGTGTGCGTTACGAAGGTCAGTTCCGCAATGCCAAGCATCATGGCAAGGGCACGATGCAGAGCCCCGGCGGCTATGAATACAAAGGCGACTGGGTAGATGGTGTCAAAGAGGGCATCGGGACCATCACCTATCCTGATGGCGCGGTCTATGAAGGGGCAATCCGTGCAGGCAAACGCGCGGGTGAGGGCACGCTGACGATGCCGGACGGGCTGATCTATGTAGGGCTTTGGCGGGACGGGCAGATCGACGGCACCGGCAAGCTGACGCAGGCCAATGGCGATGTTTACGAAGGCCAGCTGTCCAGTGGCCGGCGCGAAGGCGTCGGCAAGGTTATATACGCCAATGGTGACACCTATGAGGGCGAGTTTACCAATGACCTGCGCGAAGGTCAGGGTACCTTTACGGCACAGGACGGATACACCTACACTGGCTCCTGGGTCGCGGGCGAGATCGAGGGACAGGGCCGCGTGATCTATCCCGATGGCTCGGTCTATGTCGGTGCGTTTTCCGATGGGCTGGCCGATGGCGAAGGTCTGATCACCTACCCGGATGGCTCGACCTATGAAGGGGCGTGGAAAACCGGCGTGATCGATGGGGTCGGCAAGGCGACCTATACCAATGGCGTGGTCTATGAGGGTGAATTTCGCAACGCCCGCAACCATGGTCAGGGCATCATGACCTACGCGGATGGGTACAAATACGACGGCAACTGGGTCGACGGTCAGCGCCAGGGCGAGGGCACGGCGACCTACCCCGATGGCACGATCTATGTCGGGTCTTTTGAGAACGGGCAGCGCCACGGCATCGGCAAGATCACCATGCCCAGCGGTTTCGTCTATGAGGGTGCGTGGCAAAACGGCGAGATCGAGGGCCAGGGCATCGCCACCTATGCCAATGGCGACGTCTACGAGGGGACGTTCAAGGCGGGCAAACGCCAGGGCACCGGCACCATGCGCTATGCCACCGGCGAAGAAGCCACGGGCGACTGGGAAAACGGTGCGCTGACCGACGGCGGCTAGTCAGGTGGACACGCTCAGCGGGCTCTGGGCGGCATGGTCGCACGGACCGATCGACCCAAACGCGCTGCTCTGGGGGACACCGCTCTGGTGGTGGAACCGAATGGGCACCTTCGTTCAGGTCTTTGCCGTTATCGGTCTCGTCTTTGAAATCGCGGGCTTCGAACGGATCAACGCAACCGCCGCCGCCCTGCGCCAGTCCAGTTTCTTCAACATATTGGACAGAGAAATGGCGGACGGCGCCTCCGATGCCGCCAAGACGCCTCAAACCGTGGCCCTGTCGTCTAAAATCGGTTTCAGTATCTTCGCCTGCCTGCTCTACGCCGTCATGGCCTGGGGCGCGGCTTGGGTGTTCGGGCTGATCTGGCCCTTTGCCAAAATGGCCTTCGTCGACAACAGTGGCTTCCTCCACGCGGTTTTTGTCGCGGCGGTGCGGCTTTTCTCAACCATTCTGGCCTTTGCCGCCGGCGTCCTGGCGATTTTCGCTGCGGCTGCCGCAGCCTTCCATGCCCTCTACCTCTTTCTGAATCCCGCCTCCTGGATCCTCAGTTCGCCCCGCCTCAAGGCGGCGCTGAACCTGACGATCCTCGGCGCAACCCTTTTCAACCTGCATTTTACGCTGCTCTTGCAATAATCGAACAGGGGCCATGCGCCCAACCGCACGGGCCGCCACGACCACACTGGACCTGACAAGCAACGCACCTGGTTTCGCAGACGGGCGTATCGACACTGGTGACACCCTGAGCGCCGGGAACTTCTCGCCCACCGTTCAGACGGTTTCGCCCGCCTCCAGGCGTTTCAGAAAACCTTCCGCCTCCGCGAGCACAGTCTTGCGCCGATCCGCGTCCATCCGGTCCCAGGTGCGGTACATGTTACCCATGCGCGCATTGCTCTTGAAACGGTCCCGGTGACGATCCAGAAAGTGCCAGTAGAGCAGGTTGAACGGGCACGCGCCCTCCCCCGTTTTCTTCGATACGCTATAGGCGCAGCCTTTGCAGTAGTCCGACATCCGGTTGATGTAGGCGCCGCTGCTCACATAGGGTTTCGACGCGATGATCCCACCATCGGCAAACTGGCTCATGCCAACGGTATTGGGCGCTTCCACCCACTCAAACGCGTCCATATAAACCGCCAGATACCATTCATGCACCTGCCCCGGATCAATACCGGCCAGCAGGGCAAAATTCCCGGTGACCATCAGGCGCTGGATGTGGTGTGCGTAGGCTTCATCGCGTGTCTGCACCACCGCTTTCGACAGGCATCGCATCTGCGTCTCCGCCCCCCAGAACAGATCCGGCAGATCGCGGTCGTGCCCCAATTCATTGCGCGCCGGATAGTCGGGCCCTTCCAGGAAATAGATGCCGCGCATATATTCACGCCACCCGATGATCTGCCGGATGAACCCTTCGGCGGCATTGATCGGCACATCGCCTGCATCGTAGGCCGCTGCGACCTTCTCACAGACCTCCAGCGGGTCCAGCAGACCGATGTTGATATAGGCCGAGATTACCGCGTGATAGAGGAACCGGTTCTCCGCCAGCATCGCATCCTGATAATCACCGAATTTCGGCAAGGCGTTGGCAATAAAATGCGCCAGCGCCCGGCGCGCTTCGCCTTCTGTCGTCGCAAACCAGAAGGGTCGCAGCTGGCCAAAATGCCCGTCAAACCGCGCCTCGACCAGCGCCAGCACCTCCTCCACCGTCTCATCCGGCGTGAACTGCATCGGCCCGTTGAAATCGACATCGTCCGGCGCGGGTTTGCGGTTGTCATGATCGAAATTCCACTTGCTGCAGGCGGGGTCACTTCCCTCCATCAAAAGCCCCGTCTTGCGCCGCATCTCGCGATAGAAATACTCCATCCGCAGCTGCTTGCGTCCCTGCGCCCAGTCCTCAAACTCCTGATGTGAGGCAATGAACCGGTCATCCGGGAGGATATGGGTCTTGATCGGTGCGTGTTTGAGCTTATCGATCAACCGCCACTCGCCGGGTTCCGTGACCAGCACTTCCGATGCGCCGGTCTCCTCGGCCCGCCGCAGCAATTCGCCAACGATGGAGCCTGCATTCTGCGTGTCGTCCAACTGCGCATAGCGGACGTCCCAACCGTCCTCGCGCAGCCGCGCGGCGAACTTGCGCATCGCAGCGAAAATCAGGGCAATCTTCTTGGGGTGATGCTTCACATATGCGGTCTCTTCCGCGACCTCAGCCATGACCACAATGTCGCTGCCCCGGTCCGCCTGACGTAGCGCGCTCAACCCTATGCTCAACTGGTCACCCAACACCAGCACCAGACGGCTCACCACGGCACCTCTTTGCCAGCCCAATCGTAGAACCCACCGGTCTGATCGGGGGAGAGGCCGCCAACAACCTTCAGCAGGTTTTCGGCCGCGTCCTTAGCAGGCACGGAAGGGTGCCGTCCCAGATATTTCTCGGTGAAAGGCGTGGCGACCGTGCCCGGATGCAGGGCCACGCAAATCGAGTGTTTATGCGTGCGTGTCAGCTCAATGGCGGTGGTATGGACGATCTGGTTCACCGCCGCCTTGGCGCTGCGGTAGCTGACCCAACCACCGATCCGATTGTCCCCGATAGACCCCACCCGCGCCGACAGCACGGCCATCACGGCAGGCCTGTCGCGCGGCAACAAAGCCGCCGCATGGCGCAGCACCAATGCAGGCCCCAGCGCATTGAGCGCGAACTGATCCATCATCGCCTTTGGAGTGACTGACTTAATGGATTTCTCGGGGGCCGCACCCCCAATTTCAAGGGCACCGGTCGCAACCAGCACAAGGTCGAATACCCCCTGAACCGCCTCAAGATGCGCGGAAACCGACGGCTCATCCGTGATGTCGAACCCATCTTCCGAGCGCGATAATGCCACCACCTCATCACCGCGCAGGCGGCAGGTAGCTGCCACCGCACTGCCAATGCCACCGGAGGCCCCGATAATCAAAACTCTATTCATCCTGAGCGACTTAGAAGAGGGCGGCCCTGCTTCAAGTCCGAGCGGAGTGCCGCGGATTGCAAATGCCAAAAAAACCACCTTCCCATTTACGCAAGGGGCGGTATAAACGGGCGCATGGCACCGATTTTACATATCGCATCCTGCCCGCGCGCCTTTTTGCGCCCTGCCGCCGCTCTGCTGCTGCTAACCCGCCTCTGAGCGTGCCCTTCGGCGCGCCCGCTCAGAGGGATGTGCAGCGCGCCAGGGAAAAACAGCAGAAAATCGAAAGAACCAGACATGACAGATAAATCCAAACAGGACCGCGTCCTGATTTTTGACACCACGTTGCGCGATGGCGAACAATCCCCGGGTGCGACCATGACCCATGCCGAAAAGCTCGAAATCGCCGGGCTCCTGGACGAGATGGGCGTCGACATCATCGAAGCCGGTTTCCCCATTGCCTCCGAAGGCGATTTCGCCGCTGTCTCCGAGATCGCCAAGATGGCACAGACGTCGGTGATCTGCGGGCTTGCCCGCGCGCAATTCGGTGATATCGATCGGTGTTGGGAAGCGGTGAAACACGCGCGCCGTCCCCGTATTCATACGTTCATCGGCACCTCGCCCCTGCACCGCGCCATTCCCAACCTCGATATGGATCAGATGGCGGATCGCATTCATGAAACGGTGACCCATGCGCGCAATCTCTGCGACAATGTGCAGTGGTCGCCGATGGATGCGACACGTACGGAAGAGGATTACCTTTGCCGCGTGGTCGAAATTGCCATCAAGGCCGGCGCCACGACAATCAATATCCCTGATACGGTCGGCTATACGGCGCCGCGCGAATCCGCGGAACTGATCGCCATGTTGCTGCGGCGTGTGCCGGGCGCGGATGAGATCACATTCGCCACGCATTGCCACAACGATCTTGGCATGGCCACGGCCAACAGCCTCGCCGCCGTCGAAGCGGGGGCGCGCCAGATTGAGTGCACGATCAATGGCCTGGGGGAACGCGCGGGCAACACAGCGCTTGAAGAGGTCGTAATGGCGATGAAGGTGCGCAACGACATCATGCCCTATCAGACCGGCATCGACAGCACCAAGATCATGAACATCTCCCGCCGCGTGGCGACCGTCTCCGGGTTCCCGGTGCAGTTCAACAAGGCGATTGTCGGCAAGAACGCCTTTGCCCATGAATCCGGCATCCATCAGGACGGCATGCTGAAGAACGCCGAGACCTTTGAGATCATGCGCCCCGAGGACGTGGGGCTGTCTGAGACCAATCTGGTGATGGGCAAACATTCGGGGCGCGCCGCGTTGCGGTCAAAGCTTGAAGACCTCGGATTTGAATTGGGCGACAACCAGCTCAAGGACGTGTTTGTGCGGTTTAAGGAGTTGGCGGACCGCAAGAAGGAAATCTACGACGATGACCTGATCGCGCTGATGCGCACCTCCTCAGATCCGGAAAACGACCGGTTGAAGCTCAAGTCGCTGAAGGTAATCTGTGGCACGGACGGGCCGCAACAGGCCGATCTGGTGATGGAGATCGACGGCGACGCGCATTCGACCACGCAAACCGGCGATGGCCCCGTCGATGCGTCGTTCAATGCCATCAAGGCTCTGGTGCCGCATACCGCGCGCCTGCAGCTTTACCAGGTGCACGCCGTCACTGAAGGAACTGACGCGCAGGCGACAGTATCCGTACGCATGGAAGAAGACGGGCGCATCGTGACCGGCCAGTCGGCCAATACCGATACCGTTGTCGCCTCAGCGCTGGCCTATATCCACGCGCTCAATCGGCTGCTCGTCCGTCGCGAAAAGGGCGGCAAGGACAAACGCGAGATCAGCTATAAAGACGTAAGCTGAGGCTCATTTAGACGACGGACCGCTGGGCATTGCCCTAACGGTCCGTCGGACGGGCTCAAGGAAACTCTAGCAATCCAGAACAAAGATTCTTGAAGCGGGCAGACCGCCGCCGCGCCTGAAATAGGAATCAGATATGTCGCAATCAGTCGCCGCTTCAACATAGGGCGGCGCGACATAGTGCCATGGATTGCCGCGGTTCCCGGCACCAAAGGTATCTGCACCGCGATGCTGAACAACAATGAAGTCGTATATGTCGGACCGCACGTGTTTAAGGCCGATGCGGTAGTCATCAATCTGAATGATTTTCATCTCCGCTGGCTTGAATGTCTTATCCCCCACTTCCGGAGCCAGGTTCGCCGCATCCCGTTCACTCTTGGGAACGCCAGTATTTCGGAATTTCCGCGACATATAAGTATAGGACGGCAGGTTTGTGACCCTTGCGGCAGGCAATTCGGCTGGCAGGGTAGGTCGCGCATCAGGTCCGGGAGGCGTCGACGCGGGCGCCTTTGGCGGAGCGTCAACAGGCGCGCAAGCAGTCAACCCAGCCAAAACAGCGAGCAGAGTCATTTTTCGTCTTATCATTGGAGGTAATCCACGTTTTGCGATGCAATCGGGACGGTTGTCACTGAACCGCATTGACTGCATCGCTTCAGGTTTATGAGAGATGTGACGATCAGACCGGAATCATAAAAGATTCGAAAAAGCAACATGTCGCCACGATCAACGTTAACGCCCCTTTCACCCTTTAGCGCCTAAGCCTATAAGACAGGAAAGCCTGCCTTGGAAAAGCGCGGGCCAAGAGAAATTCGGGCAAGGTTAATCGCAATGTTTGATAAAATTCGTGGGCTGTTTTCATCGGACATGGCCATCGACCTCGGAACGGCCAATACGCTGGTCTATGTAAAAGGCCGCGGGGTGATCCTGTCGGAACCTTCTGTGGTCGCCTATCATGTCAAGGACGGCGTGAAAAAGGTGCTGGCGGTGGGCGAAGACGCCAAGCTGATGTTGGGGCGTACGCCCGGCAGCATCGAAGCCATTCGGCCCATGCGCGAAGGTGTGATCGCCGATTTCGACACCGCCGAAGAGATGATCAAGCACTTCATCCGCAAAGTGCACAAGCGCTCGACCTTCTCCAAGCCCAAGATCATCGTCTGTGTGCCGCACGGCGCCACCCCGGTTGAGAAACGTGCGATCCGGCAATCGGTGCTCAGCGCCGGGGCGCGCCGCGCGGGCCTGATCGCCGAACCCATCGCGGCGGCCATTGGCGCGGGCATGCCGATCACCGATCCCACGGGCAACATGGTGGTCGACATCGGCGGTGGTACGACCGAGGTGGCGGTGCTGAGCCTCGGCGACATCGTCTACGCGCGCTCCGTGCGCGTCGGCGGGGACCGGATGGACGAAGCCATCATCAGCTACCTGCGCCGTCAGCAGAACCTTCTGGTCGGCGAAACCACCGCTGAACGCGTGAAAACATCCATCGGCACGGCACGGATGCCCGACGACGGGCGCGGCACCTCGATGCAAATCCGGGGACGTGACTTGCTGAACGGTGTGCCGAAAGAGATCGAAGTCACGCAGGCGCAAATTGCCGAAGCGCTGGCCGAACCGGTGCAACAAATCTGCGAAGCGGTGATGACCGCACTGGAAACAACGCCGCCCGATCTGGCCGCTGATATCGTGGACCGCGGTGTGATGCTCACGGGCGGCGGCGCACTGCTAGGCGATCTGGATCTGGCGCTGCGCGAACAGACGGGTCTTGCGGTATCGATTGCGGACGAGTCGCTCAATTGTGTGGCTCTGGGAACGGGCAAAGCGCTTGAGTTTGAAAAACAACTACGGCACGCCATTGATTACGATAGCTGAACGCGGCACGGGATAGCACCCTCATCAGCGGCAGGTTTGCCCTGCCTGTTCGAGGGCAGGAGACAGCCAGAATGGCAAAGGACCGATCTAACAGCAGCGACTATACCGGCCCCGTCCGCCGGTTGCTGCTGGGTGTTCTGGTGCTGTGTCTGCTCGGTATATTTCTGGTCTGGCGCATTGACAGCCCCCGGGTGGAGCGGTTTCGGGCGCAGGTAACCGATCGCTTTGTGCCAGGCCTCGATTGGGCAATGGCCCCGGTGACCGGCACCATCAATCTGCTGAAGGATTTCCAGAGTTATCAGAGGCTTGCCGAGCAAAACAGCGAATTGCGGTCAGAGCTGCGCCGGATGCAAGCGTGGAAAGAGGCAGCGCTGCAGCTGGAACAGGAAAACGCTCGGCTGCTGGATCTCAACAATGTCCGGCTCGACCCGCGCCTGACCTATATCACCGGCGTGGTCCTGGCCGATAGCGGCTCGCCCTTCCGCCAGTCCGTCCTGCTGAACGTCGGCGCCCGCGATGGCATTGTTGACGGCTGGGCGACTATGGACGGGATCGGGGTCGTGGGCCGCATTTCCGGCGTGGGTCAGAACACCGCCCGGGTGATCCTGCTCACCGACGCCTCCAGCCGCATTCCGGCGGTGATCCAACCCTCAGGCCAGCGTGTCATCGTCTCGGGTGACAACTCCGCAGCGCCCCCGATTGAGTTTCTGGAAGACAGCGATGTGGTGCGCCCGGGGCACCGGGTTATCAGCTCCGGGGACGGCGGCGTCTTTCCGGCTGGGTTGCTCATCGGCCAGGTGGCAGCAGACCCCAGCGGGAAATTGCGCGTCAGGCTCGCAGCAGACTATCAACGCCTCGAATTCCTCCGCGTCTTGCGCCATCACGGCACCGACCCCGTTTCTGACACAGCGCGGATCATCGGGCCACAACTCCCGCCACAACCTCAAATCGCGCAGGACGAGGTGAGCCAGTGACCGGGTTGCCCCTGACACGTTTGTGGACCATGCGGTTGGGCTTTGCCATGCTGGTCTGTATCATTCTGTTTTTCCACCTGCTGCCGCTGGAGACCACCCCCCGTAGATGGGTGGGGCCGGATCTGCTGCTGGCCTTCGCCTTCGCCTGGTCACTGCGGCGCCCGGAATATGTGCCATCCGTCTTGCTTGCCCTCATGTTTCTGCTGGCGGACCTGTTGTTGCAACGCCCCCCCGGGCTCTGGGCCGTTCTGGCCCTTTTGGCCTGCGAAAGCCTGAAAGGGCGCGCCCGCGGGCTGCGCGACACCGGGTTTGCCAGCGAATGGCTGAGCGTTTGCATCCTGATCGCAGGCATAACGGTCGGCTATCGCGCGGGTTTGATCATCACTCTGGTGGAATTGCCACCCTTTGGCTTGACGGTCTTCGAGACGGTGATGACAATGTTGTTTTACCCGCTGGTTGTCGCAATCACCCATGGCCTGATGGGGGTGCGCAAAACGACACCGGGTGACCTTGATGCATCGGGAGGGCGCGCGTGACCCATCCTGATACCCCTGCCGGAGGCTGGAAATGAAAAAGACCCGCGCAGAAACAGATTACAGCCACCGTCGCATTTCGCGGCGCGCGGCCCTCTTGGGTGGCGCGCAATTGCTGTTTATTGGTGGCTTGGCGGCGCGCATGCGCTTTTTGCAGGTAGATCAGGCCGATCAATTCCGCCTGCTGGCCGAAGAAAACCGCATCAACGTCCGTCTGATCCCGCCCTCGCGTGGGGAGGTGTTCGACCGCAACGGCGTGCGGCTGGCCCAGAACGCCCCCTCTTACCGCATCGTTATCGTGCGGGAGGACGCTGGCGATACCGATGCCGTTCTGGAAAAGCTCTCCACCATTGTCCCCTTGGACGCAGAGACACTCGAACGCACCAAGCTGGAGCTGAAACGCTCCCCATCTTTCCTGCCGGTCACCATTGCGGAGGATGTCAGCTGGGACGACATCAGCCGCGTTTCGGTCAATGCACCCGCCCTGCCCGGCGTCACGCCTGAGGTCGGGTTGAGCCGTGTTTACCCGCAAGGCTCTGATTTTGCGCATGTCTTAGGGTATGTTGGCCCGGTATCCGACTATGACCTGGAGAAGATCGAAGACCCCGAACCGGTGCTGCGCATTCCGCGTTTCCAGATCGGAAAAGTGGGGGTCGAGACCAAGCTGGAACCTTTGCTGCGTGGAAAGGCAGGTGCGAAACGCGTCGAGGTCAACGCAGCGGGGCGCGTCATGCGCGAGCTCGACCGCCGCGAAGGCACGCCCGGATCGGACTTGCAGCTGACCATCGATGCCAATCTGCAGGGGTATGTGCAGGCACGGCTGAGCGAAGAGAGCGCCAGCGCCGTGGTGATCGACTGCGACAACGGCGATGTGGTCGCCTGCGCCTCGGCGCCGACGTTTGATCCCAACCTTTTTGTGCGCGGCATTTCCGTCAAGGATTACAACACGCTGACCGGTAATAAATACCGCCCCCTGGCCAGCAAAACGGTGCAAGGCCTCTACCCGCCCGGATCTACCTTCAAGATGATGACGGCGATGGCGGCCCTTGAGGCCGGGCTGATCGGCCCGGATGAAACCGTGTACTGCCCGGGGCACCTCACGGTATCTGGCCGCAGGTTCCACTGTTGGAAACGCGCAGGCCACGGGTGGGTTGACTTGCAAACCTCGCTGAAGCGGTCCTGCGACGTCTATTACTATGATCTTGCGGTCAAAATCGGGATCGAAAAGATTTCCGCCATGGCGAAACGGTTTGGGCTGGGCATCAAGCACGATGTGCCCATGTCTGCGGTGGCGCAGGGTCTGGCCCCGACGATGGAGTGGAAATCCTCGACCTATGGACAAAGCTGGCGCGTCGGCGACACGGTCAATGTCTCGATCGGACAGGGCTTCATGCTGGCCTCGCCGCTGCAATTGGCCGTGATGAGCGCGCGACTGGCCACGGGTCGGTCAGTCGAACCGCGGCTGATCAAATCCGTTGACGGCGTCGAAACCCCCGAACGCGGTGGCGAAAGCCTCGGGATGAACGAAAACAACCTGCGCAAGATGCGGCGCGCGATGAATGCGGTGGTCAATGACCGGCGGGGCACAGCCTACGGGTCGCGCATCATTGACGACACAATGCGCATGGCGGGCAAGACCGGCACCAGCCAAGTGCGCAACATCACCGCAGCAGAACGCCGTGCGGGTGTGATCCGCAACGAGGACTTGCCATGGGAACGCCGCGACCACGCGCTTTTCGTGAATTTCGCACCGGTGGAGACCCCTAAATATGCGGTCGCGGTAGTTGTGGAACACGGCGGCGGCGGGTCAAAAGCGGCAGCCCCCATCGCGCGTGACATCACGCTTCAGGCGTTGGCCGGCGGGCCACCGCCACTCGAAGCCTATCCCGCCAAAGATCGCGAACGCATTGAAGCACAACAGGAAAAACTGCGCCAGATCCAGCCGCAGGCCGTCTTTTCGGGGCAGGATCAGGCATGAGCTATCTTGAGTATGCCGTCAAAACCGCACCAACCGGGTTGCGCAAGATACTCTATCTGAACTGGCCCGTGGCGATTTTGCTGGCGTCAATTTCGGGCGCTGGTTTCCTGATGCTCTACTCCGTTGCGGGCGGATCTTTCAGCCCGTGGGCCGAACCGCAGATGAAGCGTTTCGTGATGGGGTTTGTGCTGATGATCGGTGTCGCCATGGTGCCAATCTGGTTCTGGCGGTCGCTTGCGGGCATCGCCTATCTCGGCACAGTGGCCCTGCTGGTGGCGGTCGAGCTTTTCGGCACCGTTGGTATGGGCGCGCAGCGGTGGATCGATCTGGGGTTCATGCGCCTGCAACCGTCCGAATTGATGAAAATCACGCTGGTGATGTTTCTGGCGGCCTATTATGATTGGTTGCCCGTCAAAAAGACATCCCATCCATTTTGGGTCATCCTGCCGGTTTTGATCATCATCATCCCCACATTCCTGGTCTTGCGACAGCCGGATCTTGGCACGTCCATCCTGCTGTTGGCCGCGGGTGGTGGTTTGATGTTCCTGGCCGGCGTGCATTGGGCCTATTTCGCGGCTGTCCTGGCCAGTGTCATCGGGCTGATCGCGACGGTCTTTCAGTCGCGCGGCACGCCATGGCAATTGATCAAGGATTACCAGTTCCGCCGCATCGACACCTTTCTGGACCACAGTTCCGACCCGCTGGGCGCGGGCTATCACATCACACAATCCAAAATCGCGTTGGGCTCGGGCGGCTGGACCGGGCGTGGTTTCATGCAGGGCACACAAAGCCGTTTGAATTTCTTGCCTGAAAAACACACCGATTTCATCTTTACCACGCTCGCCGAAGAGTTCGGTTTTCTGGGCGGCGTCTGGTTGCTGGGGCTCTATGCGCTAATCATCATTTTCTGCGTCTGGTCTGCTCTGATGAACAAGGATCGTTTCTCCTCGCTGCTCACCCTCGGCATCGCGCTGAACTTCTTTTTGTTCTTTGCCGTCAATATGTCCATGGTCATGGGCATGGCCCCGGTTGTGGGCGTCCCGCTGCCGCTGGTCAGCTATGGCGGCTCTGCGATGCTGGTGCTGATGCTGGCCTTTGGCCTGATGCAAAGCGCCCATGTTCACCGGTTGAGGTAGCCTAGATGCCGATTAACGTCTTGTTCGCGGCCCATGTCGACAGGTGGGAAACATACCGCGCGCCCTTAACCGACGCCTTTGCCGCGCTGGATCTGGATGTTCAATTGGCCACCGATTTCCGGCCCGAGGATGTTGATTACATCGTCTATGCCCCAAATTCACCGCTGCAGGATTTCGCACCCTACACGCGGGCCAAGGCCGTATTGAACCTCTGGGCCGGGGTCGAAGCCGTCGTCAACAACCCAACTCTGAAGATCCCGCTGGCACGTATGGTTGATCCTGGCATGACCAAATCCATGACGGAATGGGTTGTGGGCCATGTGATGCGCTACCACCTCGGGCTGGACCGCTACATCGTCAATCCCGATCACGCATGGGCACCGCGTACACCACCGCTCGCCGCGCAAAGAACGGTCTGCATTCTGGGCATGGGCGCGCTTGGCAGCGCTGTGGCCGAGGTATTGCTGACGCTTGGTTTCAAGGTGCGTGGGTGGAGCAGGCGCGAAAAATCCATTCCCGGCGTCGCGATGCATCATGGCGAGGACGGGCTGGAATTGGCGCTATCAAAGGCCGAAATCCTGATCCTGCTGCTGCCTGACACGCCCGCCACGGAAAACATCCTTGATGCCGCGGCCATCGCGCACCTGCCCAAAGGGGCCTTTGTCATCAACCCCGGACGCGGGCCGCTCATTGACGATCAGGCGCTGATTGATGCGTTGAACGACGGACAGATCGCGCAGGCAACGCTGGACGTTTTCCGCACGGAACCGCTGCCCGCAGATCACCCGTTCTGGGCCCATCCCGGTGTGACCGTGACGCCGCATGTTGCGGCGGATACGCGGCCTCATACCGCCTCTCAGGTGATCGCGGAAAATATCCGGCGGGGTGAAATCGGGGCGCCATTCCTGCATTTGGTAGACCGCACCAGCGGCTATTGAGTTACGCTGTCGCCAGACCCCGCCCTTTCAACAAGGCCTCAACGCCCGGCAGGCGCCCGCGAAATGCGGTGTAAAGCTCGGCTGCATCCCTGCTGCCACCGGTGGAGAGAATGTGTTCTTCCAACGCTGCTGCGCGTTCGGGATCAAACGGGCCACCCGCCTCCTCAAAGGCTTCGAATGCATCTGCATCCATCACCTCGGACCACATGTAGCTGTAGTAGCCGCTGGAATACCCGTCACCCGCAAAGACATGGGCGAAATGCGGTGTGGCGTGACGCATCGTGATGGCGGCGGGCATCCCCAGCGCCTCCAGCACCTCGCGCTGTTTCGCCATTGGGTCCTTGGGCGCGGGGCCATCGTGAAACGCCAGATCAACCAGCGCAGAGGCCACGTATTCGACGGTTTGGAACCCCATGTCGTAGGTGGCGGCGGCCAGAACCTTATCCAGCATCTCCTGCGGCATCGGCGCGCCGGTGTCCGCATGGGTGGCAAATTCAGACAGAACCTGCGGCACTTCGAGCCAGTGCTCGTAAAGCTGGCTTGGCAATTCCACGAAATCACGTGCGACGGACGTTCCGGAGATGCTTTCATAGGTCACATTCGACAGCATCTGGTGCAAGGCGTGACCAAATTCGTGAAAGAGCGTGCGCGCGTCGTCATAGGACAACAACGCGGGGGCGCCCTTGGCGAAATTGCAGACGTTGATCACGACCGGCGCCTGTTTTTGTGGAAACTTCGCCTGAGACCGCATGGCGGAACACCAGGCGCCGGACCGCTTCGACCCGCGCGCGAAATAATCGCCAATGAAAACCGCCACATGTTCACCGTCGCGTGTGACCTCCCAAGCCCGGCAATCCGGGTGGTAAAGCGGCACATCCAGCGGCCGGAACGCCAGGCCAAAAAGCCGCGTCGCGCAGGCAAAGGAGGCGTCAATCATGCGGTCGAGTTGGAAATATGGCTTGAGCGCCGCCTCATCCAGATCATGCTCCGCAACGCGGCGTTTTTCCGAGTAATAGCGCCAATCCCAGGGGGCCAACGGGCCGTTCACGCCATCTTCCTGCATCATGCGGGTCAGGATCTCAGCATCCGCATTAGCTTGGGTGCGCGCGGGCTCCCAGACCGCCATCAAAAGGTCACGCACAGCCTCCGGGGTCTTCGCCATCTCCGGTTCCAGCTTGTAGGCGGCAAAACTATCATACCCCAAGAGCTTGGCGCGTTCTTCACGCAGGTCCAAAATCTCCGCTGCAATTTCACGGTTGTCGGTTTTCCCGCCGTTGGCCCCCCGTGCGGTCCAGGCGTTGAACGCTTTCTCACGCAGATCGCGCCGATTTGAGAACTGCAGAAACGGCACAATCAAGGAACGCGACAGGGTCACAACCGGCCCGTCCGCGTCCTTTTCGTCACCGGCAGCACACGCCGCGCTGACAACAAATTCCGGCAGGCCATCCAGATCATCCTCGCCCAGCGGCATGAACCAATCACGTTCATCCGCAAGCAGGTTCTGGGTGAACTCGGTGCCCAAAACGGCCAATCGCGCCTTGATCTCCTTCATCCGCGCCTCGTCCGAGCCGGTCAGCGCGGCCCCGGCTCGAACAAACCCCAGATGTGTCAGCATCAGAACCCGTTCTTCTTCATCCGTGAGATTCAATGTGCTTTTGTCTTCCCAGACCTGCGCCACCCGCGCAAAAAGCGCCTTGTTGCCCGAAATCTCGGAAAAATGCGCCGCCAGTTTCGGAGAGAATTGCCGTTGCAACTCTTCACGGGCGGGGTTGCTGTCGGCCCCCGCGACGGTGAAGAACGCGCCCAACACCTTGTCCAGCGCTTTGCCCGCTGCTTCCAGCGCCTCAACCGTATTGGCAAAGCTGGCGGGCTCATCCGCACCTGCGATGGCATCAACTTCTGCACGGTGCTGTGCCAGCGCCTCCTCCATCGCGGGCGCGAAATCCTCGTCCTTGATCTGATCAAAAGGCGCGATCTGAAAAGGGGTGTTCCAGTCCTGGAGCAATGGGTTGGTCATGGCGGCTCTCCTTTGCCTGACAAGCTAGGTCTGCCCCGCGGGATGCACAACCCGCAGTGGTGTCACACTGGCCATGAACGCGCTTTATCCGGTCTTCGCCTCGGCGCCGCCGCAGGTCGGGCAGTCCGCGCGGCGGGTAATCGCAATGGTCCGGCTTTCACCGTAGAGGGCATCATAAATCACCATCTGGCCCCGCAAGGCCGTGCCCGCGCCGGTGATGATTTTGACCGCCTCTGCGGCCATCATCGCCCCGACAACGCCGGGCAATGGGCTCAAAACGCCTGCTTCCGCACAGGACGGGGCCAATTCCGGCGCTGGTGCTTGCGGGAAAATGCATTGGTAGCAGGGCGCATCTGCGCTCGGGTCAAAGACGCTCAATTGCCCTTCCCACTGGCTGAGCGCCCCGGAGATCAGCGGGATGCCCTGTGCCACCGCTGTTTGGTTGACCAGATAGCGGGTGTCGAAATTGTCCGTACCGTCCAGCACCAGATCATAGTCCGCAAAAAGCTCCGCCGCGATCTCATCTGTCAGCCGTCGATGATAAGGGCGCACAACAATATGCGGATTCTGCGCCAGCATTTCTGCCTGCGCAGAGAACACTTTTGGCGTACCGATGGCGTTATCCTTATGGATCACCTGCCGGGCCAGATTGGCGTTCTCCACCAGATCATCGTCGATGACCCCGATTGTGCCGACGCCCGTGGCCGCCAGATATTGCAGGGCGGGTGCGCCAAGACCGCCCGCGCCGATCACCAGAACCCGCGCCTCTTTCAGCTTTTTCTGCCCGGGGCCGCCGATCTCGCGCAGCACAATATGCCGTGCATATCGGTTCAATTCGGTCTCGCTGAACCCCGGTTTTGGCACGCCTGCCTCAGCAGCGGCCTCGTTTTTATCTGCGCGTGCGCGCAGGGCGCGCAAACCACGACGGTACCCGAAGATGAGCAAGGCAAAGCCGCCAAGGATCAACCAGGGGGCGGGGCTTTCCCCTGTTGCCATGCGCAGTGGGGTGCCAGCCGGCAGGGTCACCTGGATGATCAGCACACCCACATAGAGGACCGCGATCACGGCGGCGCGGGTTGCCCGTGGCACCCCCATGGACGCACCAAGCGCCCAAAACGCGGCCGCCAGAATGAAAACCAGCAGCATCAGCCCCTCCCGGTCGACCCGAAGCCGCCTGCGCCCCGGTCGGTCTCACTCAAGCTGCCGACAATCGCAAAATCACCTTGAACAACGGGGGCGACAACAAGCTGTGCGATGCGCATCCCATGTGTCACCACAAAGGGTTCCTGACCGGCGTTCATCACGATGATGCCCACGGGACCACGATAGTCGCTGTCGATCGTGCCTGGGCTGTTCACCAGCATGATCCCGTGTTTCAGCGCCAAGCCGGAGCGTGGACGGACCTGAACCTCATAGCCTTCCGGGATCTCCATCTGCAGACCGGTCGGGATCAGGACCCTGTCGCCCGGCGCAATTTGCGCGTCACCGTCCGGCAGATTGGCCCGCACATCGGCCCCCGCCGCCCCCGCGGTCTGATAGTCCGGCAAGGACACCGATTGATCCGCACCCTTGAGCCATGTCAGCTTGATCTGAACCAATCACTCGCCCCTTTGACCGCTGCGGTGTATCAGACCAGCGCACGCGTGATACGCGCCGCCAGCCGTCTGGCAACCTCTGCCTTGGCCATTTTCGGCCAGTTCTCCGCGCCCTTGCTGTCGATCACCACGACAGTATTGTCGGTGCCGCCCATGACGCCGCTGGCGGTGGAGACATCATTGGCCACGATCCAGTCGCACCCCTTGCGCTGCCTTTTGGCCGTGGCGTTCTCAATCACATCGTTCGTTTCAGCCGCAAAGCCAACAACCAATTCCGGGCGGCCCTCTTTCATCTGGGCCACCTGCTGCAAGATGTCCGGGTTTTCGGCAAATTCCAGACTGGGCAGCCCATCCTTGGTTTTCTTCAGTTTACGGTCACTGGCCTCGGCCACCCGCCAATCGGCCACGGCTGCCGTGAAGACACCAGCATCCACCGGCAGCGCCCCCATGACCGTGTCGAGCATTTCCTGAGCGGTCTGCACCCGCAAAACCTCTACCCCCTCAGGGGGCGGCACATCCGCCGGGCCGGTCACAAAAATCACCGTCGCACCCGACGCCGACAGGGCGCGCGCGATTGCCGTGCCCTGCGCGCCGGAGGATCGGTTGGCGATGTAGCGCACAGGGTCGATAGGTTCATGCGTCGGCCCGGAGGTGACAAGGATCCGTTTTCCGGCCAACGGCCCGGCAGCGAGATGCGCCTGAATGGCCGCGACGATTTCGAGGGGTTCCGCCATACGCCCGGGCCCGAACTCACCGCAGGCCATGTCACCATCATTTGGCCCAACCACGATGATGCCATCGGCCTTCAGCACAGTGAGGTTACGCTGCGTGGCGGGGTGCTGCCACATGCGCACGTTCATCGCGGGCGCGATCAGAACCGGCGTGTCGGTGGCGAGCAAAAGCGTGCTGGCAAGATCATTCGCCGCACCGCTGGTCATTTTGGCCATCAGGTCCGCGGTGGCGGGGGCGACGACCACCAGATCGGCAACGCGACTGAGTTGGATGTGGCCCATCTCGGCCTCATCAGTCAGATCGAAGAGATCGCGATAGACCTTGCGCCCGGCCAGAGCAGATACAGACAGCGGCGTCACGAACTCTTCACCCGCCTTTGTCAGGACCGGTGTCACCGTCGCACCGCGTTCCCGCAAGCGCCGGATCAGGTCGAGCGATTTAAAGGCGGCAATACCACCCCCGATGATGAGCAAAATATGTTTTCCGGTCAGCATGATGCGCCCTTGTCCGGTCGATGTTTGCGCAGAGCATATGCCGCTCGTCGCGGGACTGCCAGCCCCTCGGTATCAGTTGAACGCATCACAAGGGTCGCCGCGGTCTACGGCGGGACCATCCACCGCCTCATCAAAACCGCCCTCTGGCATGCGACCCGCCTCGCCCTGCCCCAGCGAAAAGAGGTTGATGTCTGGCTGGGCCGTGCGCAGTACGGAGGGCGCGCCCCAATCCGCACGCGCGTGGCCATTGCCAGTGATCACCACCACCGGCCCGCCGGTTTGCTCAAACGCCGACAGCGCCGCGCGCGCCAATGTTGCATCGCGCAACCGCTGAACAGAGACCATCATTGGCAGCAGGTCTTCGGGCAAAGCGTCGCAATGGGCGGCGCGCTGCAAAGCTTCGCGCTCGGTTTGCTGTGCAGGCGGAAGCGGCTGATCCAATCCGAAACGCGCGGCATCCGCTGCGTCAAAAGCTTCGGTCAGCGGTTTCTCCATGAGACCCCGGACCTGATCTCGCGGAACCCCGGCCCCATAGATCCATGCGTCAGGTGCCGCAGCAAAAATCGGGTAGTACATCGCGAAATCCGGCCAACCGGAGTCCGCCCAGGCCAGCGCCTCTGCCAGCGCGCTTTCGCTTTTACGATTGTCCGGCGTGACGGCTTCTGCCTGCTCCGGCGTCAGCATCTCGAATACCAACGCCTTGGGTGCCAGTGCCGCCGTCCAGTCAGCCTGTCGCGCGTGGTGTCCGGGGTTGTCATGTTGCTCGCCCAGAAAAACGACGTCCGCACGACGCGCCGCGTCTGGCAAAGCTTCGGCAAACGCAAATGGAGCGGCCAGAAGGACCGCTCCAAAACATACGATGGACTTTAGAATGCCTAGGGTCACATCAAGAAGTGATGGACTTCGCGCGATTGGTTTTCAAGCGATTTGCGCATCTTGCCAAAAGCGGCGGCTTCCAGCTGGCGCACACGTTCCTTGCTGAGGGACAATTCCTGTCCAAGGCTTTCCAATGTGCGCGGCTGATCGCGCAGCTTGCGTTCCCTCACGATGAACCGCTCCCGGTCATTGAGGTCATTCATCGCTTGCAGCAACCACGCCCGCAATTGTTCGGTATCATGCTGGTGTTCTACCGTTTCGGCGGCCTGTTCGCTGTCATCTTCCAGCGCATCAATCCATTCGCGCCCCTCATCCTCGGTCGATTGCGTTGCATTCAGCGAATAGTCGGACCCGGACAGACGCCCTTCCATCATCTCGACATCATGCAGTGGCACGCCGATCTCGGTCGAGATCATCTGGCGCAACTGGTGCCGGTCCAGCGTTTCACCCGCCGCGGCACTTTCCCGCTCAAGACGTGCCTGCACGCGACGCATGTTGAAAAACAGCGATTTTTGCGACGACGTCGACCCTGTCCGCACCATCGACCAGTTGCGCATCACGTAATCCTGGATGGAGGCTTTGATCCACCACACGGCATAGGTGGAAAATCGCACACCGCGATCCGGGTCGAATTTGTCTGCGGCTTTCATCAGCCCCAAACCCGCTTCCTGAATTAAATCGTTCATAGGCGCGCCGTAGCGCTTGAACTTGGATGCCATCGAAATCGCAAGGCGCATATAGGCGGTGATCAGTCGGTGCAGTGATTCCTCGCAGCGATCATCACGCCAGGCGTAAGCCAGTCGTAACTCTGTTTCTGCATCGAGCAGTTCCGCCTTCATTGCCTTGCGAGACAATGACATATCTCTTGCCGTATCCAAAGCCATAGCGACATCTCCCAGTCAGATGAAGCACACCTTGCCGTGTACAATTGATATAGGTACGCACCATACACCGGATTGGTTCACTTCAAAGGTTACCAAAATGTTGCCAAAATTGACCTTCGTGCTAGGAGGTGCCGCTTCGGGAAAATCCGTTTGGGCGGAAAACTATTTGTTAAGCAGTCGTTTAGAGCCTGTTTACCTCGCCACCTCCCGGGTGTTTGACGACGAAATAAAAATGCGCGTCGCGGTGCATAAATCGCGCAGAAGTGACCGGTGGCTTAATTTTGAGGCAGATTTAGACCTCAGCCCCCCCTTGTCCGCAATGGAATCGGGGCAGGCCGTTCTGGTCGATTGTGCTACAATGTGGTTGAGCAATCAGATGCTCGATGGACGCGATGTGCCGGCAGCTCAGAATGAGTTGCTTGCCGCGCTCACCACCTGCAAGGCGCCAATCGTCATCGTTTCCAATGAAGTGGGTCATGGCATTGTCCCGGACAATGCGCTTTCACGCCGTTTCCGCGAGGCGCAGGGGCGGCTCAATATTGCGCTGGCCGCACAGTCCGACCTTGCGGTCATGGTCACTGCGGGGCTGCCAATGGCGTTGAAAGGGCACCTGCCATGACCATCTGGCACTGGGTGCGCCACGGTCCGACACATGAGAAGGCGTTTGTCGGCTGGCGTGACGTGCCCGCAGATTTGTCTGACGAGGATCAGATCGCACGGCTGCGCGCGTATCTGCCAGACACTGCGCTGATGGTGTCATCCGATTTGATCCGAGCCTCGGCAACCGCCGATGCGGTGCAGGCCTCCGCCCATACGCGCCTGCCACATGTCGCCGATATCCGGGAATTCAATTTCGGGGTCTGGGATGGCCTGCATTTCAGCAAAGTGGCTGAGCGCGACCCCGAGTTAAGCCGCGCCTATTGGGAAACCCCGGGTGACGTCGCCCCGCCGCAGGGCGAAAGCTGGAACATGGCGGCCAAGCGCGTCAACAGTTTCGTGGACCGCATCAATGCTGCACATCCGAGCGCCGACATCATCGCCGTGGCCCATATCGGCGTGATTCTGACGCAGGTACAGCGCGGTCTCGGCGTCTCCGCATATGACGCCCTGTCACATTCCATCGACAATCTTTCGACTACGCGGATCATCTGGTCACGCGGTCAGGCAAGGGTCGAAACGATCAATCATTGTCCGTGATCCATCCGGTCACAAATCATCGTTTGATGGGCAACATCAGCACCCGTTAGCCTGCGAGCATGACATATGATTTGTACATCGGTGATCGCACCTTCTCCAGCTGGTCCCTGCGCGGCTGGCTGATGATGGAAAAATTCAACCTGCCCTATCGCACCCATATGGTCGGGCTTTACAGCGGCACAATGGCGGATGACCTTGCCGAGCTTGCGCCTGCGCGCCTGGTACCGGTTTTGAAGACACCCGAGGGCGACGTCATCGGGGAATCGCTGGCCATGGCGGAAACCTTGGCGGAACGGCATCCCGATGCCGGTTTCTGGCCAACAGACGCCTCGTTGCGCGCGCGGGCAAGGTGGCTCTGCGCTGAAATGGCGTCTGGATTTGTCGCCTTGCGCGGTGCGTGCCCCATGCAGCTGCAGCATGTGAACGAAGGGTTCGCACCCGCGGCAGATGTCCTGGCAGATCTCGATCGCATCGAAGAGATCTGGAACAGTGCCCGGCGGTTTGCAGTGTCTGAGACCGGCTGGTTGTTGGGGAGTTACTCTCTGGCCGACGCATTCTATGCCCCTGTGGCCGCGCGGATCATCGGGTATGATTTGCCCGTGTCAGCAGCTGCGCGACAGTATTGTATGAGAACGATTGAGGATCCGACCTTCAAGACCTGGCGCGCCGAAGGTCTCAAAATCACCTATGACCCCTTTCCCTATCCTATGACGGGCACGACACGCGACTGGCCTGTCTGATCGCGATCATTAACCTTTCATAAACACCGGTGACGTACCGATTAACCATTATTGGTTGGAGGGGTCACCATGGTATCACTGGCACATTCCGTTGCTTTTCGCGGCGTCGAAGCCTGTCTGGTCGAAGTGCAATGCTCGCTCGCGCCGGGGTTGCCCGGCTTCAGCATCGTCGGACTTCCGGACAAAGCCGTGTCAGAGGCAAAGGAACGCGTGCGCGCCGCCTTGGCCTGCATGGCCATCGCCTTTCCCTCCAAAAAAGTCACCATCAATCTCAGTCCGGCGGACCTGCCCAAGGAAGGCAGTCATTTTGACCTGCCGATTGCCGTTTCTCTGCTGGCCGCGCTGGACATCATTCCGCGCGACATCACTCAATCGGTCGTGGCCCTGGGAGAATTGTCGCTGGATGGGACAATCGTGCCGGTCACCGGTGCGCTGCCCGCGGCCATGACCGCGGCCGCAGAAGGGTATGGCCTGTTATGTCCGGAACCCTGCGGAAAAGAAGCCGCCTGGGTCAGTGACGCGCGCGTGATCGCAGCGAAAACGCTGGGCGATGTCGTGCGCCACTTCAGTGGGCAGGTGCCAATTTCTCCGGCACAGCCCGGCGAGGTTCCTGCGTCGCCCCTGACTAGGGATCTCTCCGAGGTCAAAGGGCAGGAACGGGCGAAACGTGCCTTGGAAATCGCTGCGGCAGGCCGCCATCACCTCATTTTCGTGGGCACGCCCGGATCCGGCAAGTCCATGCTCGCCCAGCGCCTTCCGGGCATCTTGCCGCCCATGACCGCCATGGAGGCCCTGGAGACCTCGATGATCCACTCCATCGCAGGCGAATTGGACGAGGGCGGCATTTCGCGCGACCGCCCGTTTCGCGATCCGCATCACACGTCGTCCATGGCCGCGATCATCGGCGGGGGGCGCATGGCAAAACCGGGTGAGGTTTCATTGGCGCATAATGGTGTGCTCTTCATGGATGAGTTCCCCGAGTACCAACGCAATGTGCTTGAAACGCTGCGGCAACCCGTTGAAACCGGCGAAGTCATGGTGTCCCGCGCAAACGCCCATGTCAGATATCCTTGTCGCTTCATGCTGGTCGCGGCGGCCAATCCCTGCAAATGCGGCTACCTGTCGGACCCGGAACGCGCCTGCGCAAGGGTCCCGCACTGCGGTGCGGACTATCTCGGTCGCATCTCCGGCCCCCTGATGGACCGCTTTGATTTGCGGGTGGATGTTCCCCCCGTGACCTATACCGATCTTGATCTGCCCGCCAATGGGGAGAAATCAGCAACGATTGCCGCACGGGTCGCAGCAGCCCGAGCGGTGCAACAGCAGCGGTTTGATGGTTGGTCAGACATGCGCACAAATGCCGATGCCGAAGGCGAGGCTCTGGAGGAGATCGCAACCCCGGATGCCGAAGGGCGCGATCTGCTGCTGCGTGCCGCAGAGCGCTTCAATCTCTCTGCGCGCGGGTACCACCGCGTCATGCGCGTGGCCCGTACCATTGCCGATCTGGATCAATCAGAACGGGTGCAGCGCCCGCATGTCGCAGAAGCCATCAGTTTCCGCCTGGCCAGTGCGACGGATGCTTAACCGCGGCGCGCCTCAATCGCTTCCCAGATCTTGGCGGCGATATTCACACCATCGAACCGCTCCAATTCCTGGATACCGGTGGGCGAGGTCACGTTGATCTCGGTCAGATAGTCGCCGATCACATCAATGCCGACAAAAATCTGCCCCTTTTCCTTCAGCAGGGGCCCGATGGCCGCGCAAATCTCCCGGTCGCGATCCGTCAGACCAATTTTCTCCGGCCGCCCCCCCACGTGCATGTTCGACCGCGTCTCGCCCGCAGCAGGCACGCGGTTGATTGCGCCAACGGCTTCGCCATCCACCAGGATCACACGCTTGTCGCCTTTGGACACCGCAGGCAGGAATTTCTGCACGATCAACGGCTCTCTGGAAAAACCGGTAAAGAGCTCATGCAGAGAACTGAGATTGCGATCATTGGCATCCAGCCTGAAAACGCCGGCACCACCGTTGCCGTAAAGTGGTTTCAGGATGATGTCCCCATGCTTTTCCTTGAAGGACTTAATGGTCATCAGGTCGCGCGCAATACTGGTGGGCGGCGTCAAATCGGGAAAATCCAGGACCAGCAGCTTTTCGGGGTAATTGCGCACCCAAAACGGGTCATTGACCACCAGCGTTTCTGGTGTCAGCCGGTCCAACAGGTGTGTCGATGTGATGTAATGCATGTCAAAAGGCGGATCTTGGCGCAACCAGACCACGTCGAAATCTGCCAGATCCACTTCGCGCGCGTGGCCGAGCTGAGCATGATCCCCTTGCACCCGCTGCACCCGAAGGTCATGGCCACGGGCCGTGATCCGCCCTTCCTGATAGGCCAGATGGTCGGGTGAGTAGAAAAACAGCTCATGCCCACGGGCCTGTGCCTCTTCCGCGAGCCGGAACGAACTGTCAGCGTTGATGTTCACGTCCCCGATCGGGTCCATCTGAAAGGCGATTTTCATAGCCACTCCTGCTTTGATCCCCCCTAAATGGCGCAGCCGCCCCAAAGGTGCAATGGCCGGGTCTCGCCAGATCAGCCTTCCACGAAGGCGTTCTCGATTATTTGAATGGCACCCTGACCATCCACCAGCGCCGCATCAAAACGCGCATCCGTCAAAAGCCCCATCGGCAATTGCCCCAGGTATTCCCCGGCGGCATTGTGGATGCGTTGCATTTGCCGCGCACTGATGCGGGTCGCGGCCTGCGCGAACCTCTTGCTCTGTTTCACTTCGACAAAGACGACAAATGCTTCGTTTTGGACAATCAGATCGATCTCGCCGCCTTCACCACGCCATCTGCTTTCCAATATGGCATAGCCTTGGTCGCGGTAGTGTCGTGCAACGGCATCCTCCGCAGCGCTTCCTGCCAGATATGATGTTTGGCCCTGAGCCACGCGCTGTGCTTGAACCGCCATGTGATTATCCTTTGGCAAGCTCCAGGGCCATTTGATAAACTTGGCGCCGGGGCAGATTGTGGGCCTTGGACACCATATCCACCGCATCGCGCATGGTGGTCGACTTCAGGGCCTTTACAAGATCCTCTTTTAGATTGTCTTGGCTAACAGACTCTGAACGGTTCCGATCCACCAGCACCACAATCTCCCCTTTGACGGATTGCCCGGCATAGGCATTTGCCAATTCTTCCAGAGATCCCCGCCGGGTTTCCTCGAACTTCTTGGTCAGCTCACGACAGACCACGGCCTTGCGCCCGGTCCCCAATACCGCGCTGGCATCTGCGAGCATGGCGCCCAATCGCTTGGGGGATTCGTAACAGACCAGGGTGCCCGGCACGTCCCGAAGCGCTTCAAGCGCTGTGCGCCGTGCCGCTTTGGCGCTCGGCAAAAATCCCGCGAAATGGAATGCATCTGTCGGCAATCCCGCCAGAACAAGGGCGGTCAGAATGGCAGAGGGACCCGGCGCACAGGTCGCCATGCACCCCGCCGCTGCGGCGGCACGGCTCAATTCAAACCCCGGATCCGCGATCAGCGGCATCCCCGCCTCGGACGCATAAGCAACGGATTTACCCTCGGCGACAGCAGCCAGCAGCCGGTTGGTCACACCCTCGCCTGAATGATCATGCAGCGCGATCATCGCGCGGCCCGCCAAAGGCACGCCATGAATATCCATCAACCGGCGCAGACTGCGCGTGTCTTCTGCCGCCAGAACATCAACGGAAGCAAGGATATCCAGCGCGCGCAAAGTGATGTCCCGCGCCGTGCCAATGGGCACGCCAACAAAGTAGAGGCCCGCATCAAGAGGCACCTTTTGGAAATTCAACGCTGGACCCGCCTTTCGTGACGTTTATGATTGCCGCAACCGCGCCGACCCGCGCTTTGACTTTGATTGCTGGAGTACCCGCATATGTTTGCCGTTTTCCCATCCGCCCGCAAGGTGCTGCGCGCCCTCGCCTTACCCCTGATCGCGTTGACACTGGCGGCCTGTGACGCCGTGCCCGGTGCGGGCTTTGGCGGCGGCCCGAACCTCAATTCCGGCGAAGCAGTGCCGGTGGCCCTTCTGGTGCCCGGCGGGTCCGGCCAAACCACGGACGAGCTTCTGGCGCAAAGCCTTGAGAATGCGGCACGATTGGCCATGCGCGACCTTAATGGTGCCTCCATTGATCTGCGGGTGTATCAGACCGGCGGCGATGCCTCCACTGCTGCAGCGCAGGCCACAAAGGCGGTTGATGAAGGCGCCAAGATCATTCTTGGTCCGGTCTATGCCGCATCTGCAAATGCCGTCGGAAACGCTGTGGCCGGGAAAAACATCAGTGTCCTGTCCTTCTCCAACAACGCGGCCATCGCAGGGGGCAACGTCTTCGTTCTGGGGCCGACGTTCCAGAACACGGCCAACCGCATGGTGAGCTATGCGCGGTCGCAGGGCAAACAGCGTTTCGTCGTGGTACATGGGCAGGATTCTGCTGGAACCGCAGGTCGGGACGCCATCAGCAGCGCGGTGCTGTCGCAGGGGGGATTCCTTGTCTCCTCCGTAAGTTATGCCCTGTCGCAGCAGGATGTGATCGCAGCGATCCCGCAAATCAAATCAGCCGTGGAGAGCAATGCCGCGGACGCGGTGTTCATGACCACCGATACCGCATCCGCCCTGCCGCTCCTGTCGCAACTCCTGCCTGAGGCCGGGGTTTCCACGGATACGTCACAGTTTATCGGCCTGACCCGCTGGGATATTCCGGCACAAACGCTCAGCCTGCCCGGCGTCCAGGGGGGGTGGTTCGCGGTACCCGACCCCTCCGCCTCCGCCACCTTCAGCGCAAAATATCAGAGTGCCTACGGCGGCGTTCCACATCCCATTGGCGGGCTGGCGTTCGACGGGATCGCCGCCATCGGCGCACTGGTCAGCCAAGGCAATTCTAACGCGCTCAGCGGTGCGGCCCTGACCCAAGGCGCCGGTTTCCGCGGCGCCAGTGGCATATTCCGACTGCTGCCCAATGGCACCAACCAGCGGGGTCTGGCCGTGGCGACAATCATCGATGCGCAGGTCTCGATCCTCAGCCCTGCACCGCAATCATTTGGCGGCGCCGGTTCCTAAGGAAAAAGAATGTCGCTTTCCGCTCAGCAGGTTGACGCCCCCCAAACGGCGGCGTTGATCTGCGCCCCATCGTTGATCTTCGATCATGCGCGTTTTGCCCGGGACTTGACCGAGGCAATTGCGGATCTGCGCACAGCTGGTGATATCCGCACCGCGGTCGTCGCCCTTTTGCGGAAGCGGCAAAAGGACGGGCGGGCGCAGATTGCCAAGGCATTTGCCGAACACCCCTTTGATGCCCGTCCGATGACGCGGGCATATACCTATCTGACGGATCATCTGGTGAAGGCCGCCCTTCACGTCGCACAAAACGTGCTGCACCCGAAACCCAACCCAACCGCCAGCGAACATCTGGCCGTCATCGCCGTGGGCGGGTATGGCCGCGGCGAGATGGCGCCGTTTTCCGATGTCGATCTGCTGTTTCTGACGCCCTACAAGATCACCGCCTGGGCGGAGAGCGTCATCGAATCCATGCTCTACATCCTGTGGGACCTGAAGCTGAAGGTTGGGCATGCCAGTCGGACGATCAAGGAATGCCTGCGCCTGGGTGCGGAGGATTTCACGATCCGAACCGCCATGCTGGAACAACGCTTTCTGGCTGGGGATGCCGCATTGGCAGACAATCTGGCGCACCAGCTGCGCAAGGACCTCTTTTCCGGCTCGGGACGCGAGTTCATCGAAGCCAAACTGGCCGAACGCGAAACCCGCCATATCAAACACGGGCAGCGCTATGTGGTTGAGCCCAATGTGAAGGAAGGCAAGGGCGGGCTGCGCGATCTGCAGTCGCTGTTCTGGATCGCCAAATATGTGCACAGCGTCAACGATGCCGCGGATCTGGTCGGTCTGGGGGTTTTCACCGAAGACGAATTCAGGGGGTTTGTCGCCGCCGAAGATTTCCTCTGGGCCGTGCGCGGACATCTGCACCTGATCAACAACCGCGCCTCTGAACAACTGACCTTCGACATGCAGGTCATGGTCGCCGAGGCCATGGGGTATGAGGACACGAAAGGGCGCCGCGCCGTCGAGGTTTTCATGCAGGAGTTCTTTTTGCATGCCACCGAAGTCGGAGATCTGACGCGCATCTTCCTGACCAAGCTGGAGGCCGATCACGTCAAGGCCGAACCCATTCTGGAGCGGATTTTCCGTCGACGCCCGAAGATGAAACCGGGGTACGTCGTTGTGCGCAACCGGATCGGCGTGCAGGATGATCAGGCATTTCTGTCGGACAAACTGAACCTTCTGCGCCTCTTTGAAGAAGCGCTGCGGACGGGTATGTTGATCCACCCCGACGCGATGCGGCTGATCAAATCCAACCTGCATCTGATCGATGACGAGATGCGCACCAACCCCGAAGCCCGCCGCCTGTTCTATGACCTGCTGCTCAAACACGGCAATCCTGAACGCGCGCTGCGCCGGATGAACGAGTTGGGCGTGCTCTCCGCTTTCGTGCCGGAGTTCGAACCGATCGTCGCGATGATGCAGTTCAACATGTACCACAGCTACACCGTGGATGAGCACATCATCCAGTGCATCAAGAACCTGGCCCAGATCGAACGCGGTGAACTGGAAGAAGACCTGCCCGTTGCCTCATCGATCCTGAAACGTGGCGTGGACCGCAAGGTGCTCTATACCGCGCTGCTCATTCATGACATCGCCAAAGGGCGGCCCGAGGATCATTCCATCCTCGGCGCGCAGATGGCGCGCAAGATCGCCCCCCGGCTCGGGCTGAACCAGGCGGATACCGATACCGTGGAATGGCTGGTGCGCTATCACCTGCTGATGTCGGATATGGCGCAGAAACGCGACATCGCCGACCCGCGCACGGTGCGCGATTTTGCCAAGGCGGTGCAGACCGTGAAACGGCTGGATCTGCTCTGCGTGCTAACGGTTTGTGACATCCGCGGCGTTGGTCCCAATACATGGAACAACTGGAAAGCGGTGCTGATCCGCGCGCTCTACCGCCAGACCAAACGCGCGTTGGAGACCGGGCTCGAAGATCTCAACCGCGAAAACCGCGGTGCCGAGGCAAAACGCGCGCTGCGCGATGCGCTCAGCGATTGGCCGCGCAAGGAATTGCAAAAAGAAACCGCACGCCACTACGATCCCTATTGGCAGGCGCTGCATGTCACCGCCCATGTCACCTTTGCCAAAATGCTGCGGGATGTGAAGGATGATGAGATCCTGATCGACCTGCATCCCGATGAAGACCGCGACGCCACCCGCGCCTGCTTCGTCATGGCCGATCACCCGGGTATCTTTGCCCGATTGGCCGGGGCCTTGGCACTGGTGGGCGCGAATGTGGTTGACGCGCGCAGCTATACCACCAAGGACGGCATGGTCACGGATGCCTATTGGATCCAGGACGCCGAAGGAAACCCCTATGACGCCGCGCGTCTGCCCCGTCTGCGGCAGATGATCGAAAAGACCCTGCGCGGCGAGGTGGTGGCCCGCGACGCGCTGAAATCCCGCGACAAGGTCAAGAAACGCGAACGCGCTTTCAAGGTGCCCACGCATATCACCTTCGACAACGAAGGTTCCGAAATTTACACGATCATCGAGGTCGATACCCGCGACCGACCCGGACTGCTCTATGATCTGGCGCGCACATTGGCGGCGGCCAATGTCTATATCGCCAACGCCGTCATCGCGACCTATGGCGAGCAGGTGGTGGACACATTCTACGTCAAGGACATGTTCGGGCTGAAATACTACGCCGAGAGCAAACAACGCTCGCTGGAGAAGAAGCTGCGGCAAGCCATCGATGAAGGTGTCGAAAGGGCCAAAGAGTGACGCCCATCCGCCTGATGTCCGGCTTTTTCACCGTGGGTGGCTGGACCTTGATGAGCCGTGTGCTTGGCTTTGTCCGCGACGCGATGATCCTCGCCTATCTTGGCACCGGGCCACTTTATCAGGCCTATGTCGTGGCCTTCCGCCTGCCCAATATGTTCCGCCGGTTCTTTGCCGAAGGCGCGTTCAACATGGCTTTTGTGCCGATGTTCTCCAAGCGCCTTGAAGGGGAGCAGGACCCCGATGGCTTTGCCTCCGACGCTTTCGCCGGGCTGGCCACGATCCTGATCATACTGACCCTGCTGGCGATGGCCGCCATGCCCTGGTTGATCTATGGGCTGGCCTCCGGCTTTGCCGGGCAGGAGCAATTTGGCCTTTCGGTGGAATTTGGCCGCATCGCCTTTCCCTACATCCTGTTCATTTCGCTGGCGGCCCTCCTGTCGGGGATGCTGAATGCCGCCGGTCGGTTTGCCGCCGCCGCGGCGGCGCCGGTTCTGCTCAACATCCTGCTGGTCAGCGCCATGGCGGGTGCCGCCTGGATCGGGGGGGACATTGCGCGCGCGCTGGTCTGGGCCATTCCGGTGGCGGGCGTCGTGCAATTCGCGCTGCTGTGGATCGCCGCGCGGCGGGCCGGGTTTGCACTGAAACTCAAACGTCCTCGGCTGACGCCTGACATGCGTCGACTGATCAAGGTCGCGATCCCGGCTGCCCTGGCCGGTGGCGTGGTGCAGGTCAATCTGCTGGTCGGCCAACAGGTCGCCAGCTATTTCGACAAGGCCGTGGGCTGGCTTTTTGCCGCAGACAGGCTCTACCAATTGCCCCTTGGCGTGGTTGGCATTGCAGTTGGTGTTGTCCTCTTGCCAGACCTCTCGCGGCGCCTCCAGGCCCGCGATGACGCCGGTGCAAAAACCGCACTGAGCCGCGCCGCCGAGGTGTCGCTCGCGCTGACAATCCCGGCTGCTGTGGCCTTGGTGATCGTACCCTTCCCGCTGGTCTCGGTCCTTTTTGAACGTGGGGCCGCGACGGTGGATGACACAGCCGCCATCGCCGTGGCGGTCGCCATCTACGGCCTTGGCCTGCCCGCCTTCGTGTTGCAAAAAATCCTGCAACCGGTGTTTTTTGCCCGCGAGGACACCCGCCGCCCGTTTCACTACGCGGTTGTGTCCATGGTGGTGAATGCGGCGCTGGCGATTGGTCTGGCCCCGGTCATCGGCTGGATTGCGCCCGCCATTGCCACCACAGTCGCCGCCTGGCTGATGGTGGCGCTGCTGCGCGTCGGCGCGCGGCAATATGGCGACGTTGCGCGTTTCGACGGGCGTTTCCACAGCCGCATCTGGCGCATGGTGATCGCCTCTGCGGTGATGGGGCTGGCCTTGTGGTGGGCCAATGTCGCGCTCAGCCCGTTTCTTGGGTTGGATTGGTGGCGCGCACTGGCCCTGGTCGTGCTGATCGCCATCGGCATGATCAGCTATTTTGGGATCGCCCATCTGATTGGCGCGATCAAAATCTCAGAAGTCCGTCAGGCTTTGGGCCGGTCACGCTGAACGGCGCGGTCAATCGCGGCGCATGGCGGCCAGCACGCGGGCAATCCCGCCCGGCACCAAGGCAGCAGACGCGCCGAAGCCGAAGGTGAACCCAGCGAGATCGGCGACCCAGCCGTTGCCAACATCAAAGAAGACGCCCCAGATCAGCTGTAATCCCATCAACATCGCGATCAGGGTGAAAGCGCGCAATTGCTGCTCACCCTTGGCCCCGAGGCTCTGCCACATGACAAAGGAATAGCCTCCGATCAGCCCGTAGACGGCGGGAAAGCCACCCACCAGCCAGGTCTGGTCGTTCAAAAGCAGCCCATAGATCAGGGCGCCGAAAATCGCGCTGCCGAAAAACAGCACAAGCACCGCAACCTGCCCCATGACCTCGCCCACCAGCTTGCCCAAAGCGAGCAGGAAGACGATGGCAAAGAGCGTGGAGGTGAAACTTGTGTGCACGAACGAATAGGTCAAAAACCGCAAAAGATGTTCGGGCAGCCAGCGCCCGTTGCTCACCATCCAATCGAAGATGTCGCCTGAAAAGGCATAAGTCTGCACCGCAGACAGCCGCCAGCCCACCGCCTCGGCACCGCCCAGCAGACCGTTGGCCCCAAGGCTGAAAGCGGCCTCCGGCAGGGCCATCGCCAGGAACAGGATCACCACCACGGGCGGCAGCGGATTGACGGGCGAGGCTTCTTTGTGGTCCTGCATTGGCTCATTCCTTGACGATGCTCTGACCCATGGGTAAGCCAGCGCAAACCGCTTTTCCAGCACGAACGGAGACCGACATGACAACCCCGACTTTTACGCCACGTGTCTTTTCCGGCATTCAGCCGTCGGGCGGGCTGACGCTGGGCAATTATCTGGGGGCGATCAAGCGTTTCGTGCAGATGCAGGACGCTGGAATGCCCACGGTTTATTGCATGGTCGACCTGCATGCGATCACCGTCTGGCAGGACCCGAGCGATCTGCAGCACAACACGCGCGAGTTGGCTGCGGGGTTCATCGCCAGCGGGATCAGCCCGGAAAAATCGATCCTGATCAACCAGAGCCAGGTGCCGGAGCATGCGCAGTTGGGGTGGATTTTCTCCTGCGTGGCGCGCATGGGCTGGATGCAGCGCATGACGCAGTTCAAGGATAAGGCGGGCAAGAATGCACAAAACGTCTCGCTCGGCCTTTTTGGGTATCCGGCGCTGATGGCGGCCGATATTCTGGTCTATCACGCCACCCATGTGCCGGTGGGCGAGGACCAGAAGCAGCATCTTGAGCTGACCCGCGATATTGCGACCAAGTTCAACCACGACTACGGCGTCGATTTCTTCCCGATCACGGAACCGGTGATCGAAGGGGCGGCAACACGCGTGATGTCACTGCGGGACGGGTCCAAGAAGATGTCGAAATCGGACCCCTCAGATGCCTCCCGGATCAACATGACTGACGATGCCGATACGATCGCCAAAAAGATCCGCAAGGCCAAAACTGATTCCGACGCCTTGCCATCCGAAGCTGCAGGCCTGTCTGAGCGGCCCGAGGCGCGCAATCTGGTCAACATCTATGCCGCTCTCAGCGAACAATCCGTAGATGACGTTTTGCGCGAGGTTGGCGGTCAGCAGTTTGGTGCGTTCAAACCACTGCTGGCGGAACTGGCGGTCTCAAAGCTCTCGCCGATTTCAAGCGAGATGGCGCGTCTGATGGCGGATCCGGCAGAGATTGACCGCATTCTGGCCCGAGGCGCGCGGCAGGCACGCGAAATCACTGTGCCGATCCTGGAGAAGACCTACGAGATTGTCGGGATGGTCCGCTAAAGCGTCTAGAAAACGTCCAGCAGGGAGCTTTTGCGCGCCGCATCCGCACGCATTTGCCATGCGTGCACCTCCTCCACGCTGGCCTTCGCCATTTTGCGCCGCGCCTGTGACAGGCTTTGGCGCCCAAAGAGATACGATGACACGCTGAACGCGAAGAATGCATAGGCCAAAGCGGTATAAACAGCGCTGCCGGTGGATTGGTCATCGAATGCGCCGATGCCTTGCAGAAACAGCAGCACAGCGAGACAGGCCGTCGTCAGGCTGCCCAACATCACCGCATGCAGGCGGCGCATCTTCCAAAGCGGCCGCAAGGTGGCAACGGGATTGTCAGATTTGGGAAAGTTATAAAGCGCATATCCAGCTGCGGTCCCGATCAATCCGGCCAGAATCACGAAGAATTCCTTAGGAAAGAAGATCGCAACAAGTCCGATGACCAAGCCAAAGAGCGCGGCCAGCGCGTGACGCGGCGACACAATCAGCCTTTGCAGGAAATCCTGCGACGTTAGAAAATTTGCAATGCGTGTCATGCAGTTATCACCCGTAGCCCAACGCAGATGCTACCATAGGTGGCGGAATTTGTCTCGTTTTCCGTCCTAAAATGGCAAAACTTCGCCGACTGTTGCTCGCAGATGGCGCACAGTTGCTGCGCAAATGCGCATCTGGCGTGAAACTGTTCCCAAGATTATGTTCTCTTTATCATTTTGATGACAGGAACAGGACATGTCTCACCCTCCCCATGCCAGCATCGGGCACGTACACTTGAAGGTCGCGGATCTTGATCGCGCCATTGCGTTTTACCGCGATATTCTCGGCTTTGACGTGACACAGCGGTACGGTGATCGCGCCGCGTTTTTGGGTGCCGGTGGGTATCACCATCACATCGGGCTGAACACCTGGCACAGCAAGGGTGGCACCCCGGCACCGGATGGGCATACCGGGCTTTATCATGCGGCTTTCCTCTATCCTGATCGCAAAAGCCTGGCTGCGGCGGTGAAACGCGTCTCGGATGCCGGTATCGCGCTCGAGGGTGCCGCGGATCATGGGGTCAGCGAGGCTGTCTACCTGCGCGACCCCGATGGCAATGGCGTCGAGCTTTACCGCGACCGTGTGCGCGAAGATTGGCCGCGCGATGGACAGGACAATCTGGCGATGGTCAATGATCCGCTGGACGTAACCGCGTTATTGGCCGAGGCGGATTAGGCGCATCATCCGATGCGGCACCTCATGACAGCACCGCATGGACAATCGCGCGGTGCTGCGGCACCTTCCCCGCGACACAGCATGGGGTGACTGCGATCATGGCAACCGGGTTTTTCTGGGACGAAAAATGTTTCTGGCACGCGGGCGGAAACTATTCCTACACGCTGCCCATCGGCGGCCACGTGCAACCCCTTGCCGCTGGCGGGCTGCCGGAGAATCCAGAGACAAAAAGACGCCTGAAAAACCTGATGGATGTCACCGGGATTTCCATGGAACTCGACATGCGCAGCGCCCCTGAGGCCAGTCGCGAGGCGCTTTTGCACGTGCATCCGGAAAGCTATCTTGATGAATTCAAACGCCTCTCGGACGCAGGCGGCGGCGAATTGGGGCGGCGGACGCCCTTTGCTTCGGGCGGATACGAGATCGCGGCCCTGTCCGCGGGTCTGGCCGTGGCCGCCGTGGAGGCGGTCCTGACGGGCGAGGTGCAAAACGCCTATGCGCTGTCCCGTCCCCCCGGTCACCATTGCCTGCCGGATTTCCCCAATGGCTTCTGTCTGCTGGCCAATATCGCCATTGCGATTGAGGCGGCACAATCCAAGCGCATGGCGCAACGCGTTGTCGTGCTGGACTGGGATGTGCACCACGGCAATGGCACAGAGGCCATCTATTACGACCGCGATGATGTCTTGACGATCTCCCTGCATCAGGAAGGCAACTACCCGCTGGATACCGGCGCCATCGCGGACCGTGGCAAAGGTGCGGGTGAAGGGTATAACATTAACTTGCCCCTGCCCGCCGGGACCGGGCACAGCGCTTATCTGCATGCGATGGACACGATTGTGCTGCCGCAGATCGAAGCCTTTCAGCCGGACATCATCATCGTGGCTTGCGGGTTTGACGCCAGCGCCATCGACCCGCTGGCCCGTATGCTGGCGACGGCGGAAACCTTTCGCCAAATGACGCTGCGGGTCAAAGACGCCGCCGAGACCTTATGTGATGGTCGCCTCGTGCTGGTGCACGAGGGCGGCTATTCCGAGGTCTATGTGCCGTTCTGCGGTCATGCGACGCTTGAAGCATTGTCCGGCAGTACCATCACCGCCCCCGACCCGCTCGGCCCAGCCCTCGACGTTCGACAGCCAGGTCCTCGATTTGACGCCTTTCTCAAGGGTGAAATCGACCATCTCGCAACGCTTCTTTGATCTTGAGGACCTGATCTCATGCCCACACCGAACCCCCAAGCTTTTGACTTTCTTACCACACGCAGATCGCGCCCGGCCAAAACGCTGACCACGCCGGTGCCCACCGCCGAAGAACTCACGCCCCTGCTGCAGGCCGCAGCGCGCACGCCCGATCATGGCAAGCTCGAACCCTGGCGTTTCATCGTCATCGAAAAAGCGGCCATGGCGCGGCTAGCCGATATCGCCGAAGCCCGTGGGAAACAGCTTGGCCTTGCAGAAGAACAGGTCGATAAAGGCCGGGGTCAGTTCGATCAGGGCCATCTGGCGGTTGCTGTAATCGAAGTCCAGAAACCCTCCGAGAAAATCCCGCCGCTGGAGCAGACCTATTCCGCCGGGGCGGTCTGCCTTGCGCTTTTGAATGCAGCACTTACATCGGGGTGGGGCGCAAACTGGCTCAGTGGCTGGCCCAGCCATGACCGGGGCTTCATGCAAGAGGCCCTGGGTCTCGACAACCATGAAAGGATCGCAGGCTTGATCCACATCGGCACTGAAACATCCACCCCGCCGGACCGGCCCAGACCCGATCTGGACAGCATTACAACCTGGATGCCCGAATGATTTTAACCGCCTTCTTTGCAGCGCTGGGGCAGATGACGGATCCGCGGTTTCGCCGTGTGCTGCTCATCGGGGTGGCTCTGACGCTGGCGTTGCTGATTGCGGTTTCTGCGGTTTTCATCTGGTTTCTGGGCGGTCTGGTCGGAGATCAGACATCCCTGCCCTTCATCGGCGAGGTGACCTGGCTCAATGATCTGGTCGGGTGGGGGTCTGCGGTTTTGCTGGCGATCTTGTCGACCTTCCTGATGGTGCCGGTCGCCTCGGCCATCACGTCGATGTTTTTGGATACCGTGGCGCAGGCCGTCGAAGACGAACACTACCCGACGCTGCCCAAGGCCACGCCGGTGCCCATCGGTGACGCCCTTCGGGATACTGTGAATTTCCTCGGCGTCTTGATCGGGGCCAACATTCTGGCCCTTGTTCTGTATCTGATCTTCGCCCCGGCCGCGCCGCTGATCTTCTGGGCGCTGAACGGTTTCCTGCTGGGTCGTGAGTATTTCACGCTGGCAGCCATAAGGCGCGTGGGTCGGGCAGAGGCCAAGGTGCTGCGCGCGCGTCACATGCCGACGATCTGGATCGCGGGGTTCCTAATGGCGATCCCGCTGTCAATTCCGCTCTTGAACCTGATCATTCCGATTCTGGGCGCGGCAACCTTTACCCACTTGTTTCACTTGCTTCAGCGGCAGGCGTCCCACGGTTGAACCAGTCCAGATCACGCACGGTGATCACTTCAAATACGATAATTGAGGTAATGATGATCCAGAGCACCACGCTGATCGCTGTGGTGATCCAGGCCTTTTTGCGCAGATTGTGCACTTCGGGCGCGCCCGCATGTGTGCCCGGCACGATCTCACCAAGGTCACCCTGGGTTTGAACACGAATGGGCAGGACGATGAGAAAGGTCATCGACCAGATCACCGCAAACAGTACCATTGCAGATGTAATGCCCATTACGTCCCCTCCCTATCCGGTGTCAGACCTGTTCCAGTTCCACCAGACAGCCGTTGAAATCCTTGGGGTGCAGGAACAATACCGGCTTGCCATGCGCCCCGATCTTCGGCTCGCCGGACCCCAGAACCCGCGCGCCGGTTTCCAACAGATGGTCGCGCGCTGTCAAAATGTCGTCCACTTCGTAGCAGACATGGTGGATGCCACCCGAAGGGTTCTTGTCCAGAAACCCCTGAATCGGGCTGTTTTCGCCCAAGGGGTATAGCAGTTCGATCTTGGTATTGGGCAGTTCGATAAAAATGACGGTGACACCATGGTCCGGCTCATCTTGGGGTGCGCCGACGTTTGCGCCTAGTGCAGTGCGGTATTGATCCGCCGCAGCCTCCAAGTCAGGAACAGCAATGGCGACATGGTTCAAACGGCCAATCATGGTACAGTCTCCCACCCAAAGTTTCTGACTGCGCTTATGCTGTTATGGCCTGCGCGATGCAAGTGACGCACCGCCGCAGGCCCATTAACGCGCTGTTAGCCATATATGCGCCATGCTGAGTCGAAACCCGAGTCACCCCGGAGGCGATCATGGAAAAAACTGACCCCTTTGCCGCGACAATACCTGCGCCAACTGCCACGCGTCCTTTACTGGGCTTGACGGTATTGGTGATCGAAGACAGTCGATTTGCTTGCGAGGCGATGCGGTTGCTTTGCCTGCGCAGCGGGGCGCGTATCCGTCGCGCCGATTGCCTGCGTTCTGCGCGCCGCCATCTGCAGGTCTATCGCCCCTCGGTGGTCATTGTTGATCTTGGCCTACCGGATGGGAATGGCGTGGATTTGATTGCCGAACTGACCCAAACCGAACCGCGTGTCGATGTCGTTCTGGGCACCTCCGGCGATCTTGATGGCGAAACACAGGCCCTTGCCGCGGGCGCCGACGGTTTTCTGGAAAAACCGATCACGTCACTGGCGGCATTCCAACAAGCGGTGCTGTCCAATCTGCCCGCAGATCGCCAACCCAGCGGGCTGCGCCAATTGCCTGATGAGGTCATTCATCCCGACCGCATGGCGTTCCAGGACGACATGGCCCATATCGCGGATGTTCTGGAAGACCCCGCCGATGATCAGGCGCTCGACTATGTTGCGCAATTTCTTGGGGGTGTCGCGCGGTCGGCGCAGGATGACGTGCTGGAAAAAGCGGCCAAAGCACTGGCGAAACGACGTGCTGCAGGCGAACCGGCCAGCACGGAAACCGCCAAGATTGCGGGTCTCATTCAGGAACGGCTGACCCAAAAGCTCGCGATCTAGAGCGCAGGATCACTCGTCACCCGGACCAATCGGGTCAAATCGCCCAGACGTTCGCGTTGCACGCCTTGCGCATCAAAATTCGACGGTGCCAGCCAGGCATCGAATGCTGCCTTCAGCGCTGGCCATTCACTGTCAATCATCGCGAAACACGCGGTGTCTCGATTGTGGCCTTTTGCAATGGTTGCTTGCCGAAAGACACCTTCAAAGCTGAAGCCATAGCGCTGTGCCGCTCTGCGCGAGCCAAGGTTCAAAGCATTGCATTTCCATTCATAACGCCGGTAGCCCTGCGAAAACGCCCAATCCATCATCAGGTACATCGCCTCGGTCGCAGCGCGCGTGCGTTGCAAGGCCGGGCTGTAATTGATGTGCCCGACTTCGATGGAGCCGTTCGTTGGATCAATCCGCAGAAAACTCGCGACACCTTCCCAATTCCCGCTTTCGAGATTGCGGATGGCATAGAACAGTGTTGCCGGATCCTGCACCGTTTCACGCACCCAGCGATGATAGAGTGCCGAGGCGGAAAACGGGCCGTAGGGCAAATAGTCCCAGACGTGGTCCTGCCCTTCGTATGACCGATAAAGCAACTCGGCATGCGCGTCCGCGTCCAACTTCTCCATCGCCACAAAGTTTCCGGCCATCGGCGCACCCACGGGTGCTGCGGGCGGCGTCCAATCAGGAACCGGGGTTCCGAGGAAGGGTTGCGGGCGGTCGGACACAGTCATGCTCAGACGTTAGAACGGGGCGGGCCATTGGCCAACCACAATTCAGTCACCTCTAGTCCTGTGGAATGACGCGCAACCCAAGCTCCATCAACTGGTCGCTCGTTGGTTCCGACGGCGCCGCCATCATCAGATCTTCGGCCCGTTGGTTCATCGGGAACAGGATAACCTCACGAATGTTGTTCTCTTCAGCGAGCAGCATCACGATCCGGTCGATCCCGGCCGCACATCCACCGTGGGGCGGCGCGCCATATTGGAATGCGTTGACCATGCCGCCAAAACGCTTGCGCACCTCATCCTCACCGTAGCCTGCAATTTCAAAGGCTTTGAACATGATCTCCGGTTTGTGGTTCCGAATGGCCCCCGACACCAGCTCATAGCCGTTGCAGGCGAGGTCGTACTGATAGCCCAGCACATCCAGCGGATCGCCCTCCAGCGCCGCCATCCCGCCCTGTGGCATGGAGAAAGGGTTGTGCTCAAAATCGATCTTGCCGGACTCGGCATCCTTTTCATAGATCGGGAAATCCACAATCCAGGCAAAGGCAAAGCGGTTTTCATCCGTCAGGCCAAGCTCGGCACCGATGACATTGCGCGCCTTGCCGGCAATGACCTCGAAGGTCTTGGGTTTACCGCCCAGGAAAAACGCGGCATCGCCGACCTCAAGGCCAAGCTGCTGGCGGATGGCCTCGGTGCGCTCCGGCCCGATGTTTTTGGCCAACGGACCCGCGGCTTCCATGCCGTTGCCCTGATCGCGCCAGAAGATGTATCCCATGCCGGGCAACCCTTCTTTTTGCGCGAAGGCATTCATCCGGTCGCAGAATTTGCGGCTACCGCCGGTGGGGGCCGGAATAGCACGAATCTCAGTGCCTTCCTGTTCCAGCAACTTGGCAAAAATCGCAAATCCGGAACCTGCGAAATGTTCCGAGACCACCTGCATCTTGATCGGATTGCGCAAGTCAGGTTTGTCCGATCCATACCAAAGCGCGGCATCCTTATAGGAAATCTGTGGCCACTCCTGATCTACCGTTTTGTCACCGCCGAATTCCTCAAAAATACCGGTCAGGACGGGTTGGATCGCATCAAAAACGTCTTGCTGCTCGACAAAACTCATCTCCAGATCGAGCTGGTAGAAGTCGGTCGGCGATCGGTCCGCGCGCGGGTCTTCGTCACGGAAGCAAGGCGCGATCTGGAAATACTTGTCGAAACCGGACACCATCAACAGCTGTTTGAACTGCTGCGGCGCCTGTGGCAGCGCGTAGAATTTGCCGGGGTGCAAGCGCGACGGCACCAGAAAGTCGCGCGCGCCTTCCGGGCTGGACGCGGTGATGATCGGTGTCTGAAATTCGCGAAAGCCTGTGTCCCACATGCGACGGCGGATCGATGATACGACGTCAGAGCGCAGCACCATATTGGCCTGCATTTTTTCGCGCCGCAGGTCGAGGTACCGATACCGCAACCGCGTCTCTTCGGGATACTCCTGATCGCCGAAGACCTGCAGCGGTAATTCACCGGCGGCGCCCAGCACTTCGATGTCGCGGACATAGACTTCAATGGCACCGGTCGGAATCTTCGCGTTTACAAGGGATGCGTCCCGTGCCTTGACCTCGCCATCGATGCGGATGCACCACTCTGCGCGAACCTTCTCCACCTGCGCGAAAACCGCGCTGTCGGGGTCACACAAAACCTGCGTCATGCCATAGTGATCGCGCAAATCGATGAACAGAACGCCGCCGTGATCTCGCACACGGTGCACCCAGCCCGACAGGCGGACTTTTTCGCCCACATTATCAGCGGTCAGATCGGCGCAGGAGTGGCTGCGATAGGCATGCATGGATGTTTCCCTTCGGGGTCAAATTTCGCGCCAGATACACCTTTTGAGCACCGGGAAGTCAAGGCACCGAAGGCCAGAAACCGGGCGCATTCAAGCATGTTGTCACGTGTTTTCTGCCCAACGGCGTTTTCTCACGGGTCGGAGGGATCGGGGCACGTGTCATCGGCAAGGGTATCTGGCATCCATCGCGGCACTTTTGCTGTCACATGAAAGGCGCGAACATCTTGGCTTAGTAGGCGCGGACGGATCCCATCGACGCACCCAAGAAACCCGGGGCGGCCCAGCTTCGAAACATCACATCAGGAGGCCGCGCCAATCCCTTTCGGGTGGCGCAAATGCGCAATGCCACGCTGCTCCACGAAACCGACGGTCGCTTCCCAAAGATGATCGCCGTAAATATCCTGCTCAAACGGTGCGCCGCATCCCGGAATATGCGAGATGACCGCATTCACCGAAGGCTCCCGAAAAAACGGAATTGAAAAGCGCTCGGTGCCGACGCCGATGACCCGGTGGATCGGGGTCTGATTGGCGCCACCCGTCCAGCGCTGCAGCAATTTTCCGAAATTCACCGCTAGGGCACCCTCTTTTGGGGGAACAGTCACCCAATCCCCCGTCCGCATCCGCGCCTGCGACCCTTCAAAACCATCCAGCGCCAAAAGTGCCACAACCCGCTGTCAATATGCGGCGCGCTCGGCATGTATCGACGGTGTTCCTCATGCTCGATCCATAGATCTTCGACATCCTAGGGCATGTAGTCGCCATTTTGATACCGGGTCATATCGAAACGCTGCGTGCCCTTCAGATAGGCAAACGCCTGAGCGCGTTTGCGCGCGGACAAAAGCGTCAAAGGCGAAAGCAGCTTTGCAACCGCCCGGACAGCTGCCCGCAAGCCCGGCATGGAAACGCCATGCTGCCGCTCCACATACATCCGCGATTGCGCAATGAAGTAGGCCTTGAGCGCGGCGCCCTTGATCGCACTGCCAGAAGACTTCCCCCCCAGATGCGTGACCGTGGCGCCATGTTCGATCCGCAGCGTCCAGCCCGCCTGCCGCATCCGGTACACCAGATCATCGTCTTCGTGGTAGAGGAAAATCTTCTCGTCAAAACCACCAACTTCGTCAAAAGCCGCCTGCCTGCAAAAGAGCGCCGCCCCGGTCAGAATATTGACCTGCACGCTGTCTTTGTTTCCCGGCGCCGCATACCGCCGGTCGGTATATTCCGCGCGCGAAATCAGGGCTGAGCGACGGTCCAGCCGCAAATCCCCTTTACCATTCAGGATGGCCGGGTTCATCGCACCCGCTTGGGGATGTTTTTCTGCCGCCGCGATCAAGAGCGCGCAGCAGTCGGGTGTGAGCGTCGAATCCGGATTGCAAAAGAAGACGAATTCCTTCTGGTTCCCTTCCGCGCCACGATTGCACGCCGTTCCAAACCCCGCATTTTTTGGCAATGCGATGACCCTGGCGCCATGCGCTGCTGCAATATCACGCGAAGTGTCCTGGCTGTTGTTGTCCACAACGACCACTTCAATGCCTTCAGGGACAGAGGCCAGAAATGCTCCGATGACCTCGGCACTGTTGTAGGTGACGGAGACAATTCTAAGACGGTCGTGCATGAATTCCTGCTGTATCGGAGGGTTGCGAAGGCGTGCAAACTAGCGGGGAAGCGGTTCCCATACCAGCCCCCAGATTGCCTAGATGTTACAGCGCTCGCAGCCGGTGCCGCTCCAGCAGATCCACCAGCATTTCGCGGGCTTGCTGACGGTGCGCCCGGTGGGCCGCGCGGGCGATATTCGCATCCCCCTGTTCAATCGCCTGATAGACCCGACGGTGCGCTTCGTTGGACTTCAGCGGCATCGGACGCATGAACAGGGTCGTGATGCGGGCGCGGCGCACCTGATCCCGCATCATCATGACGATGTTTTCGATACGCCGATTACGCCCCAGCCGGACCAGTTCCGTATGGAACCGGTCGTCCGCTTCGGCCCATTTTTCCAGATCTTCCGAAGCGACGGCGACTTCCATATCCTCAATGGCGCGGGCCAGTTCCGCTAACTCCGAAATGCCATACCCTTTTTGGGCGGCTTGCTCTGCTGCGAGGCTCTCCAGCTCGGTCAGAACATCGTAGATCTCGCGCATGTCATCGGGGGAAACCGGAAGGATGCGGACCCCTTTGCGCGGTCGCAACTCCAGCAATCCCTGCCCCTCAAGCATCAAGACAGCCTCGCGAACCGGTGTGCGCGACATGTTCAAGAGCTCCGCCAGTTCGGATTCGAGATGGTTTGACCCTGCTGCCAACTGGCCTGAAAAGATCATCTCACGCAGAGCCTGCAGCGCGCGCTGCGCATTGGATGGGGATTTGGTATTCGGGTCGGTCAAAGACGCTCCAATGCAATATTCCGGCGCAAGGCACCGTCACAATACACAAAGAAGGCCCGAAACATCGCGCTATTGCAAGCGACGTCCACAGATGCGCCCGACGGCATCGCTGTTCAGGAGGGTCATGCGGCGATCAAGGATTGCGCTTTTGCGGTGGCGCGGTCCGCTTGTCCGTGGTCCCCAAGCCCCTTGAAGGCGCGGGCAACGGCGCGCCAGTTTTGCGCCGAGGTCGGCTTGATCCCCGTCCGCTCGTTGGCCAGCGCGAGCGCCAGATCGAATTGCCGGGCTCGCAACGCTGCCTCCAGCAAGGTCCAGCCAATGATATCACGCTGCGCGTAGCTGCCCCCCAGCCGGTGCGTCATATAGCGAATGGGCAGCAGACGGTCGACACAACGGGTGTAGTTTTCCTGTTTGAAATCCTGCATCGCCAGACAGAATGGCAGCCCGATTTCACGGGTCATCGCTACATTCGCATCAGACGCGTTCTCCAGATAGCGTTCGTTCGCGGACAGGAGCGCCTTTTGCGCATCCACCCGGTCATCGGATACAAACGTCAGCATCGCATGCACATCGTTGAAGGCATAAAGCGTGTCCTGAGCCGCCGGTTCCCATTTATTGGCCAGATGCGTCCAGCGGTCCCCTGCGTCCTGACCGACCAGGTTCATGCGCCACAGCAGGGCTGCGGCATCCAGCTCTTCGTATTTATGGCCGTCTTTGTTGCGGGAATCGAGATGTGTGTCGAAGATGCCGTAAACCTGATCATATTGTTCCAGATCAAGGTGATAGAGGCCGGTGTGCCACCACAGGTGGTTGGCAAAATTTGAGGTGCCCCACATGCCCGCATGATCCTGCATGAACCGGATACCGCCCGCCTGACGACCGCGCATTTCCATCACGTGGCTGACCGTGTGCACCGCATAGGGGTTGTCTGGGCGAATGGCCAAGGCTTGCCGCGCAAGCTCCTCCGCACGGGCGAAATCACGGTTTTCCTCGAGCCCGAAGGAATAAAAACCCAAGACGAACTCATACCCCGGAATGCTTTCATCCCAAAGGTTGAAAACGCGGGCGACGACGTCACGCTGCCCCGGCACGTCACCCAGCAACACCATCGTGTAATGGATCAGTTCCAACGCCAGCAGGTCCATCGGATATTGCGTCAGAACCGCTTCCCACTTTTGCACGGCACCGAAAAAGTCGCCCTGCACCCAGGCCCGGACCGCCTCAAAATGCCCGCGCTCCCGGTCATTGGCGCCCGGCAGCAGACGCTCCGCCTGACCCAGGCTCTCGACCATCACATCGTAGATGCGCGTTTCCATCGCCTGCGTCAGCCAGCCCGCTTTGAAGAGCCATCCCATCATGAAATCAGGATGCGCCGCAAGAACCTCATCGATCTCGGCAATGGCGTCCCCGCGAAAGGACAGAGACATCAAAATCGCACGTTCCAACCCGTCGATGGCGTTGCGGTCTCGGTAAGAAACCGGCACGCCGCGCAAATCTTTGAAGGACGTGGGAGTATCGATGACGGTCTGTGTGCGCATTGCAGGCTGCCCTTGGCGGTTTCGGATGAGCGTAACCTAGTCGCTTGTGCAAAAATTGCACTCAGGATCGCCGCGTTCACGAAAAATCTATCATTTTGTCAACGCGCGCGAGGATTTTCAGCCCGACGGTTTTCCGCGATTTTCCGCCGCCAAACAGGTGTAGCCATCCCGTGTTTGTGGGGTTTTCATATCCAAAGCCCCACCCGCAATCAGGTTACGCAGCATCTGTGCGGTCCCGCCGCCAATGGTGAACATGCGCGCATCCCGCACCATACGTTCGACCGGATTGTTACGAGAATACCCGGCCGCCCCGTGCAATTGCAGCGCATCATTCGTGACCTTGACCGCCATTTCCGAGGCAAAAACCTTGGCCTGGGCCGCAAGCATCGGGTCCGGAAAACCCGAGGTTCCGACTTCTGCACTTTTTGCCGCACGCCAAATCATCATGCGCGCCGCTTCGATTTGGATGGACATATCCGCAAGCATCCACTGCAAGCCCTGGAATTCGGAGATGGGGCGGCCGAATTGCTCGCGCGTTTTGACATGGGCGCAGGCAGCCTCAAAGGCATCCTGCGCGATGCCTAAGGCGACCGTCGCAGCCCCCACCCGCTGAGCATTATAGGCATTCATCAATCCAGCAAAGCCGCGCTCGATCCCTTCGGGCGGGGTGATCAGCCGATCCAGTGGCAGGCGCATGTTCGCAAAGCGTATTTGCGTTTCCGGAATGCCGCGCAATCCCATGGTGGGCTCACGGGCGCCGACCTCCAACCCGGGCTCTCCAAGGTAGGCCATGAACCCGCCGATGCCCTTGAAAACACCGTCTTCCACCACACGCGCGAACACCAGGTGCAACCGGGATACTCCGCCGCCGGTGATCCAGTGTTTTTCCCCGTTCAGCACCCAGCTGTCGCCATCGCGTACAGCGGTTGTCGTCATGTCGGTCGCCGCGCTGCCCGCCCCCGGTTCGGTGATGCAAATGGCTGGCTTGTCGCCGGATAGCACGTACTCGGCGGCACTTTGACGCTGCGCTGGAGTGCCATAGGCGATGATCGCCCCCACAGCACCCACATTGCCCTCAACCACGATGCGGCCGGACACGCCGCAACAGCGGGCAAATTCTTCGACGACCAATGCGATCTCAAAGCAGGACATTCCGGGCCCGCCAAGATCCTGCGGCACGGACATGCCCATGAAACCCGCGTCGGTCAGCTGATGCACCACTTCGGTGGGATAGGTTTCGGAACGATCCGTCTCCGCCGCCAAGGGCCGCGCCACCTCTTCGGCCAGAGCACGGGCGCGCGCGCGCAACGCAGATTGCTCTTCGGTCAGAAAACTCGACGGGGTGTCCTGAAAGGATCTGTCAAACATCGCAAAGCTCCAGCGCGGCGGGATCACGGACAGCTTACAACATTAGTATTTAGCAGGATATCGAGTTTATCTTGCAAATTACATGAGCTTTTTGAATGATCAGAGCGCTTGCAGGAATGTCCGGATCAGGGGGTCTGAGGAGACACCATCTGTTACAAGCACACCGACATCCCGAACATAGGGCGGGTCACCAAAGGGAACGGAGCGGAGGCGGGGCCACACGCCGGAGCTGCCCCGGCAAACGGGGACAATCGCAACCCCGAGCCCTTCGCGTACCATCGATTGAATGGCATCCAGCGAGTCTATTTCCATTGTGGCATTCACGGCTATTCCACGTTCCTTCAAACGGGCCTCGATGCCGCTACCCGCCCAGGTCTTGCGGTTGAACCAGATGAAGGGTTGCGTCGTCAGCAGCGCCTTTTCATCCCCCTCTGCATCTTTTGGCGCAATCACGGCGAGGGGCTCCTGCGCGATGTGGTGCCATTCCAACCCCGCAATCGGGCGCGGCGGTTTGGTACAGACAACCACATCCAACAAGCCCTGCCCCAACTGATCCGCCAGACTGTCGGAACTGCCACTGCGCACGTCGAAGGATAATTCAGGATGCAGCGTTTTCAATTCAGCCAACGCCCGGGGCAGAAAACTACTCAATACGGTCGGCACAGCGCCCACGATCAGCCGCCCGCGCACCATTTGACCCGTCACGACGTCTTCGGCTGCATCGAAAAGGGCGATGACCTTGCGCGCGTGATCGGCGAGTGCCCGGGCTTTGGGCGTCGGAAGAGGTGGCCGCGCGACGCGGTCAAAAAGGACCACGCCAAGCTCCTCCTCCAGCGCTTTGATCTGCAAGCTGATCGCGGAATGCGACCGCCCGATGGCATCCCCTGCCGCTGCGAATGAGCCAGTGTCGATCACCGCAATAAGAATGCGCATTTGCCGGATATTCATGGGCGATTTGAGCCGTATTTTCAGCGGCCTGACATGGCCTTGCGCGGCGATATTAGAGGATCGCGCGCGCGGGGTCTATCCGGCCTGAATTCTTGCCCTACCTGTCAGATCATCGCGAAACAAGGCCATTCCAGTCCTTCGACAAGTGTGGTTTGAATATCAAAAAGGGTAAAGTGAGCATGCCACATATGGATTTCCAGGACAGCAGTGACAAACAATTGCTGAAGGGATCGCATCGCATTTGCACCGCTCAGGAAACACTCGCACGCATCGTTCCGATGATGCATGACTTCGGGATCACGCGCGTCGCCAATGTCACCGGGCTGGACCGGATCTCCGTGCCGGTTGCCATCGCCATCCGCCCCAACGCACGCTCCATTGCGATCTCGCAAGGCAAGGGGGCGACATACGATCACGCCAAAGCATCGGCGCTCATGGAAGCGATTGAAATCTGGCATGCGGAGCATTTTGATCGCGCCGTATTCTTCGCGAGCGCTGCTGATCTTTCGGCCAGGCACGACTTCATCGATCTAGCGCGTTTGCCCCAAACGCCCGGACCAACCCCGCGGCGAACCCTGCGGATGCATTGGGTGATGGCCACCGATCTGATGAGCGATGCGCAAAAGCTGGTACCGCTAGAGATGGTGCATGCGGATTACACCCATCCCGCGTCACAGGACACCGGATATTTCCCGGCGAGCACCAATGGACTGGCCTCCGGGAACCATCCGCTGGAGGCGATCTGCCATGCGATCTGCGAGGTGATTGAACGCGATGCCCTGGCGGTTTGGCACCATTTGCCGCAGGACGCGCAACGCGCAACGCGGCTTGACCCTGCGTCGGTCACCGAGGCCGTCGCGCGCGAAACCCTTCGCAAGTTCCAGGAGGCTGGTTTGAGTTGCGCGCTGTGGGACGTGACCACCGATGTTGGCGTGGCGAGCGTGCTCTGCGTCATCCACGAAGCATGGTCGCCAGAGGGGCATCTCGGTCTCGGCTCCGGTACGCATCCGGATCCCGCCATCGCCCTGAACCGCGCTTTGAATGAGGCGGCGCAGACCCGGCTCAATTACATCACCGGCGCGCGCGAGGATCTTTTTCATGACGAATTCAGCAGCGAGGGGCGCCAGCAGAAGATCGACGCCTTTGCGGATCTGTTGACCGATCAGACCGGGATGCGCCGTTTCGAGATATTGCCCGGCGCGATAAACGAGACCTTGCAGGCGGATCTGACCTGGCTCAAGGCGCGGTTGTCTGCGGTGGGGATTGACGAAATTGCCGTCGTTGATCTGACGCGAGAGGAATTCGGCATTCCCGTGGTCCGCGTCATCATCCCCGGACTGGAAGCCCCCCATGACGATGACGCCTATGTTATGGGCGAACGCGCGCGCCGAGGACATGCACCGTGATTGTCTTTGCCGGCCCGTCCATTGCAGGTCTCGATCCTGGGTCAATTGGGGATTTTGATCTGCGCCCGCCCGTGCAACAGGGGGATGTATATCTGGCCACGCGCGACCGGCCACAGGCCATCGGCATTATTGACGGATATTTCGAAGGCGCCCCGTCGGTGTGGCACAAGGAAATTCTCTGGGCGCTGACGCAAGGCATCCCGGTGTTTGGGGCCGCCAGCATGGGTGCGCTTCGGGCGGCGGAATTGCACGCCTTCGGCATGATCGGCATCGGGCAGATATTCGAAGCCTACCGCGATGAAACCCTTGAAGATGATGATGAAGTCGCGCTTTTGCATGGTCCTGAGGAGTTGGGATACCCGCAGTTGAGCCTCGCGATGGTGAACGTGCGTGCCACGCTTGACGCGGCACAATCCGCACAGGTGATCACGCAAGACCAGGCCGCATGGATCGCGGGCCATGCAAAGTCTCAGTTCTACAAAACCCGCACATGGGACAGCGTCCTGGGCACCACGGCGCCGCAGGAAATACCCGATCCCCTGCGCCAGGAGTTGCGCGGCTGGATTGACCAAAACGAGGTCGATCAGAAACGCATTGACGCCCATGCTCTTCTGACGCGTCTGGCAAAAGGCGATTTTGAAACGCCCCAGCCCAACTATCATTTCGAAGAAACCAATCTATGGCTGAATGCCACGAAAACCTGGAGCCGACCCCGCGCGGCCATTCCCGAGGCATCGGACGAGGCATACCAGCTTTTTGGCGACTGCAGTTTTCTGGATGAATAGACGGGCGCGCGCGAATGCGGTAGCCATATCGCAGGAATGACTGGGCGGGGGCCACGACAACATGCAAGGAACGCGGTTTAAACTCTTCCCACAACCGCAATTTCTCGACGCTTACCGCGAGCCGGAAATCATCGAGGTTTCATCTCCTGCTGGCAGCCTCGGGCCGGGCCCGTCGGATGACCGGATGTACACAATCTTTCCGATCGGGAAGGAACAGCCCTATGGCATCTCGCCCGATGGCTCCGACGTGCTGGCCCCGCCCTGGACCGGTGAGATCGAAGAGATGCCCATGCCGGACGCCGAAGGCCACTTCGACTACCTGGAGCCTGGGACCCCGCAATTCGAGACCGCGCATCTCTTTGGCACCGTGCGTTTTGTGATGGACATCTGGGAGGACTATTTCGGTCGGGTGATCCCCTGGCAAAGCGACAAGACCCATGATCGTTTGGAACTGACCATCCTGCCATCGCTGGAAAACGCCTATTCCGGCTACGGATTCATCGAAATGGGCGGGGATCGGTCCACCGGCAGCCTGAAACCCTTCAGCCTGAATTTCGATGTCATCGCTCATGAATTGGGCCATGCGATCATCTATTCCGAGGTTGGCGTGCCTGACCCCAACAACGTAACGGGCGAATATTTCGGGTTCCACGAAAGCGCCGCCGATCTGGTTGCGCTGATTTCGTCCCTGCACTTCAATTCGCTGGTCGACCTGTTGTTGGAGAACACCAGCGGCAATCTCTACATGCTCAACGCCGTGAACCGCGTGGCGGAATTGTCGGAAAACAAGCAGATCCGGATCGCCGCCAACGATAAGCGTCTGGGAGAATTCGCAAAAGGCTGGGTCAAGGAGCATCACTTGTCGCAACCGCTGACCGGGGCGTTCTTTGACATTCTGGTGGATCTTTTTCACGAGATGCTCTTGGACTACGGGGCTATTTCACCAGAGATGGAGGATCTTTCCGACACGTTGCTCGCCACCGCCGATTATGCCCCGGTGATGCAGGAGATGTTCGACGCAGCCTACGCCGATCATCCCGACAAGTTCAAAATGGCGCTGCTGGATGCACGCGATATTCTGGGCACCTATCTTGCGGACACCTGGCAAAAGATCGATCGGCGGGATCTGAATTTCGTGGATATTGCCGATATCTTCCTCGAAGTGGATCAGGAACACACCGGCGGGCGCTTTGAACGTCTGATCCGCGGCAATTTCAGAATACGCGACATTGGGATTGTCGATGTTGGCCCGCAACTCGAACCGTTGGGCAAGGACAGCCATGCAAATTCTGTGCGGACGATGGTTCCAATGGACTGAAAAAGCAGAATAGGTTAACACACAGAAACAACAGGCTGAAAAGAGTAGATTTCGCTCTTCAAAGGATCACAAATTATGTCAGAATCACTCTATACTTCCCAGTCAATCGTATTGTTCGGTCGTAATGTTGATGACTTGGCCGTCATCAAAAAGGGGCTGGAAACGGACTCAACAGTCAGCAAGGAAGGCAAGCAATTTGCCCGGATTTACGGGTTCACCTACGATGGTGCCTACTACGAAATTCCAACGCCTGTGTTGTTCACAGTGAAAGACGACGGCGTCGATGCGGACACTGTGGCCGTTCCGGGGCCAAACCCGAAAAACGCGAAATTCTTTGCCAGTCTGAAGGCATGGACAGTGAAGCAGACCGAAGAAACCGTGCGTTTGGACGTCGATCAGGGCAAGTTTGAAGACGTGCTGTTGGGCATGGTGGGCGGCGACGGCGCAGCCGGCGTTTCCGGCGCCCGCGTGTCGGGTGCACGTGTCTCAGGGGCCCGCGTTTCCGGGGCCCGAGTGTCCGGTGCGCGGGTATCAGGTGCGCGGATCAGCGGCGCCAACGACTAACAACAGGCGCGGCGCGGGCAGTTAAAGGCCCGCGCGCTTCAACCCATCCAGGAAGTGCTGCACGTCTTCTTCATGCAAGTCGGGTTGCACCGATGCCCAGCGATCCACTGAAAAGTTCGGGTGCGCCTGGCGCACAAGATCAGCCTGGGTTTCGGCCTCTTTGACCTTGCCCAAATGCGCGTAACTCGCCGCGAGAATGCGGCGTCCTTCCGTTGGGTTCTGCATCGTCTGGATGGTGCTGATCGCCTCTTCGTAGCGCTTGAGGTTGAAATACGCGCCGCCCAGGTGCCAGATATACTGATCAGGATAAAACGGGTTGAGCCGCATTGCCTTCAGCAACAGATCGACCGCTTCTTCTGACCGGCCCATGTGCGCCAGCGCGTCCGCCATGTCGGACATCAAATCCGCATCGTTCGGATTAAGCTTTAGCGCCCGGTCATAGGCGTTGATCGCGGGCTCATGCTCCTTGCGATAGAGATGGGCGAACCCAAGCTCACCAAATCCGCGCGCGTCGGCCTCATCCAGATCGATGGCTTCGCGGGCAAAAATCAGCGCGTCATCAAGCGCGACTTCCGGCTTTTCCGCCCAGTCATAGCGCCAGTCCAGATTGAAGGTTCTGGACTTCGCGGCATAAGCACGCGCATAGCGCGCATCGCTGCCAATTGCGTTTTCATAGAGGTCACGCGCCTGACGCACCTCTGGCTGCGTATACTTCAAAACATGCCGGTGCCCTTTGAGGACAAACCCGTAAGCCATGAGGTTTGCCGGCGGCAAAAGACGCATCCGGTCGCGTTCCGTGGCCTCGATCCGCGCGGCAGTCGCGGAGACGATGATCTGCGTAATCTCGTCCTGCAAATCGAATATGTCTTCAACGTCACGGTTGTACTGTTCGCCCCAGATCGTTCTGTCCTGCAAGGCGTCCAGCAGTTGCAATGTGATGCGGATCCGCGACCCCGCTTTGCGCACGGTGCCATCGACGGCGTAGCGCACGCCCAGTTCGCGTGCGGCCTGTGCGGGTGATTTCGACCGCTCCGCGTACATGTTCGCCGATCCACGCGCGATGACAAAGAACTCCTGAAACCGCGACAGGTTCGTGGTAACATCTTCGGTCAGACCGTCAGCAAACCACTGATCGTCCCGGTTGCTGCCCTGAAATCCGAAGGGAAGCACGACGATGGATTGGTTCGCAATGGGTCGTTCCTTGAACTCGGCGGAGTTTTCAAGATTGCGGCGCAGCCCCGGCGTCATAGCCGCGGTTGTCGGATTTTCATGCACCTGAAAAACGTCGATCGTGCGACCGATGTTTTTGAAATCCTGACCGCCCAGATATTCGTAGCCGTATTTCAGCTTGTTGCAGACGTGATCATAAGCAGCGCCGGAAATACAGACCTGACCCGGCGAGGCAAAGGCCTCGATCCGCGCGGCAATGTTGATGCTTTCACCGGTGATTTCGTCACCACTGACCAGGATTTCCCCAAGGTTGATGCCAAAGCGGAACCAGATCTTCTCTTCTTCCGGCAGACCTTCGTTTTCCGCTGCTAGAATTTTCTGCATCTCGATGGCGAAGGTTACGGCATCCACGGCGCTTTCAAACACCATGAAGGCATTGTCACCCGCCGACCCCTTGAATTCTCCGGAATACGCGCGGATCGCCTCGCGGAATTTCTCCAGACGGTTGGTGACGGAAATCGTCGTCCCGACTTCGTCGACACTCATCATCGTACTGAAATTCGCCACATCAGCAAAAGCAATCGCCACCAGACGCCGTCTGAGGTTCTCGCGTGGTCCAGATGTTTGTTCGGTGCTACCCACGACCTTCTTTCCAACAGGTTGGCGCAAACGACAGCTTGCAGGATTCCATCACTTTATCAATGACCTGATCCCTGCTGGCTAACCATTCTGAACCAAGAATACCAGCAATTACGATATCTTTGCGTTCGCCTTCGACAAACCAGCCTTCCCGGAACTTGCCCTCGTCCGTGAACCCCAGTTTGTGCAGAGCCCGTTGTGTTGCTGCGTTGTCATCCCGGTAAAAGGTGGTGACCCTGTGCAGTCGCAGGCGTTTGAACGCCAGGTCCAGAACAGCAACCGCCATCGCCGAGGCAAGCCCTCTTTTCCGAAATTCCTCCGCAACGAAAAACGGCAGGACAGCATCCCCCTGAATATAGTTAATCGATTCAAGCCCGGCGATCCCCAAAGGCTGTCCCTGTTCATCCTCGGCAATGAACCAATAGCCACAAGGCGACTTCGAATATTCGATCGACTTGGACCAGCTTTCGCGCAGCGCATCCACGCTGGTCGGCACGGGCAACGTGCGGTCAAACAAGGCCACATCCTGAAAGTCCCAAAACCAATTGGCGATTTTCGAAATGTCGTCGAGCCCTAGCGGGCGCCACGTGATGACGGCAGGATTCTCAATTGACATAGCTCACGTCCCATCAAAATTTTCGAAAAATGATCGCCACCTGTGGCACTGCAACTTTGGGTATCGATCTCCATAAAAAGAAATTACGTTCAACATGTTAACAACTCAAAATAGTACCGTACTTGTGTGTATTGCAACGTATTAACCACGGCCATCACCCCAGGCCTGCGCCACTGCATGTTTGCCAGTGGTCGAATTTTTGATGCCTTGGGTGCCATCACGCTGCGTGGGCGAAAGACCTTTCCAGCCACCAAAGGTGTCAAAACAGTTCGACTTTTATATGATAACGCGGCTTTAAGTGCCCATTGCTAACCGTTTAACCAGTGTTTCGAGAGTACCAATGCACCATAAGAACAACATTAGTTTGGGCTTTTCTGTGGAGTCGCTGGTGAACTCACTGGCGCTACCCACGTTTTTCGTGGGATTGGACTACTCTATTCTTTGCACCAATCGACGCGCGATCTCTGTTTTGTTCGGTGGAGAAGAGAACACCATCACCGGGCAGGACGTACGAAATGTGATGGATGGCACGGAGGCGAGAAACCTCTTCGAGCAGCTGGTTGTTCGACTGCCCGACGATGCGCCCATCGCGAACGTCTGCTTGAGGCTGGATGGTTATTCCAAAAGCCAAACATGGCACGTATCGGCGTTGAGCGATCCTCAGCACGCAACTCTTGGATATCTCTTCCAGGCCTCAAGCGAAGCGATCGACAGTGATGAGCCAGGGGCACTATTTGACGCCGATTTTAGTGCCACGCCGACGGAAACACCAAGTGATTTTCGGCTGGAGAACCAAGATGGGTCAGATCCCGAGGCTCGCCTGGAAGGGCTGAGCCTGGCCGAAAGCGAATGGCGCTGGAAGACCGCTGTTTTGAGCGCAAATCAGGCAGTCTGGGATCATGACTTTGAGCGTGACCGTCATTTTGTTTCCAAGACGTGGCGCGCATTGCGCGGCCTGACCGAAAACGACACCATACCGACAACCAACGAGGCCTGGCTGGAGACGATTCATCCAAAGGATATTGATCACATCAAGGAGGAGCTCCGACGCCTGGAGTGTGCTGAAACGGATGTGATCAACTACAAATTCAGACAGAAACACACAGCTGGTCACTGGGTCTGGTTCTTGAGCAGCGGACGTGTCGTGCGGCGCGACAAGGATGGTCTCCCGGCCCGGATCATTGGCACCGACACCGACATCACCGACATCAAGACGGTCGAGTTGGAGCGGCACCGCATGGCCGAGCGTTTGGACACGGCGATGGAGGCGGCGGAAATGGGCCGTTGGGAATTCGATGTGGGCGCAAATTATGCGTACTGGGATGACCGATTGCTGAAAATGTTCGGACTGGAAGGCAGCAGCAACCATATGGGAGCAACAGCCTGGTCTGAATTCATTCATCCCGATGACAAGGCAGCAACACTGGCGCTCTCCGAGGAATGCCTGAAGCAAGGCAAGGACATTGCTTGTGACTATCGTCTTTTGAAGCGCGACGGGACGGTGCGGCACATCCGGACCCGCGGGAAGTATGTGCAGGATGCTGAGCATGGCGCACGGTATTACGGCGTCAATTTCGACGTCACACACGATTATGAACGCGCGGAGGAACTTGAACTTGCGCGCGCCAGACTGGAACATGAAAGCCGACACGACGCGCTCACCGGATTGGCAAATCGGCGCTATCTGGACGACATGTTCACAGAATTGGTGGAGCGATCCGACGCCGCCGCCCTTAAACTGGCCGTCCTACATTTCGACATCGATCACTTCAAACAGATCAATGACACGCTGGGCCATGACGCCGGTGATGCCACTCTGAAACATGCGGCCGAAATCCTGCGCAAGAATGTGCCGGAGAGCGCGTTGGTCTCCCGCGTCGGCGGTGACGAGTTTGCGGCGTTGCTCTTGGATGTTCCGGGCACCGAGATCCTTGAAGACATTGCAAAAAACATCATCAATGACATGTCGCAACCGTTCTTTTACGGCTCGCAGCAGTGCAATATCGGCACAAGCATCGGAATCGCGGTGTCAGAGGATGGCGAGCCGCTGAACAGCAGTCTTTTCATCAATGCCGACCTCGCGCTTTACGCAGCCAAACAGGCGGGCCGCGGTCGGTTCCGGTTTTTCACCACCGAAATGAAGCAGGACGCACGGCGACGGAAAAATTCGTTTGATGCGCTCTTGGCCGGTTTCGATCAGGGTGAGATTACCTGTCACTATCAGCCGCAGTTCGATGCAAAGACACTTGAACTGACCGGATTGGAGGCTCTGGTCAGGTGGGAAAGCAAAGCCTTTGGCCTGATCATGCCGGAAGAGTTCCTGAGCACTGCCGAGGATATGGGACTTGTCGCACATTTTGACGAGTTGGTGTTGCGCAAAACACTCTACGATTTGGAACAGTGGAAATCTCAAGGCTTTGATATTCCAAGAATTTCAGTCAATGTCTCCTCGCATCGGCTCAATGACCCGACGTTGGGCGAACGCTTGCAACCCCTGAACCTGCCCCACGGAAAGATATCGTTCGAGCTATTGGAATCGGCCTTTCTCGATTCAAAAAACGACGTCATCGAACGCAACCTGAAACAAATCGAACAACTGGGTATTGAGATTGAAATCGATGATTTCGGAAGCGGGCACGCCTCCATCGTGAGCCTGCTGCAGATTGCCCCCAAACGGCTCAAGATCGACCGACTGCTGATCGAACCGATTGTTGTGTCCAAGCGTCAGCGCGACCTGATCAAAACGATCATTGGGATTGGCAAGATGTTGGATGTCAGCGTCGTCGCCGAAGGCGTGGAGACGTTTGACCATGTCTCGGTACTGCAGGAGCTCGGATGCTGTTACCTGCAGGGTTTTGGCCTGGCGCGCCCGATGGACACGGATGCAGTCACCAAATTCATGCAGGAGATCAGCGCGACGGATGGTCGTCTGGTGATCGGCCAATAGCTGTAATTTTCTGCTTGCTTGCACAGATTTGAACTTGCGAAATCGCCCGCGACGGGTTGTACAGCTTCGTACAGCTGACCTCGCGCGCCTTCACGAATTGGCGATGGAAGACGAAAGTTATTGTCGCTGGTCTTTGGTTTGGACACGATTAGGCTCGCGAGGTGCTTGACGACCCTGGACTGCTGCTGCCCGAATTATATGGCAGCGCCGACGCTCGATGGACCACAGCGCTCGCAACAAACCAAACCGTTTGGATGTTCGACACCATGAACCTAAGAGATTTGCTATATGTGATCGCCGTCGCTGAACATCGGAACTTCACGCGGGCGTCGCAGGTTGTTGCCGTCAGCCAACCCGCACTCTCCAATCAGATCAAGAAACTTGAGGCCGAATTGGGCATGGCCATTTTTGAACGGGGGAGGAACGAGGTCCGGCTGACCGATTTCGGCGCCGAACTTGTCGTCAAAGCGCAAGAGGTCTCGGCCATGGTCGATGGCATCAGAGATCTCGCACACAAACACCGCGCGGTCGAAGATTTGCCTTTGAGGTTGGGCATGACGCCAACACTGGCGGCCTATTTGTCGCGCTACTTTAACGACCTGTTCGCCGCGGCGTTTCCGAATGTGCGTATGGTTATTGTCGAAGAATATCCTATTCCCTTGGCCAGGATGGTCGAGGACAAATCGATCGATATGGCGTTTATCGCGCGCAAGAGCTTTGACGCAATATATGAGGGATCGCGCCAACCTATGGATTTCGCATCCCTCTGGCTTGAGCCGCTGTACCTGGGTGTCCGGCTTGGCCATCCGTTGGCGCGGAAGAATAGCATCTGGGCTCATGAAGTCCCGGCAAACATATTGATCCGATTTGATACTTCCTTCGGGTATGATTTGGAGGCAAGACTGCCTGAGGCCTCGGCGGCGACATCAGATGTGACTGGGATCGATGTGCGCTCCGCCAGATTTGAAACGGTTTGCCGACATGTCGCTCAAAGCGATGCCTGCACCATGATCAATGCCATTGCCGCAGAACAATTCAAACGCGATGGTTTCGGTTTGGAATTTGTCCCATTCGATGACGAGGGCAATATGAGAGAACTCGGCGTGCTCACCCGCCCGGAATATCCACGACCGGAGGTCATCAAAGTGATGCGCGATCACATATTGAAAGCGCCTCCTATCGGGACGGTCGCATCCCGCACAACAAAGAATGTGCTGCGCCCTGCACCGCTGACCGTTCAAGATACCGTTTGAGCAAGCGCCACAAGCTCACGATCCGGAAACAGGACCGATCTGAATTTGGTGCTGGAACAGCGCCAAGCGTCGGCGATGGCCCAATTCTTGCAAGGCTTTGGCCAAATGCATGCGGCAGCTGGCGCCCAAAACGCATCGCCTTCCGATCACCCAGGGTTACTTTCTTGTGACTGCGCGTAATCGAATAAAAATATATATGCCAGAACCACGCGTAAGTAACTGTTTTTAATGACTTTCGAAAATATCCGCCTCACGCCCTGCGTGAGTATTCGCGCTGGTTATGAACCCTATTCAAAGCAGAAATTTCAGTGCCCCGGAACGGCATCCTAATCCTTGAGAGGCGGATCGAACCACTCCCCGATCAGACGTCCGCACAACTGAACTCAAGTATGGAGCTTTCAAATGCTATCCGAATTTCTCGCAGGTTTGCGCGCCAGATTATTGACCTCCTCGTCGCTGGCACAGGAAACCGTCCGTGACGGTCAGACCCTGACCAACGGCTTTTTTCAAAGCACTATCGTCGATAACACGCCGGCCTTTTTGCTCGACAACGATTTTGCCCGCTTCCTGAACTTTGGTCAGGTTGAAGCCAATAATGCGGTGGCGGCGGTATCTGTTGAAGGCGAAGACGCGCAGGTCTTCAACTTTCGCTCAGGCAGCATTGAGGCCAATTCCGGCCCTGACGCATTGGCGACCGGCATTCAGGTCAGCGGCAGCGCGTCCATTCGCAACTTTGGTGAAATTGCTGGTGAATTTAACGGCGTGCAATTCGCAGGCACCGGAAGTTCCGGTACGCTCGATAACTTCCGGGGCGGCGTGATCTCTTCCGACAGCCGCGCTGTGGACATCCAGGGAGAAGGCGTCAGCCTGCGCAACTTTGGCGACATCCTTGGTACCGGCGATCAGCGCAATGGCACCATCTACAGCGATGCTGGCGCCGAAGACGTCTCGATCAGCAACTTCACTGGTGCGACCATCGATGCAGGCACCGGCAACAACGGCGCAGGCATTTCGCTGCAAGTGGGGGATGAGGCCGGTGACCGTGTCTCCAACACACTCTTCAACGGCTTGGGCGCGACCATTCAAGGGCGTGGACAAGAAGCGTCAAATACCCCCGGCGCGGGCGACGGTATCCGTATCAACAATGGCGCCGAAGGCACAGTGTCCGAGACCGACATCGTCAACTCTGGTCTGATTTCCTCGGAAAGCAATCAGGGCACTGCGGGCGGCATCCGCGTGGCCGATGGCGTGGCGGCAGAAGGCCGCATCCTCAACACCGCCACCGGCACCATCGAGGGTGCGCGCAACGGTGTCTACATCGGTGAGGCCGAGCACGACCTCGACATCCTGAATTTCGGCACCATTCAGTCTGGCAGTCGCGCTGTAAACATCGATGGCTCGGGTGTTGATCTGATCAACGGCGGCGACATTCTCGGGACGGGCGATCAGCGCAACGGCACTGTTTATGCGGACGATACCGCGCGCGATTTCTCCATCAACAACCTCGCCAATGGCACAATCGATGCAGGCGAGCACAATGATGGCGCAGGTATCTCGCTGTCGCTGGCCGAAGATGGCAACGGCGATGTGGAGATCACCAACGCAGGCACCATTGCAGGGCGCGGGCAGGCCTCCGCCGCGGCGGGCACGGCAGGCGACGGTATCCGCCTGGAGGGCCTGCGGGGTGAGGCAGGTTTCGCGCCAGCACTTTTTGACGGCACAATCACCAACTCCGGCGAAGTCACCTCGGAAAGCCTCGTGGGCACCACGGGCGCGTTCCGGTCGGTTAACGGCGTCAACTTCAAGGGCGAGTTGATCAATGAAGCGAGCGGTGTCTTCGCGGGCGGTCAGAACGGTGTTTACTTTGGCACCGGCGATCATACCGGCGGCTCTTTTGTAAACCGAGGCCTGGTCACATCAGACAGCCGTGCGCTGAACATCGATGGCGAGGGTCTTGATGTGCGCAACGAAGGCACGATCCTGGGTACGGGCAACCAGCGCAATGGCACGGTTTACGCCGATGGCACTGCCGACGGCTATACCTTCACCAACACAGGCACAGTCGACGCCGGGCTTGGCAACAACGGCTCTGCCGTCTCGCTGCAAACAGGTGATGTCGCGGGGGACGTGGTCTCGGCCGCGATCTTCAATGAAGGCACCTTTCAGGGACGCGGCGATGCAACAGAGGGCAATCAGGTTGGCGACGGCCTGCGTCTCTTCAGCAATGTCGAAGAGGCCAGTTTCGCTGGTCTGGTGCAGAACGATGGGCTGATTGCCGGATCGGAAGACAGCGACGCTGCTGCGGGTATCCGCATTGATGGTGGGCTGAACATCCTCGGCGCCATCGTGAACGAAGGTGAAATCACAGGTCGTGTGAACGCCATCGACGCCGCGCAAGCGGGCTCAGTTACCTTCGTCAATGACGATACAGGTGTTGTAAATGGTAATGTGGTGCTGAGTGACGGAGACGACATCTTTGTAGACCTTGGTCAGATCAGGGGTGTCGTCAACGGCGGCGCAGGCGATGACGTTCTGATTGCCGGCGAAGGCGACAATGTGATCGTTGGCGGCCTTGGTGACGATTTCATCGACGGTGGCGACGGCATCGATACGGCAGATTTCTCCGACCTCGATGTTGGCGTGACGGTGAACCTCGGACCAAACGGTAATGGCACCGCGACGCGGGACACCGGTTTTACCGTTCGTGTGACCGATCAAGTGGTCTCCGCACCGGGTCAGTTCGGATCTGCCATTGCAGATGGTGCGCAGTTTGTGGAGCAGGCGGTGGCGGGCAACCTCTACTTCAACATCCACACATCGGACTTCATCGGTGGTGAAATTCGCGGGCAGCTGCTGGTGGATACCGATGAAACCGTGGGCGATATCCGGACGGTCACGCTCTCGGGAGGCCTGGATGCAAGCCAGGAACCGGGGCCGACCTCGGACAGTGAAGCCACGGGCGAAAGCTCTGTCGTGATCACGCAGAACCTGGTGACAGGTGAAGTGAGCTACTCCAGCGCACTGAGCGTGGTGGGGCTGAACGAGGCCGACCTGCAGACCCCGATCCCGGGCGTTGTCTCGGCGATCCACCTGCACAATGCGCCCGCCGGTGCCAACGGGCCTGTGGTTCAGGACACGCTGGTGGACGCAGGCGCCAACATCGACGGCGATGTGCCTTCGGGCATCACCGGGCTGGATGTGATCGAAAACCAGATCGAAACCGATGTTCTGAGTTCCATCGAGAACGTCATCGGCTCCGACGACGGTGATGTGATCATCGGCAGCGATCTGTCCAACCGGCTGAGTGGAGGGGACGGCGATGACCTGATCGAAGGTCAGGGCGGCAACGACCTGCTTATCGGCGGGGACGGCAGCGATACCTTCACCTTCGCCCCCGGTGACGGCATCGATGTCATCGCAGACTTCCAGTTGGGCGTGGACAAAATCCGGTTGTCGGATTTCGGGTCGGATTTCGATCTTGCAAGTGCGATCACGCAGGATGGCTCAGACGCGGTTCTGTCCTTCTCCTCAGACGCCTCCGTGCGTTTCGAAGGGATCGACAGCACCCAGCTGAGCGAAGACGACTTCATCGCCTAATCCGAAACAGCGGGTGGCGGCATCTGTCGCCACCTTACCCTTCCTGAAAAGAGATCACACCATGTTTCAGAGAAAATCCCCCGTAAAACAGGCCTGGGCCTCTCTCAGAGGTGGCTTCTGGGCCGTTGCCTTTTTCAGCCTCGTGCTGAATTTCCTGATGCTCGCCGGGCCGCTCTATATGCTGCAGGTCTATGACCGCGTGTTGACCAGCCAGAACATCGATACCCTCATCGCGCTAAGCGTGCTATTGGCCGGTGTTTTTGTCGTCACCGGCAGCCTTGATCTGATGCGGATGCGGATCCTCAATCGGCTCGGCGCGCAGTTCGAACTCAAAGTCGGCGCGCCCATCCTGCAGGCCGCCATGCGCCGACGCGTCAATGGCAAAACGGTGCCGGGCGAAACCCCGGCTGCGGATATCACCGGCTTTCGGGATTTCATTTCCGGCAGCACTCTGACCGCTTTTTTCGACGCACCCTGGATCCCGATCTATCTGGGCGTTCTTTACATTCTGCACCCGCTTTTGGGCGCATTGGGTTTGGCGGGTGCCGTCACGCTGACCGCGCTCGCGCTGATCAACAACGCCCGCGCCTCAGGTGTAATGCAGGAGGCCGCACGCGCGCGCAGCCGATCCGATGCCTTGTTCACGACGGGTGAGCGAAATGCAGAGCTTGTCCAGGCCATGGGTATGAAAGGTGATCTCGCCCGGCGCTGGACGGCTCTGCAACAGGATGCACATCAGCTCAAAACACGCACCAGCGACCGGGTCGCCGGGTTTTCGGTCCTGTCAAAGACAATCCGCATGGGGCTGCAATCCGCGACGCTGGGCCTCGGGGCCGCGCTTGCGATCACGGGCGAGGCAACCGCCGGTGTGATGATCGCTGCCACCATCGTTCTGGCGCGTGCATTGGCCCCGATCGATCAGCTAATCGGACAATGGCGCACGTTCCTCGCCGCGCGCGGCTCTTATAGAAACATCAGCGCCCTTACCGCGGATTTTCCGCAGGATCCGGTGCGGTTGCATTTGCCGCGCCCTGCGCTGTCTCTGGACGCCAGTATCGCACAGGCGGGGCCGCCGCTGGCCCGAAATGCAACGATCGGTGGGATCAACTTTACGCTGGCTGCGGGCGATGTTGTGGCGGTCATCGGTGCCAGCGGATCCGGAAAATCCACCCTCGCAAAAATGCTTGCGGGCATCTGGAACCCGCAACGCGGCGCGATCCGGCTCGATGGAACACCAATGTCAAAATGGGACGCCGAAGACCTCGGTCGGCTGATCGGGTATCTGCCGCAGGACGTTGAGCTCTTTGATGGCACCCTGCGCGAAAACATTGCGCGGTTCTCGACCAACATCGATGACAATCAGGTGCTACAGGCCGCGCTGGCAGCGGATGTGCACCAGCTAATCAGCAGTTTTCCTGATGGGTATGAAACAGAAATCGGCAACGGGTTTTTCCTCTCCGGCGGACAACGGCAACGCATCGCATTGGCCCGTGCGCTCTATAACGATCCATTTCTGCTGGTGCTGGATGAACCCAATTCTGATCTGGACAACATTGGCGAACTGGCCCTGCGCAAGGCAATCCAGACCGCACGGGGGCGGGGTGCCATCACCTTTGTCATGACCCACCGTCCCAGCACGCTGCAGGCGGTGAACAAGGTGTTGATCCTCGACAAGGGCACACAGACCAAATTCGGCGACAAGCATGATGTGCTGCGGCCAAACGGCGAGAACGTTCTGGATGCGCAGCGACAACCCTCCATCGCAAATCAACCAAATCCCAAAATTAAGGAAGGAACGGCGCAATGACCCGCCTGATCCCAAACCGCCCGACACCGGATATTCTGCGGCTCGAAGATTATAACCGGGTTCTGGATCAGCCAGCAGACACCGGCATCGGTCGCTTCGTGATCTTCGGCATGCTTGTGATGGCCTGCTTTATCGGCGGCTCCGTTTTCTGGGCGCAATCCTCAAAACTCGATGGTGCCGTCGTGGCACCCGCCTCCCTTGTGGTGGAAGGCAACCGGAAGACTGTCGAGCATCTTGATGGCGGCATCATACGCTCAATCCTTGTGGCAGATGGTGATTTTGTCGAGGCCGGGCAGACGCTTCTGGAACTCGACAGCACCGATCTGGACGTCGATGTGAACGTTTTGGGAAATCAGCTGGGGGACCTATTGGTGCGCCGGGCGCGTTTGCTGGCGCAAATCAATGGCGCGGATAGCTTTGTGGTCAACGAGACGTCGGAGATGCGCCTGATCGATTTGCCGCAACAGGAGTGGGCTGCTGCCTACCTGACGCAAAGACAATTGTTTGATGCGGAAAAACGCGCCCGGACGACGGAGGCCGAAATCCTCAGCCAGCGCATCACCAGCCTGAAAGACCAGGTCGCGGGGTTGGAAGAACAGCGCGCATCCAATGCGCGGCAGCTTGACATCACGCGGATGGAGTTGGGCAATTTACAGTCCCTGCAGGAAAAAGGTCTGGTCGCCGCGGCGCGGGTCAACGCCCGGCGCATCGAGATCGAAAGGCTCAGCGGCCTCGATGCATCGCTTAGGACGCAGCAAGCTCAGGCGACCAATCAGATTGGTGAGCTGCAGCTTACAGGTCTGAGCCAACAGAAGTTGCGCGAAGAGGCCATTGCCGTGGAACTTGCCGCGGTCGAAGCTCAGTTGGCGCTGGTCGAGCCGCAATTTCTGGGCGCCTCGGAACGGCTCAAACGTGTGGTGGTGATCGCCCCCGCCAGTGGCCATGTGGTGGGGATGACCGTTTTCACCACAGGCGGCGTTGTTCGGCCCGGCACGCCTATTCTTGAAATTGTCCCGAAAGACGACCCTCTGGTGATCGAGGCCCGCGTGAACACCACCGACATCGAAAAACTGCATATCGGTCAGAAAACACGCGTGCGCCTTTCGGCCTTTGACCAGGGTGACATCCCCGAGGCGAATGGCAGGATTGTTGATATCTCGGCCGACAGTCTGGAGGACGACCGCACCGGGGATCCTTATTTCGTTGCACGTGTAAAGCTCGACACCGAACAGCCTGATACGGTCGCCGATCTGGAGCTGCTTCCCGGTATGCCTGCCGATCTCTTTGTAAACACAGGGGAAAAAACCGTGTTGAGTTATCTGACGCAACCTTTGAAGGAACGGCTTGCCCGGACCTTTATCGAGTAGACAAAGACAGCGGGGCGGGGCATCGGATGGCCTCGCCCTACTGTTCCAATCACCAGGATTTGTTTTGGATTACTCCTGGGTTTGCGCGATCTGTGGTACCGTCGGCACAGTCACAAGGAAACGATCTCGGACATGGATGGCTCGGTTACTGCGGAATGGCTTAAAGCGCGCCTGCGCGATCCGGATCTTTTGGGGATCGATTGTACCGTAAGCGCTGTCGAAGACGATCAGGGAAAAAGGCAGGTCACCTATTGCGGCGCGGGTATTCTGGCATCGATCAACGCACTCGCTCTGGTGTAATTGGGGAGCCCGGATGTCGGTTTCTACGCGGCATTCTTACAGGAATGGGCGGCAAACCCCGACAATCAGATGGACGCATCATAACACTAGGTTGTCCCGTCCAAAGTCATCCTTGACACATCAGAGTCATTACTATCAAGTTGTACATACAAATTTGGGTGGGAGGAAGAGCTCAGGACCCGAGTACATGCGATACATCGAAGAGCGGCACAGCGACCTGATCAGAAATGGCATCTGTAAAAGCCCGCTAAAACCATCAGCTGATGACCTCCAAAAATGCGACAGATCAGAAAACGCTGACACTACCAAGGGAGTGAGAATGAGACAGAAATTGAAAATGGCGCTGCTGGCCACGAGCCTTTTGCTCGCACCGACAGTTGGCTTTTCGGACACAGCAGACGGCGAGGCGCTGAACAGCATGTCCTGGGAGGAAGTTGTCGACCTGGCCAAGGGTGGCGAGGTGAACTGGTTCCTCTGGGGCGGGTCCGACAACATCAACCAATACGTCTCGGAATATATCGGCGGTCGCCTGCAAGATGAGTACGGCATCACGCTGAACCGTGTGGGCTTGAGCGATACGGTCGAGGCGGTGAACATCGTTCTGGGCGAAAAGGAATCCGGTGTCATAGATGCCGGGTCCGTCGACATGATCTGGATCAACGGCGAGAATTTCCGCACCATGAAACAGGGTGGGCTGGCCTATTGCGGCTATACCGACATTCTGCCCAACAATGCCTTTGTGGATTGGAACAACCCGGCGATTGCCAATGACTTCGGTGTGCCTGTCGAGGGCTGCGAAGTACCCTGGTCAAAAGCACAATTCGCCTTCGCTTATGACACAGCCCGCTTTGACGACCCGCCGCGATCCATCGGTGAACTGATCGACTGGGTGCAGGAAAACCCGGGCCGTTTCACCTATCCCGCACCACCGGATTTTAACGGCTCTGTCTTTGTGCGCCATGTGTTCTATCACGCGGCAGGTGGCGTGGACACTCTGCTGGGAGACTTCGACCAGGCCAAGTTCGATGAGGTCGCGGCCAAGACATGGGACATTCTCAACGACATGGAACCCTACCTCTGGCGCGAAGGAAAAACCTATCCGGCCTCCATTTCCGCAATGGAGCAGCTTTATGCAAACTCCGAGGTGGATCTGACGTTCAACTATGAACCGTCGGGCGTGGGGCTGAACATTGAAAACGGGGTCTTTCCGCCGACCACACAGGGCTATGGCCTGACGGATGGGACAATCGGGAACACCAACTATACAATTATCCCGTTCAACTCGCCCAACAAGGCAGCCGCATTGGTCTTGCAAAACCTGTTGCTGTCCGGCGAGGCGCAATATCAAAAGGCCCGCCCGGATGTCTGGGGCGCAGCACCGGCCATTGAGGTGTCGCGCACCAGCGAGGCGGTGCAGGCGGATTTCGGCACCATCGTGGCACACCCCAACGTGGTTCCGGCGGATGAACTGGCCAAAGCGGCCCTGCCCGAGCTGCAAGCCTCCTGGATTTCCGCCATCGAGAAGGGATGGCTGGAAAACGTCGGCCAGTAGTCTCCCGCTGACCCTTCCCACGACGCAGTCTGCGTCGTGGGGCCCTCGCCACCGAAACGATCCAAATGGAAGTCGGGCATTTGTCAGACCGAACGAAAATCTTTTTGCTGCTGCTGCCCGCCATGTTCATCATTGTCGTGCTGTTCTTTGGCGGACTGATGATCGGGCTGATGCGCAGTTTCAATTATATGCCGGTGATCGGTCTGACCGAACCGGACCTGAGCGCCTATATCTCCGTCTTCACGGACCGGGAATTCTACCTCTCCTTCCTGCTGACCTTCCATATCGCCTTCACCTCCACGGTGATCTCCTCAATCCTCGCCATCGGCGCCGCCCTGCTCCTGCGCCGCAGCTTCGTGGGCCGCAGCGTTGTGAACTTCCTGTTCCAGCTCAACCTGACGGTACCGCATCTGGTGGGTGCCATCGGGATGCTCTACCTCTTTTCGCAATCCGGCAGCTTCGCGCGCCTCGCGCATGAGTTTGGTATGATCGCCCGGCCCAGCGACTTTCCAGCGCTTGTTTTTGACCCCTATGCCATTGGGATCATTCTGCAATACGTGTGGAAGGAAATCCCCTTCATCGGGGTCATCGTTCTGGCAAATATGCAATCCATCGGCGAGGATTATGAAAGCGTTGCCCGCTCGCTGGGCGCCAGCAAATGGCAGACCTTTCGCTACGTGTTGCTGCCGCTGATTTTCCCGGGCGTTTTGTCCGCAAGCGTCATGGTCTTTGCCTTCACCTTCGGCGCTTATGAAATACCGGCCATTCTGGGCGCGAATTTCCCCGCCGCATTGCCAGTGCTGGCCTACCGCAAATACACCGATGTGGATCTCGCCGCACGCCCTGAAGCCATGGCAATGGCCATTGTCATCGCACTGCTCTCTGCGGTGATGATCTATTTCTACGTGCGCTATTCGCGCCGCCGGATCAGGGGGTAGCGCATGAGCAACGCCGAGAGCATCCCAATGCGCAGCTTCCGGGTTCTGACCGGGGTTGTTCTGATCACATGGCTTGTCCTGCCCCTAATTCCGCTGGCCATCTGGTCCTTCGCGCGCGGCTGGTTTTACCCTGACCTCCTACCCAAAACCTGGACGCTGCGGGCCTGGGAGTATGCCATGTCCGACACCGCCGGGGTGCTGGACAGCCTGTGGCTGACCATCGGTATTTCGCTGGCCGCGACGATCCTATCCATTCTGGTCGGTGTGCCCGCCGGACGTGCGCTGGGGATGTATAAATTCCGGGGCAAGGAGATCGTTGAGTTGATGATCCTCGCACCCACGATTGTCCCCGGTATCGCCGTCGTGCTGGGCATCCATTCGGTCTTTATCTCGATGGGGCTGAACAACACCGTCTGGGGCGTGATCCTCGTGCATCTGATCCCGACGCTGCCCTACATGGTGCTGGTCATGTCGGGCATCTTCGCCAACTACGATCCGGCGTTCGAGGCGCAGGCGCGCAGCCTCGGGGCCTCGCCGCTCAAGACTTTCTGGTACGTCACCCTGCCCGCGATCCGCCCCGGCATCATCGTAGGTGGGCTCTTTGCCTTCCTCGTGTCGTGGAGCCAATACATCCTGACCCTGCTGATCGGCGGCGGGCGGGTCGAAACCCTGCCGCTCCTGCTCTTCAACTTCGCGACCGCAGGCCGCAATGACATCACCGGTGCTATCGGCATGATCTACATCCTGCCCGGCATCATCATCCTGTTGCTCACTGCCAAGCACCTCTCGGGTCGCAGCGGCGCTGTCGGAGGCTTCGGACAGATTTGACCCATGTTTCGATTAAAGAGCTGACAAAGGTCTATCCCGGTGCCACCACCCCGTCGCTGGACCGCTTGTCGCTGGAAATCCCGACCGGCGAGTTGACGGCGTTGCTGGGCCCGTCCGGCTGCGGCAAGACCACGACGATGAAGATGATCGCCGGGCTGCTGGAGCCGACTTCAGGCGACGTTACCTTTGATGGCCGCTCCGTCCTGCGCGACAAGCCAGAAGATCGGGGCGTGGTCATGGTGTTTCAGAACTACCTGCTTTTCCCCTATATGAGCGTCGCGGACAACGTCGGGTTTGGTCTCAAGATGCGTAAAAAGGATCCTGCAGAGATCAAACGCCGCGTGGGCGAGATGCTGGAGCTGGTCAAACTGCCAGATTTGGGAGATCGCAAACCAAGTGCTCTCTCCGGCGGGCAGCAGCAACGTGTCGCTTTGGCGCGCGCGCTGATCGTGCAACCCAATGTGCTCTTGCTGGATGAGCCGCTGTCGAACCTTGATGCGCATCTGCGGTTTGAAATGCGCGACCTGATCCGGTCGCTACAGCAGGAAATAGGCATCACCACGATTTTCGTGACCCATGATCAGGAAGAGGCGGTGGTTCTGGCCGACCGCGTGGCGCTGATCCTCGACGGGCAGATGAAGCAATATGACCGGGCCGATGTCTTCTACAAACGCCCCATCGACGAGGCGACGGCGCGGTTCTTTGGCGGGCATAATTTCATTCCCGGCACGTCAGACGGCCATGTTTTTGACTGTGCGCTTGGCAAGCTGTCGTTGCCGGAGGGAGCCACAACCGGCGTCGGCAAGCTCACCTTCCGGCCCGAAAACGTGCGGATCGGTACTGCGGTGGATGGACAAAACTCTCTGACTTCGACCATCGCTGATGTCATCTATCTTGGCACGCAAACCCGGCTCAAGCTGCGGGTGGGCGACACCAACTTAGACGCCGTGGTGAACCCCAATGAAATCGAAAGCTACGCCATCGGGGATACGCTACCGATTCACCTGCCTCATTCAACGCTTTGGGTGATTTGATGACCGTGGTTTTCAGATCCATGTTCGAAGTCACACGGGACGAATGGCTCACCGGGCTCGGCCTTGCCGCAGAGGATATCCCTGACGTGGTCATCCTCGAAGGCTCCTGGTGGCGGGCCGAACGCCAAGCGATGCGTTTGGCACATTTGACCGACGCGCGCGAACTTGGCTTCCCCGATATCTTTTGGGGGCGCTACGGAGACAAGAAGGTCGTGTTTTGTATGGCATACGGCGCGCCACGCGCGGTGGAGGTCAGTCAGATTTTTGCCTGCCTGGGGTGCAAACTGGTCATTCAGATCGGTACCTGTGGCGGCCTGCAATCCCATCTGGCCCCCGGCGATATCATCATTCCAGACGTCATCCGATGCGAGGATGGTGTTGCCGAACACTATGTGGACGGCCCGACAATTGCGGCGGACCCATATTGGGTCACACGCGCCAAATCGGCATTGGACGCCCAAGACCGCAGAGTTCACGTCGGCCCGCATGTGACCTTCTCCTCGCTCTTTGCGGAAAGCGTCGAGATGTATGAAGCCTGGCACAGGGACGGTCTGCTCAGCGTTGAGATGGAGACCGCAACAACGCTGGCCGCAGCGGCCAAATACGGCGTGCCCGGTGTCTCGATGGTCGTGGTCTGGGACGAGCTGACAGCGGGCCGCCGGTTCATGGACCCGATGACACCGGAGGATCTGGCCCAGTTGGATATCAGCAATGAAGCGGTATTTGCCGCGGCCCTTACGCTGACGGAGGAGGTGACATGAAATACGGTATTCACGCCGGTCTCTGGCAGGCCCGATGGACGGATGAGATTACCCCGATCCTGAAAACCGTGGCCGATCTCGGGTTTGACGGCGTTGAGGTGTCGCTTCTGGGGATGAGCGACGAAAAGGCCACAGCGCTCGGCAAGGCGGTACGGGATCACGGATTGCAGGTCACCTGTTCGGACGGGTTGGCCCCGGACAAGGATATCACCTCTGATGATGCTGACGTCCGCGCGGCGGGCGTCGCCTATTTGAAATGGGCCATTGAAACCACGGCACGGATCGGATCGCGTGGATTGGCGGGCGTGGTGTTTGCGCCCTGGGGACAGTTCGACCCGCTGAACAAGCCCGTGCGCGCAGCCCGCTCCGCAGAGGCGCTGGGGTCATTGCACGAGACGTTGGTGGCCCACGATGTCACGCTTGGGATCGAAATGCTCAACCGGTTCGAGACGGATCTAGTGAACACAGCGGATGAGGCCGTTAACATCGCCAAGGCGTCCGGGTCCGACCGTGTTGGCGTTCTGCTGGATACGTTTCACCTCAACATCGAGGAAAAGGATATTCGCACGGCCATCGCCAGTGCCAAGGGAAAGCTGGCGCATTTCCATGTGTCCGACAACGACCGTGGCGTGCCGGGATCGGGGCACATCCCCTGGGATCAGGTCAAAGCCGGTCTGGAGGATGCGGGCTATGAGGACTGGATCGTCGCGGAAATGTTCGTGATCGCCGGCAACCCCGCCAGTGCGGATCTGAACATCTGGCGGCATATTGAACCGGATGCAACCGACGCGGCCCGCCGTGCGCTGGCCTTCATGAGGGGTACCTTCGGATGAAGGATTTCCTCGCGCTTTGTGTCACCCGGTTTGAAGCTCTCGAACAAGGGCTGAACCAGCTCGATGCAGCAACGGGCGATGGCGATCATGGGTCAACGATCCTGAAGGGACTGCGCGCCGCTGCGACCGCGGATGCCGCTCCGGAAAAGGCGTTTCGCAAGGCTGCAGGCGGCGCGTCCGGCTCGCTTTTTGCGCAGATCGTTGCGGCGCTGGAAAAGGTGGCCAATGGCGCGCCAATCGGAGAGGCACTGACGCAGGCGGCGGAACGGATCACGATGCTTGGACAGGCACAACCGGGTGACAAAACGATGCTGGATGCCCTGACGCCCGCCGCCGCCGCGACAACGCCGGACGCAGCCGCGCAGGCTGCGGCGACGGGCCGGGATGCAACACAGGACATGGCGGCCAAGCGCGGCCGCGCCAAACATGTGGAGGGCGCGGGCGTCGGTCATATCGATGCCGGTGCCGCATCGGTGGCGGAACTGTTGGCGATTTTTGCCGAATGGAGGCGCATGTGAAAAAGCTTTTCAACACCAAAGAGCGGATGCCGGACGATATGATCGACGGTTTCGTCGCCGCCTATCCGGATATTGTCTGTCGCGGGGTTGATCCACGGGTGGTACGCCGCAAGACGCTCCACACGAAAGAGTGTAAGGTCGCGCTGCTCATCGGTAATGGCAGTGGCCATGAACCGATCGCCATGGGGTTCGTGGGAGAGGGCGTTCTGGACGCCAATATTGTCGGCGATGTTTTCGCAGCCCCCTCGCCGGATGCGATCCTCGAGGGCATTGAAGAGGTCTGCGGCGATGCGGGCGCCGTCCTGCTGATCTCACGTCACGAAGGCGATGTGATCAACGGCAATGCCGCCGCCCTGATGGCGCAGGATGATGGGCTGAACGTGCAACCCCTGTTGATGTATGACGACATTTCCTCCGCACCCGAAGGGCAGGAGGAGGAGCGTCGCGGCGCTGCTGGCACTATGTTCATCTATAAAATCCTTGGGGCTGCGGCGGAAGAGGGGATGCAGATCGAGGATCTGATGACCCTTGGCGCGGAAGTTCGCGCCGCCACGCGGACATTGGGTGCCGCTGTCTCGCCCGGTGTATCGCCGCTGACTGGCGAGTTGATGTTCACCCTGCCCAAGGATGAGGTTTTCATCGGTATGGGGGTGCATGGCGAACCTGGCGTCGGTCGCCGGAAGGTCGGGCCAGTGAAGGACCTTGTGGTCTATATGCTGGGCGAACTGCTGGAGGATCGCGCGATCAAGGCAGGCACGCCGACGGTGGTTCTGGTCAACGGCGCGGGTGGCACCACGATGATGGAACTGCTGACGATCTATGGCGAGGTGCACAGGCAGTTGGGCGAGAAGGGGATTGAACCTGTCTCGCCCATGATTGGTTCCTATTCCACCACGCAGGAAATGGGCGGGTTTTCCATCTCGCTCTTTACGCCAACACCGCAGATGCTGGGGCTGTGGCGCGCGCCGCATAAGGCGCCTCACTTTCCGCACATCAGTGCGCAGGGAGGCTGAGCCATGCCGGACAGGATTCATGGTGTGGCTGTCGATGCCGGTAGCGGATTGGAGGCCAGCATTCGCGCGGCGCGGGGGAGCGATGCCAAATCCGATGATCTGCTGACGTTCAAACGCACGGTACTGGAAACGCTTGGACCCGACGCGAGCACGGTTCTTGTTGACGCAACATGCGGTCCCGACCTGTTACAGAACTACCCCACGGGCTGTGACCGCATGCTCGCGTTTGAAGCTGACGTTTATCACATCTCGGATGCAGACCGGATCACGGTGTTGCCGGATAGCTTTCAGGTTTCGGACTATCCCGGTATGGGCGTCAAGCAGCTGAAATTCTTCATGTATTACGCACCGGATGATGATCCCGATCTGAACCAACGCAAGCATGATCTGGTCGCGGATATCGGTCAGCGCTGCCGCGAGGCAGGCATCCGGTACCTCATGGAGCCTTTGGTTTATCACCCCGACGTCACACCCGGTGGCGCGGATTTCGCAGCGCTGAAGCCTGATCTGGTGCGGCGCGCGACGGCAGCGTTCGGCGACCCCAAATTTCAGGTGGATGTGTTGAAAGTTGAGGTTCCCGTCGATCTGAATTTCGTCGAAGGGTTTGGGACCGCGCAAATGTCTCGAACACAAGCGCTGGAAGCGTTCCAGCAAGCGGCGGAAGCGGCAAATGGCATCGACCTCGTCTATCTCAGCGCCGGTGTCACGTTTGACCGGTTCGAAGCCTCCTTGAAGCTGGCTGTGGAAGCCGAAGTCGACTTTGCAGGCTTCATGTGCGGGCGCGCGATCTGGTCTGATGGGGTCGCAGTCTTCGGCGCAGAGGGGGAGCGCGCGCTGCGCAATTGGCTGGACCAAACCGGGCGGGATCGTCTGCACCGGTTGATTGCTGCACTGGAAAGGAAGGTCTGAATGCTTCTGAAAGACAAAATCGCGATCGTCACCGGTGGATCAAGCGGCAACGGTCGGGCCATTGCGGAGGCTTTCGTCGCGCAAGGCGCCAAGGTGATCGTCGCGGATCTGAAGGAAGTCGGTCGCGAAGGCGGCACCCCCACGGCAGATGTCATAAACGCAAAGTCCCCAGGCGCGGCGCAGTTCGTTTCTTGTGATGTCAGCAAGATCGATGAACTGGAAGCATTGGTTGCCACGGCCGAGGCCTGGGGCGGGCTGGATATCATGGTCAACAACGCCGGTATCTTGCAGAAGGAACCCATTCTGGAAGCGACCGAGAAAACCTTTCACCGCATGCAAGACGTCAACGTCAAAAGCGTATTTTTCGGATCCCAAATGGCCGCACGCGCCATGGTAAAACGCAACAGCGGCGTCATCATCAACATGTGCTCAATCGCCGGAATGCGCGGCACTGGCGGGTTTTCGCATTACAACATGTCCAAGGGCGCCGTACGCCTCTTGACCTATTCGCTGGCCGATGAATTGGGGCCGATGGGCATCCGCGTCAACAATGTGAACCCCGGCATCATGCGCACCCAAATGAACATCGAAGACGATCCTGTGATCGGCACCGAGACCGGCGAGGGGTATCTGGACATGATCCCGGCTCGGCGGTGGGGCGAGCCTGAAGAGGTGGCAGATGCCTGTGTTTACCTGGCGTCCGATTTGGCGAAATATGTGATGGGAACGTCGCTGGTTGTCGACGGCGGCTATCTGCGGATCTGAGGATGATACGATGAAACTAGGACTGATGCGCGCATCGCTGCCCAGTTACTTCCCGGAAAAGCACGGGGTTTGGGATGCGGCTGAGGCTGCCTTGGGGTCCCTTTGTGACGCTGAAGATGTGGCGCTTTATGTGCACGCGGACATCCCGATGGATGCACGGCAAACCGAAACGGCGCTTGCGGCGTGCAGAGCGCAAGGCGTTGATTTTATTTTACTCCTGCACGGTGGCTTTACCATGGGCGACGTGGCCCGCACCGTTGCGGCGTCAGAGTTTCGATTTGGTTTCTGGTCGGTGCCGGAACCGGTGCGCATCGGCGATGTGCAGTTGAATAATTTCGTCTCCTTGAACATGTCCATGTCGATCGCACGTCAGGTACGCGATCTCTCCAAACACCCGGCGCAATGGTATCACGGCGCGCCAGAGAGCGCTGACCTGCAAAACAAGCTCCGCTGTACCCTGCGCGCGCTGAAGGCTGCCAAATCCCTGAACGGTGCCCGGATCGGTGTTGTCGGCGGATTGGCCATGACCTTCTACAACATGGAGGTGTCGACCTCGGATTTGCGCGCGCGGCTTGGCGTTGAGGTCGCGCATCACGACATACATGAGCTGACCGGGCGGATGGCGGCGCTGGACGCAGATCTGGTGGCCGCTGAGGTGACCCAGATGGCAAGCGCTGCGGAGGTGTCCGGCGTGTCGGACGATCAAATGGCGCTGACGGCACGCGCGGCCTTGGCGCTTTTGGACATCGCAAAAGCGGGCGAGTATGCGGCGCTTGCAGTCAGCGACTGGCCCGCACTACAGGACGATCCCGGCATGCACCCTGGTGCTGCATTCACCTGGCTGGAAGAGCGTCACACCCTACCCATCGCGTCAGAGGGCGATGTGCTGGGCGCCGTTACGCAACTCATTGCAACATCACTTACGGGCCGGGTCGGATACCTGCTGGACATGACCGAACCCGATCTGGAAGCCGGTCAACTGCTGATGTGGCATGGCGGCGGCGGGCCCCTGTATCTGGCAGATCAAAAAGGCGCGAAGTGGATCAACCATCCGATGATCGGGCGCGGCACCGAGGCGGGTCCGATCTACGGGGCGATCAGCGATCTGGTGTTTCGCGATGGGCCTGTCACGGTATTTCGGGTCGCCCGCAACGCTGGCGCATTCTTTGGTATGACCGCGCGGGTTTCCGGGCGCAATCCAAGCGGGTTCACCGGATGCCGTGGCTGGCTGGAAGACTTCGAGATCGACGGGCAGCGCGCTGACCTCGAAGAGGTCGTGGCCAGCATCATGGCGCATGGGCTTGAGCATCATTTCGTCCTGGTACCCGGAGATATCGCGGGAGTTCTGACGGAATTCACGTCCTGGACCGCCATGGATATTCTGGGGCGGGTCCCGATGCGCGGGCATCTGGACAGGCGCGACTTCACTTAGCCGCGGCGGCCAGCTTGTCATAAAAGTCGAGAAAAATCTCATCGCGCTGGACATCATGTGCCTCGCGCATCTGGTGCCTCTCCGCGTGTTTCTCCCAAAAGAGGTTTTCATCCAGGAGGGGCGAGGTTGTCAGATGCGTCGGGACCCAGTCAGGGTCTATCAGCCAAGCAATATTGATGATGTCCCAGATGACCCAGGTGCGTCGCTCGGCATCCGAAATCGCGAACATGTCATGCAACGGGTTGTGCGTGTAAAGGTGGTAGAGGTAGTCGCCAATGGCCCCGTGTCCTTTGACAAACTGCGCCATTTCGGGCCGCGAAATTTTGAGCTGCGCACCGACATGGTAGCCTGGCAGATAGATATGCGGCACGCCGCTGTCAAAGATGGTGCGCGAGGCGTGGACATCCTGCACAAGATTGAGCGATGGGCGGTTGCAATGCGGCGCCGTTGAGGGATAGGCCGATGTCCAGATCACGACAATACGCTCACGTATCTCAGGCGCCTTCAGCAAGGCGCTTGCGATGTTCGTGACACAGCCCATCGCCGCGATATAGAGTGGTGCATCACCTGACTTGGCCAGACGGATGATGGTCTCGACAGCCTCGGACTCCACGATATCATCCGGGGTTTGCATATATCGGGGTGCGCCTTTGAAGACCTTCTCATCCGATGGCATCCCAAGCTTGTCATAAATGGTGCAGATTTCGCGGTAGCTCAGCTCCATCCCCTCCGCTGTCCCCACGAATTTCAGATCCGCCGCGCGGCGCCCCTGAGCATGCAACCGGTCCAGCCACCCCTGAAACCCACCGACCAGATGCTCGGCGCGGGCGGCACCCTCTTCCAGCGCGCGCTCCGCCGCAAGCAATTCCGGCTGGTGATGCGCGAAGGAAAACGTAACGGCCGTCACCGCTTCAACGGTCATATGCTCTGGCGACAAGAGCGCCCATGCGATCGCAAACTGATCGTCGATTTCATTTGCCGCGTCGGTGTCGATCAGGAGCCGGACCGGACCACCCTGCGGTAGGGACAAACGGTCTTGCATCAGGTCGGGCGAAAGCGGCGTGAAGGTCATGAGCGGAAATCCTTAAACGTGACGCGGCGTGCGGGCCGATTGGGACAAATTGAAACTAACGGAACCAGAGCGAAATACATCCTCGTGAAACACCATACGGCCCGTGTCATCGAAGGCCGAGCAGGCTTGTTTCAAAAGCGGCTGCCCCGGTGCGATCTCAAAGGTTTCGGCCAGCCTGTCATCCGCCAGAATGGGACTGATATCTTCGCAAGCTGCGGACCAGTCCAGCCCGAAACGCGCGCTGAGGATGCGCAGAATGGATTGCTCCGGCCCTCTTTCCGGAAAATCTTCCGGCTTGGCATCTTTGAGCAGGGCGCGCGGGGCATAGGTCATCACCAGCATGCTGGGTTTGTCATCAACCAGCCGGAGCCGAACCACACGGCTGACTTCGGTGTTCTGCATTTCCGGTGGGAGACCCGCTGTTTCGGCAGCCCCAGGAGCGAAATGGTGCAGTGATATGAACCGGGATGACGGATCATGACCCGCGCGCAGCATCGCATCGGTGAAAGACGTCAGACAGGTGTCAGAGGCAGGCGATAGTGTCAGGACCCTGTAGCCGCTGCCCTGCTTGCTCTCCACATATCCGTCCTGCACCAGCATATCGAGCGCCCGACGGATCGTGACCCGGCTGACCGCGAAATGCGTGGCAAGCTCGCTTTCGGTGGGCATCCGGCCCCCGACAGGATAGCGGCCAGCCTTGAGCCGTTGCAGGATCACCCGGTATGCATGTTCGTATTTCGGTTGCGTTTCCGCTTGCATAGATACGGTCCCCTTATCCGACCCAAACGCTTTTGGTCTGAGTATATAGCCCGATGGCGTCTTTGCCCATTTCGCGCCCGTAGCCTGACTGTTTGACGCCCCCAAAAGGGGATGCCGCATCGGTTTCGCCCCAACAGTTCACCCAGACGGTTCCAGCCTCCAGCGCGTCAGCGAACCGTCGGACACGGGTGACATCCTGAGACCACAAACCAGCCGCCAACCCGTAGTCTGAATGATTGGCCCGCGCCAAGACATCCGCCTCATCATCGAATTTCAACACCGACAAAACCGGGCCAAACACTTCTTCCCGCGCGATGGTCATCTCATCCGTGACCGCGCTTATGATTGTCGGCGGTATGAACCAGCCATCGCCTGGCGCCCGAACGCCCCCGGCCAGAACCGTCGCGCCTTCTTTCTGGCTGGTCTCGACATGACCAAGGATCATCTGCATCTGCTTTTCACTGATTACCGGCCCCAGATCATGCCCGGGATCTTCGAGGCCCGGACCGACACGGATCCCGGCGGCCAAACCGGTCAGACCGTCAAGCACCTGATCATATACATCCGCATGCACATAGAGCCGCGACCCGGCGGTGCAGCTTTGGCCATTATTGCCAAAATTGGCCCAGAAGGCACCAGGAATGGCACGGGACAAATCCGCGTCCGGGAAGATGATATTCGCCGCTTTTCCTCCCAATTCCAAAGAGAGCTTCTTGAGGTTCCCCGCGGAGGCTTTCACGATTTCCCGTCCGGTTCGCGTGCTGCCAGTAAAGCCGATCTTGGCCACGCCCGCATGCGACGCAAGCGCATCCCCCGCATCATGACCATATCCTGGAACTACGTTCAGAACGCCCGCAGGGATGCCAGCCTCCAGCGCCAAATCCGCCAGATAGAGGGCCGAGAGCGGCGTTTCCTCAGAAGGTTTCAGAACGATTGTGTTGCCCGCCGCAAGCGCCGGCGCGAGCTTCCACGAGGCCATCAGCAGCGGATAGTTCCAGGGCGTGATCAGGCCGCAGACCCCCACGGGTTCCACACGGGTGTAGTTCAACCGGTCCGGTGTCCCGACCGGGATGGTTGCCCCTTCGATTTTGTCTGGCCATCCGGCAAAATACCTGAAGTGCCGGGCAGACCAATGCGCATCGACATCCCGTGCGATAGCGTATGGTTTGCCATTGTCGAGAGCATCGAGCTGCCCGAAAATAGGTGCCCGTTCTTCGATAAGATCCGCCAACCGCCACAAAATACGGCCCCGGTCTTGCGGCAACATGCGGCCCCAATCCCCTTGCTGAAACGCCATTGTCGCCGCTTGCACCGCGAGATCTAGCTCTGCGTGGCCAGCGCAAGCCACCACTGCCAGCGACCGACCGGTCGACGGGTTGACCACAGTCAGGTTCTCGGGCGCATCAGAGGTTTGCCCCCCGATCCGCAAGGCTTGTCTGGCGTCAATGAATGCGGCGACTTCCGGCAACAGCGGGATCATTTTCATGCGATGCCTCCCTGTGCCTTCTCTTCTGCTTCACGCAGCGCCCGGCGGTTGATCTTACCGGAAGACGTCATTTCAAATCCATCGACATAGGCAAATTCGCGCGGGGCCTTGTAGCCTGCCAGCCGGGTCTTCACATGATCGCGCAATTGCTCGGACAAACCGTCATCGCCTGTCACCCCGGCCTTCAGCTTGATCACTGCTTTGACAATCGATCCCCGTTCAACGTCCGGTTTGCCAATCACCGCAACCTCGGCGACGCTGGGGTGCGCCAGCAGGCACTCCTCGATCTCTGCCGGACCAATGCGGAACCCCGATGACTTGATCAGATCATCAGACCGGCCTTTGTACCAGAAATACCCATCCGCATCGCGCACCGCTAGGTCATGAGTGCGCAGGTATGGGCCCAGTGCCATCTCCGCTGTCTTTTCAGGATTGCTGAGATACCCCAGAAACCGGGTTGGCGAAGCGTTCAGCGTAACGATCTCTCCTGGTTCACCGTCCGCCACATCATGCCCTTCGGCATCCACCAGATGGACATCATGTCCGGGATAGGCCCGCCCCATGGACCCAGGCCGCCGAGGATAAAGTGCTGCGCAATTGCCAATCAGATGGTTTACCTCCGTCATGCCGTAAAACTCGTTGCAAACGACCCGTAGCTTCTGTTCAGCCCAATTCAGGGTTTCAGAGGCCAAAGCCTCACCACCGGTGCAGATCACTTTGAGGGACAGATCGAAGGCCGCATGTGGATCGGGCGTTTGCGCGAGACGTTTGATTGCGGTGGGCGCCAGAAAGCTATGCGTCACCTTGTGACGGCTCATGAACCCATAGGCATGCTCGGTGGTGAACCGGTCCAAAGAGGTGGCAATCGGTCGTCCTGCCATCCAGGCCGGAAACAACATGTCCAAAAGCCCGCCAACCCAGGCCCAATCCGACGGGGACCAATAGACGGCGTCCTCGTCTTCCATCGCGAGGTTGAAAAACAGATTGATCGATGGGGTGTAGGCGGCCAGAATACGGTGCCCGTGCAGGATGCCCTTGGGCTTGCCCGTCGATCCGGAGGTATACATCAGCAACGCGGGATCATCGCTCCCCATATAGTCGGGGACAAAGCTGCCAGCGTCCGTTTCAAAGGCGGCGGCAAGATCGAGGTCACCTGCCTGCGGATCACGCCAAAGCACGTGTTTGAGGTGTGGGAAATCGGCACGCGCGGTTGAGCGCATGGGCTCCCAGGCAGCAACCGATGTCAGGATCACCGGCAACTGGCAATCGTTCATGGCATGACGCAGCGTATCGGGGCCATAAAGCTGTGAAAGGGTCACAGCGACACCCCCAAGCTTGCATATGGCCATATGGGCCACCGCCGTATCGGGATGCTGCCCGGTATGAAGTCCGATGAGGCTGCCGCGCCCATACCCCAGGTCTTTCAGCCTAGCGGCCAGATTTGTTGCGGCGCGATCCACCTCGGCGAAGCTTTGCACATGGGTTTCGCCTGCATTGTCCTCAAATATCAGGGCAGGATGATCGCGGGTCTCGGCCCCAAGATGTTTGCCAAGCGTCATATGGAAAATATTAACGTCATCCGGCCAGCTGATCCGGTATCCTTTCCCATCACGATGCAGGTTCAACTGCGGCAGCAGCTCTGGTGGGATATCGAGCCTGGCAGTCATTTCGCGCGTCCGGAGGGGAGGCCGGTCAGGCATAACATCGGCAGGTTGTTTTTCGGCGCTGCAATCACGCCGCGGGTGTCTTCGTCAGCGATGTCAATCAGGCGGAGCGTGGTTTTGGTTGTGGCGCCATCGAATTGCACAAGACCAAAATCGCCATCCTGCCCTGTGGTGCGAAAGAGGATATGCGCCATACCGGAAAGCTCTACCCATTCGCCCGCCGTTTCACCGCAGAGACAGACGCGCAGCGGCGGAAAGCTGGTGCTGGCACAACTCTTGCAGTGTCGCGCCATAGCAGTGCCGCTTGCAATCCCTCCGACAAACGGGGCCAGCCACCCAGGGTGCAGCGTATACTCAAGGGTAAGCTGATGGGAAATCATGATGCGCTGCTCCCGCGTTCAAGGATCGTCACCGCCGCCAAGGTGCAGACACCGCCATGGGTATCGGCAAGCGCATAGCGAGGTAGGGTTTGCGGCTGTAGCTCTGGATGATATCGCCCCTCAAGGATCAAGGCGCAGGTTGCAGTTTGCCCGACACCGGTTGCGCCAACCGGCGCCCCCTGCCCCATCAATCCGCCGGACAGGTTGATCGCGCAACGCCCCTTGGGTGCAAAAGCACCGGCCTCAAGATCCCGCGATACCTCCGCGCTTAACCCTAATGCCACTATTGCCTGCAATTGCGCCCCGGCATAGGCGTCATAGATTTCTGCAATACCAATTTCATCGGGGCCAATCCCGACCTCCGCGCTGGCGCGCTGCATCGCTTTGGTCTTGGCAGCGAAATTGCCCGCATTTTCGCGCACGCCCAGATGCATGTGATCAGTGGCCGCCCCCATACCCGCAAGCTTTGGGGCCGTCGCGCGAGTAGCAGGCATCGCATCCCGCCGCGATAAAATGAGGGCGGCGGCACCATCTGACAGCGGCGAGCAATGCAGCCGCCGATAGGGTGCCGCAATGGGTGGGCTGTCTGCGATCTCCTGCGGAACATCCCTGCGGTGCAAATGCGCGCCGGGATTGTGGCAGGCATTCGACCGGTTCTGGCAGGTGACAGTGGCCAGATCAGCCTCGGTTGTTCCATGTTCAGCGGCGAATACCTGATAGGACAGGGCATAAAGCGCGGTCGAGGTCAGACCTGTCACACCGTCTGTCCAGGCATCGAATGAAAACCCGTAGAGTTCACGGATCGCGTCCCCCGACAGGCTGGACGCAGATGGGTCCACCCCAACCACAGCCACATGCCGGGCCGCCCCGGCCTGAATGGCGCGCGCGGCGGTGTGCACAGCAATCTGACCGGACGCGCCGCCCCCTTCGCAGCGGGTGGCTGCAACGCCCGTCAAGCCGAGCTCCGTCGCCAGAATAGAGGCTGGGTTCAGTTGCAAATGAAAGAAATCGCTTTCCGAGGCGACGTAGAGCGCCTGAATATCGGATCGGTCCAACCCGGACTGTCCCAGCGCAGTTTCAAATGCGGACACCACCCAATCGCGAAAGCCGGTCCCGTCCCTGCGCCGGTTAAATGGCGTAAGTGCGGCACCTGTCACCATGACGTCGCTGGTCTGCATCTTGCTGGAGCACCCACATTTGGCTGGATCGCTCCCTCACTTTGACCTAACATATTTGTAGATACAAGTTGATTTTACCGCTGCGCTATTGCGACCTGTGTGGGTTTTCGCGGTGCCGCAGTGATGTTCAAGCAAGGAAATCACTTTGACCTGGCGCGCTCTTTTGACCTCTGGCCTGGTATGTTTCTGCGCGGGCGGTCTTTACGGCTGGAGCGCGCTCATCGCGCCCCTGCAAGCGGCATATGGTGTTTCAACCGCGCAAACCGGCCTTGTCTTCTCACTGGCCATAGCGAGCTTTACGCTGGCGGTTATCCTGACACCGCAGCTGCCTTGGCAGACATCGACACCGCGCACTGTCGCCTGTTTTGGTCTCCTTGGGGCGATATGTGTTTTTGCAGCGGTTCGGGCCCAGGGATATGTGCCCTTTTTGCTTTGGTTCAGTGGCGGCTTTGGCGCCGCGAGCGGTGGCATCTACATCGCGGCACTGGGTGTCGCGGCTTTGACACCGGCGCATAGGATCGCGACCCCCGCCATGGTTGCCGCTTTTGGGACCGGCGGCGCGGTTTTCGGGCCGGTGTGGCGCGTGATGGATGCACATGGGGTTGGAATGGGCGGGTTGTCTGTGTTGGCCGTCGGGCTGCTGATGTCCTCAGCCTGCGCCGCATTTGCCGCAGCCCCGGCGATATCGGAAAAGGCACAGCCGCCCGCTGGCCCCTCAGCGGCACACCCCAGCGAAAGTCATTCCAGCAAGGATCTGGTGGTGATTTGGGCGGTATTCGCATTCGGCTCCTTCGGCGGGTTGATGGTATTGGGGCTCGCCTCCAAGATGATGGATGCCGCGCAAACCAGTTTGACGTTGGCCAGCTTTGGCCTCGCAGGCATCGCCATTGGCAACACCTCAGGACGATTGTCTGTTGCCTTTCTTTCCAGCCACCTGCGGCTTGAGCAATGCCTATTTCTGGCAATGGCGATGACCCTTTGCGGTCTTTTGTCCGCCGCGTTTCCCGCCGGACCCGCGATGCTATGCGTCGCCCTGATCCTGATCGCCACGGGATATGGGATCGTTGCATCGACGGTGCCCGTCGTAACCAGATCCGTGTTTGGCGCAGCTGGTTTTCAGAGCCGTTTCTCCTTCATCTTTACCGCCTGGGGGGTTGCCGGGTTTTTCGCGCCCTGGGCGGGTGGCGCAATGTTCGACGCGAGCGGTAGTTTCAAGCTGCCCTTACTGATATCCGCCCTTGCCGCAGTTTTCTGTTGCTTGATGACCTGGCAACTGGGGCGCCAAATGGCACAAAGTGATACATGACAAATCTCGGGACATTGGGGGGGTGCGCGTGTCGGAACCAACCGTCCACACGCCCGGTCACCACTCCTAAATCTGCTCTGGCAGTTCATCAGCCCGCGCGATCCCGCGCCAGATCAGCGTGAAAATCCGGTCGAGTTCTTCCTGCCCTGTTGGCGACCCGCTCAAGGACGCGCGCCGCGCAAGCGTGATCGCCGTTGATCCCAGAATCGTTTCGATGGTTCGGACCGAGGTTTGCACCAGCACCTTCTGATCGATACCCGCCTGGATCTCCGCCAAAACGGCGTCCTGCATGTCTCGCAATTGGCCGCTTTGGCGAATATTCTCGCGGATTTCGGCGCTCATCATCTCGGCCATCAGGAATTCCTGCGGCGCCTTGAACCCGTAGGCCACCAGCGCGAACCACATTGCACGCAGGCGCGCCGCGGGCCCCACACACTCACGCGCGGCATCCATCATGCTCCGATGAATGTCCCGTTTCACTTCGAGGAACACCCAGAACAGCAGATCATCCTTGGTTTCGTGATACCGGTAAAGGGTGCCAACCGAGAGGCCCGCGCGCGCAGCGATCTTGTTGACGGACACCGCGGTCGATCCGGTCGCCGCAATCTCGCTGACGGTGGCCTCCCGGATGTCTTTCGGCTTATCGCCTGTCCTGGGGCGCGCCACGGCTTTAAGGCACGGAAATCTTTGTTTCGATCCACTCCTGGCGCGCTCTTTCCAGAAGGCCGCTGCCGCCAAGCATACCGATTGACGGGCACAGCTTCAGAACGTCAAAGCCATCCAGCGCCAGAGTTTTGCCGGCCTCGCTGTCGGACGGATAATGCAAGCCGAGCACTTCCCTGTTTCGGGCGATGCGTTTCGCCATATCATGCAGCGGATTGCGCAGCTGACCATTGGGGTGGGTAAATTCCATGATCTTGCTGTCACCGCCATCGCCATCCCGCATCACCTCATCGAGGCAATAGGCGATCATCCAGGCTTCGGTCGCATGGCCACTGGGGTAAGCGGCATGTTGGGGCACATCAATCGGCGGCAACAGCGCCGGGTGCAATTGCGAGGGTCTGGGGCGATTGAACCGCGCTTTGAAATGCATGGCCAGGAACTGGCCAACCACCAGCGCGACATGGCAGAGCCTGAAAGTATGCGGATGCGATAGATAGGTGAACGACAGGATTGCCTGATAATACCCAATCACTGTGTCGCGCTGTTGCAAGGCTTCGCTCATCGCGCCGGGACGGTATTCGATCAGTCCAACAAGCTCCGTCAATTCGTCATCCAGATCCCACAAGGCGCCGGACGGAAATGTCGTGATGTCGGTATTGTTGGTGAGCGTCCGGGCCGGGGTCGGCACGCTTATGTCAGTCCAATCCGGTTTGCCCGATGCGGTGCTGTCCAAGGCGGAGAACTCGGACAGAAAGGCAATCGCCTCATTCCCCGGGGACCAATTCTTGAACGTCGCGGATTTGTAATACTTGTAGATACTGTGCAAACGCTGCGGGTCGCCCGTTGCGTCCAAAGCCTCCGGCGACGTCGCTGGCCACTGATTGCCGGGCCACCAGCGGTCTTCTACGGATATGGCTGGATTGGGGGGCACCTGAGCTTCACCTTCATATTTGGTGTCGGGTGATATGCCGATCCCCAAATAACTTGGGCCACCGCCATATTGCGCACTGCCCCTCGCATCGCGGGCATCTCTCGCGTCCCGTGCATCGCGCGCATCTCTGGCGTCCCGCGCGTCAAAAGTGCCTATCGGTCCGTTGGATCCAGCCATGGGAAATCTCCTGTCAAATAGGTTTCATCATCAATCCGGCACACCCGCCTGCCGGAGGCGCATTCTAAATTGCTCAGCTCTATGCGGGTCTTGATAGAGTTTGTGAGTGTGTTTGTAGTCTGATAACCGAAAATTCGGTTCGCGTTGCATCAACCGCTGCGTGGTACGGCGCGCCTCAAGTTCATCGCCAAGAGCGACCTGGGTGACGGCCAGAACGCGAAACGCAGTTGTGTAACGATCATTCTCCGCAATACCGCGCGACAGCCAAGAAAGTGCCTGTTCATAATTGCCCGCGTCATAGTGAACGATACCCAGAAAAACATAATGCATAAACAGCCACTGATCAAAAGGAGACAGCCGCAAGGCGCGTTCGGCAGCGGTGACCGCTTCGTCGCAGCGGCCCATGCTCGACAGTGTGACACTGGACAATAGCGACGCGGTGGAACTGTTTGGGTTGATCTTGCGCGCCCGATCCAGATGTTCGATCGCCGTGTCGAAATCCCCAAACAAATATGAGCGCACATGCCCGTAAGTGGCATGCGCCAACGCATTGTTTTCGTCGATCCTGATGGCCTGCAAGGCCAGATCGGCGGCGGTTGAGGAATCCTGTCTGGGATCCTTGGACCACCCCTGACCGATCCGCAAACTGTACCAACGGGCGGCCCAGGCCAGCGGCGATGAAAACCCCGGATCGGTGTCAATCGCACGATTGAGGTGGGTGCGCGCCAGTTCAAAAGACTTTGGTTTCAGGCTCCCGATCAGATCCAGCGCCTTCAGATAATTGTCATACCCGGACCATGACGAAGGCCATTTGCGCAACGCCCGGCGGCGTTCTTCGGAATGCATTTCAGGCAGCAACAAGACCAGAGCCGTCTCAACAATTTCATCCTGCACAGAGAACATGTCCCGCGCCTTGAAGTCCCGTCGGAGGCTGGCGAGCTGTTTGCCAATCGCGGTGTCGAGCAGTTGCGCTGAAATCCGAATGCGGTCGTTGCTCCGACGCAGCGTGCCGGTGATCAGATAGCGAACGCCCAGCACCTCTCCCACCTCTTTCGGGTTTATCGGTTGCCGTGCAAACGCAAGCGTCGAGGATCGCGAAATTACCGTGAGATCCCTGTGACTTGACAGGGATACCACGATGTCTTCCACAATGCCTGCCGCCAGATAATCATCCTCCTGATTTCCGCCTAGGTTCACGAAGGGCATCACCGCAAGCGATGGCAAATCGGTAACCCCGGGCGTCGGGTCCTGCAGGTGACGCCCATCCGTTTTCAATTGAAACGCCGAAAATAGCTTCCCAAGTTTTCGCAGCTTCAGGGGGCCGACAGACGTCGTTTCATAGGTGGCGAGGCCTTCGATTTCATCCTGCACGGATTGCGTCAGGATCACTCCACCCGGCGATGTGTGCTCCTGCAAACGGGCCGCGACATTTACGCCGTCGCCGAGCAAATCGTTTCCGTCCCGCAGCACGCTGCAATAGTTCAGCGAGACGCGCAGCGACAGGCCCTGGCGCCGCTTGCGCGCCTGCGATTGCAACTCAAGGCTCCATTTCACGCCCGCAACAGCGTCATCAAAGGTCGCAAGAATGCCGTCGCCGGTTGATTTCACCAGCTTGCCGTCGAATTTTTCCAGAAGGGGCAGGATGACTTTTTCCCGCAGGCCCGTCCAACGCTGGAAAGTCCCCTGTTCGTCTTCATGCATCATCGCGGAAAACCCGACGACATCTGCAAAAGCGACGCACAGATGATTTGCGTTCTCCTGATCACCGCGCTCTTTATGTCCCACCGGTCCCGCGCCCGGTGGCAGAGCACCGCCGCTCTCAGAGAGCCGGGCTGTCGTACCACGCATCATTGACTGCAACTATCGATTGTCGATTGCCAGGGCGGTTGTCCCGCCATAGGTGCGCCCCCAATCAAAATGATCTCACCACTAACTGACCTTTCAGGTGCATTATTGAGCGATTCGGACTAAAAGTTAACGTGAGACATATCATTGTGCCAATACGCGTTCAGAACTGAAGTGGTGTCAGTACATCGTCCCCGATACAGAGAAACCTGTGACGTGCTTTTTGAATGGTGGGTGATGAAAGGCGGATACACATGCGAGTGAAGCTCTATCTCTTTGACACAAGCAAGCGCAGGCTTGAAGAAAACCTCAAAGCGGTTGGTTTTGATCTGGAGAGGTTGGTCGCTGAATTTGGCCCTCAGGACTATCAGCTTCCCCCGGGACCGAGCAACAACCCCTGGCAAGCCAGAGACCGGTATGGCGAGCGGCTCTCGCAACCCGGACAACCCGGCCTTGGGTACGGCATTCCCCTGGAGGCCGAGAACGAAAAAGTCGCACGCGAATTTCTGGGGCGCTTCCGCGAGCGCGCCTTTGGCAGTGATCGACCCGATATTGCCCGCATTCTCGGGATCGATCTGACCCCGCTGTCGATGACATCGGCGAAACCCAATCAACATTGGTGTGCAGGTGATGGCATGGGCCGTCACTTTGCTGGACGCGCACAAGCAAACAGGTTGATCGAGGTGGAAAGCCTACAGGCCTGCAAACTCACCGGTGCTGGCGTCAATGTGTTTGTCGTCGATCAGGGCATCAACAGGCACTACCTCGAAACCCTCGGGGGCACCTATGGCGGGGGCATGTACTGGACAGCTGATGGCAAATCCCAAGTGCCGGGGGAAATGCAGCTACCCCATGCGCCAGTCCCCCAGGGGCATGGCGCAATGCTGTTACGATCACTCGTTGATATTGCGCCCGACGCGACATATTTCGATCTGCCGCTTTTGCCGCAACGCATTACAGAGGTTGAAAACTTTTCGCTGCGCGCGCTTTTTGCCTTCGCATTCCTGAACTACTTCTTTTTGTCCTGCAACGGCCCCTGGGTCATCCTCAACGCCTGGGGCATCGTTGACCGATTTTCAGAGAAACTGCGCGGCTTTTACACCGACGATCCAAACCACGCGCTGAACAGCTATCTGAGCGAGCTTGGGTGCCATCACGACGTGATTTTTGCGGCTGGCAACAGCGGGCAATTCTGTGGCGATCCGCGATCAAGCGGGTATGACCGCGGCCCCGGCCGCAGTATTTGGGGCGCCAACGGGTTGCCCGATGTAACCTGTGTCGGTGCCGTACGCGGCGATGGCATTTGGGTTGGTGCGGCGTCGCAAGGCCCGGGACCAGGCGGCTTTGACACCGGGGCTGGCCGACCTGAAAAACCGGATGTATGCGCGCCAAGCTGGTTCGTTGAGAACGCCAATGCGCATCTCAGAAGTGCGGGCACCTCCGGGGCCTCGGCTGTGGTAGCAGGGGCCGTCGCGGCGTTGCGCCAGGGCTGGTCCATGAACGCGGTCTCGCCCGCCGAGATGCGCAAGGCCCTACGCGACGGGTCACATAGCAGCGCGGGCAAGGGCTGGAATGCGCGTTACGGGGACGGTATCTTGAACCTTGCCGGGACCATCGCTCAATTGCCGTGATGGCCGTCGGATGGTTGACCACCGCGCGGGCAGGCGCAGGACCGTTTTGTGTGTTCGAGGATGCTGAACAGCGGCTTCGGCCAGCGGTCTGAAAAAGTAAATGGGAGGTTTTCTGCCCGCTGCAGGCGAAGTTCATACAACCTCTGCTTGGACCATCTAAATATTTGATCCAAAACGTGATAATGTCATTGACTCATCAACACACCAGCGCCCTAATTTACCAATGGTCTCATTTTATTATCTAAAATCGCGTTCAGAACAGATCGCTTCAACGACAACGACTATTTAATGGTGACAGGCCGCAGGTTCATGTGCGGTTTTAGGACAATTTAAAGGAGGTTCAATGGCATCCGCGAAAGCCCCATTCGGGAAAGCCTCCGCTGTGTTTGGCAAGCCTCCGCGCGCCGCCAGAAGAGCAAAACCCCGCTCTACCCACACCACATCCGGTAGGCTGGAAATGTTTCTGATCTCGGCCACAGTCTTTCTTTCGCCGATGAATTATCTGCGCACAGATCTGATTTATTTTACCCTGAGCGACCTTTTTGCGCTGGCAACCGTGCTCTTGATGCTGGCAACCCGAAGACTGGCAACGCAGCCCTTCGGCAGACAAACGCCAAGCTGGTACGCGGCGGTGGCGCTCTTTCTATTCGGATTGATGCTAGGCTCGCTGGTAAAGGGAAATCCGACAACGGCGACAACCGTTTTCGCTCAATATATCTTTTCATTCGTTTTGCTTCCGATGGCCATTTGCGCCCGCCCGCAAAGCGAGATCATCTTTCTGGTGAAGATCTTCGTCGTCTCGGTCGCGTTGATCATGCTGCACGGCGCTTTCATGATGGCCTTCAACCCCGAGGACGTGAGGTTTGTCAGCCGAAGCGGTCGCATGTACGGTCTTGTGGAACGGGAAAATGCAACCGGTGCGCTGGGAGCGGTGGCACTTGTCTTTTGCCAATGGCTGTATTTCTCCCGAAAAATATCCGTAGCTGTCTTGCTGCTGCTCAGCGCGCCAATCGCTTATGGCATTCTGCTCACCGGCTCCAACACGGGGTTCTTTCTCGCGCTAATCGGCAGTTTTTTATTGATTTTCCTGAGCGGATCGATGCGGTTGCTTGCTGCCTCCATCGTGGTGGCCTTCGCAGTTTTGGCAGTTGTGGCACTTTGGGGCGAATACTTCCTGCCAGAAATTTTCGTTAAACGCGTATACGGTGCGTTACAAAGCGGCGACACCAGTCAAGCAGGGACCTTTGAGGACCGATTTGCGCTCAACCAAGAAGCATTGGAAATGGCGCGCGAGACCATTTGGATCGGTTTAGGCATTGAACAGTATCGCGTTGTGAGCGCGCATGGTGCCCCGGTCCACAACACCTATCTGCTCACGTTAACCGAAGGTGGGTTGATATCGCTTATCGGACTGATTTGCCTACCGGCAATAGCTTTTTACATCGGGTGGCGCGCGTTCTTTGGCCGACATACGCATTTATCAGGTGCGCTCACCATCACTTATGTCTGCTTGTTTGCTCTTTCGCTGAACGGGTTCGCGCATATCTATGCACGCTTTTGGGCGATCCCCTTGCTTTTGGCAATGAGCGTGAGCCTATCCCAGTTAGTCGCGGCGTCGCGACCCAGGTAGCCGAAGAATCTACGCGAAAGATGTTTCCGAGATTTAGGGTCTGCTGACGCAATGGACCGACCGCGACAATTGCGCGGCACCCAAACATTAAGTCACGACTTGCTGGGGTGGTTTTTCGCCCCGCGAAGTTTGCGAACACTCATAGTTCAGAATCTTCATGTCGTCTGGTCTTTCAAGGCGCGTAAGGATCGGCGAACGAGGAAAACACAAAGCAGCAACCACACGCCGTTACATATCAGGTGCGAGAGCGCGGCACCGGACACGCCCAAGAGCGTGGTTAGTGGAATGATTAACGCAAAAAACAATGCGGACGTGAGTGCTCCGACCCGCACAAGCGCCTTGTCTTCGCCAAGGCTCAGGAGAGTTGGTCCCAGCACAATGCCAATCAGGTAGAGCCCAACCGCCACCGCCTGAATCGTCACCACCGGTACAGCAGGCGCAAATTCGGCTCCAAAAAGACCGATGACGATCGCATCGATGAACCAGATGACACCCGACAAGACCACCGCCAGAACCCCCGCAAACCCCAGTCCGATGCCCTTTACAAGTCGCGCGAGACGGTCGAATTCACGGCGGACCGCAAGTTTGGTCAGTTCCGGGTAGACGGCCTGATTGATCGGACGGCCAATGCGCAAGGCAGCCTCGCCGCACCGACGTGCGAGGTGGTAATATCCCACCGCGGTCGGGGTCACCAGCACCGCCAAGATCAATACATCCAGACGCTGCGTCGTCTGCCGTAGAATAACTGCCAGATTGCTGTTGATCATGAGCCTAAGAAAGCCGGGGTTTTCCGAGAGCGAGGTGCTTGTGCCATGCATCTCGATGCGATGCCCCTTGCGCCGCATCTCCCAAACACCGGCGGCATAGGTCAGTGCCCCTTGCATGAGGCTGATGCCTATAAAAATCGCCACGAACCCAGGCAGACCCAACCCCAGAAACAGCACCGCACCGGCCAGGGCTGTGCGTAACGCCGCCATCCCTGAGTCCACTTTGGCTAAAATATCAAATCGGTCGAAGAGACGAAGTAATGAAATCCCAGTGGCATGCAGCGAGAATAAAACAGCCAGTGCAGCGGCATATGGCATCCAGTCCGCATTGACGCCGAAGTGCGTTTTGACCAAAGGGGCCAGCAGCAAAACAACCGCGGCGGCGAGGAGACCGCCGACCAGATCTAGCTTGACCGACAATCCGATCAGCCGACCAAATCGATGTGAATCCTGCTGTTCCAATGCGTCGCTGCCATGACGGATAACAGCTTGCCAGGGCTCCAGATGCGTCAGTCGCGCCACAATACGAGCGTATGCTTCCAGAATGGCCAACATGCCCAATCCCGCCGCCCCGAGGGCACGTGCCGCAATCGTCAAATAAACAAGGCCCAGCAAACCAATGATAATCTGGGACGAGAAAATCCATTTGAGGTTTTTAAACAGCCGCCCGGAAATAGGCTCGTCGCGGAGTTTCGTGACAAACCGTGCGATCACTGGACCGATCCCGTGTGAACTGGCGCCATGGATAAACAGCCTGTCTCTGACGAAAAAACGGTTGTTTTCGTGCGATACATTAGCATTTCACTCGGTCGGGCTTGGGACGAAACAAAGTCATTTTTACTCATCAACTAAATTGGGCGCGACAGAAATGGCGTTCTTGACAATGATTTATATCCTATCGGCTTTTGCGAAATGTGCGTAGCGTGAAATCACACAAACCGATGGTTTTCTGGGAATTGGACGTTAAACACTGCGCTGAAGCAACGCCTGATAGAACCGCCAAGATCATATCAATCCCAGATTGTTGCGTTCAGACTTTCAAACTGGCGCGCTGCGCTTTCAAAGTGGGTCTCCCCTCACAAGAGCAAATCACGCCGAAGCCCTGGTGACGGTGAAGCTTAGTGGTCGATACTTGACATCGACATTTTAGCGCAAGCCCGCCCACCCCCATCGATCTTGGCATCGAATTGGCCGGGCCGGTGTGCCTGATCCGACCAATAGGTCTACCTTTTTGCCGAGATGACGCGGCGATTGCCGCCGGACAGCTTCTCAAAAACAGCTGAAGTCTCAAATTCAGCACAGAACACAAACTAAAAAACGGCCACTAATAAATGGTTAACAATTGGTTACCGAAAACAAATCACTTCACCAATTCACGAGATTCGAATTTTTTCCGCCGATGCGGACGTTTTGGCGAGCGACAATTCGCTTACGTATGGTTGCACGCTGAAAACAAGAGGAATTTCGCCGCCCCCGCCCCAATGGCCACAACACGCTAAGCGTGTATGACGTATGCGTGGCAGATGATTGTTTCAAGGAGGTGCCAGTATCGCCGCGACAAGAAACTGGAAATACAACTGAAGGACTAAGAAATTGACTAACATCTCCATACCCGCCCCGACCGGGACCGGGCTTGATAAACTGATTGAAATAATCGGAAGTGACGCCAAACTGGCGCAGGGGACTTCGACAGCCGATATTACGGTCGGAATGGAAGCAGCCTCCGCGATGAACGCTCTCATCATCGAAGCCATCAAATCGACCGGCGTTGCCGATGACGGCAAATTTTCAAAACGCGATGTCGTTGCGATCAACGATTACCTTGTCACAAATCACGCCGATACCTGGGCTGATCTCCACGGTGATGACGAAGACGACGTCGAAACAGGGTTTCATCTGGTTCAATCCGACGGGAACAGGACACTGCTTTATGGTGTAAACGCGGTCGATCGGGTTGCGGACTCCATCTACCACCTTGGGTTTGAAATGATCGGTCGGTCCCGGCTCGGAAATGAAGACGGCGTGGCCAATCAATCAACCAAGAAGGTGGCAGGTTGGTTGAACAAGTTGCTTGCTGACGATCTGGCGGATGGTTCGCTGCAAAGTGACAAGCAAGGTGGCAGCCAAGTGGTTCTCACCGTGTCCAATTCCGGAGAACCGATCCCCTATCAGGATCCGAGTTTCGTGCCCTACTATGACGATGATCTCGATTTGGGTGATGATCTCGTCTCCGGCAGCGATGGCGCAGATGTGTTCCGTTTCCAGTTTAACATAAACACAACGCCGGAAATAGCGGCCCGAAACCTGAAGGCTGACGGCACCATCGCCTGGCATGATGTTGCGGGTGAAAACGGGAATGTGCACGATCACTGGGTCACCAATGGCGGTGACGATACCGTCCTTGATTTCAAAGCCTACGAGGGAGACACAATCGAGGTCGTTGGCCATACCACCAACTTCTGGCTGTCTTATGATGACGTGGACAACAATGGCAAAGAAGACACCATCATCAACGTCTGGTCGGATCAGGGCGGCTATAGCGTAGATCGTGATGGTAATTTCACCGGCAGCCCAAACGGCGCACATGACGGAGATGTTCTTGGGACAATCACGGTTTTGAATGCCGTTTTGGTGGGCGACGAGATATACAACGACTCCAAAGCGCACTACGGCGAATATACTACGGTTGCCGAAATGCCCGCGGTTGATAACCCTCGTCCTGAACCGGAACCGCCGCAGGTGCCAGACGATATTGCGCTGACGGGTACCGGTCTCGACACTCTCGTTGATATTATTCTGAACGACAAGAAGCTCGCACAGGGGACGCCGCTGGACAACATCGAGGAAGGTGCAGAAGCTGCGGCCGCGATGAATGCGCTGATTGTCGAGGGTATTCTTTCAACCGGCGTGGCTGAGGATGGCGCCATTCAATCGTCTGATATTGTGACCCTCAATCGGTTCCTATTGGGAAACTATGCTGATGAGTGGTCGGAGTTGCATGGTGACGACGAGACCGGTGTCGAAACCGGGTTCCACCTTGTTCAGGGCAACGGCAACAGAACACTTTTATACGGTTCAAATGCTGTCGATCGGGTGGCGGACGGCATTTATCATCTGGGGTTCGAGATGCTTGGGCGTAGTCGCCTCGCAGACGAAGATGGTAACGGCAATCGGTCCATCTACGAAGTCGCCGAATGGATGAATGATCTATTGGCGGATGACCTGAACGATGGAACGCTGATCGCGTGATGAGCGTGCAAAAATCGCCGTAACTCTTACGGTCGGGATGGCGGCAGATACGCTTGGGAACGATAGGTCCTTGGGCGCCGCCATCCTCTTCGCACTTTTGTGCGGTGCCAATTTGAGGCGACCCAAGCGCCGCTGATCACACTCCCAAGACATCGCACAGCCTATCAGTGAGCAAAATCCGCGGTGAAGGCTGTTGGAAAAATTTACTCACAAGACCTTATTTTCGAACGCATTCTTGTGAAACCATGTTAGTCTGAAGCATTGGTTAATGTATGGTTTCGGGAGAGTTTTATGTCACAGAACAGCATGCGTATCCTTGTCTGTTCTGCAGGACGGCGGGTCGGGTTGATCCAGTGTTTTCGATCTGCAGCCGAACAATTGAACATTGATCTCAAGGTCTACGCCAGCGACCTGGTCCCGGACGAAGCTGCGGCCTGCGCCATCGCTGACGTTGCATTGAGAATGCCAAGATCAGATGCGCCCGAATATGCGGCGGCGGTCCTGCAGGCGGTGAAGGAAAACGCAATTGATCTGGTCGTCCCGACAATTGATCCGGATTTGAAGCCTTTGGCTTTGGCCCATGAAGAATTCGCGCGAGCGGGCGCCCGTTTGCATGTATCACCTGCCCATGTCATCGACATCGTGCGCGACAAAGGACTCACGGCGGAAGTTTTGGCCGCAGCAGGCGTTCCGGTACCAAGCACGCTTTCATTGGACGAACTGCGCGCAACTCCTGACAGGCTCAATTGGCCCGTTTTCGCCAAACCCAGCGGCGGCAGCGCGAGCCGTGGTCTTCAGGTTTTTGACAGGATGGAGGACGTTCCGACCGAATTCCCCGAGCCGATGATCTTTCAAAACCTGGTCAGGGGTCCGGAGTTCACGGTTAACATCTTTGTGGAGGCGGATGGCGTTTTACGCACCGTTATCCCGCACCTGCGCAAGAGTATTCGAGCCGGTGAGGTTGAAAAAGGTGTCACGCGGCGTCGACAGGACCTGCGTGACATTGCCGAAGGCATCGTCTCAGCCCTACCAGATCTGCGGGGCGTTGCCTGTTTCCAAACCCTTGAGGATGGGGTCCACGGCCCTTGCGTCATTGAGATCAATGCTCGCTTCGGTGGCGGCTATCCCCTTGCCGACCACGCCGGTGCAACCTTTGCGCAGTGGCTGTTGGAAGAGACGATTGGGCGCCCCTGCACAGCCCACGATGACTGGAGGGAAGGCGTTCGCATGATGCGGTATGACAGCGCCGTCTACGTTGATTGATGATCGTATTTGATCTGGACGATACACTCTACCTGGAAAGAGATTTCGCTTTCAGTGGCTACCGGCATGTCGATGCCTGGGTGGCGAACAACCACGGCATCCCCGGCTTTGGCGCCACATGTCGAGAGCTCTTTGCCTCCGGCGAGCGGCGCAATATTTTTGATCGGGCCTGCGCATCACATGGGATATCCGCGACACCCGATCTGATTGGGGCATTGGTGGCGGAGTACCGCGGACATGCCCCTCAGATTTCTTTATGTCCGGACGCCGATCAATTTTTGGCGCGAACAGAAAATGCGGCACCTTTCGGACTAATCACCGACGGCCCTGAACATACACAGATGGCCAAAGTCCGAGCCTTGGCGCTGGATCAACGCATTCAGCACATTCGTGCGACGGGCAGTTGGCCCCAAGGCTTCGGAAAACCGCATCCCCGGGCGTTCGAAGAAATGGAACAACTGGCGCCACCGAAGTCCCATATGGTGTATATCGCGGACAATCCGGCCAAGGATTTCATCACGCCAAAAGCACGGGGATGGTTGACCATTCAGATCCGACGCACCGGCGCCATTCATTCGCCTCTCGCGCCGGATCTAGACCATGCCGCTCAGATCGAAATTCAGAGTATGGAGGAGTTGGACGCAGCTTTGCCGAGCTGAGCCTTTCGTCCCACCGGGATATTCGCGCTCAGCGCTGCCCGATCGATGACCTCACTCCACTGTTGAAGGACACGCGTGGGATCAAGCCATTCGCGGCATTGCTTTGAACGCAAGCGCATCTGGCCGCGCAATGCGTCGTCGTGACACAGAGATATCACGGAAGCGGCAAGCGCATCCATGTCTTCAAGTGGCACCAGAATGCCGTTGTCACCGTCACGGATCATCTCGCGCGGCCCATAGGGGCAATCAAAGGATACAACAGGCAGCCCGCTCACCGTGGCCTCTGCGACCACATTGGAAAAACCTTCGTATCGCGAAGAAAACACCAACATATCCGCATCGCTCATCCAGGTTCCGGGCGGGCAATTACCAGGCATGGTGACGCAATCCGTCAAACCGAGTTCCTCTCGTTGGGCTTCCAAACTTGCGCGCTCCGGGCCCTCGCCCCAAATGGTGAGATGCGCACCTTGCACCTTGTCATGCACCTTGGCCATTGCCTGCAGCAGCAAGTCAAAACCCTTTTGCCGGTCAAGGCGACCGACCGCGACAAGATTTATGCCATCCTCTGTATTGGAGGCTGCACTGACCGGATAAGGCGAGCAGCCGTTGGGGATGACAACCGCCTTTCTTTGCAAGGCTTTGGGCATATCTTCGCTGGCACGCTCCGTCAGGACGGTTATTGCGGTCGCATGTCGTCCAAGCCAGTTTTGTCCATGGTACCAAAGCGGGTGACCACCTTGAACCCGCGGATTGTTGCGTTCGGAAATGACAACCGGCACACGCTGACCGATCGTCGCAATGAGTGTCAGCACATTCACCTTGGTCAGGAACGAGACAATCACGTCGGGCCGCACTTTCTTGATGGTGCGGCGGATGTGCAGCAACCGCTTGTGCTGCGCGCCATATCCCGGCGCAGTGTCCGGGTTTATGATCGGATGAAGCGTCACGGTATCCGGATAGGAAAAGAACGGGCCACTTTCAGGCATTGTCAGGCCGGCGACATGAACCTCATCCCCTTGTCGGGCGCGATCTGCCGCAATGGCGGCGACGTTCTTTTCAGCGCCGCCAGCACCAAAACCACCCTGGATCAGTAGAAGTCGCAATTGAATTTCCTTTCCCTACTCAGCGGCATGCGAACGCACCGTTGGAGTGCCCTCGACATCATCCGGTCGGTTCAAATCATGCTCAATGAGTGGCCTATGCAGATCTTTCGATTGAAGAAAAATGCGCCCAATGTACTCTCCGAGGATACCAAGAAACATGGCGTTCAAGGTCATCGACAACAGCAAAAGAATGGTGGTGGTTGCAAACCCGGCTGGCCAATCCTGACCAAAAACGACCTTCCCGACCACATATCCAATCAGCAGAAGAAATGTCATCAGTCCAACCGCAAGACTGATCATGGAAGCCAGCCGCAAGGGGATCAGCGAGTGGTTGATCAGCCCATCCACGGCAAGCGAAATCATCGCCCGCATTGGAAACTTGGAACTGCCTGCGGTACGGGCCTGCCGGTCGTATTCAAATCCGATCTGGTTGAAACCCATCCCGCTGATCAATCCGCGCACATAGGGTGATCGGTCATCAACCCGCTTCAACTCATCCAGTATACGCCGATCCGTCAGGCGGAATTCACCGGCATTGCGGGGCAGATCATCGTTGCTGATCTTGTCGATCAGCGCATAAAACGCCCGGCGCAACCCGGCAATGATCGGCCCATCCGGTAGGCTGCGACGCACGCCGTAGACAACGTGATACCCCTGTTTCCAAGTGTCGAGCATCTGTGGAATGAGCTCTGGGGGATCCTGCAGATCGCAATCGAGTTGGATGGCGCAGGCACCCTTGGCAGAGCGATAGGCCGTCAGCACAGAGGCCTGATATCCGACGTTGCGCGAAAACCGAATGACCCGCACGCGGGTGTCGTCGGCCGCAATCTCTGACAGGATCTCGAAGGTGCGATCGTCAGAGTGATTGTCCGTAAAAATGATCTCCGGCTCATACTCCTCCAGGCCATCAAAGACACGCAGCACCCGCTGATAAACATCGCGAACGTTGTCCTCTTCGTTGAGGGCCGGGATCAGGATCGAAACCGTCGTCATATCGCCGCCAAACGCTGTTCTGAGGGCTGCAGCAGTTGAGATTCGTGTTTTGCCCATTGCACTGTCCTTTCAAGACCGTCGAAGAGAGGCACGCCAGCGGACCAGCCGAGGGTTTCGGCCATGTGCCCACCATCACAAACGAGTTCCACGGGCTGGGATGTCTGGTGCGAAATCTCCACAAGGTCACGTGCCGCCTTGGTCGCGCGCAGCAACATCAAAGCAACCTCGCTCATTCTTGGGGCCTCACTCGAACAGACATTGACCACGGGCCCCACGGCCCCGGGCCGGTCCGCAATTTGCAGAAGCGCCGCCACCACATCCTCCACATAGATAAGGTCACGCCTATCATCCGGGCGCGCGATGGTGACGGTTTCATTCTTGAGCAACTGGTCCACCAAATGCGGTATCAGAAAATCGCGTGACTGCCCGGGCCCATAGGTCAATGCCAGGCGGGCAGTGACCGCATCAAAGGGCAGGCGGGATCTGGCCATGGACATAAATTGCGTCCCGGCGAGCAGCGATGCCCCATAAGCGTTCCGGGGGAATGCACATTGGGTTTCGGTGTAGGGAAGCTCGGTGTCACCATACTCCGCAATTGTGCCTGTGCGGACCAGAACCCGCGGGGGTTCCGACGCATTTGCTGCTGCGAACAGCAAGGAAAACAATGGCGTGAGGTTGTCATCAACGCTTTCCGCCATGTCCGTCAGATCGGCAGGGGCCGCGTAGCGTGTGCGGGCACCGGCGTGGAAAATGATCTCCGGCCGGGATGCGTTCAGACAGGCGGTCACCGCAGGCGCATCCGCAAGGTCCAGCCGACGCACGTCAAGCCGCCCGGCCAGACTTTCGAGCCGCTCCAATGATGAAGATGGGCGCGCCATCACGGTCACATCATCCCCCCGCGCCAGACAAGCCCGGGCGAGATGTGATCCGATGAAGCCAGTGGCTCCTGTGATGAGAACGCGCGCCATGAGTGTTCCCTATGGAATGATCTTCGGCGTTGGTAGTGGTACGATGAACTTGCCGCCGCGCGCTTCGAAATCCGCCATTTGTTCCCGAATCTCGTCGAAGAAGTTCCAGGCCAGCACCAACAGATAGTCGGGCTTATGCTCGGCCACCGCATCGGGCGACAGCACCGGGATATTCATGCCCGGGGAATAGAGCCCCTGTTTCAGCGGGTTACGATCCACCAGGAAATCCAGCGTCTCTGTTCCGATCCGGAAGTAGTTGAGCAGCGTGTTGCCCTTCGCCGGCGCCCCGTAGCCCGCGATGGTCTTGCCATCTGCCTTGAGCGAAGCCAACAGCTTGACGAGGTCTTCCCCCAGATTCTGAACGCGATGCGAAAACTGCTCATAGCTGTCCCGATCCGTCACCCCGGCAGCGGCCTCTTCGGCCAGCATTTGCGCAACGATCGGTGCCTTTGGTGCATTTGCCGCTGCAGGCTTCATGAAGACGCGCATTGATCCGCCGTGCACCGGCAGCTTGGTCACGTCGACCACATCCAGGCCGACGCCTTCGCCCAGACGGACGATGGACAGCAAGCTGAGTTCGGACAGGTGTTCATGATACACATTGTCGAATTCGTTGGTTTCCAGGATTTCCTTGCCCCAGGGGACCTCAATCACGAACACGCCATCCTCGGCCAAAAGCGAGAGCACGCCACGGGTAAACCCGTGCAGGTCATCAATATGGTTGAACGTGTTGGTCGTGGTGATGACGCGTGCGGGACCTTCAGTTTCCCGCAGACCCTTCGCCGTTTCGGCGTTGAAGAAACCGACATGGACACGCACGCCCCGCTCTTCGGCGATTTTCGCCAGGTTGGCCGCCGGATCGACACCCAGCGTGCGGCCCCCCAGACGATTGGCATGCGACAGCATGAGCCCGTCGTTGCAGCCGATGTCCACGATCAATTCACCATCCGCCTGAGCCACGGCAACCTCAGCGAGTTCGGCAAAATGGGTGTGCATCGTGGCAGCGCCCGACGGAACATATAGGTAATCGGTGAAGAAATCCGGTGGCACCTGATCCGCGACCTGAATGAGGCCACAGTCCAGGCACGCCTGACAGTTCAGCGGGAACGCCGTCTGCGGCTTTCCAACGTCTTCCTTGCGCGCAAACATGTTGGCGGGAGGATGATCCCCCATCCTCAGAACCATCATCAGGTTTTCAGATTTGCAGGTGCGACACTGCGTGCGCGATGACGGTGGGTTAAAAGGCAAATTCATGGAAACAAACTCCTTTGTAAAACAAGACCAGAGTGCGCCGGGTTACCGGCGGGTCAAAATCATGCTGACTTTTTCCGGCTGCCGAACTGTTGCGCGAAATCTTCGAAGGTCCGGTGCATGTAGTCGACATGCGCATCGGTCAGACCATGATGACAGGCCAAGAGGATACCGCCGCGCATCACGTGATCCGACACCGGATAGCCTGCGTCATCCGCACGGTAGGTGACCTTCTTCATTGCGGGCTGGCGCAGGATGTTGCCGGTAAAGACCGGGCGCGTCTGAATGTCCGCCTTTTCCAGGAAAATCTGCAATTCACGGCGGGTGAACGGCGCATCGGGACGGATGGTCAGCGGGAAAGCCAGCCAGCCGGTGCGCGAGTTTTCCAGCTGTTTTGGCAGGATGAACCAGTCCTCATAGGCTGAGAAGAACGCAACATGTGCGTCGAAGTTCTTTTCCCGCTCAGCGATGTTGTGATCGAGTTTTCCAAGCTGAACCAGGCCAAACGCCGCGCTGATTTCAGATGGCTCAAGGTTGTATCCCAGATCCTCAAAGAGGAACTTGGCATCATATTCGATCCCATCGAGGTGCACGTTGAACCGGTTCTCAATCGACTCGGATTCCACAAACAGCGACGAGCTGCGTCCCCAGGACCGCAAGAGCAGCGCGCGGCGTGCAAGATCGGGGTCATTGACACACAACATGCCGCCGTTGCCCGCGCCGTTGATGACATGGCTGCCGTAAAAGCTGGTTGTCGACACGTCGGAATAGACCCCGGTGCTGGTGCCGGACATGGTCGCACCCAGCGTGTCCGCACTGTCTTCGATCACCTTCAGGTTATGCGCATCGGCCAATTCGCGGATCTGCTTCCAATCCGGCAGGTTCCCGATCAGCGAGGGGATCATCACCGCCGAGGTCGATGACGAAATCATCCGTTCAATGGCGTCTACGTCGATGTTATAGGTGCCTTCGGCTGCATCTACGAAGGTTGGGACCAATCCGTGACGCACCAGCGGCGCAACCGTGGTGGCAAAGGTCAAGGCCGGGGTGATGACCTCGCTGCCCTTGGGCAGGTCCAGTATCTCAACGGCCAGATAATTCGCCGAAGATCCTGAGTTGACCATGATGCCGTGATCTTTTGAAAACAGGGAGGAAACACGCTCCTGCATTTTGCGCACGCGCGGCCCCATTTGCGTCGAGGTCTGCAGAACTTCGACGACCGCATCAATTTCTTCTTGTCCATGAACCGTCTGGCCGTAGTTGACTCTCATGATGGTATTCTCCCTATTCGATAAATGCGGCTATTGGGCCGCGGTAACTTGATTACTCAAAAGCGTTTCGGAAATTAGACTGTTGTAATGGTCGATCTGCGACCGGGTGATGCTCAGCATGTCAGCGCCGTCCAACTGCGCCTTGTACCATTCGGTGGTCAGATTGATGGCTTCGGGCAGGTTCAGGCGTGGTTTCCACCCCAACCCCGTTTGCGCCTTGGTGCTGTCCAGACGCAGAATGCCAGCTTCGTGCAGCTTGGGCTCTGCGGAGGGGTCTTCATTCTGAAAGATCAGTTTGGGCGCTTCCGGACCCCAGAATTTCTGGATCATTCCGGCAAGTTCGCGCACGTTGACCGTGCCCGATACATCGGGCCCGAAGTTCCACGCCCCGGCATAGTCCCGACCTTGCGAGGTCAGTGCGGCGGCCAGCATCAGATATCCCGAAAGCGGCTCCATCACATGCTGCCAGGGCCGGATGCTGCTGGGGCTGCGAATGTCCAGTGGCGTTCCGGAAAACGCAGAGCGCACAATATCCGGGACCAGACGGTCCTCGCCCCAGTCGCCACCGCCAAAGACGTTTCCGGCCCGCGCCGTGGCCAAGCGTGGCCCGTCGGGTTCGGAGAAGAAGGCGTTGGCGTAAGCGTTCGCCACCAATTCGGTGCAGCCCTTTGACGCGCTGTATGGATCCGCGCCGCCCAGAGGATCGTTCTCGCGATACCCCCATGTCCATTCGCGGTTGTCATAGCACTTGTCGCTGGTGATCACGACAACCGTGCGCAGAGAGCCCATCGATTTTGCCGCGTCGAGCACATGGGCTGTGCCCGATACATTGGTCGCAAAGGTTTCCGCCGGATGCCGGTAGGAATAACGCACCAGTGGTTGCGCGGCTAAATGGAATACGATTTCTGCATCCACGTCGCGCAGCGTCTCATGCACGGCGTCCGCATCGCGAATGTCTGCAATGCGGCTGTCAACAAGGCCTTCCACACCACATAGGTCAAAGAACCCCGGGCCGTCGTCGGGTGGGAGCGAAAGACCCGTAACATGCGCGCCAAGCCGCTGCAGCCATACCGACAGCCAGCCTCCCTTGAAGCCTGTATGCCCGGTGACCAGCACGCGGCGCCCGGCAAATACCTGGCCGAAATCCACTGAGGAAAAACTATCCATTAGCTTAACTTCAGATTGCCAGCGCCGGCATGCTTGCGGGCAGCTCTTCGTCGAAGTTGAGCCACGGCGGCACGTCTTCGTCACAAAGTGCGTTTAGTGTGTTGCGGTCCCGGATCGTATCCATCGGATGCCAGAAACCGTGGTGACGATAGGCCATGAGCTCGCCATCGCGGGCCATCTGCGTCAGCGGTGATTGCTCCAGCGGTTCGGTATCATCCACCATGTAGTCCAGAACGCCCGGTTCGAATACAAAGTATCCGCCGTTGATCCAGGTATCGCCTGAGCGGACTTTTTCGGTGAACGCATCTACCCGGTCGCCCTTCAGCTCGATGTTGCCGAACCGCGCCGGTGGCTGCACGGCGGTAACCGTTGCAAGCTTGCCGTGGGACCGGTGGAAATCAAGCAGCGCGTCAACATTGATGTTCCCCAGACCATCGGAATAGGTGCACATGAATGTTTCCGGCTGCAGCCAGTCGCGCAATCTGCGAATGCGCCCGCTGGTCATCGTATCCGCGCCGGTGTCGACAACTGCGACGTTCCAGCCGCCGGGCGTGGTCGGCACCAGCTTCATCTTGCCGGTATCGACAGAGACCGAGATGTTATTCGCAATCAGGTGATAATTGGCGAAGAATTGCTTGAGCAAGAGCGCCTTATACCCCGCCGCGACCACAAAATCGCGGTGCCCAAAATGGCTGTAGATATCCATGACGCGGGCGATGATCGGGCGCCCGCCCACCTCGACCATGGGCTTTGGGATCTTTACTGTTTCCTCGGCAAGGCGGGACCCAAGTCCCCCTGCAAGCAGTATCGTCTTCATATCAAACTCCCTCGTAGTAACTAATGTTTACAAACGCTTAACTGGTGACCGGTCGAAAGAATTGACCGAATTGGCACATCGTGCCGGGCGGTATGGTAAGGATGGATCATCACTCCCCTCCCCGCGTTCGAATATAGAGCTGACCCGGACCGTAACGGTTCTCGAAACGCTCCCCTTCGAGAAGCTGATACCCGTTGGCTTGCGCGTAGCGGAGCATCGGGCCTTCGAGGGCCTCGGCATATCCGAGCAGGAATGCCGCCGGAGGCGTCTGCGCAAAAAGCGCATCAAGCCCATCTTCCCCTACCATCGTGTACTGCGCCGCAAGCTCAGGGGCGGTGTAGGGGACAATGCGATAGGCAAACTGCCCCGAGGCAAATTCCGCATAGACAGGCAGATCAGCCTCAAGTGGATAGATTGGCAAAAAGGTCGCGACAGGCCCGCTGAGGCCATGATCCTGCACAATGATCTGGTTGAGCCGCTGAGCATCGGTGGAGATGCGCGACACGGTCAACTTGTCGGGCTGGGTCAGCGCAAGAACGCCAGCGCCTAGGCGCGGTGCCGCCAGAACCATCATGACAAGCATGCTGGCCCCCAGAAGCGGCACGATCGCGCGCTGCGAGTCCGGAGAGATGCGGCGGAACACCACGGCGCAAAAGATGGGCAGGCACGCCAGTGGCAGAACGTAGTATTGTGGGAACCCCGGTGTCGGAGAGAAGCTCATCAGAATGGCGAGACAAATCGCGCCAAAACACACCAGCAGCTGGCCGAAGTATCCTTCTTCGCGGACGTGCCCGGTGCTTTTATCGCGCAGCGCGACCCAGACGAGATAGGTGGCAACCACGCCCATGATCAGCGGCACACCTGCCAACCAGCCGCCATAGGCAAGCAGAAGTTTACCGCCGAGCCCCATGGCCAGGTTCGGTTCCGTATAGGCGTTAGCGTCCCAATAGGCGATGTGTGGGCCGAGGTGAAATCCAATGACATGCGCCAGGAAAAGCTCAGGATCGGAAATCAGATACCAAAAGAGCGGCAAGGCACCGATCAGCCCGCCAACGAGCAACGGGAAAACGACACGTTTGAAGCGATCCGCCAACCCCATGTGCAGAGGCAGAAGGAAGGCGGCAATTGCCACCGGTGGGATGAAAATGACCGCACTGATTTTCATACCGGCAGCAATGGAAAGGCAGACACCGGCGCAAAACAGAAAGCGCGCATTCACCTGTTGTTTCAGGGTCTCCATGATGAAGAGCCCAAGACCCAATACGGCAAAAGGAAGCGGCAGCAGGTTGTTGGAAGCGGCCATTCCCGCCTCACCCAGCAAAGGATCGGCGGTCAGCATCGCAACGGCACAGAAAAACGCGAAGATGCGATTTTTCGAGATGCGCAGCGTCACCCAGAAAACGCTGCCCACAAGGCCCAGCCAGCCCAGAAACACACCGAAACGGGCGGCGAAAAGCAACCCTGCCTCGCCGAAGAACAGGTTGATCCCCTTGAAGTACCAGGCTGAGTTCGGCACGTGGTTATAGAAGAAATCCCGGTAAAGGTCCCAGCCGGGCAAAAAGGCAGCTGGCGGTACAAACATCATCTCGTCACGACGCAGCCCGTAGTTCATCAGCCGACCGTAGATGCCCGCCAACAGCATGATCCCGCAAAACGCCACGGCCCCCGTGATCAGCATCCGCGACAGCTGGTGCGGGGCATCAGCACCCGCCATGTTCCGTCTTTTGACGGCAGGGCCGTGCATGTCAGAGACGCTCATTGCGGCCTCCCTTGACATCAAGCGAGGCGCCGAGCGCGTAAGAAACCAGAACGAAGGACAAAATCACGGTTGGCACCAGCGCCAAGAGCTGCGCTGCGTAGGGGTTCATCCCGGCGTTCGATAGGATCTGGAGCAGAACGGCGTTGAACAGGTAGGTGCTGACATAGGCCAGGCAATATCTTGGCAACTTGTCGTAGCCGCTGACGCCAAAAACAAATCTGGCGTGGAGCGCGTAATTCCAAATCACGCCCAGCGCAAACTGCGCCACCAGTGCGACCTGAACATGGGCGCCAAGACTGACCAGCAAGGCGTAAACGCCATAGCCAAACATTGTATTGACCACGCCCGTTCCCAGGAACCGGATTGCGCGGGTCCGCGTGTTGGATGCCTGGGGCATCGCCGTGGATGTTTCATCGCACATCATGTCGACACACACTCGACTTCGCCGCGAAACTTATGCTCGACAATGTCGGGCTTGAATTCCGCATGAAGGGGATCCTCGATGCCCATCAGGCGCATGAGGCGGCCATTCACAGCATGGACGTCATTGTGCAGGCAGACACGCGCACGCGCTGCTTTGCCCATCGAAACCGCCAGTTCCGGTGCTTGAATGAAGCGCCGCATGGCCGCCGCCAGAGAGGCCGCATCCCCGCGTGGCACAACCAGACCGCACTCATCATGGGCCACGTTTTCACCGCATCCGGGCGCATCCGTTGTGATCACCGCGCGCCCACAGGACATCGCTTCGAGGATCGAGCGCGGGATACCTTCGCGCAATTGCGTGGGCAGAACAAAGACGCCGCAGGACTGCAGGAACGGAACAACATCATCCGTTTCACCGGCGTAGGTCAGCAGCCCGCGCGCCTGCCAATCGGCCAATTGCGCATCACTTATCGCATCGGGGTTGCTGTCGCGTGGTCCGAGAACCTGAACATCGAATTCAAGGTCTTCAGCACGCAAGAGCGCGGCCGCCGCTGCCAACACCTCAAGGCCTTTGGAGCGCAGCAGGCGTCCGACGAACAAAAACCGCATCTTGTCCTTAGGGATCGGTTTGGGGGCAAAGCGCACCGTATCCACGCCTGATCCGGGCACGTCATAAAGCGGCGTGGCATCATCGATCATGCGAAAACGGCGAATGTCGCGCCGATCCGCGGCGTTGTAGCAGAAGGCTGCTTTGATCCGCTTGAGCGCAGGACGGTGAAGTCGGATCGAAATGTCGCGTACCAGACGACGGCGCCCGCGCGGCGCATCTTCCATGAAGGCGTACCCAAGACCGGTGAACATGGCAAAGCAGGCGCCCACACCGACGATCCGTGCCGCCAACGATCCGTAGATGATCGGCTTCATCGTGTAGGTGAGAACGATGTCCGGTTTTTCGGATCGCAGCTCAGACACCAGGGCCCGCAGCGTTTTCAGATCTTGGAACGGGTTCGTGCCCGTTCTTTGCATTGGGATCTCGCGATGCCGAATGCCATGCCGGTCAAGGATCTGTGCCGTCGCAGGGTCAATCTCCGCCGCCAGGGCCAGCACCTCGTACCCGTTTTCCTGGAACCGCCGCATCAGGTCGAGCCGAAAATTCACCAGGGAATACCCCAGACTGCCGATGACAATCGCACGACGTTTGTGCAGCTTGCGATCATCCGCAGGCTGCACAAATGCGTCATCCACAATTGTCGGCATGGCTGTCATACACCGGTCCTTAACAGCTCATCGGCATCTGGGTTCTGGTTGGCAGGCACTACGGGAACCTGGCCTTTTGGCACGCCGACGTCGCCCTCCGGAATTTCGACCGATCGCAGACCGTTGATCCCGTATCCCGGCACCAGATTCTTGAGCAGACGTTTGACCGTCAGCTCATCACCACGGCGCGCGGCATGTTCCAGCTTCAGTATCGCGGCGCGCAACCGCGCAATCGGAACACCTTCAGGCTGGGCCGAGCTCACGCCCGGAATGCCGCATTGCTTGCGCTCTTCGGTGGCGTCGAACAACTCCTCGAACAGCTTTTCACCAGGGCGTTTGCCAATGAATTCGATGGCAATATCCTTGGAGGGTTTCAGCCCCGCCAATTCGATCATGCGTTCCGCAAGGTCCAAGATTTTGATCGGGCGACCCATGTCGAGAACAAAGATCTCGCCATGGCTCGTCTCCAACTCAAGCCCGCTCGCCGCCGCAACCAGCGTAAGTTGGACCGCTTCGCGGATCGTCATGAAATACCGCTCCATCTGCGGATCGGTGATGGTCAGCGGCCCCCCCTTGGAAATCTGCTGTTGAAACAGCGGGATAAGAGAGCCGGAGGACCCCAGCACATTGCCGAAACGCACCGAGAAAAACCGAGTCATCTCATCGGTTTCATTGGTGATGCGGTCCTGCGCCTGAGCATAGAATTCCGCGACCCGCTTTGTTGCGCCCATGACATTGGTGGTGTTCACCGCCTTGTCTGTGGACACCTGCACCATCGCAATCGCGCCGACATCACGCGCCGCATCGGCGACATTTCGGGTGCCAACCACATTGGTCAAAACACCCTCGCACGGGTTCAATTCAACCATCGGAACATGTTTCAGCGCCGCCGCATTGAACACAATTTCAGGGCGGTGCTTGCCAAAGATGGACCTAACACGCATTTCATCGCGAATGCTGGCCACATAGACCCGGCGCAACACGTCGGGAAAGTGCCGGGACAGGTCCATATCGATCGAATAGGCGTTGAATTCGCAGTTATCGACCAACACCAGTTCTGCTGGCTCAAAGGAGGCGATCTGCCGTGCCAACTCGCTGCCGATTGATCCGCCAGCGCCGGTGACCAGAACCCGGCGGCCTTCGAAGAGCTTGCGCAGCAAAGACCTTTCTACGATTTTTTGCGGGCGGCTGAGAATGTCCTCGGGGTCGACGGTTTTCAGTTCCGTGGTCTCGGTCGTCCCGCCCGATTTCATTTCATCAAGACCGGCAAGACGCGACACTTTGATGCCGTAGGCTTCGGCCCAATCCGTCAGCTTGCGGATCCCGTCCGCGTCAAAATGGGTCACCGGTTCCGTCAGCAGCAACCGCTGGGGCAATTCATCCGACGTCTTAAAATGGGCGATGATCGGCTCCGGATCCCGCAGCGACCCGATGATTTTCACATCGTGGAAATACAAGCCGTTGGTATTGCGCGCATCATCGATGATGCCGATGGGCCGGTACTTCGTCTGCGTGTTGCGCAGGGAACGCACGAACAGATCACTGGAAGTGCCCGTGCCCACGATCAACACCGGCACCCTGTCGGTCGCGACATCGCCAAGCCGCTGCGCGCGGCGGGACATCTCGCGGCCCCGCGCCACCACGCGCAATGCCCCCAGCGCGGGCACGAGAAGGAAGAATTGAATGACAAATACCGCAACCGGCACCGCCGCGGTGGTTGCATGGAACGTGGAGAGAATGGCCAACACCGCGACCATGGAAACCGCGCCGCGCACAATCACCGTCACATCTCGCAGAGACGTGGACCGCGTGTGACGACGGTAAAACCCGGCAAGCGGATAAACCAGAATACCGGTGACGCAGGACATCAGGACCACGGGCCACAGCGCATTGAGCAGATGAGGTTGGGCGACGACGCCAAACGCCAGTAAAAGCGCCAAAGCACCCGATAAAGCGGAAGACAGAATGTCGCCAACAACCAACCGGCAATTGGCCTTGATCTCAGCAATCGTCTGTTTGAACCAGTACTCAAAATCTGACAAAACGCTTTGTCGGAAACTAGGTGTCGAATGAATACCATCCCGGTCATCGTCACCGGTCGAAATATAATCAGTCATGCGCAACGCTCCACGTTCGTTGGTTCGTCGGTACGTCTTAAATTTTAGAGTTGGAGCGCCCAGGAAATCTTGGATCACCGCCCCTTGTGCTCAGCCAGCCAGCGCAACCCCGGCTAAAGCTAATTTTGTCACGGGATGAACAAACCCCGGCAACATTCAAAAAAATTCAATTCAAAGCCTCCTAACACCACTTCACCAAACTTCATTTTCGTACTCAAAAAACGCTTGAATTGCGTCTTTCCCAGTGTCGCCCGGGATAAAAAAACTTTTGCAATCGTTACAACTAAGACGTGTTAACCTATTGTTAATAATTATATGCATGACCGCGCTGATTTCCATCATAATGCGGTCTACCTATGCGGGAAGATGTCACAAAAGATACATAACTTCAGATTTATTAATTTAAAATCAGATAGTTAGCCAGACCTCTCGCATAAATTGAATGCGCAAAAAAACGAATTGTGATGATTTTTTTAGCAACATAATTCGTGCAAACAGCGTCTCAGTGATGATTCTCGCCGGAATTCGAGCCCGAATCGGCGGCGATTCGCCGGTTTCCGCTCTCTCCTTGCGCGTGATACCGCTGCGATCCATCACCTCTCTCCAAGCCAATGCGCTGATATTGTTGGCTCAAATTTTTGCAGCAACTCGATATCTGGCAGGAAGTGATCCCTCATCTTTTTGGCGAGATCGGGATGCAAAGGCGGATATTTCACCGGTCGGGCAATCTGGTCACGGATGGCACGGACCGGCCATTTGTCTCTCAAAGGATCGAGCATGGGCCGCAAGGGGGCCAGCGCACGTCGAAATCTATGCGGCACGGTGGGCGCATTTTTGTCTTTGACACGCTCCTGCACGGGCGGATGTAGCGCGCCCTTTACCCCAAGATGATCCGCGACACGACGCAGCTGCTTTTCAGGCTCCCGCGTGACGTCATCAAAGTCGAGGATCAGAAGGTTTTCTTCGGGAAAGGTATTCCTGAAACGCGTCAGGTGATGCCCGTACCGGCTGTCGATAAGGAACCTTTCATCGGCAGCTTTTTCGGGATCCAGGTGCCGCCAGATGTCGGTCGATACACTGCCGCGGCGCAGTAGCATGCAGTAGTCGGAATAGGCGCGTTTCACCGGGTCGCGCAGTTGAGCGATAAGGCGAACATCCGGATAGTGTTTGGCAATGCGGTCGGCGGCCTGCGGTTCGGTGAGGTAGGAATTGGATTTTTCGCCGATTGTGACATCGCGTCCGAACCCGGAAAACTGGTCCTGATACCAGGCGATCCCGCGGTCATACTCACGTGAGAAGAAGTGCAGCTCCGGTTCGGGTAAATAAATGGATTTGTTGGCAGAAAGCGATTGCTGCAGCCAGGTTGTGGCACATTTGGCGGCACCGATTATCAAAAAATCAACATTTAAATCTGGGGTCGGCATTAAAACCTCATCTGTTCGTACTGGCATTAAATTCCGGGCGACTATGCGGATCGGGGCATTGAAATACCGAAGTTCCCGCAAAGGTCGGTGGCTTAAAAACGTAATCTCCAAACTATCATTTCAGCGGTGTGTAACGGCTGTTTGTCGCGGTCTCCAATGCATTCGATTTTCATTTCGCTCATATCTAATTGGCTGCTTTTTCACCTATCGAGACGCGGCGGATTTCGATTGTGTCACCCGGTAGCAATTCACCCGTCGCGGTCAATTCGAGAACGGTCTGGTCCGATCCGCGCGTAACAAAATACTTCGTCGCCCGCTCGGTCAGCGGATCAACCACGGCGGAGGGGTTGGCTGCAACCGCCTCTTCATACAATGAGCGAAGGGTTGTCAGGCCGATCTGCTGGGCTGCGATTTCCTGCTCGACGTTGTTCAACCGCGACAGGCCGCCCGATTTTGCATCGTCCAGCAATGTCAGCTCTTCCCGCTCTGCCAGATTGAGCTGTTGTTGCGCGGTCAGCAGGCCGATCTCCAACTGCAGGCGCTTCGCCTCCAGATCGTTGAGCGCGTTGTTCAGGCTTGATACCCGTGTGTTCACGGTCAACCCCCGCTCTTTCAGAGAACTGACGTTTTCGAGCTCCGCTTTTGTCAGGGCGATCTGCTCATCCCGGAGCGCGATCTGAGAGCTGAGGCGGGTAATCTGCTCTTTCAGCACGGCCTGCAGATCGAGAATCCGCGCATTTTGAGCAGCCCGCGCGGTTTGTACAGCAGCAAGGATTTCGCCTTCTCTCCCCGTCGGCAACGCTGCATCCGAACCCGTTTCGAGCTGCCGACCCAATGCGCCAAGATCCCAGTTGAGGCGGTTGCGCTCCTCCTGAAGGGCTCTGATACGATCTTCAGCAACCCGTATCTGGCCTGCCAGCCTCAACTGTTCCGAGGCGTTGCCAGGAGCGCCTGCATCGATGACCCGGAGCAGGCCGCCCGACACCGCAAGCGCTTGTTGTGACGTGAGACCGGGCCGATAGGGGTAAGCCCCCGGGTTTTGCACGTCTCCCAAAACGTACACCGGCAGATGCCCAATGATTTCCATCGCGACCTGCGGCGGCTCCGACGTGCCGATCAGGCGGTGCAGCCTGAGTTGCAATTGCTCGGACAAGGCCCCGACCGTCTTTCCCTTGGCCTCAAGCTGGCCAGCCAGCGGGACATGTATCAGCCCCTCTGTTGACACGACGTATTCACCGGAAACGCCGGGCCATTGTGAATAGGAGCCGGTGGTTCTGTCCCATTGCATGGCCCGTATCAGGACACGGTCCTGTCCCGTCAACGTGTATGTCTGTGCGATCGCAAATGGCGCAGAGAGCCAAACAAAAACCGCGATAAGAAAGGGTACCAACACAGGACGTTTCACGGGTATTTCCTCCGGAAATCAAACACATTGAACAACTGGGAGACGATCGACACTACCGATGGCTCCCCTGTAACTTTGGAAGACAAGACTTGGGATGCGGGGATTTTGTTTCCGGCAGATACCGCTCTTGGGGCATTGAGTTGTGCATCGTAACACAGATGCAATGGCCTACTGATTGTCTGACGGCGCGACCTATCCGCTCCGAAACCTCCGTAAAGCTTGGGACCGGCGCGCAAGCCTAAACCGCCGTTCCGACCGGTAATTTCACTCAGCAGCGGATACACCCTGATCATCACCTAACTCCCATCCCCGGCGAGCGCCGCCAGCCAGGTTTCGACATGGCTCAGTCCCGTCTGGGGATTGGCTTCCCAGGGATCGTTCGCTTCGTTTGGGTCCAGTCCGTTTTGACCGGCCTCCCAGAGGTCCGGAAAGCCGTCACCGTCGCTGTCTGTTTGCGACGCCGGATCAGCTGATGCAATCGACGGCCAGCCACCGACTTGCGTGACCTCGTTAATGATCGCGCCGCCACAGTTTCGGACATCTGACACCACCCGCTGATCCAGCGCGTCGGGAGCCCGTCTGCCCGGGATCTGGTCTCCGGCTATCGCCAGAACATCACTGAGGGTCTGCGCTGCGGGCCGCGCCACAATGTTCGTCTGCCATCCCGGTGCGGCGACTTGTTGCTGCTGCGCAATGGGGTCGAGCACGCGCATTTGCCGCACGCGACATCCCTGCGCAGATGTCGCGATATTGTCCTCGGCCAAAAGCTCAACTTGAAACGCATCCTCCCATTCAAAAACCTGCACGGCTTCGGGCGTTTTCCGAATGGTGTTTGGTCCGGACAACGCGACATTGCCGAGATAGGCAATTTTCGCATCCCCGATCAGATCGTAGAACTCGCCGAACTGGCTGACCGGGTTGTAAAAGACGTTGTTGATCACCTCCACCGGACCGATGGAGGTGCCCTTGACGTCAGGTTGCCGATCCCTGTGGTGGGCAAACAGGTTGCGGTGCAGCGAAATCCTTCCGCAGCCATTGTTCACGTTCTCGGTTGAGCAGATCAACGCGCCCTTCGAGTGTCGTCCCTTCGGGTGATTGGAGCGATCCAAACTATAGGCCAGAATGCTGTCGGCAAGGGTAATGTCTGCCGCCGTCGCGCCCGAGACGTGGACGTTAAATGTTTCATCCGTGGCAAAGGCCATCGACAGGTTGCCCAGATAGATCCGCTGCCCATTCTCCACCGTGATCGCATCCACGGACGGCGACGGCGTTGGGCTTGGCCCGGGGCGCACCTTGAGGTGGCGCACCACAACATCATTCACATTCTTCAGGATCAGCGGCCCGTGCTTGCCACCAACCAGTCGCAACTGAATACCATCCCCCGGTGCGGTTTGCCCGGCGACATATATATTGGATGGCAGTTTGATCGGGCCGCGCAACTCGATGGTGCCGCTCACCGAAAACACACAAATTCGCGGCTGCCCGCTGCTCGCCGCACAGGTGCGCAAAGAGCCGGGGCCGTCATCGGCCAAAGACGAAACCCTGTGAATTTCGCCACCTTTCCAGCCGGTTGCGACCGCGCCAAACCCATCGGCACCCGGGAACGCAATCCCGTCAGAAGGACCTGCGCCCGACGCTTCGGGCATCAGCAAGAGAACCGATAAAACAGCGGCGGCGCGTAACATCAGTGATACCCTGATGCGCCGTAACTGTAGTAATGCGCATATCCGCCGTATCCGTATCTGCGCTGTTTGCGCGGGTCGACGTTGTTGATGACGGTCCCGGAAACTTCGATACCGTTGCTGGCGAGTTTCCCAACGGTATCCCGCAGCACCTCGTCGGTCGTGCGCGCCCACCTCACGACCAGCAGCGTCGATTCAACCAGCGCACCAAAACGGCAGGGTTCGTCCACGACAAGCACCGGCGGTGTATCCACCAACACGAGATCATAGTCCGCGCTCAACTTCTTGTTCAGAGCCTGCAGATCCTGTTTCAGATCCTGAGGTGACGTTTTGTGCCGCGTTTGCAGGCCAAGAACCTGCACGCCCTCCACTTCCTCGCCATCTACATAGGCGGGCACGCCAACGGTTTTCCCGGACAGAACGTCCTGAAATGTTGCCAGTTTTTCGGTTGAGCCCAGCATCTTCGATGCCCCGCGGCGGTGGCTGTCGAGGTCGAGAACCAGTACATTCATCCCGTCATTGGCCGCAGCAGCCGCCAGCGCCACGGTCAATGTCGACTTTCCTTCGTTTGGCAGACCAGAGGTGACCATCACCACTTTCCCTCCGGCAGCCAGGTTGAACCACAGGGTGATCAGGCTGCGCAGCGCCTCTGCAAATCCCGAATTGGGGTTTGCGTGGAGAAACCAGATGGGCGAGTATTCTCGGGAAAACAGGCCCTTTTTCTTGATTTTGGGCACAAACCCGAAATTCGGAACGCCGGAGGCTGCGATCGTCTGATCTTCGTTCCAAAGCTTGTTGTTGAGACCTTCCAGCAGCAGGGCCGCGATGAAGGCCAGCGCCAGACCCGCCACCACACTGACCGCAAGCGTCGTGCGTTTGTTGGGCCAAAATGGGTCAATCGGAACCCGCGCCACAGACACCTGCCGGGCACCCTGGGACACAAATTGCAATTGGTTTTCAAGCTCATTCAGTTTCTCGATGGCGGTTTGATAGCGCGCGCGCAGCAGTTCCATCGAGCGCTCCATCCGCATCAGCGACAGCTGCGACCGCGTGCGATCATGCAGCGCAGCTTCGGCAGCCCGCAGGTCCTGTGTCGTCGCTTCGAATTCGTCTTGCGCGGTCGGGTCCTTGGACAAAATGCTCTCGATGGAAACAAGCCGGTCCACATCGGCGCGCAGCTGATCGGAAAGGTTCTCATCATCCAGATCGTTCTCGCGGATGAAAGCCGCAAGGCTCAGCTCAGATTGCGAAAGCTCTTCGCCCAATTGATCGACGCGCCCGCGCAGAAACTCAATGGATTGCACAATGCCTTCGCGGCGTTTGAGAACGGATTTTTCAATATACGATCTGGCAACCTGATTTGCGATGTTCGCGGCCATGCGAGGATCGGTCGATTCCGCCACGATTTCAACCGCCAGACTCTCCCCCTGGCGGAAAACAGTGTAGGATTTCAGCGTCTTATCGATGACTTTTTCACGCCAAACCGGATCGTTTGGATCCTCGACAACGCCCGGCTCGCCCGCAAACGTCGGTTCGTCAAAGAATTGCAGCGCTTCCGCGACTTCCACGGCGAAGTCACGAGAGCGCAGAATATCCAGCTCGGTCTCGATCACAAGGCGCGAAAGCTCGAATGTCTCCAATTCCACTTCCGTGGCGCTGACCCTCGTCTCCAGCAAGGTCAAGATCACCGTCGACCGGGTCTTGTACTCCTCCGGCAAATAGCTGACGGCGGCATAGGCAAGCCCGACAAAAGCGGTGACAATCAAGATGACCATCAGCAGATGGCGGCGAACGATGCTCCAGGCGCCATCAAGCCCGACCCTGCCCTCCGGCTCCGTCTGACCCAATTGCGAAATCGGCCCTTGTGCTGTCATATTCATCACTCCCGCATCGGTTCCCGATGCGCACGCACAGGGCTCCCTTGCTTAAACTAATTCCAAACGGCGGCCTGAGCCGCGCTTAACACAATTCTTGTTCAGGCAGACATCGAGCGGATATTATGCGCCGCCTGCGGTCGGCCTGACTGCACCGAATGGTAGGCCTCTCTATGAAGTTGTACGTATTGATTCATCGAAAAGTTATCTTGAACACGCAGGCGCGCGGCCCTGCCCAGACGCGCCCGTTCTTCTTCACCCGCGGACAATAATGCGCCCACAGCTGATGCCTGTGCATTTGCGTCGGATGGCGGCACCACAGTGCCGGTATCCCCGACGAGTTTTGCGCAATCGCCGACATCCGTGACCACGCAGGGCACCTCTGCCGACATCGCCTCGGTCACCGCGAGGGGAAATGCCTCACCCCAGGCAGACGACAGCAGAAAAACATCCAGACCTGGCACCAGCTTGGCGATGTCGTGGCGCATCTCCAGAAAGCTCACGCGATCGGCAATTCCCAGAGACTGCGCTTCTACCGCAGCGGCACTGCCTGTATGGCCCTCGCCGATCAGAACAGCCTGAACGTTGTGGCCCTCCTCCAGCATCTTTGCGGTGGCCCGCACCATGGAGACATGGTCTTTCATCGGATGGCTGCGCGATACATTCCCCACCATCAGTCGATCACCCGGAATATCAAGAACCCCGATCAGCCGCTCACGCGCGGCGGGGTCAGGTTTGAATTCCGAGGTATCGACGGCGTTGGGAATGAGCGCTGATTTCTTTGCATTAAAGCCAATTGCCTCATGCTGATTTCGGGACACGTCTGAACAATAGGTGATGCGCCCGACACTCCCCGACAAGGCCGCCATGATCCGGATGATCATCCGGCTGGAAAGCTTTTCCTTTTTGATGTCCTGCAAAGAGTGATGCACACCCCAAACCAGTCCCGGTTTTTTGCCGAACCTGCCCGCCAATCCGATGATCGAAGCAAGACACCCGTGATACATCCAGGCATGAACGACGCTGACCGGCTGCTGCCGTAGCATCTTTCGCATTTTCGCGATGGCTGACAGGCTCACGCGCCCGGGCTTCAGCCCAAGCGACTCAACATGAACGCCCATATTCTGGATATCTCGCCCAATCGATCCAATGCCGGTCAGGGAAACCACACTGTGGTTTTTGACCTCCGGTCCGAGCGCAGCCAAGTACCTCTTTAACATAATTTGAGCACCACCCACTCCCGTGCTGGTGATAAAATGAACAATAATCATAATGTTAGTGTTCTTACTTTTTTTGGCATTACAAGTAAACTTTCCTGAGACAAAGAGGAATGCATACCATTCCGGGAAATCGCCTAACTTATTGCAATTCCCGATTGAATTCCAACTTGACCGATGCCGAGAATCTATTTGGAAATTGCGGAATTACGTGTAATTTCGCATCAGATTCGGACGTAATTCTTAAGTTCTGCGGCGAAAGCTGCTTAATATTTTGGCATTTTTGTTTGCCGTTGAAACAGCCTTGATCGTCTTTTTTTGGACGCGCCGGGCTGAGAGTTCGGCGGTTTTTAGGGTAAAGTATTCGCTGTGTGTTATGAATCGCCTGTTTGAAATCTTGATCTGCCTTTTCGTTGGCATTTTTGCGTTCCCGGTCCTCCTCCTTGCGTGCTGTTTGGTCTGGGTCGATCTCGGTCGTCCTATTCTGTTTTGGCAGACCAGATCGGGCAAATCCGGTAAAACCTTCGACATCGCCAAACTGAGGACGATGCGGGAAGAACGGGATGCAAGCGGTACATTGCTTCCGGACGCCGAACGACAGACACGGATAAGCGTGCTGGTGCGTAGGCTACGTCTGGATGAAATCCCACAACTCTGGCTCATCCTGCGCGGTCGCATGGCGCTTGTCGGGCCCAGACCGCTGCTGCCGGAAACCATCGATGAATTTGGCGAAACGGGACGTTTGCGTAGTGCGGTCAGACCCGGGTTGACAGGCTGGTCGCAGGTCAGCGGCAATACCACTCTGTCGAACGAAGAAAAGCTGCGGCTGGATCTGTGGTATGTGTCCCACCGGTCCACGGCACTGGATCTGCGCATTCTGTGGGAAACGCTTGGCGTCGCTCTTTTCGGCGAAAAACGTCGGCCAGAGCGTCTGGAGGACGCAACGCGTTGGCTTAATGCGCACCTGCCGAAAAACTCCGCCGGAGTATCAGCATGAGAACGGTATTTGTGGGTGCTGTGGAAGGATCACGCAGAGCCTTGGAAAGCATGTGCGCCGCAGGACATATACCGGCGCTGATCGTCACCCTGCCCCCGGATCTTGCCCGACGCCACTCGGATTTCGCCGATCTGGACCCAGTGGCTGCCGCCCATGACATACCGGTGCTTTACGCATCGCAGATCAACGCGCCGGAGGCGCTGGCAGCCATCAAGGGGGTCGAACCAGATCTGGCGTTGGTCATTGGCTGGTCGCAAATCTGCGGCCCGGAATTCAGGGCAATTCCGAAACTGGGATGCATCGGATTTCACCCCACCGCCCTGCCGAAACTGCGCGGGCGTGGCGTACTCCCCTGGACCATCCTGCTTGGTGAACGGGATGTCGGCGCCAGCCTGTTCTGGCTGGGCGCGGGTGCCGATGACGGCCCCATCGCCGCGCAGGCCAGGTTTCAAATCGACCCCGACACGGTGACCGCGCGTGAACTTTATGACAGGGTGCTGGAGGCGCTTGCCGGAATGTTGCCGCCGTTGTTGACGTCCATTGCTGCGGGTGACATTCCCTCCACACCGCAACCAGACGATGGCATCAGCATCTGCGCCCGTCGCAGGCCCGAAGACGGGCGCATCGACTGGACCCGTCCGGCAGCGGAAATTCACCGCCTGATCCGGGCGGTTGGTCCCCCCTACCCCGGTGCATTCACCTATGCAGGGGACGGCGCGCAGATCACGCTGACTGCTGTCCGGCACACACCTGAAGCGGGGCGGTTTATTGGCCTGCCGGGGCAAATTCAGGACATCAACGGACGATCCTTCACCGTGGCCTGTGGTGATGGGAAATGCCTCGATATTCTTGAGTGGTCCGGCTCTGACAAACCACCGCCCCTTCACAGCAAACTGAAAGACTTTGGCCATGCCCCATAACCCCAGCGACCTCGTGCCCTCGACGGGCCCTGTTCTGGTCATTGCACCGCACCCGGACGACGAGGTCCTGGGGGCGGGCGGCACAATTGCGCGCTTTGCCGGTGAAGGTCGGGAGGTTCACATCGGCATTGTCACCAGTGGTCAGCCGCCAAAATTCGATGCCGAACAGATCCGCACGGTAAAGGCCGAAGCTGCCGCGGCGCATGAGCTGCTGGGCGTGACAAAGACACATTGGCTGGATTTTCCCGCTGCCGCGCTGGCCGAAGAACCGCATGGCGCCCTCAATGCAGGTTTGGGGAAATTGGTGCGCGAGGTGGCGCCTGCGCTGATCCTGGCGCCGCATCCGGGCGACATCCACCTCGACCATCAACTCAGTTTCCTGTCGACACTGGTCGCCAGCAGGCCGCACCAAGCGGATTATCCTGCCACAATTCTGGCCTATGAAACCCTGTCGGAAACCAATTGGAACGCGCCCTATCTGACCCCAGCCTTTGTGCCGAATGTCTTCATCGATATCTCGGACACCGTGGATCAGAAAATCGCGGCATTTAGGAAATTTGCCAGCCAGGTCTTCCCTTCCCCGCACGAAAGATCGGTTGAAGCGCTGCGCGCGCTGGCCACGCTGCGGGGGGCTACCGTGCACAGACCTGCGGCAGAAGGATTTGTCCTCGTCAGAACCGTCGTCTGAAAAAGGAACTACCATGAGCCAGTGGCCCGTTTACGATACCGAACAGATTGAAGCCGTCGCCGCCGTGCTGCGCTCCGGCAAGGTGAATGCCTGGACCGGCCCGGATGTCGGCGACTTTGAAAAAGCCTATTGTCACTACACAGGCGCCCGCCATGCCATCGCCATGGCCAACGGGTCGGTGACGCTGGATACGGCCCTGCATGTGCTTGATCTGCAACCGGGCGACGAGGTGATCGTGGCCCCCCGGAGCTTCATGGCCTCTGCCAGCTGCGTTCTGCTGGCCGGTGGCGTGCCGGTGTTTGCCGATGTCGATCCCGACACCGGGAACATCACGCCGGACACCGTGGCCCCTCTGATCGGGCCCAAGACGCGCGGCATCCTGCCCGTGCACCTCGCCGGGTGGCCCTGCGACATGGACGGTTTCATGGATCTGGCGCAGGCCAATAACCTGTGGGTCATCGAAGATTGCGCACAAGCGCATGGGGCGCAACTGGGTGACCGGCATGTCGGTACCATCGGCACTTTCGGGTCGTTCTCCTTTTGTCAGGACAAGATCATCAGCACAGGCGGCGAAGGCGGCATGCTGCTTTGCAACGACGATGATCTGTGGCGCCGCGCCTGGAGCCACAAGGATCATGGCAAGGGCCATGCCAATGTCTTTGACACCGATCACCCCCCGGGATTCCGATGGTTGCACAATGCCGGGCCGGGCACCAATCTGAGGATGGCCGGGCCCGCCGCCGTCATCGGGCGCATACAACTGTCGCACCTTGACGACTGGCGGGCGCACAGGGAGCGGAATGCCCGCATTCTCAGCGGCGCGCTTTCGGGGTGTGACGCGTTGCGCGTGCCGATGCCACCCTCGGATATCACGCACGCCTGGTATCGGTTTTATGCCTTTGTGCGTCCCGAGGCGCTGGCCACGGATTGGTCGCGCGATCGGATGTTGGCAGAGATATCAAAGGCGGGGTTCCCGGCCTTTTCCGGAAGCTGCTCAGAGATTTACCGCGAAGAGACCTTCACCAGCCGGGGACTGGCGCCAGAGGCACCGTTACCTGTCGCACAAGCGTTGGGAGAAACCAGCCTGGCGTTCCTTGTCGACACGACGTGGGACGCCGAACGCACCGCCAAACTGGCCGACACCGTACGGGACATTGCGAACCGCGCCCTGAGATAGCGGCGTCAGTCAATCATGTGCTCGGCGGATCGCGCCCGATGGAACGCTGATCTCCTTAAAACGAAAAGATCGACCCCCTTATCGTGGCGGCCGATCTTTCAGGTGTCCGGTTTTCGCCTAGTTGAGCGATGCGATGAAGGCGTCGACCTCGTTCAGGGACAGGTATTCAACCTCTTCTGTGCCCGCGTCCGTGAAGGACCAGACCACCGCGGGCGCCGACACGTCCCCATTGGCGTCAAAGCGGACGTCACCCGTGCCGCCCTGATACATCACCGTACCACCGCCCGCGAGGACCTCCCTAGCCTGCTGGAAACCCGCCGTATCGGCGCTGACCGGTGTGCCATCCGCGTCGGTCACCTTGGCAATGGCGGCGGCGATATCTGCGCCTGAGGCGTCTTTGCCCGCCGCTTCCATCGCCAGAAGCGCGATCATGGTCGCGTCATAGCTGTTGGCAAGGCCCGGACCGTTGGGCTCAGACCCGAAACGCTCCACATAAGCCGCGCGGAAAGCATCGGCACTTTCCGAGCGGGGTGAGGCCGTGTCGGTGCCAACCGCCGCACCAAGATATTGCATGCCGACATTGTCGCGGAATTCATCCGATTTCAGCGAGTTGGCGAGGATCATGTTCTGGCTGCCCCCCAGCGAAATCCATTCCCGGACCGCTGCGGTGCCTTCGGCGGGGTAAAGTGCCAGGTAGAGCGCATCCGGCTGGCTGGTCAGCGCTTCCGTCACCTCAGCGCGGTAGGAGGGTTGGCCGTCATTCAGGGCAACCGATGCTGTGACCTCAACGCCGACGGCGGCAAAATCAGCTGCAATCAGCCGCGCCATATCCTGCCCCCAGTCGTCGTTCTTGTAGAGGATCGCCACCGACCCATAGCCCTTGTCCTTGGCGACTTTGGCCCCGATTGCAGATTGTACGCCCGTCGTGGCGAAGGTGCGGAACCACAGACCACTTGTCTTGCCCTCTTCAGACAGTTTGGTGAAGGCGGTCGAGGAGGAGCAGCACGACATCTGCACCACGCCGCTTGGCACCGTCACAGAAGTGAGGATCGGCATCGACACCCCCGAAGAGACCGCGCCCAACAGCAGTTTCACCCCCTCCAGATCGACCAGCGCCTTGGCGGCATCCACGCCCACCTTGGGGTCCACCTGCGTATCCCGGAGCACCATCTCGATGGCACAGCCTGCGGCCCCCCCGGCGGCGTTCACCTGATCGACAGCAAATTGCGCCGTCTCCGCAATCGGGCGACCCCAATCCACCGAGGTTGGCAGAACCGCACCGATCTTGGTGGTGCATTCCTGCGCGTGAACGGCACCCGCCAGCGCAGATAGCCCAAGGGCCAGGCCAACCACGGCCCTGATACGTTTCATGATGGACATGTTATTCTCCCTGTTTAGCCAAAGGGGTTGCTCCCCTCTGTGATACGACCAGCCGCTCCGGCAAAAGCCCCTGAGGCCGCCACATGAGCATGCCGACGATCACGACCCCGATCAACACAAACTGCATCGAACCGGTGTAGAGTTGCGCCTCGATCGGCGCGAAACGCGAAAGTGCCCAACCGGACGCCGTCCAGGCGCCCCAAATGAGAAAAGCGCCAAAGATCGCACCGCGATTGTTGCCGGCACCGCCCACGATCAGCATCGCCCAGATCTGAAAAGTGAGCGTGGGCAACACGTCCTGCGGGCTGACAAAAGCGTAGAATGTACCGTAAAGCCCACCTGCGAGGCCGAGGATGACTGAACCGGTGACAAAGGCGGTCAGACGGATGCGCGCAGGGCTTTTACCCAGCGATTGTGCGGCCTCTTCGTCTTCGCGGATCGCACGGAGCAACCGCCCGAACGGCGAGGCCACAAGACGTTCCAAAAACAGGTAAACCGCGATCAGCAGCAACAGAACAACAATGAAAAAGAGCAGATTATAAAGAAACCCATCCCCAAGGGCGGCGCGCAGGGGCCGCTCAAAACCGCGCACGCCTTTGGCGCCGCCCGCCAGCCATTCCGCATTGCGCATCAGGTTTTCAAAGGCGACTGCGACACCGAAGGTGGCGATGGCGAGGTAGTCATGGCGGAGCCTGAGCGTCAGCAGTCCAACAATCCAGGCCATCAGCCCGGCCAGCGCCATGCCGCCCAGCAGGGCCGCCGGGTAGATCAGCCCGAAACCGCCCAGATGCCCGTCCTGCGGTGTACCGCCCAAAATCAGCGTCCCGTAAGCACCCGCCCCGAAGAAAGCGACGACACCGCCATTGAAAAGCCCGGTGTTGCCCCATTGCAGGTTCAGCCCCAGCACAGCAATTGACAGGATCGCAGCGGTGGTGGCGAAAAACACCAGATAGGAAATCACACCGATCATGCCCGCGCCTCGCCAAAAAGCCCGTGCGGTCGGATCAGCAGAACAACCAGGATCAGCAGGAAGGGAACCGATGGCGTATAGCCCGACGGCAGGATCACCAGCGCCAGATTGCCCGCGATCCCGACGATGAAACCGCCCAGCACCGCGCCATAGACGCTGCCGATACCGCCGACGATGGTTGCAGCAAAGATCGGCAGCACCAGATCGCGGCCCATGACCGGAATGATCTGGTGACTAAGCCCGTAAAAGACGCCCGCCACAGCGGCCAGCCCACCTCCGATGAGCCAGACGGCCATGATCGTCCGGGCAAGGTTGACGCCATTGACCTGCGCCAGCGACGGGTTTTCTGCGACGGCTCGCAACGCGTAGCCAAAGGTCGTGCGCGACAGGATGAGATGCAGGATCAGCATCAGCAAAAGAGCTGCCACCAGAACGAAAACCTGATCGGGTTTGACCAGGATCAGCGGGTCCCGGCTGAGGATGGTCGCAAAGGCGATGTCCTTGGAATAGAGCTCTGGCGACAGACCAAAGATCAAGCCGATCACGTTGCGGATCACCAGCGCCATGCCGAAGCTGGCGAAGACCATGGAAAGCTCCTGCCCCTTTTCCCGGACGCGCTTGAAGACCAGCCGGTCGATCAGCGCAGCCGATAGCCCGGTCAGCACCATCGATATCAGGGTTGCCAGGATCAACGCCCAGGTCAGCGACAAGGGGCCCAGTTTCGCTGCCAGACCTGGGACCATGGCCGTGACAAGCGCGTCAAAGACCAGCGCACAATAGGCCCCGAGCGACAAAAGCTCCGCATGTGAGAAATTGGCGAAGCGCAGGATATGCATGACCAACGTCAGCCCGATAGCGCCAAGCGACAGATAGGACCCGGTGAGAATGCCGTCGATCAGATTCTGGATCATGCCGCCCCGACCCGTCGCCCGCCAAGATAGATCTCGCCCACCACCTTGTTACCCAGCAGGTCCTGCGCCGCCCCATCCAGTTGGTTGTGCCCTTCCGCCAGGATGTAGCAATGATCAGCCAGACGCAGCGCCTGATTGACGTTTTGCTCCACCAGCAGAATGGAAACGCCATGTGCGGCCAGCGCTTGGGCGTGTTCCAACACCTCCTGAGTGGCTTTCGGCGACAGCCCTGCGGAGGGTTCATCCATCAGGATCAACCGCGGATCGGTCGCAAGCGCCATCGCGATGGCGAGGAACTGACGCTGCCCGCCGGACAGGGTGCCTGCTTTATCGCGGTGTTTCTCGGCAAGCGCGGGAAATTGTTGGAAAAGACGCGCCAGCCGCGCACTGGCGTCACCGCCGGCCCGGCGCAGCGCCAGATCGAGGTTCTGGCGGATCGTCAGACTGCGAAAGATGTTGTCGGTCTGGGGGACATAGGCGATGCCCTGGGCGGTCAGTTGATCGGGACGGATGTTCGTGATGTCGTCCGTTTCAAACGCAACCCGGCCTGCACTGACCGGGATCAGCCCGGCAATCGCCTTGATCAACGTCGATTTACCGGCGCCGTTCGGGCCGATGATCAGCGTGATCTGACCCGCGCGCGCGGTGATCGAAACCTCTCGCAAAATCGGCAGGTCAGGCACATAGCCCGCCGTGATATCAGAAGCGGTCAGCACCGGATCAGGCATCAACTGCTGTCCCGAGATAGGCGTCCAGCAATACCGGATCGGCGAGCGCCTGCTCTGCGCTGCCCTGAAAAACCACGCGCCCTTCGGCCAGCGCGATCACCGGATCGCAATGGCGCATCACAAAGTCCATATCGTGCTCGATGATCACGAAAGTTTTGCCCTGACGGTTCAGCTCCTCGATTTTCCCGATCAGCGTTTCGGTCAGGACCGGGTTCACCCCGGCAGCCGGCTCGTCCAGCAGGATCAGGTCAGGATCGCCCATCAAGACGCGCGCAAGCTCCAGAAGCTTCATCTGACCGCCGGATATCTTGCCCGCCGGATGGTCCGCCAAAGCACCCAGTGTCACGAAATCCAACACCTCCATCGCCCGTTTTCGGATGCGCGTCTCCTGTTCCTGCATCCGCTTGCGGAACATAAACGGTCCTGACACCGTCTCGCCGACTTGCTCGGTCGGGGCCAGCATGACATTTTCTAGAACACTCATCCGTGCAAAGGGGCGGGGGATCTGAAACGTCCGGCCCAATCCCAGCGCAAAGAGCTTGGAAGGGGACAGGCCTGTGATGTCCCGCCTCTCCAGATGCACGGCCCCGCCGTCGGGGTGCAATGCCCCCGTCAGCAGGTTGAAGAATGTCGACTTACCCGCGCCATTTGGACCAATCAGGCCGGTAATGGACCCCCGGGCAATCTGCAACGATACGGCATCCACCGCTTTGAGCGGCCCAAAGCTGCGGCTCAGGCCCTGCGTCGTCAGGATCGCTTCAGCCACCCGTTGCCCCCAACACCTGATCATCGGGGCGTGTATTGAGATTGTATTTCATGATCCGACCGTGCCGCCCGTTACGGTCCCGCTCCAAGGCGAAAACCGGACCGGCGGGCCCCGGTGCTGCCTCCAGAACCGACCCGATGGCGGCCTGATCATCCGCATCCAGCGCGAAGCTGAAGACCTCAAGCGTCTGCGGCAGATGCCGTGCGTAGCGCGCGCCGACAATGGCGGCGGCGACCTGTGGTTGGTCCAGCACCCAGCGCGTGGCGACCGAGGACAAGGAGACCCCGTGTTTCGCCCCAATCGATTGCAACACGCCAAGCAGCTGTTGAAAACGCCCCCAGGACCCGAATTCATCGATGATCAGGCGATATTTGACCAGGCTGCGGTTTTCAAAAGAAAACCCCGGGTCGTGCTGACCCAGCCATTTTTCCGTCAGGAATCCCCCCGCCAGCGTCCCGTAGCACAGCAATTGCATGTCGCTTGTGGCGGTCCATTGCGCCAATCCATGCGCCGCGCGCCGGTCCAGCAGAGAATACTGCACCTGGGTTGAGACCAGATCGAACCCGGCATCGATAAAGGGCTGGGTTTCCGCCACATCCCAGTTGGTTGTGCCGAGATAGGCGATTTTACCCTTTTCCTGGCATCTTTTCAGAACGTCGAGCCCGACCTGCGGGTCACCCATCGACAGATCCCACCAATAGAATTGTACCAGATGCAGGCGATCGATTTGCAACCGTTTCAGCGAGCGATCGATGATCGCCTCGACATCTTCGGGCTTGATATTGGCCAGCAGCCCAAGATCCGGCACCAGCTTTGTGTGCACCTGCACCCGGTTGGCCACCTCCGCACCGCGCCGCCGCCGCATGTCTGCGATGAAATCGCCGATCATTTCCTCGACGCCCGTGTAGATGTCGGCGCAATCGAAGCTGGTGATCCCTGCATCCAGAAAGGCTTCCATGTCGCGCACGGCATCCTTGCGGTCAACCGCGCCGTGGTCACCAGCAAGCTGCCAGCCGCCCTTGATCACGCGGGAAATGTCGTAGCCCGGGCGCAGGGGAACCGTTTCGGCGATCATTCGCGACCACCTTCCTGCCAGTACGGCGTGCCGCGCTCACCAGGCAGCCCCGTCGTGGCCGCATGCGTGAACCAGCGCCGTTCCTTCAGCCGCGTGATCCGAAACCGCCCGCCGCAATGCGGGTCAGGACAGGCGACCTCGGCATCGGTGCTGACCCAATCTTCCGGGTCGGTATCGCGCTGTTTCACCGGCAACAAGGGCAGCAAACCCGCCAGCGCATACATCGACACCCGCGTCCCCGGTTCAAAAACCAGTGTTTCGCCTTCAACCCGGAAACTGTCGCCTTCGATATGGCGGCACACCGGCGTGCGCCCGTCCAGAACCGTCTCGACCTTCAGATCGTAAAGCCAGAAGCCCCGATCACCTTCCCTGGTTCCCATTGCGTCCCTTCCGCTGGACGGATGCCGCCGCCCTTAGTATCTGGGACATGTTAACGGAAGTGGCGCGGCTCTCAAGGACCAATCGCCCGGACAAAAGGATGCGCCCTGACATGACCTCCCCGACACGACCGGATCGTTTGCGGCTCTCTGACCATCTGGAGATCTCCCGTGTCCTGACGGGCCTGTGGCAGGTTGCGGATATTGAGAAAGACGGCACCACCATCGACCCTGAGACCGGGGCTGCGTGGCTGGCCGCCTATGCCGATCAGGGCTTCGACACCTTTGATATGGCAGACCACTATGGCAGCGCGGAGATCATTACGGGCCATCTGCTGGCCCGATCCGACACACCCCGCCCGCTCGCTTTCACCAAATGGTGCCCACCGCCCGGTCCGATGACGCGCGATGTGGTGCGCGCAGGCGTCGAGGCGCGGCTGGAGCGTCTTGGGGTGGACCGTGTCGATCTGCTGCAGTTTCACTGGTGGGGCTTTCAGCATCCAGCCTGGCTCGATGCGCTGCATGAATTGACGCAACTGCGTGCCGAGGGTCTGATTTCCGAGATCGGAGTGACCAACTTTGATGCCGCCCATCTGGATCTGGCATTGGCCGACGGCGTGCCGCTCTTGACCAATCAGGTCTCATTTTCGCTGGTCGACCGGCGTGCTGCGGGGGCGCTTTCCGATCTGTGCCATCGCAGAGGGACAAAGCTTCTGGCCTATGGCACCCTCTGCGGCGGATTTTTATCCGAACGCTGGATGGGACAGCCCGAGCCGGAGGACATCAACGACTGGTCGAAGATGAAATACAAACGTTTCATTGACGCGACCGGCGGATGGCAAGCCTTTCAGGGCATCCTTGCTGCTGCCGATAAAGTTGCCCGAAAGCATGAACTGTCGATTGCAAACGTCGCGACCCGCTGGGTGCTGGAGCATTCCGCCGTTGCCGGTGTCATTGTTGGCGCAAGATTGGGCGAGCGGATGCATGCCGGGGACAATCTTCGGCTCTTCTCATTTCAGCTCGACAGGGAAGATCACGGGCGCCTTGAGGCGGCTTTTTCAAACACCCGCCCGGTGCCCGGCGATTGTGGCGACGAATACCGGCGTCCGCCCTTCCTGACAGCCTCCGGCGATCTCAGCCATCACCTGGATACGATGCCGTTGCCCTTCACGGCCAAAGATGTGGCGGGCAGAGACGGTCAGCAACGCGTCCTGAGCGGGTCAAAGTGGGAAGATATCGCCGGCTACGCCCGCGCCCAGCGCATCGACAACCGCATTCTCGTCTCGGGCACGACGGCGACAGCGGGGGCAGATCGCATTGTCGCCGAAGCCGATGCAGGGGCGCAAACGACCTTTGTCATCGACAAGATATTGGCGGCGCTGGAAGCCCTGGGCGCCTGCGCCGAAGACGTGATACGCACCCGGATCTACATCGTCGACGCGGCGGATGTTGAGGCGATCTCACGGGCGCATGGGCGTGTCTTTGGCGAGATCAAGCCCGCGAACACACTGGTTGTCGTTGCCGGGTTGATTGGCGGGTACCGCGTGGAAATAGAAGCCGAGGCCGTGCTGCGCCGATAACCGATCAAATCACGCGCATTTGACGCGGGATCGAAGGCCGACGATCTGAAGCCATCGCGGTCCTGATCAACAATTTTCGCACTGATTCCGCGTATTTCTCACGTCAGAGTTGAAATTAAACCATATTCGATGACACGCCCTAGATTTTTGGGATATTGCTACATAAGTCCCTCAGAATTGACATATTTTTCTTCTTTTCTCGATACGCTGATTTTTTTCGTAACTCATAAGGCATGGTCACATGCGACAGTATTTAGTTTCCGATGGCACGTCACAGCGCGTGGAAAGCGCGACAGAGCTTCGCGTTCCGGCAAGCGACAATCAGAGCCGATATGTAAAAGCCGAACTCGCGGGCGCAGGGTCATATATGATCCCGCTGGGTCATCTGGTCGATGGACCGTTTGACAGAAATACCTTTTCAGCAGCGGCCAGAAACCTGGTGCAACGCCACGAGTCGCTACGGACGCGATTTGAAATTTCCGGCGGCCATGTCAGCGCCGTGGTCTCACAAGTACCCAGCCTTCAGCTTCACCATTGCGACATGGCCGATCAGAGCTTGTCTGCCTTTCGGAGCTGGGCCTTGCCTCTTGTGTTTGACGATGTTGATCCCCTTAAAAGCGGCTCTTTGATCCGGTTTCTTGTGGCAGATCTGGGGGAACGCTGGCGCTTTACAATTGCGGCGCACCATGCGGTCACGGATGGTTTTTCCCGAGGCGTCATGACCAAGGAATTGCTGAAGCTCTACGCGGGGGAGACATTGCCGCCTGCCAGATCCTACTACGAATTTGCCGCAACGGGGATGGACGATGCCCGCGCGCCAACCGAAGTAAAGGATCTGGTGCGCTCCTTGCCAAAACCGGTGCGGCTGGTGGGTGACGGCGTCCATAACGAAGAGGCTGCTGCGGCAGGCCGTTACGTCGAACTTAGTTTCGAGGATGTGCAAAAACCCATTCGCGCACTGGGCAAATCAATCGGTGCCACGCAGTTCGGCGTGCTTGCAGCCGCCTACGCCCTCGGGCTGCACGGCTATTCCGGAGAAGAAGCAGTCTCAAGCTTTTTCCAGACCGAAGGCCGCAAGGCGCTCGGCGCGCCGAATTCGGTCATTGGCCCGTTTTCCAACACCTTGCCCCTGAACCTTAGCGTGGATCTCGATCAGGAATTCGCCTCTTTTTCGACTGCGGTATCGGCGCAGACGCGCGACACTGTTGCTCTGGAAAACGAGCCGGTTCTGGACCTTGTGATCTCCGAGCAAAAGGCACCCAGCGTTTCCATCAATATGTTCCCGCCCGCAGCCCGGATCACGGCAGGTGAGCTTGACGTCGGACCGCGCGAGTTTCTTGACAGGCGGACGGAATATGATCTGAACCTCATATGGTCGACGGACCGGAGCGTTCTGAAGGCGCGGGCATTTTACAACGCCGCACAACTGTCAGAGACACGCGCGGAACTCTTCCTTAATCTGCAAGGCAGGATCCTTGAGGCCGCCCTTGAAAACCCGCACCAAACCTGTCGGGAGATCCTCAAGCGTGCGCGCAAAGGCCATGAGGTCGTCGTGCCGCAATCCACGCTGGAGCCTGAACCGACCCGGCGGATTCACGAAGCTTTTTTTGAGTGGGCGGAACGGCAGCCCGATGCTGCAGCCATCATCACCTCAAAAGAGACGCTCACCTACCGCGCTCTCGCCAACCGCGCGGGGTCCATAACCGGTGGATTACACGCCGCGGGGGTCACGCCAAGCGACCGGGTTGTCATTTTTGCGCAACGCAATTCTGATCTGGTTGCATCCGTTTTGGGGGTATCCGCCAGCGGCGCCTCCTTTGCGCTGGTGGATGCGACCTATCCCGTGTCGCGGATCGAAAGGATGCTGGACCAGCTCGGAACACACTATGTCATTGAGGCAGGTGTCGATCTGCCCGCTGAGATCGCCGGGCAAGTGACCCGCATCACGCCGATGCGCGAAACGGATCGGCTTCCCGACATCGTGAACGGCGCGCCACGGGATGCGGCCTATCACCTCTTTACCTCGGGCACGACCGGCCAGCCAAAGCTGACGACGCATCCCGACAAGACCTTGCAACGGTTCATCTCGTGGCAGTCGCGCACGCTTGCGCTGCCAGGCCGCATCACAACAACCATGATGGCCGGGCTCTCGCATGATCCAACGCCGCGCGACATCTTTTTGCCTTTGTCCCATGGCGGCACTATCGCCATCCCAAGTCCGTGCGAGATGATGGACCCCAAACGCCTCCGTGCCCTGATCGCGAAAGCGCACTGCAATGTGTTGCGCCTGAGCCCGACATCGGCGCGCCTTTTGACAACGGATATGGCATCAGCGGACGGGTTCGATGGCCTGAAAGCGATTTTCTGGGGCGGCGAAAGGCTCCCACCGCGGGTGGTCGAACAGTGGCACGATCTGGTGCCAGGCGTGCGCCAGTTCAACGTTTTTGGCACGACAGAAACGCCCCAGGCCTTTGTGATCAATGAAATCGAGGAAGGGGCTGCACGCACCCGCGACATTGCCATCGGCCGCACGCTGCCCTGGACCGGTGTCCGACTGGTCGCCGACGACGGCTCCCCCGTTTCGGTTGGGGAAGTTGGCGAAATTGTCGCCGATCTGGCGGACCCCGTGGCGGGGGTCAATCAACGGATCCCGCCCGAAACCGGCGCGGCCTGCCGACATTTCACCGGCGACATCGGGTACCAGATGCCGGATGGGCTGATTTACTTCGCTGGGCGCCGGGACGGGCAGATCAAGATCAACGGCTTCCGCGTGGAATTGGGCGAGGTCGAAACCACCACCGAAGCGGTGTCGGGCGTCGAACGGGCCTGTGCGCTTGTCTCAGACGACAGGCTGCTGCTGTTTGTGCTGTCAGAGGTCGCCGAGGTCACGGAAAAGAAAATCCGGGCGGCGCTGTTCAGCAATCTGCCGACCTACATGATGCCGGCCCGGATCGTGGTCATGGATCACTTTCCGTTCACACCGAACGGCAAGATCGACAAGGATGCCCTTGCGGAGTTGGCGCAGGACATCGAAACATCCGATGCCGCTGCGCCATCCGATGCGCCAGAAGGGGCTGCCGAGACATCGATTGCCGAGATACTCGTCAAACACTCCGGTCGCACGTTTGCCACACGGGATCAGTCGCTCTTTGATCTGGGCGCCGATAGCCTGTCAACAATCGAAACCCGCCTCGATCTTGAGGCGCTTGGTCTGAACCTGCCAACCAACTGGCCGTGGATGACCATTGCCGAATTGGCCGCGCTCGCCCCCTCAACGTCAACAGAAACTCCGGCGGCGACGCCGCATTTTGAGATCAGCAGGGTCGAAACCTTCGTGCTGCTCAGGTGCCTCGCCATCGTCGAGATCGTGGCCTTTCATGCAGGTTTCAAGCTGACAGGCGGGATGTCGATTGTGCTCTTCGTACTCGCCGGGTTTTCATTTGGGCACCTGCAACTGCCTGCCGTGCTAAAAGACGGCCACGCCCGGCGCGTTTGGGCTTTGCTAGGGCGGCTCCTTGTGCCCTTGGTGCCAGTTTCGCTGCTGTATTTCAGTTGGCATTTCTATATCGGCAACAACGTCGAGCTATCCTCCCTGCTGTTTTATCGAAACCTGGTCAATTTCTTTGATGTTGTTTTCCTGGGCCAGAGGTGGATCCCCTATCGTCTGGAATGGCTATGGTTTTTGCATGTCTATTTGCAAATGTTCCTGGCCATCGGGGTGTTGCTCTGTTTTCCCGGCATACGGCGGCAGCTATCAGCAAACCCATGGCGTAGCCTGGCCATTTTCTTTGTGCTGACCGAGGTGGTGGCGATCGGCACAATTCTGGTCGCAGCGCTCCATCACGGAGAGATATTGGCCAGCGCGCGCCTGCTCTTCAGATCGCCAACGACGCTGCTGCCGTTTCTCGCCCTCGGCGCGCTGGTCGCAGCAGCAGACACCTTCCGCCGCCAGGTGATCAGCTTCGGGTTTGTCCTATGCCATCTGGCGCTCACGCATTCCCTGCTGACCAATCACTCGGAACTCTGGTGGATCCTGGCCCTGTTTCTGTGCGCGGTATTTCCATATGTCCCACTGCCACGCTTGCTGGCAAAAATTGTGGTCACCGTGGCTGCCTTTTCGCTGATGATCTATTTGACCCATTCTGCCGCTGACTTTGTTTTCAGCAGTCTGGCAGGTGATTCCACGGCTGCAAAACTGGCAAATATCGTGTTCCAGATCTGCTGCGGCGTCGTGCTTGGCATGCTGATGCGCCCGCTAAACGATTGGCTTGGCATCAACCGCCCCGCCGATACAAAACCCACGGCAGAGCGCGGAACTTCAACAGGTGATCGCATGTAGAAACGGTGCAAAGCTGCGGTCAAACGTCAACAGAGACTACTCGGCGCAATGTTCATGCCGAAAGGATGCATTTTTGAAAGACGGCACCTGATTGCAAGTCATATCGGCTCCCCTCCGAAGCGTCGCACGGGAACTGGCTTTCAAATTCACCTCAGAAATCGCGCAAACTCTGAAGCTGGAGTTGTTGCGTTATGGAGCGCCGTCGTATCCGAATGTTCAGCAAGGTATTTTGCGACCATTTCAAACCCCACGGTGTAGCCCGCCCATCGCGAAAGCTTGCCGCTGCCAAAAAACCATTTTGAGTGGTCATAGGGCTTCGCGTCGAATTCCTGCGCGGCGAGGCTTTGCGCCTCCAGCAATTCAGCGCCATCAACAGCGTTTTCCCAGGGCTCAGCCGGACAGCTCATCATTTCATGCACAAAGTGTTGTGCGAGCCCTTCGGAAACGAGTGCTTCGCCAAGTGTTTGCCCATATCCGGGACCATCCCATCTCAATACATGATGAAACTCGTGATAAATCGTGCGCAGCATCGCTTGACGGAGTTCTTCGCCGCTGAACCCTGCCGACGTATCAATCACAATGTCAATTCGACCCGGACCATATGCCGACCCGCTCACGCGAAGTGCCTTGGGCATCGGCCAATTCGTGCCCCGAACCGTGAGGTCGAGAGCAACGGGGTCGTGAACATTTATGCAGCCGTTCTGAGCATCTGAAACTGCAGAGGTGAGCGTTTCGAGCAACTCGGTCAGCTGTTTGCGGGCGTTCATGATGTGAATATGCCAAGCACTCATGCTGAGAAAGTATCAGAAGCACTGTGCGGTTGGTAGATGGGAGCCTGCTCCCCCCACGCCCTTTCTAGGAAGTCATCACGTATGATTTCGATGATCGGGGCGCCCTGTGTGATGCGGCACGATCAGAATGGCACGTCCGCGCCTCGAACGCGACTTTTCAATGCCACACCAGGATTCTGAGCGCGAGTTGGACCGAACAAAGAAAGCCGTCGGAAGAGCGAAGTCTCTCGCCAAATAAGACCCACAGCTTACACTCCTGGCGCGTGTTTATTCCGTAAAAAGTCCAATGGTCGAAACGCGGCCAACTACCCACAAGCTTCAATTCATGACACGCTACCTGATCAAAAACCCTTTGAGCATAAGCGCCGAAAACCAAAGTGAGCAGTACGACTAAAATTCTATAATATTCAGATCCTTAAGAAGCAAAGCCGGCCCCAGGTCAGATCGTGAGATCGCTCTAATTTCCTGAAAATTGCATGAATATGGGACAGATCCTCCAGCCAAACGGGACGCATCATTAACGACTGTCGTGATATCCCGCGAATAGAATGGCCCAAGGACGACTAATCAATTGTATCGCGTAATAGAGTGTTTGTCTCAAGAACATGACCATTGGCTTGTCGCCGTGGCTGCGATCGTGTGCGTTATTGGATCATGTATCTCTGTCCTCGTTTCAAGGCGATTGTTCTCTGCAACCGGATTGCGCAGACGGATACAGCTGTTTCTCAGCAGCCTCATCAGCGGCGCAACGGTTTGGTCGACGCATTTCATTGCGATGCTGGCGTATGAGCCCGGTTTCGAACATGGATATGAACCGGTTCTGACAGGTGTCTCACTGGGCGTTGCCGTTTTCGGGATGCTCGCAGCCAACGCGCTGCTGGCCTACGGAGACGGAAAGTTTCATTTTATCGCGGCAGGGGCAGGCTTCGGTCTCTCAGTATCGATGATGCACTATATCGGAATGTCGGCGTACCTCTTACCTGGTGTGATCCGTTGGGACCCATCGATGGTATTGATGTCGCTGCTGCTGGGCTGCCTTCTCGGGGCTGCTGCCTATCACAGAATTGCTTATCCGATCACACGGTATTGCTGGCTCGGCGGTGCCGTTCTGATGGTCTTGGCCATCTGTTCGATGCACTTCACCGGGATGGCAGCATTTTCCGTGGAGTTGAGCCCCTACCATGAGGTCCCGCAGCAGTTCATGCCAGACGCAACGCTTGGTCTGCTCATATTCGCTGTGACGATTTTGATTTTGGTTGTGGGTTTTGCTGCGCTGAGCATCGAGACCAACCTCGAACGAGAAGCCTTGGAGAAATTGGAGTATACGGCGACGCATGATCATCTGACCAAACTACCAAACAGGTTGCAGCTCAGCCGGAAAATGGACGAGTGCAAGGAGTTGATGTCGCGAGATCAAAACCTGAAGGTTGCAGTTCTGACGATTGACCTCGACCTATTTAAGGAAGTGAATGATCTTCGCGGGCATGCCGTGGGAGATCGCTTTCTAAAGGAAATTTCAAACCGACTAAAAACCGCATGCCAAGAACATGAATTTGTTGCGCGCACGGGAGGGGATGAATTTGTTGCCCTGAAAGTGGGCTTTCAATCGATGGAGGAAGTTGTTTCATTCGCGGAAAGGTTGCATGCGCTGACGTCAGAGCCTGTTGATACCGAAGAATACTCGCTATCCATAGGGTCCTCCATTGGGATTGCGACCAGCATCAGTGATGGCTCTGATCTTGACGACCTGCAGCACAACTCTGACCTGGCGATGTACCGTGCCAAACTGCAAACGGAGGCCAATATTTGCATCTACGACGCGGAAATGGACAGGCAAAGCAGGGATCGGCTGCTTTTGATAAATGACCTCAGGCAAGTGACATCCAGTAGTCAGCTTGAGCTTGCATTTCAACTTCAGAACGATCTGAAAACGCTGGAACCAATCGGTTTTGAGGTTTTGTTGCGGTGGAACCATCCAACGCGTGGCATAGTCTCGCCTGCTGAGTTTATTCCAATTGCCGAAGAAACCGGTTTGATCCGAGAGATCGGTATGTGGGTCTTGCGTGCCGCATGTTTTGAAGCCGCGAAATGGTCAAAACCGTTGAGCGTAGCGGTCAATGTAGCGCCTCAACAGCTCGCTCAGCCCTCGTTTATTGAGGAGCTGTCCGACATTTTGATCGAGAGCAGATTGCCGCCTGGGCGCCTGGAATTAGAGGTTACGGAGTCCAGTATTATCGACGACCAGGCCTATACGCTCAAGGTAATGCACAAGATCAAGGCGATGGGAGTGCGGATTGCAATGGATGATTTTGGGACCGGGTATTCGTCCTTGGCTGCGCTGCAAGCTTTCCCGTTTGACAAGATTAAGATCGACCGAAGCTTCATCCAGGACGTGAACCAGGATCGATATCGTACGGCAATTGTCCGATCAACGCTACTTCTCGGCGAAGCCTTGGGTATCCCTGTTCTTGCGGAAGGCGTTGAAAATGAGCAGGAACTCTCCTTTCTGCAAGCGGAGAACTGTGATTTTGTACAAGGCTTTTTGTTCGGCAAGCCAATGAGCCTGCAAGACGTTCAAGAGTTTGTCTGCCCTGACGCAGCGGTCCGCGCGATCCAAGCGCAATCATGAAGCACAAGTTTGATAGGTTCTGACAAAGCAAACAATGTTTAGGAATATATACAGGTAAATTTTTAACACGCCAAAACATAGCTTTAGCGATTCGCATTAAGCCTTGGAAGGCAAGGTCGGAGTCGAAAGCTACCCTCCATAAGGGAATCCAAGAAAAAACTATGCAACTTCAAAGAGAACGCCTCTCACTTCCCAATTAAGAGGGCATTCACCCATCAAATGTGATCTCTTACTAAGATATTGAAAAATAATACAAAAGCCCGCAAGTTCACGCAGAACACGGAAATACGCCAATAAACCACTTCCTTCGTCGAACATCCCACATATAGTTCACGGCAAAGATTTCGTCCCCGGCCGCGCTTGGCCAAAGTGAGATTTCCTTTACCCAGGCGAGTTTGGCGAAGTGGTCGCTGGAGCCTGCTTGGACGCGTGGAGCCGAAATCATTCAACACTTTTGAATAACGATAGGATGGTGAGCCCAAAATTTGAAGATCAAAGCGCTTTTGGACATATTTTGCACGAATTGAAAAAGACAAAGCACAACCGAGTGTTTTCTGCGCAGGTATCAGCAGGTTCCGGTTTTTCGATGTAGGCGCATGTCATTTGTATAGTGTTGGCAGCCTGAATAGGGTGCTAGCATTCTGTTTATAAGGTATTTGGATATGAGTAATTGTAGTGACACGACGACCAGCTGCCATCTGGTCAGGGCAAAAGCAGCATACGGATCGGTGTTCACTTGACCCTTGCAACCCGCCTTTTGCGCGCTCTCTGCGCCGATTATCCTTTGGCTATTTCTAACACCGTCGCGACTGGGTCTGTTTCAAGTCCGAGCGGTGACGACATGCGATGCCACTCATCGCGCGGGCAAGTAAAGCTTCAGATTCAGGTGAACAAGGCTACAGAAGTCCCGAAATGACGTTCCAAATCGCCAACCTAGACTACACCATTTCGGCACCGGACAAGAACTTTGCCGGCCGTTTCGAGCTTTTTAGCCGATACGAGGACTGTCCTTTCCCGTCGCACGAACTACCAGGGTCGCGTAGGGGCGGGCCGTCATTCTCACGGACGCTGCGGGGCAGCATATCGTTCGCGCGCGCCAAGCTGCAAAATTCCTTTGAGAAGCCCGAAATGTATGACGATCTTCTCTTAGCTTGCCGCGAATGGCTTAAGACCCCAATGTCACATACACAAATAAACTCAGGTTTTCCCCTCAGTTCCAGGATTGTGGACGGACCGAAAAATTAATGGATACAGCCGCGTAAATTAATCGCCCTGTTGGAGAAAGAGATGCCACTAGTAGATCGTAAATTTGTAGAAGACCTCATTGAATGGCCAGACGCACGGACGAATGTCGCAGGCAAAAGCACCACCTCAGCAACACACACCGACGGGTTACCGATCTATGTCGATTTCGCAAATTCGGTGATCGACATCGAAGATCTAAGGGGAGAGGACGCGGGGCAGATCGAGCGTCGTTCCTACTCTGGGATCATCAGCCGTTTGAAACGCCTGGTTTCCCCCATCAAAAAATCAACGGTGGAGAATTCTGAAAACTTCATAGAAGCGCTCAAAGCCCTTAACCCGGAGCCGGTTGTATTAGTCATCGGCGGCGGCACGGTCGGACAAGGGATGGACGTAGTATATGAAGATCCAGCAATCAAGCTGGTTGCCTTTGATATCTATCCCTCGTCGAACATCCACTTCGTTGCGGACGCGCACAATATCCCGATCCAAAGCGACACCTTTGATGGCGTCGTCGTTCAAGCGGTCCTGGAGCATGTCCTGAGACCCGAGGTTGTGGTTGAAGAAATCTGGCGCGTATTGAAACCAGAAGGGCTGGTCTATGCCGAAACGCCTTTCATGCAGCAGGTGCACGAGGGCCCCTACGACTTCACACGGTTTACGGAGAGCGGTCACCGCTATCTGTTCCGCCGCTTCCATCGCGTGAAGTCCGGTTCAAGCGGGGGGCCTGGTACGCAGATGATTTGGTCGATCGACTACCTATTCCGGGGACTGTTTCGATCCCGTAAAGCGGGCAGCCTTGCCAAGCTCGCATTCTTCTGGCTGCGTTATCTGGATCACCTCATTCCGGAAAGCTACGCCGTCGATGGCGCAAGTGGCGTGTTCTTTTTGGGCAGGAAGGCCTCAAACACGGTCTCCGCCAAAGAGATTATTGCCGACTATCGTGGCGCCCAGTGAGCGATATCGTCCCGTTGTGCAAATCAAGGAATCTATTCGACTTATGACCTATAAAAGGTCGCGTCAGCGGATCTGCAAAGTAAACTGAACAGCATTTTAAAACCTGTAGAAGCTTTAGTCCGGCGATTTTACAGACCTGGCTAGCGATGGGCGCTCGCCCGTCCGCGAATTTGTTCATGCGAGCATGCCAGGGCCAACACACTCGAACCCAATCAAAGCCACCCGTTTTGAATTATCAGGAGCCTCAATGGCATTCTCAAATGTTAGTCCGCTTTTTCGCATGGCTTTTCAGCGGAGAGACCGAGCTTGGCCAAGAGGATTTTATTCACTTTCCTGACGTCAAACCGCGCCGTCGCAAGATCACGCCCCGCGGCGCCCAGTGTCATAGCCAGCTTGCCATCGGTCACAAACCGTTCCATCGCGTCCGCCAACTCGTCGACATTGCGAACGGAAACCACAAAACCTGTGGTGCCATCGACTACAGGCTCAGCACAGCCCGGCGCATCAGACGTGATAATCGCGCGTCCGGTCGACATCGCCTCAAGCACGGTTCGCGACACGCCTTCACGATAGGAGGGAAGAACAAAAACGCTGCAGGCCGCCAAATATGGACGCACATCCGGCGTCTCCCCCAAATACTCAATTACGCCCTCAGCTCCCCACGCCTCGACCTCTTCAGCGTTGATCGACGAGGGATTGGCATCCAATGGGCCCAAGAGTTGACATCGTACGTCGGGATAACGCGCTTTCAGGCGACGGGCGGCTTCCACGTACTCACAAATTCCCTTGTCCTTCAAAAGGCGTGCAACCATCAGAAAAACCGGCGGACCTGTTGGCACAGGGTGCTGGGCAAATCGATCCAAATTTACCCCTGACCCAGGAATAACACTGACCGGGCATTCTTGTCCGACCAACCGATGCCTGCGAAACTCAGCGGCGTCCGCTTCATTATAGACAATCACTTCATCGACCTTTTTTAACGCGTGCCGATAAAGCTGTATCGATCCTCTGCGCAGCAACCGTTTCCGCAGGCTGCAGTGCTCATCGACAAACACATAACCAAGACCGGTGCACATTGGCAGCACCTTTTCGACACCGACCCACCGCGCAGCAAGGCCGCCATAAATGATCGGCTTCATGGTGTAAGGAAAGACGATGTCCGGAGAGAAGTCGCGGAAGACGCGAACCAATGCAAAAAATGTCCTCAAATCTTGCCAGGGGTTTTGCCCCGTCCGGTCCATCGGGACAATTTTAAATGCAACACCAATCTCTGCAAGCCGCGCCTCTGACACAGGGTCAGAATTCGGGCCACATGCCAAAACATCCGCGTATTTCGCCATCGATTTCAATAAATCATAGCGGAACCCGACAAGAGATGCGGTCAGGCTTGCCAAAACGATGACACGTTTTCGCCGATGCTCGATGACCGTTTCGTTTCCTTCAAGCCCATGCAAAGTTCGCCTACTCTCGGAACCGACGGTCTGACGATATGTGGCTGAACGCAGCATTAAGCCGCCCCATGCATCTGAGCAGAGGCTTTTTTGGCTGCATCTGCCGCTTCGGACATCGTCAGAGATGGCCACCCAAACGTGTCCCTCAACTCACCGGAAAATGCGACGATCTCGCTCAGAACAGATATGTTTTCCTTGGTATAAATTCCAAAATTATGCGGATGGAACCATAGATGAAAAATACGGTTCTGCTGGGCCGCCTGCCGCATCTCCCGCCTGATCAGCCCAAGCTGAAGCCTAGCGCCCGCCGCCGAGCCACCGGCATAGGACCGCAAAAACCGGCTCGCGGGCACATTCCCAATCCCATCACGCCAACTGGCATCAACGACTGCGCTGCCGCATAGCGGAACGTAACTGTTGGCCAGCCGCAGACCGCGCTGCGCCTTGGACTGTTGCGCGCGCGCCGCAGGGCGATCCACACGAAATGGACCTGGCCCGCGGTAGACATCGACGCCACGCGCCACACATACGTCCAAAGCGCCAGGTGTCACCTGATTTCTTGGAAAAACAATGCTCCGAGGTCGCATGCCAAGGCGCTGAAACGCGGCAATGGCTGCGTCGATGTCCGCTGTGAAAGCGGGGATGTCCAGCGGTTCTTCGAGGCAATAATAATGCGAGAACGTATGTGTCCCCAGCTCCTGGGTCGACCGAGCGGCAATGTCCTGAACAATTGACAGTCCGAAATGATAGGGGTCTGACGCCTCATCCTCACCCACCGTATCAATGAAAGCGTAGTTATTGTCTCGCTGGTTCCGAAATTGCGCCCTTCGGTGCGGCAGTGCGGCCAAAAGTTCATCGCGATTGTCGAACATCAACATGCCGACGGTCGCCCAAGTTGCATGCAGCCAGTTGGTGTCAAACAAATCAAGCAATGCGGGAACAGCCTCACGCACGCCCAGAATATTCCGGCCATATGAGTCTATGGAATGTGTGCCGTAGACGCCCCACATGAGTTCCAGATCGAGGGAAAGAACAAATCCACCGCTGGAAAATCGACTATCATCTTGCGCATATACCATTGATTTTAGTGCAATTTCGAGTAACTAGAACTATTATGTAATTTAACTTTGTAAATCCTAGCAAATCGCAGTCTTCTTGTAACTGATTATTGTAACGAAAAGTTTATTTGGTGTGTGAAACATGGATTCTCAAAACTTTAATTCAGATGCCACCGAGACAATTGTAATCGGTGCCGGACCATCGGGCCTTAGTGCTGCTCTGGAGCTGCAAAGGGGTGGCCACACTCCCCTTTTGCTCGAACAAGGGCAAGAAGTTGGCGGGATGATGCGGTCTCCGCGCTGGCAGGATTTCACTTTGGATCTTGGGCGTAAGGAGCTCTACGCGCGGTTTCCTGAAATCGATGCTTTGTGGCGCAATGCCGTGGGCGATGACTATGCGGAATATCCGCATCGGGTCGGCAGCCTGTACAAAGGGCGCATCGTCGAGATGTCCGGCAAGTATCACGGGCCTATGCGGGCCATGCCACTTGGCTGGCTCGCACTAGGTGGCATCGATCTTCTGCGCGGCTGGATGACCAGCGCCTTCAGATCTCCCAAAACCTACGAAGACTTCTGGCAGTTCCGGGTCGGGCAAACGTTCGCCGGCATCCTCGCGCAGGGCTATTGGGAAAAATTTCGCGGCGTACGTTGGTCTGATTTGCCACCGCCTGACGACAACCCGGTTGGTCAAGCCAGGGGTACCGGTTTAATGGCGACCGCGAAAAACGCCATTGCGATGGCATCGCGAGGCGGCGTGTCGCGTCAGGTTGCGTGGCGGCATCCGAAAGCGGGAACAGGGCAGCTTTTCGAACAGCTTGCAGATGAATACTCGGCCCTGGGTGGAAGAACTGTCTTTGGAGCGAATGTTACCGACCTGCAGCCCGAAACATGCGGTAGCGTGAAGGTCACCTATGCCGTTGACGGCGAAACAACCATCCAAACAGCTCGCCAGGTTGTTTCAAGCATGTCGATTGAGCAGCTTTGGGACAGGCTACCCAAACGCAATACGGCATCGGTCAACATGCCGAAACCGGGGGCGGAAGCGGACCGGTCAGTTCTTCTTGTCTACTTGTTTCTGGGTGTTCCACACCAATTCCCGCATGCGTGGCTAGAAGTGAACGATCCAGATTTGCAGTGCGGTAGGATCACGAATTTCGGGGCTTTTGGCGGGCGAATGGTGCCCGACGGAAAGGCTGCATACTGTGTGGAGTTCTTTTGCTCCGGTCAAGCGGACATCCTTGGTTACACGGAAGAAGAGCAGGTAAAACTTGCGATTTCAGAGCTGGAAACTGCCGGGATATTGAACCCACGCGATTTGATCGGGTCACAGGTTTTGCATTTTCCACGCACGAACGCTGCGGCCAGCTGGCGAGAACAACAAACTGCCTACAGAACCGCCTTGTTCGGCGAAGTTTCAAAACTCAAATCGATTTATCACGTCAATCGGCCAGGCGCTGACTGGGCCAGTCTTTCCGGAATTCAAGCGGCACGGGCAATCCTGAATGAGGACCGCGCATCCTTTGACGATGCCGCCGATCCGACGCGCCGACAAGAAGACAGTATTCCCGAAAACGCGCGCAGCAAGGTGTGACGAGATAGAGAAGTGCGCGCCCTAGTTCACGCGCCGAAACGACCGGTGTGACCTAAGCGAAGGGCCGAGTAGAACCGAACCCGAAACGCCCACAGGGTCTGCGGAGCTTGCCGAGGGAATGCAAAACGCGCAGCTCCACCCGCGCGGCTTGACCTATTACCAATTCGTTGGCGATCCGAATACTGCATCGCTATTTTTTAACCGATACACGCTTGATGATTTCAGCCGCCCCGCCAGCACCAAAGCATGATACGTGCTCCTATTTCTTACGGATGGGACATGTCTCAGCATTCCGGCCAGTAGCTTTGAGTCGCAAACTCATGAAACGACGGATATGTTTGCATTTTTGAACACGACGGTCTTTATATTTGGTTGGAAATTTTTTGCACGTTGTGCGCCGCGGTTTTGCTGTTTCGGAATTAGGGTTTTTATTGTGTCACAACGGACCAGAGTAAAATTTGCGTTGCCGCGAACTGGTCGACCAATAGTAGAAGCTATCGCGCATGGTCCGGTTGCTGTGGTCCATCTTGCGCCCGGCGGAACCCGCTATCACGGCTACTTAGCTATGGCTGCCTCCTCCCCTGCTGGACCTCCGCCCTTACCCCCGCCCGCCTATCGCATGACAAGACAGAGTGGCGACAGCAAGGAAATCGCAAAGCCAGCTTCACCGACAATCCAGGCGATCTGCTGACAGTTACCCAACCCACAACGCCCCCCCGACCGAATGAGCAGGACAATCAGACCGATGAGCAAAACAAACAATCGCATTCGCGTTCTTTTTCCGTTCGTTGGCGGAAACGAGATCGGCGGCAGTCATATCTCTGCCATGATGCTCATCCGCAACCTTGACCCCAATCGGTTTGAACCGCGTATCCTGATCCACCATCCTGCCGGGCCTTTCGCTGATATGCTGACCCAGAATGGAGATACGTTCGATGCCATTCCGGACATTCCAATTCTCGGCTCCAAAAGAACGCTGGCCTCCAGCAATTCCACAGGCGCGGTGGGGTATCTGCGCCGATCCTTGCCAGCCCTGCGCGCTGTCCTGAAGCGCATTGACGCAGACATTGTCCACACGAACGACGGGCGGATGCACTCCAACTGGTCACTGCCGACCCGTCTTTCCGGACGGGCGCATCTCTGGCACCACCGGCAGGATCCGGACGGCTTTGGCATCAACAAAATTGCGCCACTGCTAGCAAACAGGATCGTAACCGTGTCCGAATATGCCAAACCGAACAACCCACTTCGCAGCATCGAAAAGCGATGTGACGTCGTCCATAGCCCCTTCGATTTTGATATGGCCCCCCCCGACCCAAAAGCTGCACGCGCTGCCTTGTGCGCGGAGTTGGGTATCGAAGAGAATGCACTCATTCTGGGATATTTCGGCACGATCATCGTCCGAAAGCGACCTGACCACTTCGTGCGCTCAGTGGCCGCCATTCAGGCCCAGGTGCCGGACACACCTGTCTACGGCCTCATTTTCGGAGAAGTAGAGCGCCCGGAATCCCGTCTGGACGAAACCGTTCCGGCGCTGGCAAACCAATTGGGGATTGGGGCGCGTGTCAAGCTGATGGGTTTTCGCAGTCCGATACATGCGTATATGGCGGGCATTGATGCTATGCTGGTGCCTGCGCTTAACGAGCCCTTCGGGCGCACATTGATAGAAGCAATGTACCTTGGCACACCTGTTATCGCGACCAATCACGGCGGCAACCCTGAGGCGATTACAGACGGTAAAACCGGCTTTCTCGTCGACAAGGATGATCCAGAAGCATTCGTCGAGCCCGTATTGAAGCTAAAAGAAAACCCGGACCTCAAGTCACGGATTGTGTCTGCGGCAAAGGCGGATGTGTTGGAAAACTACGGCACGGACAAACATGTTTCGAAAATCAGCGCTATCTACGAAGGATTGATCGCGCGCGCGCCATAAGAGACAGAAATGCCGGGGTGCTGGGCCGATTACGGCACCTGCCCTTGTCGCGACGGTTGGGAGCGCGAAACAGCTTCGTTATGGCGAGGAACTCTTGGCCTGCTGGATCTGAAGCCGGTTAACCGGCCGACGCAGCTTGGCGCGTCGGTGCTCGTACTTCAATGTGCGCTTTTTTGGCGCCAAACTGAGCATGATCCGCTCTTTGATGGCTTCGCCAAAGCGCGATCCCGGTAGCGCACGAGGAATGGCAAATCGAATGAACGGATCAATATTCGGTTCATTATGAGATGAATTAACTCCATGACCAGCTTCAAATCGCCATTCCAGAAACACCTCGATCCAAATTTTTTATCATATTTAACAGAGGTATAAGTCGATATCTCGCCTATCCATGTAGTTCAGAGATTTACCCTTCTCATTTATGAAACGTTTCATATTGACACGAATCATGATCCATGACCCACTGAAAGCAGGCCGGAAAACAGCCGCACTTCTGCGCAGATAAGGCCAACAAAGTTATCAGGGAGGCTCTCATGAAGCTCATCAAATTCGTTGCTGCGGCAGCGACCGGAATTCTTTTGTCTACTGGAATCGCAATCGCCGAGGAGAAGCCCGTTGTCGGGTTGATCATGAAGTCATTGGCGAACGAGTTCTTTCAGAACATGTTGGAGGGGGCCGAAGCCCACGCTGAAGAGCGCGGGGACTACGAATTGCGCGCTGTTGGCATGCAAAACGAAACCGACTTTGAATCCCAAATCAACGCGGTGGAAAACTTCATTACCCAAGGGGTGGACGCCATCGTCGTTGCACCAGCCGACTCCAAAGCGATGGTGCGCCCGCTTAAGAGGGCCATGGAGGCTGGCATTGTCGTCGTGAACTTCGACGTTGCACTCGATGAAGGCGCGAAGAAACAACAGGGGGTCGAGCTGGCCTTCGTCGGTCCCGACAACCGCGGGGGTGCCAAATTGGCAGGGGACGCCCTGGGGCAGGCTCTGGGTGAAGGTGCCAAGGTAGTCATCATCGAGGGCAACCCCGGCGCGGACAACGCTACCCAGCGCCGCATGGGATTCGAAGACTCGGTCGCTGAATACAAACTGGAGCTTCTGGACAGCCGCACGGCCCATTGGGAAACCGAAGAGGCAAACCAGTTGCTGGCAAACATGCTGACCGCCAATCCGGACATTCAGGGTGTGATGGCGGCCAATGACTCAATGGCAATTGGTGCTGTCAAAGCGCTTGAAGCGGCAGGTCGGACGGACATCAAGGTTGTGGGTTTTGACGCAATCCCGGCGGTACTTCCGATGATCGAAGACGGTCGTTTGCTCGCCTCCGTTGATCAGTTCGGCAAAGAGATGGCCGCCAATTCCATCGACCTTGCATTGGAAGTCGTTGCCGGCGGACCGGCGCTTGAAGGTTGGGTCAAAACACCAATTGAGCTCGTCAGCGGGAAATAATCCTCCCCGGGGGGCATCCGGTAAAACACTTTGGATGCCCCGCGAACCTGACCACCGGAGAATGACGATCATGTCGAGTTCACGCACCTCTCCCCTTCTCTCTGTGAGCGGCCTACGCAAATCCTTCGGCGGGATCCATGCACTCGACGGGGTCAGCTTTGATTTGGTGTCCGGAGAAGTTCACGCGCTGGTTGGCGAGAATGGGGCTGGGAAATCCACCTTGATCAAAGTGTTGTCCGGTGTCCACATGTTCGACGACGGGGCGCTCAAAATCGAGGGCGCAGCCTATCAACCCGCATCACCCCACGCCGCTAAATTGGCCGGCATTCAGGTTGTGCATCAAGAATTCAACCTGCTGAATGACCTGAGCGTCGCCGAGAACATTTCCATCGAAGCGCTTCCCCGCACCCGTTTTGGTCTGTTGGACCGACGCGAAATGAACCGCCGGGCGCGCACCGCGCTTGATGCCATCGGGCTCAGCGATGTGGACGTGACCGCGCCCGTGCGCAGCTTGGGCATCGCACACAGACAGTTGGTGGAAATTGCACGTGCCTTGCAAAGCGATAGCCGGATTCTGATCCTTGATGAGCCCACTGCTACGCTGACGGAACGCGAAACGGACCGTCTTTTTGAAATCGTGACATCGATAAAGACCAAGGGCGTGACCGTCGTATTTGTATCGCATCACCTGGACGAGGTGTTCGGCATCTGTGATCGCGTTACAGTTTTTCGGAACGGCAAAACCATCATTACCGAGAATATCAAGGATGTAACGCCCCCCGATGTCGTGCGCTACATGGTAGGACGCACCCTCGAAGAACGATCGGATGCGGGTGCTGGATTAAAGGATAATGTCGCCATTGCCCTATCTGTTCAGGGTCTGGTCACGACTGCCAACGCAACTGCACAGGGCATCGATTTTGATTTGCGCAAAGGCGAAATTCTGGGCATTGCCGGGTTGGTTGGAGCGGGGCGCACAGAGGTCCTGCGGGCCATTTTCGGTGCCGACCCCAAGATCGCGGGGCGCATCACAAAAGACGCTGCCGAACTGAAAATCAGCACCCCAAGGGATGCGATCGCCGCAGGCATTGGATTTGTCACCGAAGACCGCAAGGAAGAGGGCCTCATCCTCGACATGCCCATTGCCGCGAATACCTCATTGGTCGATATCGCATCCATTTCGCGGCGCGGCCTGCTGGACTTTTCCTCCGAACGCAAGCTGGCCACGCAGGGTGGGACGCGCCTGAGATTGAAGTACGGAAAATTGTCAGACGCGGTATCCAGTCTTTCGGGTGGAAACCAACAAAAGGTCGTATTGGCCAAATGGCTGGCCTGCCAACCGGATGTCCTGCTGTTAGACGAGCCCACACGGGGCGTGGATGTAGGGGCCAAGGCCGAAATCTACAGCATTTTGCGCGATTTAGCGGCTCAAGGCGTCTCGATGATCGTCGTATCGTCTGAGCTGCCGGAACTGATCACGCTGACCGACCGTGTTCTGGTCATGGCCGGGCATCAGATCCAAGGCATGTTGAACCGTGCGGATTATTCGCAAGAACGCATCCTTCAACTCGCCTACGGGCAAGAGAAATCATCAGAAAGAAAATCGGCATGAGCACCGCTGAGAACCTTCCAGCCGCATCAGGGAGACGCCCTTTGTCCATTCGATCCATCATCAATAACGCAGGTATCGGACTCGCGCTTTTGCTCATGATCATCTTCTTTTCGGTCGCGAGCGAGCACTTCCTGTCTGCAAACAACATCACCAATATTCTGACGCAGATCACGATTAACCTGGTCCTCGCTGTTGGTATGACATTTGTCATCCTGATCGGTGGCATCGATCTGTCCGTGGGGTCTGTCATGGCCTTTGCAGCCGTTGTTGCGGGCAAAGCCATCACGCTTCCGGGGATGGGTGCTACGGAATTGATTATTCTCGCGATCCTGGCTGGCCTCATGGCCGGAATGATCTGTGGTTTTATCAATGGTGCCGTCAGTGCCTACTGGTCGCTTCCATCCTTCATCATCACTCTAGGGATGCTCAACATTGCGCGCGGGGCAGGTTTGCAGATATCGGGTGCCCAGACGATCTACTCCTTCCCCTTCGCTTTCGAGGAATTCGGCTCAAAGCTCATCTTTGGCGTGCCCGTCGTCTTCCTGGTGGCCCTGAGCCTCGTTGTGGTGGCGTGGTTTATCCTGAACCGGACAGTTTTTGGGCGTCTGATCTATGGTATCGGAAACAATGAAGAGGCTGTGCGACTCGCCGGGCATCCGGTGTTTTGGTACAAAGTCGCCGCTTTTTCGATCTGTGGGCTGACGGCTGGAATTGCTGCGATCATCTATATGGCGCGATTGAACATTTCCTCGCCCATCGCTGGGATCGGATTTGAACTGAACGCGATTGCCGCAGTGATCATCGGTGGCACCAGCCTGAGCGGCGGGCGCGGATCCGTCATCGGCACGTTGCTGGGCGCCTTCATCATCGGGGTGCTTGCAAACGGGCTCATCCTGATCGGGTTGAGCGATTTTGTCCGCCAGATGATCACAGGCGTCGTCATTGTAGTGGCCGTCATCCTTGATCACTATCGTGCAAAGTACTCGGCAACATGAAAAGGACCCACCTTCTCAACCGCGATCTGAGCGCGTTGGTTGCAGAGCTTGGGCATCTGGATGAAATTGTGGTGGCAGATGCAGGGTTGCCTGCACCCTGCGGCGTTCCGGTGATCGATCTCGCTGTGCGGCCAGGCCTGCCCACTCTCTTTCAGGTGATGGATGCCCTCAAAAGCGAAATGGTTGTGCAAGCGGCGCATCGCGCCGAGGAATGTGCCGCAGACCTCGCAGCTCGTATGGCTGAAACGCTAGAAGCCTGGGAGACCGCGCAAGACAAGCAGGTCAACTTCGGCACGCTGGCGCATGCGGATTTCAAGACCCGATGCCAGACTGTGAAGGCCATCATCCGAACCGGCGACTTCACCCCATATTCCAATCTGATCCTTGTAAGCGGAGTGCCGTTTTGACCGATGTCGTCGTCGTAGGAAGCATTAATGTCGACATGACGAGCTATCTGGCGCGATGGCCCGGGGTCGGTGAAACGGTCACCGCGATCGATACGCGCATAGGGTTGGGCGGCAAAGGGGCCAATCAGGCCATCGCAGCTGTCCGATTGGACAGTTCGGTCGCTTTGATTGGGGCCATTGGCTCAGACAGCTTCGGACAGGACGCTCTCAACCGGTTGCGGCGGGCCAATGTGCATCTCATACCGGCGCCTGCACAGACCGAAGCGACCGGCATGGCATTCATTGACGTAGGCCCGGGGGGAGGCAACATCATCCGGTTGGCGGAAGGCGCAAACCAGACCCTCTCTCCCGAACACATCGACACTAATGCCAAGACAATTGCGAAGGCAAAAATATTGCTTTTGCAAAACGAGGTGCCGATTGAAACCTCTCTGCGCGCGGCGGAAATTGCGCGAGCACATGACGTACGTGTCATTATGGATCCTGCACCAGCCCCGGTGCCCTTCTGGTCCAAAGATGTCTTGCAGGCTTTTGACGTCATTACCCCCAATGCCCATGAAGCACATCTGATCTTCGGCGCGCTTCCCCAAACCCTCTGCGAAGCACAAAGGGCGGCTGAAGAACTGCGCGATTTCGGACCACGCGGCGCAATCGTAACCATGGGCGGTCTAGGCGTGGGTTGGAGCATCGGAACGTCACGCGGCTCAATGGCCGCACCGACCGTGCCAACCGTCGACACAGTGGCCGCCGGAGATTGCTTTAACGGCGCGTTGGCAACGTTTTTGGCACAAGGCGCCGAAACATGTGACGCTATTCAGCGCGCCGTCTACGCGGCTGCGCTCGCCACCACGCGGCATGGGGCGGCGGAAGCAACGCCAACAGCAAACGAGCTTCACGAATTCGGTACAACTTTGGGATCGAACCCTCTAGAATCCGGTCGCGTATGAGTTCGCTTGAGTAACTGCACAGCCCGTTAGGTCCAATATGCCAACAGTAAAAGATGTTGCACGTCACGCTGGCGTATCAGTCGGAACCGTCTCCAAGGTACTTTCCGAAGACCAAACCGTTAAGGTCGCGCTGCGTGAGCGTGTTTTGCAGGCCGTTACAGATCTGAACTACCGACCGAATATGGCCGCACGCGCCCTTCGAACCAACAAATTCAACATCATTGGACTTGTTGTGCCTGACATAACCAACCCGTTTTTTGCACAACTCGCCTTGAACATCGAAACGGAGGCCGCGCGGCGCGGTCACACGGTTATGCTGACGAATTCGCATGACGACACGGTGACTGAAGGGCGACAGATCGCGGCCTTGCTGGACAGGTCACCCCGCGGTTTGATCGTTGCGGCCTGCAATGACACCAGCGCAAAGCTGGAAAGCTCCGAAGTTCGCGTTCTTTCTTTGGATCGCCGCTTTCATTCCTTTCCATTGGTCAGCACCGACCATGCTGATGGCTCAGCCAAGATCGCGACGTATCTCGTCAGCCTTGGGCACCAACGGCTGGCATATCTGGCAGGACCACAGGATACCGAGGTTGGACGGCAACGCCTGGCTGGGTTTGTCCGACAATTTGAAGTCCACAATGCGCAGAACGCTGCGCTGCAGCTTGAGATCCACAATGGTCAATTCGACTTTCACAGTGGTGAGATCCTTGCGCGAAAGCTGTTGCTGCAATCGGAGGCAGAACGCCCCACTGCAATTGCTGCGGCGAGCGATCAGATGGCAATCGGGGTGTTGCGCGCAGCGCGTGATATGGGCATCTCGGTCCCGCAATCCGTCTCTGTTGCCGGATTTGATGACACGACCCTTGCGTCTCTGGTCGTCCCCCGCTTGACGACCGTTGCCCAACCGACCGAGAAACTGGCAAAAAAAGCAGTGGAACGCGTGCTGGACGAAAGCTCCTCCACCCTGGAGGACGTGCTTTTGGAGGGTAGTTTGGTGATCCGCGAGTCCACTGCACGGATACTGCCAGCGGGACACAGCTCTTAACTTCGACCACCAAGTTACCGTCAGACGGGGATATCTTGACTTGCTTTCAAAGTACCGCGTTTGGCGCTGGGGGTCGGTAACCGAAACCTTTTGACCGAAGGGGTTAGGACATGGATCTTATCGGTGTTGCCGGTGCTGCGCTGCTTTGAAATGCGGCTTCGACGACGGCCATTGTTTTCCATGCGTCAGCAACCGAACTGATCAACTGATCCTCTTCGCCCGATGCAAACCGCTGCAGCTGCGACATGCGGCTGGCAAAGGCCTCCGGAAACCAGGCCCCAGTCAGGTTAACGGTATGCCATGGCGCATCGCCGGTCTTGATCTCAAGAATGTCAGCCTCGCCCTTCGGGTAATCAAGGTTCACGCCGAGTTGAACATAGGCCGCGCCTTCGGTGCCGCAGATGCGGAATTCGCAAGCCTGATGGCGTCGGCCAAAGCTGTGGTTGTGGTTGATCGACAGCGCACAGCGCACCCGTGCGCCATAGTCCAGAATGGCCGCCGTGCGCGTCTGGGCGATCTTGCTGTCGGGATGGCCGATTGTCTTGGCATGAATGCCCAGCGGTTCCCCCAAAAGCGCGCGCACCATGTCGAGATAGTGAATGGAGTGCAGTGACAACTCCACGCGCGGCAGGGGTTCCAGAAACTTCCACAGACCCCAGGGCGTATCGAGCGCCAGCCAGGCGTCAAAATCCACCACCTCGCCCAACATCCCCTGCGCGATCGCATCCTGAAGCGCCAGCATCATCGGCGCAAACCGCAGCTGAAAATTCACCGCAGCGCGCAATGCGCGCTCCTCGCAAATCCGCAAAATCTCGGTCGCACCGTCCAGATCGCTGCCCATGGGTTTTTGTATCAGCACCGGCGCCCCCCGCGGCAGAGCCCGCAATACCTCGGCATGGGCGTCGGGGGGTGTTGCAAGGTCAAAGACAACATCGTCCTGCGCGACCGCGTCCTGCAGGGTTTCGTAGACAGCAAACCCATGATTATGCGACAGCTCATGCGCCCGTGCGATGTCAGGATCGTAGATCCCCCGCACGGTGTAGCCTGCCCGTGCATAGGCAGGCAGATGTGCATCCCGGACGATGGAACCCGCGCCAAAGATCACGATGGGCTTGGGGGTGGTGGCTTTGGGCCAATGCTGCTGAAGCTCGATCACATCCTCACTCCAAGTGAAACACTTCGTCCATCATGGCCCACCATTCGCCTTCACGTCTGCTTTCCAGCGGCACCTGACAGGGCATGCAAACATCCCACCATTTCTGGGTTTCCGGATCGGCGGCCATCTTGGCGGCATCCGCCTCGAAATCGATCCCATGGTATTCCCAATAGCCAAACAACAGGTTTTCCGGCTCACGCAGAAAAATCGAGTAGTTGCGGATGTTGCAGGCCGTGATCATGGAGAGCACGCCGGGCCAGACATCGGCGTGCAGGCGTTTGTATTCCTCGAGCTTTTCAGCATTCAGACCAATCACCATGCCCATACGTTGCATTTTAGACCTCCCTAGCCAAACTTTGCGGTCAAACCATCAATCCGAGCCGCATCGATCGCGCCCCAGTTCCAGTCGATCCCCAAACCGGGCGCGGTCGACGGGTAAGCGCGCCCGTCGGAGACTTTCATCTGGGTGCGCGTCAGACCGTCCAATTGCGGGATGTATTCCAACCATGGCGCATTCGGGATGGCGCAGACAAGGCTCACATGAAGTTCCATCAGGAAATGCGGGCAGACTGGCACATTATGCGCTTCGGCCAGATGCGCGACTTTCATCCAGGGGGTAATGCCACCAATCCGGGCGACGTCAACCTGCACGATGCTGGCGCCACCGGTGACCAGATAGTCCTTGAACTGGCTGAGCGAATACATGCTTTCGCCCACCGCAATCGGTACAGAGGTGCTGGCCGCAAGGCCCGCATGTTCCATCACATCATCGGCGGGCATCGGCTCCTCGAACCAGGCAATGTCGAACTCTTCGAGCATGCGCGCGCGGCGCGTGGCCTCGGCACGTGACATGCTTTGATTGGCGTCGACCATGATCTCATAGCCCGACCCCACAGCCGCGCGCACCGCTCTCAGCCTTTCGCGGTCCTCAGACAAATGCGGTCGACCGATCTTGATCTTGGAGCCGGCAAACCCCTTGGCCTGTGCGGCCAGCGCATCCGCCACAAGGTCTTCGGTCGAAATGTGCAGCCAGCCGCCTTCGGTGGTGTACATCGGCACGCTGTCCTTCGCACCGCCCAACATGCGGAACAGCGGCAAACCGGCCTTTCGGCAGCGCAAATCCCACAAGGCGGTGTCAATGGCCGCAAGGGCCAGCGAGGTGATCGCGCCAACCGCCGTCGCATGGGTGGCAAACAACAGATCCCGCCAGATGCGCCCGATGTCCTCGGCTTCGCGTCCAATCAACCGGGGGACCATCGTATCACGCAACAACGACATGACCGCGGGCCCGCCTTGCCCAATCGTATAGGCGTAACCGACGCCTTCCGCACCATCGCTGTCGACAATCCGTACGATCGGGGTTTCCTGGCTTTCAAAAGACTGGATCGCATCCGTGCGTTTGACCTTGGGTTCAAGATCAACCATCAGGATTTCGGCTGAAACGATACGGGCCATGGCTGCTACCTCAGGCTCTTCTGACTTTCGCCATCGAAAAGATGCACGCGGGTCAGGTCCAGGTTGAACATCATGCGTTCACCATTGCTCACCGGGCGGGGGTTGAGCATTTTAGCCTGCACCTCCTGGCCAGCAAGGGCGCCAAAAAGCAATGTCTCGGTGCCCAATGGTTCAGACAGAACGACGGTCATCTCGATCTCGGCGCTTTCACCTTCCATCGGCAGGGAATGTCCACGCGGCATCAGGTTGTCGGCCCGAAAGCCCAGCACCACCTTTTGTCCGGGGCGCGTTTTCGCGGCGTATTGCCGGGGCACGTTCAGGGTCACGCCCCCTCCCAACTGCAGCGTTCCATCCTGTTGAACGATCCCGTCCAGCAGGTTCATCGGCGGCGATCCAATAAAGGTCGCAACAAAGGTATTGGCAGGGGCTTCGAAGACCTCAAGCGGGGTTCCCTGCTGTTCGATATGCCCGTCGCGCATGATCACGATCCGGTCTGCCAAGGTCATGGCTTCGACCTGATCATGGGTCACATAGACGATGGTTGTCTGGATCTTCTGGTGCAGTTTCTTGATCTCCACCCGCATCTGCGCGCGCAGTTTGGCATCAAGATTGGACAGCGGCTCGTCGAACAAGAAAACGTCCGGGTGGCGCACAATGGCGCGTCCCATGGCGACCCGCTGACGCTGCCCGCCCGACAGCGCGCCGGGCTTGCGCTCAAGATATTCGGTAAGGCTGAGGATTGCAGCCGCTTCGGCCACCGCTGCGTCGATCTGATCTTGCGACTTGCCTGCGATTTTCAGCGAAAAGCCCAGGTTCTCGCCCACGGTCATATGCGGATAGAGCGCATAATTCTGAAACACCATGGAGATGTTCCGGTCGCGCGGCGGCAGGTCGTTGACGATGTTTTCACCGATCAGAACATCGCCGCCCGTGATGCTTTCCAGCCCGGCGATCATACGCAGCGTTGTGGATTTGCCGCAACCTGAGGGGCCGACAAGCACCACAAATTCATTGTGATCGATGTCGAGGTTGATGCCATGCACCACCTCCAGCGCCCCATAGCTCTTGGACACGTTTTTCAGATGGACTTGCGCCATGGCTACCCTTTCACCCCGCCGAAGGTCAGTCCGGCAATCAGGTGTTTTTGTACGAGGAATGTCAGGATGAGCGCGGGGATGATCATAAGCACGGCAAGTGCGCACATCCCGCCCCAGTTGATGGTGAATTCAGACGTGAAGTCGCGCAGACCCACGGGCATGGTCTTGGAGAATGTCGAGCGCGTCAGCTGGCTGGCCAGCGCGTATTCGTTCCAGGACGTCAGAAAGGCAAAGATACCGGCCGATGCGACACCGGCACGCGCCACGGGAAATTCAACCTTCCAGAAGGCCTGCCAGCGCGTGCACCCGTCAATCTCTGCCGCCTCAGCCAGCTCACGCGGAACCTGTCGGAAGAAACCGTCGATGAGCCAGATCGTGAAGGGCACATTCATGGCGACATAGACGATGATCAACCCGATATGCGTGTCGATCAGCCCGGTCCGGGCCATCACGATAAAGAGCGGCAGGGACAAGGCCACGCCCGGCACGGCGCGGGTCAGCATAAGGCCGATAAAGATCGCTCCCTTGCCCTTGAACCGATAGCGCGCGAAAGCATAGCCGCCTGCCATGCCGACAAGGATCGCAATGAGGGTCGAGGTGATCGAGATGATCAGCGAGTTGGTGAAATACTGCAGCACGGGCACCCCGCCCTGACCGACCCCACCAAACATGGCGCGGTAGTGATCGAGGTTCAGTTCATTGGGGATCCAGACCGGCGGCTTTGCCATGATCTCGACCGTGGGACGGAAACTGTTGAGCACGACCCAAAGCCCTGGAATGCAGATGATCGACATGGCGATGAACAGGGTGACCATCTGTGCCGCCTTCAAAAAGCGGGCCCGGATGCGGTGGCGCAGGTTGATATCCATATCGCTTACCCGCCCATCCCAAGCTCAGTGCGCGCGGCATTGAGCTTTTTGAAGAAATAGATGGTGAAGAAGATCGCAAGGAAGATGGAGATGTACCCCATGGCATTGGCGTAGCCCATCTTGGCATCGACATAACCTGTGCGTCCGATCATGGTCCAGATCAGCTCGGTCCGGCGCGCGGGGCCGCCATTGGTCATGATCTGCACGATGTCATAGGCGCGCGCCACGTCGAGACTGCGGATCGCGAGCGCGATGTAGATAAAGGGCATCAGATAGGGGAGCGTGATATGGCGGAAAGTCTGCCAGGGTGTGCACCCGTCGACCTTGGCGGCCTCCAGCGGGTCACGCGGAATGGCGAATAGACCCGCAAGGATGAGGATGGCAAAGACACTGGTGGAGGTCCAGACCTCGGCGAAGATGATCGAGAACATCGCCAGATTTGCATCGACAAGCCATGGGATCGCAACATCCGAAAAGCCCAGCGATTGCAGCGCGTTGTTCACCAGGCCGACATTGTCGTTGAAGATGAACTTGAACTGGAAGCCCACAAGCACGGGCGAGAACATCATTGGAAACATCATCAGCGTGCGCAACCCGCGCTGGCCCCAGGTGACCCTGTTGACCAAAAGCGCAAGCCCAAGGCCAAGCAGCATCTCGACATTCAAGGCAATCGTCAAAAGCAGAACCGTGCGCCCGAAAGCCGCCCAGAAGTTGGCGTTTGTGATGGCTTTTTCATAGTTGAAGGTCCCGATCCACTTGTAGAGCGTTTCCGGACGCGTCAGCCGGTAAGGCGTGAAGCTTGAGTAAAGCGACAGCAGCAACGGGATCAGCACCACAGCGGACAAAATGATGATCGCCGGCAGCAACAACACAAACCACTGGGGCAATTTCAGACGAGACATAGAGTATGGATTTTCCATTACAGCCCAAAGGTGGGCAAGGACAGTCGAAGCCGCCCTTGCCCGGGGAGAACGTGGTCAGTAGACCCCGTTTTCTTGCATCATCTCATCAACGGCCTCCGCCGCCGTTTCGAGCGCCTCATCGACGGTCTTGTCCCCCAAGATCGCGGCTTGAAGTTCAGGAAAGATCACGTTGGTCGCTTCGATCCAATAGGGTGTTTGCGGGGCGGGAAACGCATGAGTGGCTGCTTGTTGAAAGGCCACCAAAACTTCCGAGCGATAGGGATCCGAGCTCGATTGTTCGACCACGTGATCCCAGACGGCGGTGCGGGTTGGGAGCGGCCCGGCAGAGGATTCCAGCTTTTGGCTGTCTTCATTGGTCAAAAAGGCGACCAGTGACGCGGCAGCGTCCTTGTGATCACAGGATTCTGTGACCGAGAACCCGTGGTGCCCGGACCACCCGGTGCGAATCCCAGCACTGCCCTGTGGCTGCACGATGACCCCCACATCCCCGGCGGCTTTTGAGCTGTCTTCCCCGTTGAAGAAACCCGCCCAGCCGGGCCAATCGAGGTTCAGCGCGATTGTGCCAGAGGCAAAGCCCTGCCCCAGATCATCCCAAAGATATGAGGTTGTGCCCGGAGGCACCGCACCGGCTTTGTAGAGATCCACAAACCAGCTCAGCGCGCGTTTGCCCGCGTCGGAGTTGAAAGCGGGCGACCAGTCATCGTTGAACAACTGGCCGCCTTCGGCAATCACCATCTCATAAAAGCGGCCGACAATCGCTTCGTCTTTGCCCGCATATTGGGTGCCATAGAAGTTGGGCGCATCCGTGAAGAATATCGCTTGATCCTTGTATTGGTCCCAAGTGTCGGGCGGGGCCAGATCATAGCCGTATTCGGCTTTGAACGCGGACTTGTTGCCCTCGTCTTCGTAAAGCGATTTCAGATAATACAGGGCCGAGACATCAAATTGGGCGCGCGGCAGCATGACCAGGGCATCGCCGATCTTTGACGCAGCTACGTTGGAGGGCACGTATTCTGCAATGAACTCCGGCGTCAGATAGGGTGTGAGATCCGTGTAAAGGCTTGGATATTGCGAGGCAAAGGAACTGTGGTTCGACCCAACGCACCAGCCCAGCGTGCCCGCCGCAAGGTCGGATTTGAATTCCTTATCCAGTTCGAAGTGGTTCTTTTTCGAAATCACCTCAACGGTGGCGCCGGTGTCAGCCTCCCATTCGGCGATGCGCGCATAAAGCGCCTCGTATTGCTGGCCGCCGATCAGCTTGGCCTGCAGCGTGATGCCGTCGAATTCGCCCGCTGATACAGGCAGGGCCGCAAACAAGGCCGCCCCGGCCGTCGCGCCCTTCAGCGCCATTTGAACCGATAGTCTCATGATGTCCTCCCAAGGAACGTTGTTGTCGCGTCTGGCCGCGCGGGTTACCCGCGTTGATGTTTTGGATGTGAACTTGACTTTCATATATAATAGTCAGAGAGTCAATTCACGATGCAACCTTCGGAAATCGATCATGTTCATTGATACGCATCTCCATCTGATCTACCCGGAAAAGCTGTCTTACCCCTGGCTTGACGGGTTTGAGGCGTTGAACAAACCCAGCCGGTTCGACGAATACACCCGTCGGGCGAAACGGCTGGGCATAAGCGGCTGCCTGCATATGGAGGTGGATGTCGCGCCGGACCTGATCAAAGCAGAATCGGAGCTGATTGAAGGACTCGCGGGCGGGGCCGATAGCCTGATGCTGGGTGCCATTTCGAGCTGCCGTCCGGAAGCCCCCGATTTCCCTGAATTCCTCGATTGGGCGCGCGAGAAATCGGTGATACTGGGGTTTCGTCGTGTCCTGCATGTGGTGCCGGACGAGGTCAGCCAAAACAGCCTGTTTCGTGACAATATCAAACGCTTGTCGGGGACGGGGTTAACCTTTGATCTGTGCGCGCTGCCCCATCAGCTGCCGCTCATGGCCGACCTGATCGATCACTGCCCCGACGTTCAGTTCATCCTTGATCACTGCGGGGTGCCCGCGATTGCCCAAGGGGAGATGTCCCCCTGGCGCGAACACCTGTCCGATATCGCGCAACGCCCAAATGTCGTTGGCAAAATATCAGGTGTCATCGCCTATGCAGATGCAGAGAACTGGTCGCTGGATCACATCAGGCCCTGGGTTGATCATACCGTCAGCGCATTTGGCCCCGAACGGATTATCTGGGGCAGCGACAATCCGGTGTGCGATTTGGGCGGTGGGTTGGAGACATGGGTTGCAGTGACGCACGCCTTGACACATGACTGGTCACACTCAGAGCGTGATGCCCTGTATCGGGGCAACGCCAAACGGCTCTGGCGCATCTAAGCGCGCTGTCATGAGCGCGGCATCGCCAGGATAAACGACCCAGGAGGCGGACCAATTCCCACATCACCCAACATATCGGAAAGTGGCCCCAAGACAGAAAAATACAGCGCCCCTGCCCTGTCCAAGGGGCTCGATATTCTGGAGCTTTTGGCCTCTCGCAGCACCGGCATGAAGAAAACCGAGGTTGCAAATGCATTGGATCGGTCTCTGAGCGAGATTTTTCGGATGCTGGCGGTGCTAACCGACCGGAACTATGTGGCCTACGACCCCGTTACAGAGCGGTTTTCGCTGACACAAAAAATGTTCGAACTGGCGCATCGTCACCCGCCGATCAAGCGGCTGAACTCCGTTGCGGTACATGTGATGGACAAGCTGGCCAGCGATCTGGACCAGTCCGTGCATCTTGCCATCATTCACGGTGCAGAGATCCTCGTGATCGCCCAGACCGACGCGCCCTGTAACAACAATACCTCTGTTCGCCTCGGCGCGCGCATTCCCATTGTCTATACGGCCTCGGGCGCCGTTTTGTTGGCGCAAACCAGCAAAAGGCGTCGCGCGGACATCTACGCGCGCTCACCTGAGGCAACCGACGAAAGGATCGCTTTCTTTGAGACATTGGTCGATCAGGTCGTCGCGCAGAACTATTGCGACAGCCCCTCGCAGGTGATCGTCGGGGTCCACAATATCGCGACACCGATCTTCAACTATTCGGGCGAGGCGATTGCAGCGCTGACAATCCCGTTTGTGAAACGGCTAACCAGATCGACCAGCCCGGACATCAAGGCGTCCATCGGGTTGTTGATCCAGGCGGGACAAGACATCTCGCGGCAATTGGGCGCGGGCGCCTCCGAAGATGGCTCAGCGCTCTGATATCGACGCAACAAACCGTTTCAACACCATGTCTTCGTCGCGACTGGGATGCCAGTAAGCGAAAACGCGAATGGGCTCACTCTCTACCGGGAATGGGAATATCCTGACGGGCCAACGCTGGGCAATCTGGTGGGCGATGCGCGACGGAACCGTCGCGATCATCGATGTTCCACAAACCAATGACGGCACCATGGAATGGGACCACACTGAAATATGCCGCGCGCGCCTGAGGCCTGCCTTGCGCAACGCATCTTCGTCTTCAAAGGCCAGCTGATGATCAAAATAGCGGACGACCACATGGGTTTGTGCCAGATACTCGGCCTGAGACATCTGCTCTGTTGCGGCAAAGGCCTCGCTACACGCCAGACAGACAAAATGATCCTCGAACAGGGATGTATTTGGCGGCACACCAACATCCAGCACCTGACCCGCGAACATCAGGTCAATTTCTCCAGCACTGAGCAGTTGAGCCGAACGTTCCGATAGCGGAAGGATGTCAAAGCGCAGCTTGGGCTGGTTGGCCGCGCTGTCCCTAATCGCATCGGCCAGAAAACTGGACATGGAATAATCTGACGCCACGATCTTGAGCTCGCGGTCGATGACATCTGTAGTTGCGTTGGGCCGCATCGCTGAAAAGACCTGCGCCTTTCCCAGCACCTCCCGCAGCGGCGCCACCAGCGTTTTGGCGAAGGGCGTCAGGACCAGCGACCGACCCGAGCGCACCAGCAAAGGGTCGTCGAAGTGTTTGCGCAACTGGGCCAACACCGTGCTGAGAGCCGACTGGCTGAGATACACCCGTTCCGCGGCGCGGGTGACGTTTCGCTCACTCAGCAGCGCATCGAGGCAGATAATCTGGTTCAGATCGAACCCGTTCAGGCGCATTTCAAGTATCCATGAAATCGATGACTGAAGGCAAATAAAACCCATTTTACAGATTTATACAATCTGGCGAAACTGGCAGGAGACAGTGGCTCAACACAGGGATCGATAAAATGACACAGGCTCACGTGATGCCGACCGACGCTCAAAGCATGGCTGAAACCTATGAGCGGGACGGCTTCATCGCCCCGATCGATATTGTGGACCCCGACGCGGCACATGTCTTGCGCCTCGATTTGGAAAAGGCCGAAGCTGAGCTGTCGGGTGACCCCGAAAAACTGGCGCTGCTCTACAGCTATCCAGATCGAGTGCTGCCGTCATTTGACCGGCTGATCCGTCACGACGCTCTGATTTCAGCAGCCTCTGCTGCACTGGGTCCTGATCTCATGGTGTGGAGTGCCGCCCTGTTCATCAAAGAGGCGCGCTCGCCCAAAATCGTATCCTGGCATCAGGATCTGACGTATTGGGGGCTCGATGACGCCGAAGAAACAACGCTGTGGTTTGCCTTGTCGCCAGCGACGGTCGAAAGCGGGTGTATGAAATTTGTGCCCGGCAGCCACCACGAACAGATCGTTCCGCATGTGGACACCTTCGCCGATGACAATCTGTTGTCGCGCGGTCAGGAAATCGCAGTGGACGTGAATGAGGATGAGGCCGTCGCCGCCGAACTGCAGCCCGGGCAGGCCTCCATGCATCATGGACATTTGTTTCACAGTTCCGGCCCCAACGTCACGGATGATCGACGTATCGGAGCCGCCATTCGCTACATCAAGCCGTCAATGAAGCAGCGATCAGGCGGCCGGCCTCTGGTGGCGTTGGTCAGCGGCGATGACAAATTTGGTCACTTTGAAATTGCGGGTGCGCCCGAGGGACGCCTCACCGAAGAAGATTTCACCCTGTGTCGCCGAGACGCAAAACTGAAGAAAGCCTTGTTGTTCGAGGGCGTAGATGTCGCGCTGTAATCGCCTGCGCTGCAATGCCCTGCATCTTTGAAACATCCGATTGCGGTAAAGCCCCCAACCTCCCAACAGATTGAGTTAAGGTGCCTTGCCGCCCGCCATTTGACCTTTTTGAAAGCACCCAAGGAAAGATTTCGATCTGCGATCGATACGATAAGCTGCGGTTCCATGTTTTCGGCACATCGACATATGCTAGCGCGTCGAAGAGGCCCGTACTGTGGGCCACAAGGTCGTGGGGCTAAAGTCGACCCTTGCCGTGCTCACGCAAAGGTTCGCTGCATTTGTTCCATATGGTTGCGACATTCGTCGAAAATTACTATTTCTTTGAGACCCACAGGCCAAGGATTGGAATAATGGATCACACGCTCGCCGCTTGAACCCTCAAGGTTTCTCTAATGTCGAGCTGTACCCATGTCTTCCATCGTCTTGGCCAACCTCAGTTGGGCCACTCCCGCCGGTAACCTGATCCTTTCCGATATTGATGCCACTTTTGGCCCCGAACGCACGGGTCTCGTCGGGCGTAATGGGATCGGAAAAACGGCCCTGCTGCGCCTGATGGCGGGCGAGGCCGAACCAGCTTCAGGATCGATCACGCGGCCGGCCGTCGTCGGGCTTCTTCGTCAGAACCCGGAACATCGCCCAGATGACAGGATCGCAGACCTGTTCGGCGTAGGCGCCCAGCTTGCGATCCTGACACGTGCAGCCGACGGCGAGGCAACTGAGGATGATCTTGCAGCGGCCGACTGGACATTGGAAGATCGCCTGAAGCGTGCTTTGGTCAGTGTCGGTCTCGACCACATCGACATCAATGTGCCGGTCAGCGAGTTGTCCGGTGGCCAGCGAACACGTGCGAGCCTCGCGGCGCTTTTCTTCTGTGATCCTGACATGCTTCTGCTTGACGAGCCGACCAATCACCTGGACCGCAATGGCCGCCAGCAGGTGATCGGTGCGCTGCGGGCGTGGCGAGGTGGTTTGGTCGTCGCCAGCCATGACCGCACCCTGCTCGCCGAAATGGATGTGATCGTCGAACTGACGGGCCTTGGTGCTAAACGTTATGGCGGAAACTATGACGCTTACCGTGAACAGAAGAACATCGAACTCGCGGCGGCGGAACATGAGCTTGCCCATGCGGAACGCGTCTGGACTGAAAGCAGGAAGCAAGCGCAAGTGGTTGCCGAGCGCAAGGCACGGACAGATCGTCAGGGGCGGAAACTGCGGGCATCTGGCGGACAACCAAAAACCCTTCTCGACGCGGGCAAAGAGCGCAGCGAGAACTCAGGTGGCGCTACGGCGCGTATGCAAGACAGCCGTGTGGCCGATGCGGCCAAAGCGATGGAAGAAGCGCGGGAAAAGATCGAGGCCCTGGAACCGCTGCGCATCGATGTACCAACCTGCGGGCTTGTGTCGCGCCGACATGTTTTGGACGTGGTGGATTTGTCAGTCGGCTATGACCCGCGCTACCCCGTTCTGAACGGCGTATCACTGAGGGTCCGTGGCCCGGAGCGCCTGCTTGTCAAAGGTGCCAATGGCGCAGGCAAATCGACACTTCTTTCCTGCATCATGGGCGCGTTGAAGCCGTGGCATGGATCGGTTTCCCTTCACGTCTCGGCGGAACTGCTTGACCAGGACATCGGCATACTCGACCCCAACGAGACCGTCCTTGATAATTTCGCACGACTGGATCCCGACGCCAGTGAGAACGAGCATCGCGCCGTTCTTGCCCGTTTCCTGTTCCGGGGAGGAGCGGTAAACCAGATCGTCGGAACGCTCAGCGGTGGCCAGCGGCTGCGTGTCGGCCTTGCATGCGTATTAGGGCGTAATGAGCCGCCCCAACTTCTTCTCCTGGATGAACCAAGCAATCATCTCGACATAGAGGCGACGGAGACCTTGGAAGCCGCCTTACGTGGCTACGACGGGGCGCTGCTTGTCGTTAGCCATGACAGTGCATTCATTGACCGCATAGGTCTTGATCGTGTCATCAAGCTGTGAAGATGGGATAGCTCCTGCGCGATTGTGACATGTCCACCCGCGCAGGCTGTTGCAGACAAATAGGGAAGAGAGCCCACCGCAGGCGGGACGTTGGGCTTCCCCGATTTTTGGAGGTGTGATGGGCACAGCACCCCAAGTGCTGTGCCCGATCCTGTTTAGCTCAACAGATCAAAGCGATCGTTCATCATCACTTTGGTCCAGGCGGCTACAAAATCACGTACGAACTTTTCCGCATTGTCATCTTGTGCATAGACTTCCGCATATCCGCGCAGGATAGAATTGGATCCGAACACCAGATCCGCGCTTGTTGCTGTGAACTTCACATCACCCGTTGCGCGATCATTTAGCGTATAGGTGCCATCCTCGGCAGGGCTCCAGGACAGGGCCATATCCGTCAGGTTGACAAAGAAGTCGGTGCTCAGCGTGCCGGGCCGGTCAGTGAACACACCATGCGACGAACCACCATGGTTTGCGCCAAGAACACGCATGCCGCCAACCAAAACGGTCATTTCAGCAGCCGTCAGGCCCAAGAGTTGCGCCCGGTCCAGCATCATGGCTTCCGGAGATACCGCATAGGTTTCTTTCTGCCAGTTGCGGAACCCATCCGCCAAGGGCTCAAGCACCGAGAAGCTGTCCGCGTCTGTCTGTGCATCGGTGGCATCGCCACGCCCGGCGGTGAAGGGCACGGCCACATCAAAACCTGCTGCTTTGATCGAGTGCTCCAAACCAACGTTGCCCGCCAGCACGATCACATCCGCGATCGACGCGCCGCTGTTGGCCGCGATGGGTTCCAGCGCGCCAAGCACTGTCGCCAGACGCTCCGGCTCATTGCCTGCCCAGTCTTTCTGTGGGGCCAAACGGATACGTGCACCGTTTGCACCGCCGCGTTTGTCCGAGCCACGGAACGTGCGTGCGCTGTCCCATGCGGTTGCGATCATATCGGATGCCGACAGGCCAGTTTCCGCGATTTTCGCTTTGACCGCGTCCACGTCATAAGAGGTAGACCCAGCCGGGATTGGATCCTGCCAGATCAGGTCTTCCGCGGGGACGTCCGGGCCAAGATAGTTAGCGCGTGGGCCCATGTCGCGGTGGGTCAGTTTGAACCACGCCCGGCCAAAGGCATCGGCAAAATACTCAGGATCCGCACGGAAACGCTGGCAGATTTCGTTGTAGATCGGATCCACCTTCATGGCCATGTCGGCGTCCGTCATCATCGGCTTCACATGCTTCGAAAGATCGGTCGCATCAACGGGCATTTCGTTTTCCGGCATGTTCACGGGCTGCCACTGATTGGCACCTGCGGCGGATTTTGTCAGCTCCCATTCATAGTCAAACAGGTAGTCGAAGTACCCCATGTCCCACTTCGTTGGCTCTTTGGTCCAAGCGCCCTCGATGCCGGATGTGAACGCATTTGTCGCTTTGCCGCCATGGCCGGGGTTCGACCAGCCAAGGCCTTGCGCGTGCACTGGGCAGCCTTCCGGCTCCGCTCCGATCTGATCGTGTGCACCGCCGCCGTGAGCCTTGCCAACAGTGTGACCGCCGCATGTCAGTGCCGCTGTTTCCTCATCGTTCATCGCCATCCGTGCGAAGGTTTCCCGCACGTGCAGCGCGGTCCGGGCCGGATCAGGGTTGCCGTTGACACCCTCGGGATTGACGTAGATCAGCCCCATGTGAACGGCGGCCAGCGGGTTCTCCATCGTCGATGGTGTTTCCAGATCCCCGTACCGCTTCTCGGACGGCGCAAGCCATTCGTTCTCGGACCCCCAGTAGACGTCCTTCTCCGGGCCCCAGATGTCCTGACGACCAAAACCAAAACCAAAGGTTTTCAGCCCCATGGATTCATAGGCAATATTGCCGGACAGGATGATCAGATCGGCCCAGGAGAGCGCGTTGCCGTATTTCTTCTTCGCGGGCCACAAGAGACGCCGCGCCTTGTCGAGGCTGGCATTATCCGGCCAGGAGTTCAGCGGCGCAAAACGAATGTTGCCAGAGCCTGCCCCGCCGCGACCATCGCCCATCCGGTAGGACCCGGCGGCATGCCATGCCAAACGGATCATCAAGCCACCATAGTGGCCCCAATCCGCAGGCCACCAGTCCTGGCTGTCACGCATCAGGGCGTGAACGTCTGCCTTAACGGCCGCATGCTCCAGCGCCTTGACCGCCTCGCGATGATCATAGTCCGCGTCCATGGGATTGGTGCGCGTGTCGTGCTGGTGCAAAATGTCGAGGTTCAACGCATCAGGCCACCATTTGGTCACTGCGTTATCCATGCCGGTATTGCCGCCGTGCATCACTGGGCAGCCGGTTCCGGGGGGTACGTGGCTTCCGTCCATTGTGCTCTCCTGTATTTTTGGGTGATTTCCGATGGGACACATTTACGCTGGCAGGAACATTTATTCCAATTGAATCTCCAAAACAAAACGATAAGTAAGGCTTATGATAGGTCTGACGCTCAAGCACATGCGTTACTTCAAATCGCTAGCGACGCATTTGCATTTTGGGCGGGCGGCGGAAGCCTGTGCAATTTCGCAGCCCGCGTTGTCTCTTCAGATGAAAGAGCTGGAGGCGATGCTTGGTGGGCAATTGGTTGAACGCACCGGGCGCAAGATGCACCTGACCACGCTTGGCGAAGATTTCCTAGGCCGAATACAGGACATCCTCGTCCGTGTGGATGATTTAGAAGAGCTCGTGCGCTCCTCCAAAGACGGGCTGACCGGTCGCCTGCGGCTCGGCATCATTCCAACCGCGGCCCCCTATTTGCTCCCCGGCATTATTCAGACCCTCAACACGTACTTTCCCGATCTTGAGCTTCAACCGCGCGAGTCCGTGACACAATCATTGCTTGAAAACCTGATGTCCTCCAACCTTGATGTGGCGATCGTAGCATTGCCAATATCCGAGCCTTCCCTACGCGAGTTTGCGTTGTTCAATGAGGAATTCTATCTGGTTCGACCCAGCATTGAGGCAGACATGCCGGTTCCCAGCGCGGCCACACTTAAAACGATGCAACTGCTGCTTCTCGAAGAAGGCCATTGCTTTCGTGATCAGGCCCTGTCTTTTTGCGAACTCTCGGGCGCCAAACCCAAACACATTATGGAGGGCAGCTCGCTCTCCACGCTTGTCCAACTGGTGGGTGCCGGGATAGGTGCCACGCTGATCCCGGAGATGGCGTTGCCCTATGAAACCCGATCGGCGGACGTTTGTGTCGCGCGCTTCTCAAAGCCGGTGCCGTCGCGCACAATTGGCATGATCTGGCGAAAAGCAAGCCCGCTGAGCGATCAGTTCATGACCGTTGGGGCCCTCATTCAAAACCTGGCAAAGCAAAAAAGCAGCGTTGGGGCATAAAGCCGCCTAAATTTTTCAGCTACACCGATGCTGAAAACAAACGCTTGATTGCTCCGTCAAAGCGACCGGGCGACAGGCCCGACCCAAACGCAAGGCGCACTTATCCCAATGGCATCATCTATGGCTACCACTGACTATATTCTTATTACTGATATTAAACTTCTTGATTAATTAACGTACTAGTTTAATAATGATCGTATGGATGAAAGTGATAAGCTGGATGCGGTGTTCTCCGCTTTAGCACACCCCGCAAGGCGGGCGATTTTGGCGCAGTTGGTCAAAGGCACAGCCACAGTAAATGACCTGGCTGAGCCCTTTGACATGTCGCTCCCAGCGATCTCCAAGCACATTCGTGTGTTGGAGGACGCCGGGTTGATCACACGCGGGAAAGACGCTCAATTCCGCCCCTGCACGATTGACACGCGACCGCTCCAGGACATCGCGCGTTGGACAGATCAATACAGACACATCTGGGAAGCGCGCTTTGACGTAATGGAGACGCTGCTCAAAGATACGAAGGGAACGAAGTAATGAACGATGTACAAGAATGGGTTCGGATTGAACGGGAATTTGACGCCACAATCGATATGGTGTGGCGGATGTGGACCGACCCGGTCTTGTTCAAGCAATGGTACGGACCAAATGGCATGTCTATCCCAACTGCCGAGATGGATGTAACCGTTGGTGGCACGCGCAAAATCTGCATGTCGATGCAAACGCCAGAACGACAGATGGAAATGTGGTTTACCGGCGTCTACAAGGAAGTCAGCGCGCCCCAACGTCTCGTCTACACCGAAAGCATGTGTGACGCGGATGGCACGCTGATCCCACCCCAAACCATGGGAATGCCTGACAACTTTCCTGACATTACCGAGGTCATCGTTGAGCTAAGCGAAATTGGTGAGAAAACGCGGATGGTCATCGTCCACGTTGGCGTCGCCGAAGGCACGGCTGGCGCAGGTGGATGGAACCAGGCCTTTGATAAATTGGACGCACTGGCCCGGTCTATGACCAGCGCGCGGGGTTGAAATGCGCGAGCTTGCAGTTCTTTCATTTGTGACCCTCGACGGGGTCATGCAGGCGCCAAGCGCACCGGAGGAGGACACATCCGGCGGCTTCGCGCGTGGCGGATGGGCCGCGCCATATTGGGAAGAGGTGATGCCCGAAGTAGAACGAACAGCAATGTCGGCGCCCTATGATATTCTGTTCGGTCGCAAGACCTACGACATCTTTGCAAGCCATTGGCCAACCGCGCCAAAATCTGATGTCGCCGAGATTCTGAATTCTGCGCGAAAACATGTGGCGACGTCCTCGCCAGATGCGTTGAGTTGGGAAAACTCTTATGCGCTCACAGGCGATATCGTGGAGGGGGTCCGAAACCTAAAAGCCGACGCCGGGCCGCTTTTGCAGGTTCACGGCAGCGCAGGGTTGATCCAGACACTGCAGGCCAATGACCTGATCGATGAGTTTCGTATCTGGACATTTCCGGTTGTGGTGGGATCAGGAAAGCGGCTCTTTGGGGAGAATTCAGCGTTCATGAGTTACGCGCTGCATGATTCCCGGGTTCTAGACAATGGTGTCACACAACAGATGTTCAGACGAGCGTGAGCCACCCCAGGCAGATCTCTATTCCAAGCAGCAATGACCATGACCGGGTTAGTAAATTGCTGGCGTCCGAAACATGCTGCTTTGCAATAGTCCGATTCATCCATCCACGAGAGATGCTTGATCGTTCGAGATCGGATCTGCGCAATAAGAGAGAGAAGCAGTCATTCGCTACCTGTGCGGCAACTGTCTCGAACAATGCCCAGCCACGCAATGCGCTGGGACTGTTCGAACGGCTACACGCCTAGACCTTCGCGAGAAACGCGGCGCGGATAGCTGCTTTCATGGCGTTCTGTGGTCCGGTCTCCAGCGTTCCATTTTCAGCCATTACAAGCTTTGAGGCCGGCGTACTTTTGAAGCCCAAACTCTTACCTACAATTGACAGGCCTGGATGAAGCGATGAGCGGCCCAGCAAGCCGATTGCGATCCCGGCATCAACTGCCGCGATTACGCCGGACACGCTTTGACTGGAATAAACGATCCGATAGGGCTTTCTACGGGCCTTGAGAGCGGCGATTGCGACGTCGCGCCACCAGCAGGCATGATCGAACACAGCCACCGGCAGGGTCTCTTCGGCTGAGAAGTCCCGATGTACAGATGACATCCAGCATGTAGGGTCCTCGAAGAGCACTTCTTCATTTTTCTTTGGACGTTCCACCTCATAGATCGCAAGGTCCAGCGACCCTTTGTCGAGCGCGTTAGGAAACCCCGTGCTCAAAGCGCAGGTCACATCCAATTCGACCTTTGGGTGATGACGAGTGAAAGCAGCGATGATTTCCGTCAGCTTCGCTTGTCCGTGATCGTCTGGGATGCCCAGGCGTAGTTTGCCTGTCACGACGTCTTGGGAAATATCCCGCAACACTGCGTCTAGGCGGGCGGTTACATCTTGCGCGACGGGCAGCAACCGACGGCCCGTATCGCTTAAGACAACGCCGCGCCCGTGCCTTTCAAAAACGGGTCGGCCGAGGAGGGTTTCGAGGCGTTTGATCTGAAGGCTGGTGGCGGACTGCGATCTGTAAATGCGCGCGGCGCCATCCGTGACGCTCCCCGCCTCTGCCACGGCGACAAAGGTACGAAGCAAGTCGCTGTCAAGGCTTTCCATTCGGTTTTCCAATACCAGAGATTGATACTATTCGTTTCACACATGCCCATCCAGTCGCTATTTTTCAAGGCCAGAGGAGTAGACCATGACGGATCAGACAGTTTCCCGCCAGCGATCAAACAAGAAATCGGTGCTGTGGGGCGTTTGTCTTCTCACGCTCATAGGCATTGGTCTTGCGTGGCCGGGACATGCCATGAATGCTGCCAAATTCGTGATATGGGGATTGGTTGTTGTCGCCCCCATCGTCATTCCGGGTATTCTTCTTGCGGCATGGATCATCGCCAGCGGAGCCGACACGCATATCGCTGGCGCGTTCGAGGGCAGGACGCTCCGCACAGTGGCCGCCGCATCATTGATCGGGGCCATTACGCCAGTCTGCGGTGTCACTGTTCTGCCCTTGATGGCAGGGCTGTTGGCGGCAGGTGTGCCGCTTGCGCCGATTATGGCGTTCTGGTTGTCATCCCCGATCACGGACCCTGCAATGCTCGCGACAACGGCTGCAACTCTCGGCCTCAGCTTCGCAATTGGCAAAACTCTCGCAGCCTTCGGCTTGGGACTATTCGGGGGCGCGGTCACTGGACTGTTTGCCAAGACACCCTGGGCATTGAATGCGCTGCGCGACAACGGATTGGCGCGCCAACTGAGCGCTGCAAGATGTGGCGCAGTTCAGACTTTCGATCCATGGGTCTGGCGAACGCAAGCGCGTCGGCGGTCTTTTGGCACACAATTCAGGGCAACCGCGCGGCTCATCCTGATCTGCCTGATCCCTGCATTCGCCGCAGAATATGCTCTCAATGCCGCGCTGACTCCAGGCGCGCTTGCAGCATATGTTGGCGAAGATCGATGGTGGGCCATACCAGCCGCCGTTTTTGTTGGCGCTCCGGCCTACATCGACGGTTATGCAGCACTTCCGCTTACACGCGGCCTGATTGACAATGGCATGTCCGAAGGTGCCGCGATGGCGTTCTTGGTCTCGGGTGGTGTGGTCAGCATCTGGGGCGCGATGGCGATTGCGCCGGTTCTCAGACTGAAACCATTTTTGCTCTATCTCGCGCTTGCGGTTCTGGGATCACTCTCGGCGGGATACATTTTCGGTTGGGTGGTCTGAAATAACATATGAAACGCAAAGCTGATATCGGGCAAGGTCGGCTTTGTCCATTAGCTTGTCATGGCACAGTCTGGGACGAGAGACAGAATGGCACCGCTGCGGACCCTTGCTGCGCAGTTCTAGCCAAAATCACGTGCAAATCAGCTCAAAGCCAATGGCGGCAAAAAACACCTGGAAGCAAGCCTTTGGGCAAGACACAGCATCCGGCGATTTGGCCCTTTCCCTCTTTAGCTGCACTGAGAACGCGGGACTGATCACCGACACCTACCATCTTGCCAGCCAACGTATGCAGATCGCCTCTGTGGACCTCAGTGGGAAGCGAGGTTTGCGGCGAAACGGCAAACCTGTTGCCAATCGCGTCACCGAAGAATGCGCCGCGCCCCAGGCAAGCAGGATACTCAAGATGGTAGTCAGGACTGCCGCAGCGGTTGCTTTCAGCAGCGGCATTCCAGTCCAATCCAGCCAGAGCCAACCAAGGAGCACAATGATTGTCTGATGAAAGAGATAGAAGGGCAGCGCAATTGGCACGAAGGCTTTCAGGATTGGAATTGGGCGGCTGAACAAGATCCTCCCGTAACCCAGCAGGGTCAGCAGCAGACACCATTCTGCGGCAAACCGGATCATATGGCGAATGGTGTGCGACGTTTCAATCATACCGAACCCACCGGCGTCCACTGGCAGGGTCGCAAACCAAAGTGCAACCAACCCCGCCGCCAAGAACAGCGCGATCTGCCGGATGTCGCAGATCGATGCCTCCACATCCGGATTGCGCCCGAGCCACCATCCGAAGAGCACCAGAAAACCGTAATGCGCATGGTTGGCCCAGTCCCAGACAAGGTTGTGCGTACTGGGGAAGGATGGGCGCAGCGCGGCCTCGATTCCAATCAGTATCAAGCCCGGCAGGAACAGCCGCCAAGGCGCTTTGTTCATCCACCGGGCAAGTCGCTGAGCAACAGCGGCATTGCCGAGAAAAACCAGCGGCAGGCAATAGGTGAAGAGGTAGGGCAGGAACCACAAGTGATGCCACGAGAAATTGGCCTCGGGATAACAGCAGCGAAAATAGGTAGTCATGAAAGGCCAAAGGCCACCTTCGTGGTCGATCGGGCTCATCCGAAGTGGCACATCGGGCGTGATCCGTTCCACCCAAACCTGCGGCGCAACCAACACCATAGTGCCGATCAGCAGTGGCACAATGAGCCGGGCGAAACGTTCTTTCAAAAATGGCACCCGACTGCGGCGCTCCAAGGCCCAAGCCGCGCTCATGCCTGCAAGCAGGAAAAGAAGCGACATTTGCGCGACATTGAGAGATCGGATCAGAAAGTCTGCGGCCCAGTATGGCGCGTTCATGTCTTTCATATGCCAGACCTCAGCATCAAAAAGCCGGGCTGTATGAAAGGGGACCAGAAGCAATACCACCACGGCGCGCAGCGTATCGACATCATTTCGACGCGGGGGACTGGACAGCGCGATCACTTTCAGGCACTCCTAAATAATGAGCGAATCATTCATTCATAATAAGCAGAAATTAAAAAAATCTTCAAGTCGCCGGGGGCCCCAGCGAAGCCCGGCCAAGCTTAAGGCCATCGCCCGCGCGGCGCGCCATGTGCTGGCGACCAACGGGCCGCGGTTGACCCAGGTCGCTGATGTCGCGCGCGCCGCTGATGTCGCGGCGGGGACGATTTATGTCTATGTCGCCGAGAAAGAGGCGCTGATCGAACTCGCGCTTCTCTATGCGGCGCGGTTCGATCTACCGGACGCTGGAAAGCCCGTGAAGTTCAGTGCGGCGCGGTTGAAGAAAGCTGCGACTCGCGCCCTTAACGAAAGACTGGATTGGCCGGCGCTGAAGGCCGCGCTGCACGCACCGCCGAGCCCTGACGTGCTGTCGGCAGTCTTGTCCGAAACCTATGACATGCTCAGGCGCGAGCACCAGCTTATCGCCTTGCTAGACAAGTGTTCCAAGGAGACTGCGATACTTGAACGGCTCTATACAAAGGGTCAGCGCAGATTGTTTTTCAGAGATTTCGAAGCCTGCATTGATCGTCTCGCCAGGTCAGGTCATGTCCGGCGTGATCTCGATATTCCTGCGGCTTCGCGCGCGGCACTAGAAATGCTGGTCTGGATGGCAATGCGCAGACCCGGCGACCCCGATCCACCACGCTGCGATGAAGAAGCTGCCCGCACCGCGAGCATTGGGCTTGCCATTGCCGGGCTGAAAAACTGAGGAAAAGCATGAAGGCAACGGACGCCGCCATGGCATACGTCTGGATATGCGGTGGGTTTAGCCAAGGCCGACACTACAAGAGACGAGATGATGGATGCCGACGCTCTTAACGTGAGGGGAGAGAGTGTCACATATCTTTATGAATGCCGGTCTTTTACCGAACCTCCCCGCACGTGGATGTGTACTGGCCGCCTCACAAAACACCGCAAGCAAGCACACACTCCATTAGATACGTGATACGCCGCCAATACGCTCCAGATTTGGCTTCAAGGCTTCTGGAAGGCTTATGCGATCACATACAATCCGCGAGGGCCGTTGAAAGATTCCCGATAAGTTGGGGGTAAAGCGCTGATCCTGGTTCCAGATCAGAGCCCAGAGGATCAAGTATCCCCGTTTTAGCGTCTGTCCCATCCAGGACTGTAGCCACGAGACCAGCGTTGAACTGTGGCTCTGCCAGAACGCAGTCGATGCTCTGCTCAGCGATCCGCGCTTGAATTTCGGCAATCCGTGCCGGGCTCGGATCGGACGCGTCGCTCAAAGAGATTGCACCGGCGGCGGGAAAGTCGAAATCCGTTTCAAAGTATTGGTAGGCGTCGTGAAAAACGATGAACTGTCCTTTGCGTACCGGCTCCAGAGTTGCCTTCACTTGGTCAATCAAGGTTTCGATCTCGGTACGGCCTGCGGCGGCATTCGCAAAATAGGCACCGGCATTGTCAGGGTCAGCGGCAGATAGCTGACCGGCAATCACATTCAGCCAGGTCATCGCATTTTTCGGTGAAAGCCATGCATGTGGATCATGCGCGCCGTGGTCATGTCCTTCGTGCCCGGCTACCTCATCTTCATGATCATGGTCGTCATGTCCGGCCTCTTCGCCTGCATGATCGCCGTGTTCTTTTTCATCGTGGTCATTATGCGCTTCGTCAGCGTGATCGTCATGGTCTTTGTGGTCGTCCTCATGGTCCGCGTGATCTTCATCACCATGCTCTTCGTGGTCATGGGCCTCGAACAATGCGTTTTCCCGGAACTCCAATTCAATCGTGCCGTCCGCTTCCAGCAATGCGGTCACGGCAGCATCTGGCGCCAGCGTTGCAATCGTATCCGTCAGCCATGGCGTCAGACCGGAGCCAATCCAAAATACCAGATCGGCGTCCTGCAGCGCCCTCGCTTCAGAGGGGCGCAGACTATATTCATGCGGGCTGGCACCCGGTTGAACGATCAGATCTGGCGTTCCGACACCCTCCATGACCCGTGCGACCAATGAGTGCACGGGAGCAATATCAACGGCGACCTGAGGCACCTCTGCAAAAGCGGCCCCTCCCATCAATGTGGCCGTCAGAGAGAGGGCAAGACGCTTTCTGGACATCGAAGTCTCCATGTGATTGTATAACATTTCGCACTGGATAGACAAAATGTGATAACATGACAAGTGACTCCAAAAACGGCGATACTGACGACGGCCCGCTTGGGTTTGCGCATCATGATCACGCGGCATGTGTGAGTGACACGCTTGCCGCGGCTGAGGCCCGATGTGCCGCTGAGGGGCTCCGCTTTACGCCTGTGCGTCGCAAGGTGTTGGAGATTTTGTTGCAGGAGCACCGCGCACTTGGGGCCTATGCGATTCTGGATCGACTACGGGAGGAAGGATTTGGATCACAGCCGCCCGTGGCTTATCGCGCGCTTGACTTTCTTGTCGTGAACGGGCTGGCCCACAAGATTGAGCGGCTGAATGCATTTATCGCCTGTGCCCATCCAAGTCACTCTCATGCGCCTGCGTTTATGATTTGCCGGTTATGCGATGCCGTCGCAGAAACGCAATCATCCCCAGCACGCGGGGCGTTGGGCGATGCCGCCCGCGCCACCGGCTTTCGTATAGAGCGCACGGTTGTTGAGGCCGAGGGCGTTTGCCCTGCCTGTGTCGATAAGGCCGACGCATGAGCCTTGTTCGGGCGGAAGACCTCAGCGTCCGTTATGGCACGCGGACCGTCTTGTCCCATGTATCGCTCTGTGTCGAACCCGGTGAAATCGTCACAATTGTCGGCCCGAACGGATCAGGCAAAACCAGCCTGTTGCGCGCGATTATCGGTGCGGTGAAGCCGTTCCGGGGCCAGGTCACGCGCGGCAGTGAGGTGAAAGTCGGCTACGTCCCGCAAAAGCTGCATATTGATGAAACGCTGCCAATTACCGTTTCGAGGTTCTTGAAGTTGCCAGGGGGCGTCGCAGCCGCAGACATCCAACAGGCGCTGACACAGGCAGGGGTGCCGGATCTGTCCGGTGCGCAGCTGTCGCAGCTATCTGGCGGACAGTTTCAGCGGGTATTGCTGGCACGTGCATTGATTGGAAAGCCTGATCTGTTGCTGCTGGATGAAGCGACGCAGGGGTTGGATCAGCGCGGCTCGGCCTCCTTTTACCAACAGATCGAGAGCGTGCGGCAGGATACAGGCTGCGCCGTCCTCATGATCAGCCATGAGCTACACGTGGTGATGAGCGCTTCTGACCGGGTGATTTGCCTCAACGGCCACGTTTGCTGTGAAGGCACACCGGCGGTTGTCGCATCCGCCCCGGAGTATCGCGCCCTGTTCGGGACCGGCACCGGCGGCGCATTGGCTCTCTACAGGCATGAACACGACCATGGGCATGATCATGGCGGTCACACCCACGACCACACTGAGGCCGCTGAGTAATGCTTGATGACTTTATGGTGCGTGCCGCTCTGGCCGGGATTGGCGTGGCAATAGCGGCCGCGCCTTTGGGATGTTTCGTGGTCTGGCGGCGCATGGCCTACTTTGGCGATGCTACTGCCCATGCCGCAATTCTGGGCGTTGCGCTGTCGCTAGCGTTTTCGATGTCGATCTTCATCGGGACGATGGCTGTCGCCTTGCTGATGGCGCTAACGGTCAGTGTCTTATCCGGTCGGGGGTACGCAATGGACACATTGCTGGGGGTGCTCGCACATTCGGCACTCGCCTTCGGGCTTGTCGCAGTGTCCTTCATCTCCGGCGTGCGGATCGACCTGATGGCCTATCTCTTCGGCGATATCCTGGCGGTCTCGCGCGGGGACCTCGCGGTCATATGGGGCGGCGCTGCCCTTGTCGTTGCTTTGGTCGGCTGGCGCTGGTCGGCGCTGTTGACCTCAACACTGAACGAAGATCTGGCCCATGCAAGCGGGATCGATCCCAAACGCGAACAACTCGTATTGACCCTGGCACTGGCCATCACCGTCGCGGTGGCGATTAAAGTCGTTGGGGTTCTGCTGATCGCCGCCATGCTGATCATTCCCGCAGCCGCTGCCCGCCCCCTGTCAAGGACCCCTGAGGGCATGGCCATCGCTGCGGGTGTCATCGGCACGCTGGCTGCTGTTACTGGTCTACGCGCGGCCTATGTGTTTGACACTCCAGCGGGGCCATCCATCGTCTGCGTCGCGGCATTGATTTTCCTCGCATCCAGCATGATCAAGAGTTTCAAACCCGCGCGGTAGAGCAGAGGCATAGCCCAGCCGATCTTCATCTGACTGCGGTTGCGTCACGCGTCGCCGGTACGGGCTTGCTCCTCGACAGCTTCCTCTTCGCTCAACTATTGATCTTGCGGAAAACCATTCATTCGGTCTCAAGCCGGTACTTCAGAAAATCAGCACCTGCATGCGTCGCCCGACCGACATACTCGGCCCCAAGCCGCTTCAAGGCGCTCAAATTTGTTCGGGACGGAGGCAGCAGGAAAGTTACGAAGGGGATACGTTCATCTTCTTGCGCGAAAGTGATCGCCTTAGCGGTAATGCGCATACCGAGACCGAAGAAGCTGGGCTTCAACACCAGGCCAAAGTCCCATTCGTCGCCTTCTTTCTGAAACCCTCCCCAGCCCGCATACGCGTCATCCACCAATATCGCCCAATGCCCCAGCCCGTCGCGGCGCCAATGCTGTTCCTTCATGGTTATAAATTCATTGGCTGCTGTCTCATCCCATGCCGATGTGAGAAGAGGCATGTGTTCGGCGACGCATGGGTCAGACATATGCGCGGCAATCTCGCGAGGCGATATTCTGTTCAACCGCGCAAAGACGATGTGTGGCTTCATACGTTTTGCCTTCATGGTGGTTTCCGTCATGTCACAAGCACGCAAGCGTTGAGCTTATTCGCATTCAGATCATGAAAATAAGCGCCATAGAACCTCTGATCTGCCCGGGCTCCCGGTGGTCTTGCATCCATCCCACTGGGTTCCAGGCATTTGGCGTGCAAAACACTCACGCCCTCTGTTGAGAGCCTCTTCAATACGACCATCGCCCCGTTTCCTGCGATCGCCAACTCGCCGTTAAAGGTTGTGCCACACAGAGTGCCACTTCATCCCGAGATTGGCCCCTAGCAGCCATCGATCCGCACCGCCAGAGAGGGCGAATGTTAGTGGATCCCAATAGCGCATCATAGAATTTTATCGCGATGAAAAGATCATTGGATCCCACGGTGGTGGTGCCAATCATGCAAGTGCCCCCTTGTTTCTGCGCGTGTTTGAAACGCTAGCGATGGCTTCAGACAATGCGTTGCTCCAATTCTCTGGGGTCTGAGACGTCAACCTCCCAAAAGCGAATAGCACCCTGCGGTAACTGAGCCAGAACACGATCCAGGTCACGTTGATTCACATGCCTGCGCAGAGCCCAGGCGGTGGCTTCGATGGCGTTGTCTGGGGTGAGATTATGATCTTTGCGAATGGCCTGCGCCTCGCGCGTGTGTTCTTCCACGCTGGCAAAGGAAACCTGGCGCGCTTCCGGATCCCAACGGTAGACAAAGATGGCGCGCAGGACGGATGGCAGGATGTCGGCAAAGGCGATCACCTGCTTGGGCGTCAAGCGCCGTCGGAAGACCTGAAACACAGCGTCGACGGCGGTGTAGGTACTGTTGTCGGACACAAGGCTCATCTGCTCCTTGGCATCCGATAGGAAGGACCTGAATTCCTTTGTCGCATGGTGATATGTCCAGGGCATCGGCATGCAGCGATCTCATCATTTTGTGTGACGCGGGTTCTGGGTGGCGGCGCGCACGAGTGCGCCCACATGCACTTTTATATTAGCTCCGGCGCTCGTTTTCCATGCGCGCTGCCCAGGCATCCGCAAGGTCGATCAGAATGGTTTTGAACTGTTGTTTCGCCATCACGACAAACAACCATCTTACCAAGGCATTTCCCTTCGGTTTGGCGGTAATTCTAATGTCGAATTCAGATCCCGATTGACGTGGCTCAACGCGCCATCGACCGGACAATTCTGCGAAGGGATAGGGGTAATCCTCTGCCTCTGTATGAATGACGAAGCCATAGGATTGTCCGGGCTCAAAAAGGTCGCATGTCTCCTCCCAGCTCTCGCCTTTTGGCCCGTAGCACCGGCGCTTCATGCCCAAACCCTCGCCTGACAGGACTTCGACTTTTGAGATGTTATCGGCGACCTCGGCATAAGCAGGGTGATCCGTCATCACGTCCCAAACGGCCTTGGTCGGCGCATTCACGGTGCGTTTGACCGTCGCAACGAGGTTTCCATCCTGTAGGCGTATATCGACCACGGGAATGGGCTTTTCTATTTTTGAACTTGCGGCGTGCTGCATCACAGCGAAAAAGGCTACAACCATCGCGACAAGGGTGACAACCGCGATCCCCGTGGTCGTGAAGATGTTTGCGAAGAATGCGACCAGAACGACGCTGCCCAAGACCCAAAGGCCGTCGAGCACAGCGATTTCAATGACCGCGCCCTTCGTGATGAACTTGTTCTTGGCCAGCAGATACAGCACCGCCGCGAAACCAAGCAAACCGACACCCAAGCTACGCAGTCCCAAAGGTGCCCAGTCGACGGGATTAGCGAATAAATGCGGCGCGAGCACCCCCGCGGCAAAAACCAAAACGACCCCGCATAGCGCGGAGTATTGGCTGTTGAGCTTTAGAAAAAGTCGCGCGGTTGATGTTGCGGTCATAATGGTTGCTCCTCACATGTGTGTTCGCGGCATCCATCTCACGCGTCCGGATTCATCTCAATTACGCCGGATGTAATAGAATGACGGGCTGCGAGATGCGATAACGGGGAATGACCTTCACAATGAACAGACCCCAGGACGGGTTCGGCGCTCTGCTGAAATCCTGGCGCAGCAGGCGACACATCAGCCAACTGGATTTGGCCATGGAGGCTGGCCTGTCGCAACGCCATATCAGCTTTCTTGAGACGGGCCGGTCAAAGCCCAGCCGCTACGCGGTGCGGCAGATATGCGAAGCCCTTGAGATGCCTGCTGCTGAGCACGACGTCATGTTGGTATCCGCGGGCTTTGCGCCACAGGGTGCTGATGCAAGCTGGAATGCCGAGGTACGGATGGCCGTGGACATCTCGATTGACCACGTGCTCAAAGGGCATGACCCCTATCCGGCGATCTCCATCGACCGCATTTGGACTCTGCAAAAGGCCAACAAGAGTGCGCTGAAGTTCTTTGCGGTCGCGGGGGGAACCGGTCAGCCGAATGTCCTCCTGGATGTCATGTCACCCGGGAGGCTGCGTGACAACATTGTGAACTGGGAGGGCGTCACAAGGTCATTGTTCCGGCTCCTAGACCTCGAGGTCGCACGCCGCCCGCATGACAGCGAAGGCAAAGCCTTGGTAGAGCAACTCAAGTCACTTCCCGGGTGGCCGACGCAATTGCGCACCGCCCGAGTGAGCATCCGGCCCCGGTGCTCTCTATCGAGTTCCTGATCGGTGGGGCGCGTTTGCGCCTGTTCTCGCTGATCGCGACCATAGGGATGAGCATGGATGCCATGCTTGATGATCTTCGGATCGAGACGCTGTTACCAGCTGATGAGGCAACACGTCGCTGGTTTGAGAGCTCCGACTGATATAGTTTTCGAGGGAGACGCCGACCGCTGAAGGACCGTTAGAACATCGCTTGGAACGCCAGGGGATTTCCCAGGCGGTCCGCAGCGAGATATCGTTAGCTTAGTTTTGCAAGCGGAATTGCTGGAGAATTGCGATTTCATCATTGCCTCAATGGTGCAAACATCGCCCTGCATGAATTTTTGCGGTACAGCGGCTGTCTGTAATGCGTCGTCAGATGGGGATCTCAAGCGTGGCTTTCTCCGTTGAGACCACAATAGAAGTCCTGAATTTGCGTACATTCTTGTCGGCAAAGAAGAAACGGTGGGTAAAGGCCTCGTAGTCTTCAATATCCTTGGCCATCACTATCATCAGAAAATCTGCATCCCCGGCGATGCAGTAGAAATGCGTAACCTGCTGATCGTGGCGGGCCTTCCGTTTGAATGCGTCAATATGGTCAAGCCTATCTCGTTCCAATTCCACAGCAACAATTGCGGTCACACCCAGACCAACCTTCTTGGGATCAAGAACCGCAACTTCCTGCTGAATCACTTCGGTGTCGCGTAGCGCTTTCAAGCGTCGCTGCACGGATGCGGTAGAAATCCCGGATTTTTCCGATAGTTCTTGAATCGAGAGCTTCACATTTTGCTGTACGGCTCTGAGCAAATTCTTGTCAATCGCATCCATGATGTGTACGTATCACATTTGCTTATTTTTCGATCCAACCCGATCATAAATACATCATATTGTCACTATTTCATATTGCCAGAGCTGTCTATCTTCGGCTTCATGAAACACGGGGCGATCGCAATCATTCCGCTTGCCGCCGGGGCCGCGATCTATGGCTTCGCATTTGGCTTGCTGGCAGCCCAGGTAGGCTTCTCCTGGTGGAGCATTGGTTTGATGAGCGCGGCGGTTCACGCCGGTTCGTCGCAGATCGTCGCCGTCGAACAATATGCCGATGCATCAGCGGTGTTTGGAGCTGCGCTTGCCGGCGCTGCCCTCAACCTGCGTTATATTGGGATCGTTGCATCCTTGTCGGATGTTCTAGCCTCTCTGCCCCTTCGGGCAAAGCTGATCGCGATCCATATCACCGGTGATGAGAATTGGGCGCTCACGATGTCAGAACGGGTGAAGTCAAAAGATATCGGAGCGTCGTTCCTGATCGGATCAGGTCTGGTCATGATCAGTGTCTGGACAGTTTCCACAGCCTCCGGTGCCTTGGTCGGGATGCTCCTACCCGATCTGGAAAGGTTTGGTCTAGGATTTGCTTTCACCGCAGCCTTCATCGCCATGGCGAGAGGATTGTGGCCGGGGCAAGCAAATGCATTGCCGTGGGTGGTCGCGTTTGGCGCGGCAGTCACCGCGATAGCTTGTGGGCTTCCCAAGGCCTATGCCATTGTTGCCGGTACCTTGTGTGGGCTGCTTGCTGCACACCTGATCCGGCAGGCCAAGGGTGTTCTGCAATGACCAGTTCTCATTGGCTTCTCATTCTCGTTCTGGCCGTAGCCGCTTTTGCCATCAGGGTCACAGGACTTCTTGCGGGGAACAGGATAAAGGCTTCCCGACATGTATGGATGCTGGATGACCTGCCCGGTTTGATCATCGTCAGTCTAATTGCTGCATCCCTGGCGGGAGAACCCTTGCACATGTGGATGGCAGCAGCAGTTGCTCTTGGCGTGGCCATCGCAACAAACCACGTCATTGCGACAATGTGCCTTGGCGTGGCTGCATTTGTAGGGTTGTCACTAATATTGGGTTAGTAAGGTGTCTCAAACTCGTTTTGGGATCACCGGCGAAGCGCGTAGCATTTCGATAAAAAAAAGCAGCTGAAAGACATAAAGTTCGGTTCACGCGGCGCGACTGTAGTGCCGATGAAGAATGCAAGACACCTGATCATCTAGAAAACGTAAATCGTGACTTCGCTGCGTCTGATAGAATGTGTCGGGAACTGCGATCGGTTCGCTTCTGCCCGTGCGCGCGCATCAGTGAAGCATTGGCCAACACATCGAAAATGTTAACTCCTTGGTATTGATCGATCAAACGTTTCGCGCAGCAGTTTCGCGGCAGGATCGAGTACGGCTTGCGAAGACCAGGCGATGCCTACGTCCATGGTCGGAATCGCCTCAACCAGATCAATTTTTTCGACCCGCCGACCGTCGAGTGTCCAGGGGCGATAAACAACATCGCTCAGGATCGTCACGGCCTGACCCGAGGCCACAAGGCTGCGTACGGCTTCGATGGAGGTCGAGGTCAGCTTGATCTCCGGCTGGCCTGTTTGATCTGTCCAATATGCCAACCCCTGTTTCTCGGCATCGTCGGATCGCAGCACCGCGTAGGGATATTGCGCCACGTCCGCGAGAGATACGTTTTTCTGTCCGGTCAGCGGATGGTCGAGACTTGTCCAGAGCCTGCGGTGCGACCGGTGCAGGGTTTTGCTCTTCAGACCAAACCCGCCAGTCAGGTTCGATGTCAGAACCAACGCCAGATCGAGCTGACCTTTAACCAGCGCCTGCTCAAGTGTCTCGCGGGTTTCTTCGACAAGCTGAACCTCGATCTGGGGGTGCTGGCGCGCAAAATGTTCGATAACCGGAAAGGCAAAGTAGCTGGACAGCGTCCAACTCATCCCGAGGCGGACTTTACCCGTGGCCTGATCGCTTCCGGTCTCTACGCTCTTGACGGCTGCTTCGAAGGACGCAGCGATGTCGTGTGCATGGTGCCGGAATTGCTGCCCGGCTTTGGTCAACCTTAAGCCGGTTGGCAAGCGCTCGAACAAATCCGTTCCAAGCATACATTCCATATCCTTTATCGAAAGGGACACCGCTGACTGTGAGACATTTAAAGCGCGCGCCGCCGCCGAAACCTGCCCTGCATCGACAACAGCCAAGAAGTATCTGACCTGCCGATGTGTGAGCATATGAGTATTTCCAATACAGCCTATTAAGATTCTGAGTTTTCAATTTAAATATCAGTATGTCAATCTGTCGGCAGATGTCGGGAGACAAGCCATGAAGCATCAAAAGATTGAACCCCACCTGTCAGACATGCCGGTTCCCGGGATGGCCAATGAGGAGATCGAAGCAATTGTCTTCAGAAACCTCGACCTGAAGGAAAGGGCGCGGGGCGAAAGGCAAGAGGGCAGCGTCATCATCCTTCAATACCCTGATAGTCGAACCCTCTGGCAGCGCGCGGCAGCCTGGTGGCATCTGCGATCTCGCTCTTCTCAGCATAGAGTACAGGACAAAACCGTCACGCGTGTCTCGGAGCCGGTGTGGCAAGGTCATTGGGCTACGACGAAATATCTCTGAAGTTCCGAAACGGTCAATCATAGCAATGGGAACAAAGTCGGCTGCGTCCCGCTCAGCGGCCGGCCCCTCTAACGGCAACAGAAACTCGCCCACCCCAAAGCCGTCATTCCCTGCGAACGCAGTGAACGACGTAGGAGGGCCCATCCCTGCCCGAGCATGATGTGCTAGACTCGTCAAATGTTCGCGACAAATCAGTACAGTTTTCGCAAAGCGGCCCTGAATGATCTCGCTTTGCTCGCAGCATGGCAGTCGAACCCACATGTTCGCGAATGGTGGGACTCAGATGAGCCGTATGACGAAGCGAGTTTGGCCGATCCGCGGGTGACTCGCTGGATCGTTTCAATCGCAGAACGGCCCTTTGCGTTTATGCAGGACTATACAGTGCATGGATGGAAAGAGCACCATTTCGCCAGTCTGCCCAAAGGGTCGCGGGGAATCGATCAATACATCGGAGATCCCGAAATGGTCGGCGTTGGGCATGGATCAGCGTTTATCGGCATGAGAATGCAAACACTTTTCGATAACGGCGCGCCCGTCATCGCGACCGATCCGCATCCAGAAAATGAACGCGCGATAGCGGTCTACAAGAAATTGGGCTTCGAACCGCTGGGACCGACCCAGCAGACCAGATGGGGTTTGATCTTGCCCATGGCTGCGAGGCGTTAGGCTGAACCGATGCAACGACAGCTCCATCTGGCGAGCCAACCGTCAGACTACCGCGCGGCGTGGGTCGAGAGCGCGCCGTTCTCAACCGACGCTACGCAAAACACGAATGACGGGTTTCGGTTTGTCCCATATTCTGTCTTGGGACTATCGGAGGCCTCGCAATGATCACCCTTGAGTTCGCTCGCACCATGGCGCGCTACAATCGTTGGCAAAACCGTTCTTTGGTGACCGCCGCCGACAGCCTTTCTGATGAAGAAAGGTGGAAAAATCGCGGGGCATTCTTTGGATCGATTGCACAGACCTTGAACCATATCCTTTGGGACGACCGCATCTGGTTGGCGAGGCTTCGTCGCGACAGAGACAATGAAGCAAGGATAGGTGTTCACCATCCATACACCGACGACCCAAACGATTGGTCAGTCTTTGTTGCTGATCGTGCCGCATTGGATGATGAAATCGTAGTTTGGGCAAACGCACTGACCGATGCAGAACTGACAAGCGATGTGTCATGGATGAGAGGCGACGAGGACGTCGTCACCAATTTTGGCTTCAACTTGGCCCATATGATCAATCATCAAACGCACCACCGGGGGCAAGTGCATGCCATGCTGACAGCAGCGGGGGTGCACCCCGAGGCAACAGACCTGCAAATGCTGAAGATCATTGAAGGCGAAAGCCCTAGCTGAGCTTAACCTGACAACTAAAGCACAAAGCAGTCCTTCAAACGCGATGCATCATTCCAGTCACCATTGGCAAATGGGGCCATTAGTCCCCACCCGAGCGCAGTTGCTGACTTCTCGGCAAGGGCGAGCGAAAGTCCACAACAGCTTTGGATGCAATCGTGAATGTTAAAGGCACGGGTGTCTTCAAGCCAGATACCCGTGCATGTTATCTTTTCGAAAGCTTTTTGCAATCTGACGGGACTGAAGTCCTTTTGCCTTATCAAAGGGTTGGGACACCATTGCTGCCAAGGCGTATCGGTTCAAAGTGCTATGGGTAAATCGAAGTCAAAACCCGATTGACCGCATGCTGGTAGTACGCGACCACATCAAACGTGAGCTAAAAGAAGCAAGAACCCTGCTGAAGGCCCGTAACTCGTACCACCTAGATGTACGAATATAAGGGAGTTGGCATTTCTCCCAGACACGAGTGGATTACAACGAATGAAGTACCCAGAATTGGCAGTCCAAATTTGCACAAGATCGGGCCTCATCTATTGGCAAGGGCGGAGACCGCGCCCATCATTGCTGCGGGAGTATCGGTATTGCAGGAGGCGAACCAATGAGAGTCATGTGCCTGAATGGCTGGGGCGGCAAGCTCTATCAGGAGCTTCTGCCCTACGTTTCCCGGATGGCGCCCGATATCCTCTGCCTGCAGGAAGTCGTTCATAGTCCAGCCACGAATTTAGACTGGCTGACTTACCGGGATGGCGACCATATTCTTCCTCAGAGAGCCAACTTCTTTCGCGATGTCTGCCGCGCCCTACCTGATCATGTCCCGACCTTTTGCCCAGCCGCCCAAGGCGTCTTGTGGGACGAGGAAACGGAAGTTCCTTCGCAATGGGGCCTTGCCACATTCGTTCATCAGTCCTTGCCGGTGATTGGTCAGGTGCAGGGTTTCGTGCACAAAGATTTTTCGCCGGTTGGCTATGGCAATCACCCCAGATCCCGCAGCGCACATGGAGTTCGGGTCTTCGACTATAGGTCTAATCGTGCCGTCAGCATCACACATATGCATGGTCTTCGGGACTTGAACGGTAAGATGGACACACCAGAACGCACAGCGCAGGCGCGTCGGCTGATCGCGCTTTCGGATGCCGTATCGGAACAGGGCGATCTCCGCATCATCTGTGGCGACTTTAACGTGGAACCGGACAGCGAAACGTTGAATATACTCAAAGGCGCCGGTCTGATCGAAATGGTCACATCGCGCGGTTTCGAAAGCACCCGGAATACGCAATATAAAAAGCCAGGCAGGTTTGCCGACTATCTGCTCGTGAGCGACGTGGAGGCCGTGAAGACGTTCGACGTCATCCATGATCCAGAGGTTTCGGACCACTGCCCGCTGATCCTTGAGCTATGATGCAGCCCTCAAAAGAGAGGTATCAATGGACCATCTGAAACCTTTCGCACCCCGCACCGTCCGACCGTTGAGCTTGGCGCAGGATCGCGGTTGGCGTCTAAAGCGTTATGCAATTGTTGCTGACGGCAGAGCCTTTGCCGAGGGCGTTGTTTCAGCAGCGACCGAGGAGGCAATGCGCCGACTTCCTGATGCCGGGCCTCTTGAGAACTCTGCCGGAAACCATGGCATCGGCTTCCAGATCATCCACTTCGCAGAGGTCGCCGTCGTCTCACCTGTATTCTACTGGCAATGGGGCAGCGTTCTGGCGCAAATGGGCCAAATGCGAGCAGGCTATGACGATCCAACGACCTTCAAGGATGGCGTTCAGGAGGTCGTGGGCTGCATCTGGGAGCTCAATATCGTCAAGTATGAGACTTGGGCGTGGCAGACAATCATGCTTGGTGCGGAGGGCGGCAACCAAGAAACTCTGACGGCCTACCTCGGAGAACTGGCGGGGTCACCGCGCACCTAGCTATTTGGCCTTTCGAAAATCAAACCCTCTCCGCCGTCGAAGCTTCCCGATACTACTTGATCAAAGCCCACGTCGCGGATGAAACGACACGACGTTTCATACTTTGGTACGGCCGTCATGTGATTTGCACGGCCGTCACAACGACTTCGATCAAACTCCCCTCGCCGAGATCCGCGCCTACACACGCTCTCTGAGGCCAGTTCTCTGGCGGACCAATCCACTCCTCCCAGACAGTGTCCATCTTGGGTTTCATCGACATATCGCAAAGATAAACCGTCGCCTGCAGGATGGCACTCTTGTCGCTGCCGGCGTCGACAAGGTGCTTGTCTAGGAAAGCGAGAGTATTTTTGGTCTGATCGACAATGTCGGCTGCCATATCCGGGTCATAAGCAACTGCGAATACAAGACCGGAAAAGATCGAAACTGTGCTGCGACCTTTGGCCGGGCCGTGAATTCGCTGGATGTTACTCGGTACCATGTGCGTTTGGCTTGCCCATTTGAGATCACTGTTACTCTCAGACCTTCGATCAACCTTATCTGATGATCAAGAATGAAACGCTGATGGAAAAGTCTTGCGCGTCGAACGTGCTGACGATTTACCGATTGGTTTCTAGCTCCTCCGCTCGATTCAAGTTGAAGGGTACATCATAGTGGAAACGGGACATGGGCGCGCCACCTACACCCCGCCACCTTTGTGGAGATCGCGGAGACATTGCCCTTCAGAAGATGAAACTGTTCTCGTCAAGGTCGGCGATGTCCACACCTGTCAGAATAATCGTCAGGTCTCTACCGTCGTCGATCTCCGCACCCTGATCGCCCTGCACGAGGTGATTGGCCTGCAGGTCGGCAAAGCTTGTGATCGCGGTAACATCCGACAGATCGATCTTTTCGTTTGTATCAAATGGGTTGAAGTCGGTGATCTCATCACGGCCATCCCCATCACGAAAGATGAAGGTGTCGGCGGATGTCCCGCCGCTGAGGCTGTCATTTCCGGTACCGCCGTCGAGCGTGTCACGTTGCCCAAAGCCCTGCAGCCTGTCGTTGCCCGCCCCGCCGCGCAGGATATCATTCCCGCGATTGCCGATCACGCGATCGTCACCCGCGCCACCGTCGAGCGTATCATCACCGTTCTCACCGCTCATCGTATCATCGCCATCAAGTCCAAAGATCACGTCATCATCGCGCGTGCCGGTTAGCGTGTCATTGCCACCGGTGCCGACGATCGCGCCATCGGGCAGGTCGCCATCCACACTTACGATGGTGGTATGGATGGTATTGAAGATGGTGAAGGAGACCGCGACATTGCCGTTCGACAGGAGCGTCGCGTCGATCTCTTCGGGGAAGGTGGAAGGGAACACAGTGAAAATCTCACCGACCGCACCCCCCTGGTCATCGTATCGCTGCCCCTTGATTCCGCCCCCGGAGGTGTCGTCGTCGAAGAAGATGATGAAACCGCCGTCCTGCAGCGCCGCAATCGCGGGCTCGTTGTTGTTGTCCGTGGTTCCACTCTTACTGCCCACGAATGTGACGGACGCGCTGAGGGGGTTGCCGCTTGCGTCGAACATCTTGAAAACGACGTCCGTGTCCGCATCCCGCTCGGTCCAGGCGATGACAAACCCGCCGCCTTTCAACGCCTGCACCGTCCCTTCATTGTTCCGGTCGTCAGCGTTACCGCCGACAAGGCCGCTCTTCACCACATTGCTACTGAGCCCGATGATCCTGAATTCGAGATCGCCGTCTCTATTGTCCCGGGCATCCCGATCAAGCAGCAGAACCTGGGTGCCATTTTCCAATGTGGTCGATTCAAGCTCGCCGTTGCGGGTGCCGCGAAAGCCCGTCCTTTCAACAAGTTCAACGCCCTGAATATCGGAGTCCTGAAAAATTCTATCAGCGCCAAAATCGCTTGCGAGACTGTGCGCCATCCACCCGTCGTCCCCCCGCTCTGTCAGCGCAAAATCAAAATTTCTGGTTCCGGTTCCCGAGGCATCCTCACTTTCTCCTGGCAGGAAGGTGGCCGTTCCGGACCCATTGACCTGAAAAACACCGAGGAAAGGGTCGTCATTGTTGGGATTAGCTCCACGGCGGCTGTCCTGATCCGCCAGGATCGCAACGCGACCCTCGGGCAGCGCGACGATGTCGAAGTTTTCGGTATCCGTTTCCTTTGGAAACTCGAACAGCATTTCGCCGCCGATCTTGTTGCCAAGGGCATCGAACTGCTGGCCGTGGATAAAGAACCCGTCCTTGTCAGGGTCACCGCCCCGCTCGGAGATGTAGGTCACAAGGATGTTGCCGTTCGACAATTCAACGACTTTCGACTTGGCCACGATAGCGGTCGTATTGGTCAGGATAGGGGCGACGAGAACTTGGGGGGTGGTCATTTGAAATTTCCTTTTTGCGTTGCAGGAGTATGGCGCGGTCACGGGGGTCTGCCGGTGGGTTGACCGTTCTGCGCGCTGTTTAAGGGGCGGCCGTTGTCACGACCGTTGTCCGAAGCAGTGGTCCTTTTGGTTTTGGCGTGGGTTTTTGCCTTATCCTGCGGACGGCGGAAGACACCGCAGGCCGTGCTCTCAGAAGATGAAGTTGCCGGCGCTCAGATCGGCGATGTCGACCCCTTTGAGGATGATCCGCAGGCCCGCGCCATCGTCGATCACCACGTCGCCCAACTCTTCAGCCTGCGTTGTGACAACCTCTCCGCCCGGTGCGACACTGATGACTGCGTCGGTCTGGCTCAGGTGGTTGCGGGCATTGGAACGGGCGCGATGTCGGCTGCTGCGATGGTCAGTTCCAGGTCGCGCGTTCCGTCGCCATTGGAACCATAGTTTGAGGTCAGGAACGCGATCGGCCGACCGCTGTTGTTCAGATCTTTGATGTCGAAGCCAATGACTGTCAGGCTATCCGTCCAGTTGATCTCGGATCCCGCGAAAAACTCAAAGTCCGTGTCGCCTTCGACCCCAACGCCCCGGTCGTCAGGAGCGCCGTCGGCGCCATCGTCGATATAGGCCAAGTCAATCAAACGGGTCATTCCGTCGATCGTCAATCCGGCATCACCCAAGACATTAAAGTTCTCGAAATCGTTGATTGAAGTGTACTCGCCAAAGTTCCGCCATGTGTCGTTATTGGCCAAATCGTTTCCGTCTTCAAAAAACCCCGATCCGACTGCAATGGCCACCCCGCTGAAGGTCCATGTGGTTTGTCCGCTGCTTGGGGTGCCCGAGATATTGGCGACAAGGGCAGCCTGCGCCGTGGAGGCGGCGAAAAATGCCGCGGCGCTAAGAGAGAGAATTGTTTTCATCTGTGATGCTCCTAAAAGAGTGACTGCGCGGGAACCCGGCCCTCGCGAAAGCAAGAGCCGGGGCAAAGCTGGTTGGCGGAAGGGGAAAGTAATGCCCGGTGCCTTTCAAAAAATCCGGCACCGGGCCTTTTGGTCAAAAATAACTTTGCGTACTCGTTAACTACTATTACGGGTGACAAACGGGTCACCCTAAATCCTGTTCGGCCCGGCACCCGTGTTGAGGGAGAGGGTACCGGTGGGGCGAATCTATCCCCGGGCTCTTATAGGCGAAGCGCCTTGGCCAAAGCGTTGTCGTTACCGTTGTAGTGTCGTTGTATTCGCGCCCGGCAGCGTTGTAATTTGCACCTTGGACGTCGGGATAGCTGGATCAGGTGGGCGCCCTTTCAGATGCTCACAGGCAGTTCTGGCCTGAACTAATCAGGTGGCCGTCAGTTCAGGAAAATCCTCGCCACCAGCGTCTGTGATCACGTCGTGCCCCACCGCTGTACCGCGCCTGCCGATCAAATGGGGCATCCAGCCATCGGCGCCGCGTTCGGTCAGGACGAAATCAAGATGCCAGACGCCGGTGCCGAGCAGAAAGGTGGCCTGCCCGGCTGCGCTCACACAAAAGACGCCGACAAAGGGCACCTTACGATCAATCGCCTCGTCTTGGTTAGCGAGAACCCTCAGCCTGATGCGGCTGAGGTCAGCACGGTCGCTGTGGTTTTGATAGGACCTCTTTGTTTGCGCCGCTGTTGAAGCGTGCCGCAAACGATATGAATGATCACAAGCCATGCGTCCGCATGAAGTCCCGGATCGCATCCATGCCGGTGCGCCACGCAGGTTCATAATCGACCAGAACATGATTGCGGCTCTCCAACGGCACAAAGCGCGCATCCGGGATACCCGACGCGACCGCACGCCCCTGCGCCAGAGGAATGCGCTGATCCCCCTTGGAATGCAGCACGATCGTGGGCGCCTTGACCTGATCCAGCCTGTGGCGCACGTCAATCTCGCCGAAGGCGTCCTGAAAGCGCGCGGCATTCTGCGGCGAGGTGGTCTGGCGCTGGAATTCATCAAACCATGCGAGATCGTCAACCTCTGCATCGGGCATGAACGTCTTGGAAAAGATGTGCCGATACGCAGGGTTTTCCGTGCCCCACCCCACCTCGGTCAGGTTGCGTACCGCTTCGCGACGCGCTTGCTCCTCGGGGCTGGCAAGGTGCCGCCAACCTGCAGCATAGCTGCCCACAAGGATAAGCCCTGACACCCGTTCGGGATGACGCACCGCGTATTCGATGGCGACCGCCGCGCCCTGCGAGATGCCAAGCAGTGGAAAACGCTCCAGCTCCAACTTGTCGGCAACGGCTTCGAGGTCTTCCACGAATGCGTCGAAGCTGAGGGTTTCGACCTCCCAATCCGACAGGCCGCACCCCCGTTCATCGTAGCGGATCAGGGTCCGATCCCGCGCGACCTCCGCGAAACACTCGCCCCAGATCGGTGTCGTCCAGTCGAATTCTAGGTGGTTGAGCCAATTGGCGGCTTTCAGGATGGGGCGGCCCGATCCAATCGACGCATAGGCAATCTTGGTCCCATCGGCGGCATCGCAAAACCCGATGCGTTGCGCGCGCAGCGCTTCGGCGTTTCCCGGTCGAGACAAGCGGCGGTCTGATGGCGCAAGCGGGTCAGACGTTTGCCCGGCGGGCGCTTCAAGCGCATCCTGTTCCTCACCAAAGCCTGGATTGTGCTGAGTTTGGTCGATGGCCCTTGCATCCTCTGGCGCTGCATCGCGCCAGAGACGCATCCATTTGGACGTGTCGCCAGTACGCATGGCCAGCAGCTGAAGAACCTTTTTCCGCGCGGCGCTGGCATCCTCCCGCATTGCTGCAAGCCATGACCGGAAAGCACCGTCTCCTGCTTCATCAAGGCCGTCCAGGAGAACCGCATCAAGACGCCGGGCCAGACCTTCTAATTCGACAACCGACAAGTTCTCTCCGCCGCCGCGCAGTTGTGCGCGAACCTCCAGAATGTCAATCGATAGCCCTTCACCGTCGATGGCAACCCGTTCGCGGTCCGCAAGGATCCGAACGCGGTCGGGCGCATCCACCACCTTGCGCAGTTTGCTCAGCGACCAGCGCAGGGCCGCTTTGGGATCATCCGGCAGATCCCAGAAAAGCTCGCACAGGCGTTCCCGTCGATGGGGGCGGCCGGTTTCGACCAGAAAGGCCAATAGGGCACGGGCCTTGCGTGACGCCGGAAGTGGGACCTCCGTCCCGTTCCGAGCCACCCGCAGGTCGCCGAAGAAGGAGATTTCAAGACCTGCTGGCATGACCACCTGCAGGGGCGGGTCTGAATTTGCTGGTTTTGTTGACAAAAGGATTATCCGTGAAACTGATTAAACTTGAAAGATGATCAACACTAGGTGGTCCCCGAAGAGACCTTACGCAACGTTAGTATAGCCAAAAACTCTGGTTTCGCCGGTGAGGTTTGAGTTCAGGCGAGTTTTCGCCGCCGCGTGGCGACCGCCAAGAGGAGCTTCCGGATAGCGGCTCTCGCGCTTAAACAATGCGCGGTCATCAAGCGTATCGATGTTCAGAACGCTGAAAACCCTTTCGCCTTCGATCAAGATCATGGCAACGTAGACACCGCAGCGATTGCAGATAACCTGTTTTGACGTTTTCAGGCCAAACTCATAGAGTTGCAAGGCGTGCGGATTTTCCGCCGTGATCACCACCGCTGCCGATGGGTCGGAGAAGGCTCTGGTGTTGTGTTTGCGACAAAATGAGCACTGACAAGCCCCCAAGACGTGATCTTGGGGAGCACGAGACGTTTCGAGTTCGATGCGGATTGCTCCACAGTGACAGCAGCCAGCATGCTTCATGAATACGCCTGTTCAGGTCCGGGAGCCACGATTGATGTGCTCATAATGCGGTCCTTCGCTGCGGTTCGTCAAATGGGATAGCAGGGTTCCTAGGCTGACATCTGACCGCTCTGGTCGATTGTCAGGTGGCAGCCTACATGAGACACCCAGCGACGTGTCCTGATGCCGCGGTGCGGCCTACCGAAGGAGAGCCGCCTGCTAAGAAAGGAGATTAGCAAAGTGCAGCAAGCTGAAAGTCCTGAAAGCCAAGACTTTCCTTAATTAATCTAGATCTCGGCGGGGGCTGTCCAACAGCACACGTGCGGCAAACGGACCTTCGAGCATCGTGACATAGAGATGATCCCCAATCACTCGCGCACCCGTGGTGATACCCAATGTGCCGTTTGCGTCCTGCAAGACGCGGAGAACCTTTCCGTCGCTATCGTATTGCGCGACCATACCATGCTCGATCGGCGCGGGTCGCACATAGGGCCCCAAGCGCCAGACCACCTTACGAAGGAACGGGTACGGCATCAGAGCTTCTGCAGGGACCCGCGGAGAAGCGAAGGCGACCCAGAATGTGCCGTCTTCACCTGGCTCCAGATTGTCTGGATATGCCGGCAAGCCAGTCAGGAACGGCTCGAGCTGACCTTCCCGATTTCCCGTCAGCCAGAGCTTGTGGATCGCCGCGCGACCGCTTTCCGCGATCAAGAGATAGCTTTCGTCCGGCGAAAGAACGACACCATTGGTGTACACAAAACCCGAGGCGATCTTTTCCACGGTACCGTCAGGTGTTCGGCGGGCGACATAGCCGGTGCGTGATTGTTCAAAAATCGTCATGATCGAGGTTGGCTTGGTGCCGCCCAGCGTTTCGGGATCAAAACGATCTGTGGAGTTTGAGAAATATATGGTTCCGTCCTGCGCCACGTCCAATTGGTTTGCATAGACCACAGGATCGCCATTGATTTCGGTGACCAGTGAGGTCAGGCCCTCGTCCTTGGTCCAGCGCATCAATCCACGGAAACTGTCCGCGATATAGAGCGCGCCATCTGGCCCTTCGTCCAAACCAAGAGGCCGCCCCCCAAGATCCGCGACTTTTATGAAATTTTCGCCTTCAAGCCGAAAAAGACCGCCGTTGACATCAGCTGTGTAGAGACCATCGGGGAGAACCGCAAAGTCCTCCGGCCCATCGGCACCCTCGGGCAAGATCAGGCGTTGCGCATTGCCCAGCAGATTATTTGGCGCAAAGGCCCCCGACAACCCAGGATCAGGGGCGGGTTCATAGGCTTCGGGATCGATCGGTATCGGCCAGAACAGAAGGTAGGCTACGCCAAAGGCTGAGAAAAGGAATAGACTGCGCCAAAAGAGTTTCACCATGCATTCCCTAATAAGCTGCTTATCCGGCGACGATGATCGCCCTATTGATTTGGTCATGCAATGACAAGCGCATGAGGCTGACCAAAGACGAAAGGCAGCGTTCACAATGACGCTAATCCGAAGATGGGTGTCTGCCATCCAGGGCTGCCACGGGGCAGCAGGGAAGCAGCGGATACTTTAAACTCAGGCCAGGTATCCACTTTGCTTTGAAGAGGGGCGAGCCACAGTGCACAGACCTCCCACATGTGCTTGAATTGAAGATGAGGACTACCATCAACTTTGGGATAAATCAGAGAGGGCAATGCCTTCCTGCTGATCCGCGATCTACCGTCTTTACGCTGCTTAAGTGAGTCCAATGACCCCCTGCTCTGCGAAGGTCTCGATCTCGGTCTCATCGTAACCAAGCCCATGCAGTAAATCTTGCGTCCCAGAGCCAAGCCTCTGCGGCGACAGCCTGTCAGCGAGGTCAGGCGCATGCGCCATTGAGAACGGCAGGCCACAGAAACCGGCCGCGCCGCGCCGGGCGAAGTCGCGTTGCGTCGCTGGCGGCAGATCGAGCGCTTCCGGCAGGCTCCGCAATCGTGCGCAGGGCACACCGGCAGCCATCAGGATGCGCTCCCATTCGTGCGCAGCGCGTGTACACAGAATATCCGAGATCGCCTGGCCAAGGTCGGCTCTATGAACGTCGCGGGTCACGGGGTCAGCGAACCGCGGATCGGTCAGCCAGTTTGGACGCTTCAGCGCGCTTGCCAATGCGCGGAACTGCGCCTCCTCGTTCACGCCCAGGCTGATCTTGCCCTCAGCGCAGGCGAACACGCCTGATGATGGCGACCGACTGTTGGCCGCATTCCCGCGCGGTCCGGGGGCGTTTCCGGTCAAATGGTAATCCGTGATGGTCGAGCTCATGAGACTGAAAGCGGTTTCGAGCATGGAAACATCGACGAACGACCCTGTCCCGGTCTTCTCGCGCTGCATAAGGGCGGATGTGGTTGCAAGCGCCGCAGCGAGGCCGGTCGCATAGTCGACGATCGGCGCGCCCGTGCGCAGGGGGCCGGTCTCTTCGGTACCGGTCAAGGCCATCAGCCCGCTGATTGCCTGGATATTCAGGTCGTAGGCCGGGGCGCCTTCCATGTCATTGCCACGTCCGTAACCGGTCATCGCGCAATGGATGAGGTGGGGATTGACTGCGCGCGTGGCGTCTTCGGTCAGGCCCAGGCGAGCCAGCGTGTCCGGGCGATGGTTTTCGACCAGCACGTCAGCGGTTTTCAAGAGCCGATGAAAGACGTCTCGCCCTGCTTCCCTCGACAGATCAAGCGCCAGCGATTGCTTGCCCGCGCCTTGCGTCATGTAGGTCGTGCTCATGCCCTCCGCCGCGCGCGCTTTGTCCGTCCCGCCCCGGTGGCGCATCGCATCGCCGCGCCCGGGCCGTTCGACCTTGATCACCTCTGCCCCCAAAAGGCCAAGGTAGTAGGCGCAAGCCGGTCCCGCCAGAACATGGGTCCAGTCAATGACCCGGATACCGTTGAGCGGGGCCACCATTACGCAGACCCCAAAGCATTGTCGCGCGCCTGTCGGTTCAAGCTCCGGACCCGCATGAAAAGCGCCGCGGCCCCAATCAGCAGGAACAGCAATGCGACAGGTCGGGTTACAAAGATCATCAACCCATTGTCAGAGAGCAACAGCGCCTGACGGAACGCCTCCTCTGCGCCACCTGCCAAAACGAAGGAGATGACGAAGGCAGCCGGGTTAAAATCGAGCTTGCGCATCGCCCAACCCGCAAACCCCGCCGCGACCATGACGTAGACATCGAACAGATTGCCACGGGACGTGTAGGCAACGACAAAAGACGTCAGAAAGATAATCGGGTAGAGCACATGCGTCGGCAGCCGGATGATGAACCGGCCCACAAAGGCGGCTCCGAAATAGCCGATCACGCCGTACATGACGATGCCGATCAATCCGCAGGCGAACAGGGCGTAGATCAGATCGCGGCTGGTGAGGAACAGGGTTGGTCCGATCTGGATGCCGTGAATCAGGAACACTCCGATCAGAATCGCGCCGATGGTCGATCCGGGAATTCCCAGGGTCAAAAGCGGGGCCATCGACGGGCCACTGACCGCATTGTTAGCCGCCTCTGGGGCCGCGACGCCCTCCAATGCCCCCCTGCCCCAGGCATCAGGGTTGCTGGCTCGGCGCTTGCCTTCACCGTAGGCGACAAAGGCGGCGATGGCCGATCCCAGTCCGGGCAACATGCCGATGAAAGCGCCGATGAACGATGATCGCACCACGTGGGGGAGGCACGGCTTGTACTCGGCCCAGATCAGCCCGTTGCGCGCGGCGTCATCACCGCCGTCGCCCATCAAGGAGGGCTTGCCCCGCGCCTCTATCTGGGCAAATACCTCGCCCAGCACAAAAATCCCGATCATCAGCGGCACAAGTCCAATGCCGTTGGTCAGATCGAAACTGCCAAAGGTGAACCGCTCAGTCGAACTGATCGGATCAAGGCCGATCATGGCCACCAGAATGCCAAACGCCGCAGACGCCAGACCACGTGTCACCGACTTGCCAATGACCGACCCGATCACGATGAAGGCCGCGAAATAAACGGCAAACAGCTCCGGCGGGCCAAGCTTGAGCGCAAGGGCTGCGATCCACGCGACCCCAACGATCAGCAGAATCTCACCCGTGAAATCACCGATGATGGAGGAAATCGTGGCAACCTTCATCGCCTTGCTGGCCTTGCCCTGCCGCGCCAGCGGATAGCCGTCGATCTGGGTTGCGGCGGAGGCCGCCGTACCGGGCGTGTTGAACAGGATCGCGGCGATGGACCCGCCATAGCGACCCGATTTGCCGATGACATAGAGAAACGCGAGCGCGGGCAGCGGCTCCATGTAGAAGGTCAGCGGCAACAGCATGGCAATGGCCGCAGAGGCCGTCAAACCGGGGATCGCACCAACGACCATCCCGACCACCGCCGCCAGCAAAACCCAGCCCAGCAGCACCGGGTCGGTCAGGACGCTGATCAGAGCGGGGAAGATATCCATGCGTTCAATACCCCCCTAGAACGTCCAGCAGGTCGAAATATCGACCAAGGGGTGGAAAAACGCCCAGGAGTTTGAAGAACACAAGGTGGTAGGCTGCCGGGCAAAGGAGTGTCGCCGCGCCCAGACCAAGGGGGGTGCGCAGGCCGAAGATCCAGAGCGCCACGGGCGCTGCGAGAGCGGTGCTGATCAGGTATCCAACAGCAGAGATCAACCAGACATAAACGACCGCCAGCGCGAGCAACGCAGCTATGGCGGGCAGATGTCGCGGGTCCATCTGGCTGGCAGAAGCGGTTTTGCGCAGTTCGGCCGCGCCCAGTACGACCAGCGTGATCGATCCGGCCAGCGGAAAGAACCGGGCACCCCATCGGCCCTGTTGATCCAGCGGTATGCCCATGGATGTCGCCATGGCGCCGATCCCGATGAGGATCAGCGCCATACCGACCACCCGAGGGGCAGGAGAAGACCCTAGGGTCACTGGTTTCAGCCCTGGCTTTTCAGCACGTCGATGACGGGCCGCGTGTCTGCCTGCATCTGCCGCAGGCGGGCTTCGGTCTCGGCGCCGTTCAGAAAGGCCGGCACATTGCCGCGCTCGCGCATGAGGTCGGCGAACTGCTGCGTCTCGGTGATCTGTTGCAATGCCGCCTCCATGCCTTGGATGATCTCTGGATCGGTGCCTTTGGGCGCAAAGAACACGATGGGCGAGGACACCGCGACATAGTCAAAACCAAGCTCTTCCAGCGTCGGCACGTCGTCGCGGATCGGGTCACGCTCGGGTGCCACCAGCGCCAGCACGCGTAACTCATTCTCGAATCCTGCGGCCTGCTGAATGCCGACAAAGGCGAAATCGACCTGCTCTCCGATCACGGCGGCGCGGGTCGGCCCGCCGCCTTTGAACGGCACGTCCTGAGCCTCAAGCGCGTTGCGGTTCAGAAAGCTCTGGCCCGCCACCTGATGAAACCCGCCACGCCCGTTGTGGGCCCACCGCAGGCTGCCAGGGTTTGCGCGGGCGGCATCAACGAAGTCCTGAACCGACTGGAACGGGCTGTTGGCGGGCACGATGATCGCAGGTGTCAGGTTGCCGATCTGGGCAATGATGTCGAAGCTATCGAAGGGGTTCACATCCGTTTCGCGCAGCATGGATGTCAGCAGGAACGACCCGGCAGAGGTGACCATGACCGTGTTGCCGTCGGGACGCGCGGCTGCGGCCTCGGTTGCCCCTGTGATGCCCGATGATCCGGGCTTGTTCACGACGACAAGCGGCACCGGCAGAATTCCGTCAGCTGCGGCGGCCGCCGCCCGCGCAAGCGCATCCGTGCCCCCGCCTGCCGAGTAGGGCAGAATAGCATTGATCGGCCGTCGCGGTGCCCATTCGGCCAGCCCCCGGCCCGCCGTAAGTACTGCGGTTGCGGTTAGACCGGTGGTGATGAAGTCACGTCGTTTCATGATGTCCTCCCTTTAGGCGTTGACGCGTTCAGGCGGCGCCACTGCAATCAAGGCTAGACGGTAGCCTAATCGATCATGTATAAAAAACGCAATTATCAGAACTATAAATCGAGAAATTCGAACAGTGAATTTGCGCAGCCTGAAGGTTTTCACCCTTGTGATGCAAGAGGGCACGCTGGCCCGTGCGTCCGACGCCATGAACCTCAGCCAATCCGCGGCCAGCCGACTGCTGCACCTGCTGGAAGAAGAATTCGCGATAGAGCTCTTCCGGCGCGACAAGCGTCGCCTGATCCCCACAGCAGAGGCGGAACGCTTCCTGCCCGAAGCGCTGCGCATCCTGTCTCAGATCGAGGCCCTGCCGCAATTCGTCCAGCAAATCCAGACCGGCACGCAAGACCCCTTTCGGATCATCGCGCAAACGCGGATCGTGAATGGCCTTATCGTTCCCGCAATCGAACGCCTCAGGGACGTATTTGCCGACCAACCGATCAAGCTGGAAATTCACCTGCGCCGCGATCTGGGGCGGCGCATGATGAACGACCGCTATGACATTGGCGTCTCGGCACTGCCGTTGCCCATCGACCAGCCGACGCCGGTCCGCCTTGGCGCGGCGCCTCTGAAGGTTGCTATTCGCAAGGACCACCCGTTGGCAGATCGCGCGGTGTTGCGGCCGGGCGATATGACCGGGATTCCCTACATCGCGCTGGACGAAACAACGGTCATTCGGCGTATCGCGGATCAGGAAATGGCGACGATTGGTGCAAAGCTTGACGTTGCACATGAGGTCTCGCTCGGCTCGGCTGCTTACCGGCTTGTTCAACGCGGTCTGGGCTTCACCTTTGCTGACCCAATCGCGCTGGACCCCGAATTGGAAAAAGAGGTCAGGCTGATCGATTGGGAGCCGCGCATGGACATCGAATTTGGCTATTTCATCCCAAACCCGGAGCGAAAAACAGAGTTGATACGCGCTTTCGAGGACGCGCTACGCCTCATATACTTGGAACGTTGCGCGCGAAAGCCAGGCGCATAGGCTCCGACATACGGGCCGTGGATCGTTTCTGATAACGGCACTTGGGCAGTATCAAACGCGGTGTATCGCTTCAGCGATACGACCCATGCTGCGCTACCATCCTATACGCAGGGTATTTTCAAACACACGTCTGCCGGTCAGACATCCCAAGAATGATCGATATTTCCTCGAAAAATGATCGGATATTGCATAGCCGCGATGCCCGAAGAGGCTAGTATTGAAGGGATATTGCCAAGGAGAGGGGTTCGAATGCCGCGGCGCTACAGAGAAATCTATCCATCGCTACCGCTGATCGATAGCGAAGGGATCGAGCATGTCTCCGCGGCGCGTCTGATGTCGGTGCAGTATTTTCAGGCCCCGCCTGATTCAATGCCAGAAGATATTTTCTCAGAGCATCATCTTTTGCTCAATCTCAAGGAAGAACCTCATCGAGTGCAGAACCGTCGCAACGGCGTATTACGGGATTTCCAGTTCTGCAAAAATGAGATCATCTTTACCCCAGCCGGGGTCCGGTCGGGCTGGCGCTGGTTTGAACAATCGGATGTCATCGTCGTCACATTGGAACCCGTGGCCGTCCAGCACTTTGCCGAACGTGAGTTGGGGATGCTGCTTTCTGACAAGCAATTCGAGGATCTCCCACAGTTCTCGGATGCGGATCTATGTGCTGCGGGTGTGATGCTCCGCGACAGCATCGCAGCAAACGACATGTCCTCCGCCGTCATGTTCGAAGCGATGGCGCGCGTCTTTCTGGTCAAACTCTTGCAGAAATACGGTCAGCGTCGACCAGAAGAAATAGCCCTGTCCTCACGCTTTACGTCCGCGCATTATCAAAGGGTGCTGGGGCACGTGCGCACAAACATCGACCGCACGATCGTGCTTGATGACCTTGCATCAGAAGTTGGCATGTCGACGTCGCATTTCAGCCGGGTGTTCAAAGAAGTGATGGGCAAGTCGCCCATGCAGTTCGTGCTGTCATACCGCGTCGAGCAAGCCATGCGCCGCATGGAAGATCAGACCCTCTCCCTGGGAGAGATCGCGCTTGACTGCGGCTTTGCGGATCAAGCGCATTTTACGCGCACCTTCAAGCAACTGACCGGTCAAACACCGTCTGCACACCGCTCGACACGTCAGCCTGCCGCGCCAAACTAAACCGTTTTCCAACGCAACGGACAAAATCCTTGGATAACGCAGCGGATTGACCAGACAAAGGGCCCGCGCCGATTAACCGCGCGGAACTCTAATTTGGGCAATTGGCGGCTCTGACATCCACCCATTTCCGAGCAAGAATATTCAAAAACTCTGGCAGTCTCTTCAATTCATCGGGTCCCTGCCACCGTATCTTCTGTGTCATCGGGCAAGACGCTCGACGGATTTGACAGGAGAATGACCAATGAAAGTAGCAGCTATTGCAACCGCTGCGATCTTGATGGTTTCAACCTCAACGATCACTCAAGCCGAAACGACCTTGGAAACCGAGATCACAACCCTGTTGGAAGGCATCGCAAAAGCTGCCGATGATCACGCCTGGGACAGACTGAACCTGAAATTCACGGACCACATCATTCTGAACCAACTGTCTCTCGCCACTCAATCCGGTGCCCGGGTCGATGAACAGACTTTGATCGCAACCTGGGCCGCGCTTTTGCCAAAGTTTGATGAAACCCATCACGCCGTTACCGACATCGAAGTGCTGGCATCCTCTTCCCTGATCGCGCGCGTCACGGCCCGCTATCACGCGACCTACCATCTGAATTCCATGCGTTGGGAGCAGACCGGTCGGCTCAACTATGTCCTGAAACTGACCGAAAAGGGGTGGCAGGTTACGGCCCTTGAAACAGTGCCGGCATGGGAAAGCGGTGCCCTGACGGATCTGCTTTCTGAAACTGCACCAGAAACCCCACTCTCTTAGACTTCATGTTCGGCCCCTCTCTAGGAAACCGGCGGGCCTCGGCATGGTCGGGGCCATCGAGGTCGCCAGTGATGCGAAAGCTCGGTTCACCGCCTAAGCCTGACCGTTCGGAAAAGTACCCAGACCCTATCAACAAACACAAGGAGTTACCCCATGACTACCCCAACTGACCCTACCCGCCGTTCCATCCTCACCGCAGGTGCTGCCGCCGTCGCTTTGGGCAGTTTCGCAGCGACGCGCGGGGCCGCCCAGTCAGCAAACGCGCCCGCGGGCAACTCAACGGCGCCGCAAGGCCGGCGCATGCTGGGCGCGCTTGAGGTATCCGCGATCGGCCTTGGCGTGCAGAACCACAGTCGGACCTTTCAGACGACCATTCCCAACAGATCCGAGATGCATAACATTATCAGGACCGCGTTTGATCAGGGTATCACCTTCTTCGACACCGCCGAGGTCTATGGCCCCCACGAATCTGAACGTATCTTGGGCGAAGCCTCCGGTGCGTTTCGTGACCAGATCCAGATCGCGACCAAGTTCGGCTTCAACGTCGATCTTGAAACCGGCGCATGGGCCCCGGGCCTGATCAGCCGACCGTCCCACATCAAACAAGCTGTGGAGGGGTCATTGCAACGGCTGGGCACGGACCGGATCGACCTTCTTTATCAACACCGCGTTGACCCTGAGGTGCCCATCGAGGACGTCGCGGGCGCGGTCAAGGACCTGATGGATGAGGGCAAGGTCTTGCATTGGGGGCTTTCCGAGATGGGACCAAATACCCTGCGCCGGGCGCATGCTGCGCTGCCCGTCAGCGCCGTGCAAAACGAGTATTCGATGCTGTGGCGGGGGCCGGAAGACGGTTTACTGGCCCTCTGTGCCGAGCTTGGCATCGGCTTTGTACCGTTCAGCCCCTTGGGGTATGGCTTTCTCACCGGGGCCATCGATATGGGAACGAGCTTTGCGCCGGGCGACTTCCGCGCTGGTACTTCCCGTATGGATACCGAAAACAGACAAGCGAACCTCGCTTTGGTCGATCTGGTCAAATCCTGGGCGGATCGCAAGAACGCGGCCCCCGGTCAGATCGCCCTGGCATGGCTGCTCGCCCAGGGGCCGTCCATCGTTCCCATCCCTGGCACAACCCAGATGCCGCACATGCTGGAAAATGCCGGAGCCGCAGCCATCAACTTCACGCCAGACGAGTTGGCCGAACTGAACAGCCAGGTTGCCGCGATTGATGTTCAGGGCGCGCGCATGCCACCAATGGTCGAAGCCTGGTCAGAAGTGGAGGCACCACCCAGGGCCTGAAACACCAGGAAAATAAAGTATATCACTGATGTCAGAGTCATGCGGCTTTGACATCAGCCGTTCTCATGTAGCCGCAACACCTGAGCACAACTTTAGATTTCATAGAGTAATTCCAAGACAAACCCATCTGATCCACCTCGTCGTTCCCCTTTGAGCGCCGATGCCGTCGACTTCACCTTGAGGGCTGTCTCGCAGTCAATATCGTTTGCCACCCCATGCCTTTACAAGTCGGGGCATCGGTGTGGTCGCAGCAAAGGAGCAGGCAAAAATGTGCCCAGCACTCCAGCCATCTGAGTGATTTAAACTACGCGGCGACGCCCGTGCAAATTGGTGTCACACAGACCGGGTAAAACACATGGATCACAGTCCAGGCCAATTGTGCTCCCAACCTCCTCATGCGGAAAACTGTTGCGGCTTGTTCTTTTTATCTTGTTCTCGGCTAAGGCGTATCGCGACGTTGACAAATATCCCTGCATTGCTTTGGCACGCCCATAGCGTGACCAAACGGTCATTCATGCTTCAGTAAATGCCAGACTTGTTCCACAGGGTAGCTCTTTGCCCAGTCTGCCGGGATCGCTGCACGTGTGCCCATCGCGCTTTCGGGAGCGTAAAGCTCCTGATACTTCGAGACAGCAAAACCGATGTCCGTGAAAAGGTCGATCCAAGACGAAATCGTCAGATTGAAGCATACACCGGTTGGCTCGTATTCGACCTCTGTCCAATCCGCCCCCCACATCTCGCGGTAAGGTCGATGCAGCGTCCGGTCGGCAGGCGCGCCATCAAGGGGTGAGCAGATCAGCGATAGCGGATGGTTTCCTAGGAAAACCAACCGCCCACCCGGGCGCAACAATCGCCATGCCTCCCGAAGCCATTTGTCAGGTGGACACCAGATCGATGCGCCATATTCCGAGATCGCAAAGTCGAAGGACGCATCCGGAAGGCCGATTTGTTCGGCGTTCCCCTCGATGAAAGTGATATCTGCGCCGTGTTTTTCCGACATTTGCCGCGCTGTGCTCAATTGCTCGGTGGAGAGGTCGATTGCCGTGACACGCGCACCTCGTCGATTCATCCAGCCCGCAACGTATCCCGTGCCACATCCGAGTTCGATTGCATCCATATCGGTCATGTCCATGGGCAGCAGTTGTAAACCCGCATCGGAGTTTCCCCAATTGCCCCATGCCGGTACTTCAAGGCTCCAACGACTTTTGGCAAATTCCACCCAATTGGTGGCATCGGCATTCCAGATATCTTTGTTGATCGAAAGGTAATCGCGCGTCATCGATGCCATCTCCGTTTTCCGTGAGATTTTCTTTATCATAAAAACTCGCTGCAATGCACTGCCAAGACACGTTGGACCCACGGTGCAATGCAGGTCTGTTGTGGGCCCGAGGCTGCCTTACAGTCATGCAGCATTTGGCCCAGTTTCCCGAAAATCCGAGGGAGTTCACGGCCCAAAACCACCGTTCACGTCACAAAAAAATCTCGCCGCATCCCTAGACCAAGCTGCTCGTGCAGCGCGCAGCAATTTGTTGTCATGAAGGACGACGACGCGGACCAGCCGACTTTCTATGACTGCTCGCGAATATCACGATGGGAAGCTCAATACATGGCTATTTTGATATCATGACTTCTTCGCCAGGCATCGCTGCGCTTTAGAATTTTGAGCACTCTACAAAACCTTCACTGTCCAGAAAGTCTTCAAAGTCTAAAGCGCTGGCCTCGCTTATCTGGAGAACGAAATTGAGGGATGCTGCCTGAACTCTGGTCCGGTCGTATAGATCTTGGCACCTGTACTGCGTAGACCAATCGCTCCAACGGATATCAAATACTGTCTGTTGATCGCTTTGGCGGTAGAAATACCCGCGAATTGAGTCTTTTGGGACGATATATCTGCCGTTGATTACAATCATTTCTGCCAACACGCTGGAGGCGAAAAGACAAAAGACCACTGCTAAGGCAGGAAATCTGAACTTCATTTTGGCTCCTCTTTTAGTTGCACATGAAACAGTAACAGCGGAACGCCTCAAGAATTTGGCCTTTGACGGCAGGATGCACAGGGTATCGCAAATGTTCTCTGACCCCGACCTGACGGGCCCGCTATTGGCAGGCGGTGACACTGCCGAAACTGACCAAACAAAGAGACGCGCGAGATTTGCGTGGTTGCTCTAATCACCGTGACCAGCAAGAAATTGACTAACCGTCATGGTTTATTTGAAAAGTCATCTGGGCTGAGCAGCCAGGCGGAAACATGGCGGTGAAATCCGGATCTTCCGCGGGATTCAGCATCGGGGCCAACTCAACTTCACCGAGGACAGAAATCAGCGCATCGCTCTGAACTGTGAGGGTCGCGATGCCTATTTTCTGATCACCATCGCTCAACATCGCACCTTCCCAGGTGTTGTCGCCCGTTTGAGACCAGCCGTAAGGCCTCTCTCCCTCTTCCAGAAGGTTGGGGTCAAAACGACCGCCGAACTCAACCTCCCTTGTACTTGGCTGCTCCAGGCTTTGCTCAAACTGAGGCAGCACCGCCGCCGTGGTCTCGGCGGGACAGGCTTCAGTGAGCGTCACCTCTGTCATCTGTGTTGTCCAAGCACCGTCTTGAGGCACGATTTCATCAGCAAAAGCCGAGAGTGGGAATAGGCTGACAAGGGGAAGAAAAAGGAGAAATCGCATAGAGAATGGTTCCATCATTTGGACAATTGACGATCTTCGATCAGAAGCGTCGCAGGGTGTCTCTTGATGTGTCAAGGGACGCTCTGGAAGCCATCCTCGTTTCAGTCAAATACCGCTGATCGGCAACCGCAATAGCGCGTGCGCTCTTATGCCGAGATATACCCTTCTAACTTGAGCTCTGTGACGCCTGTCCGGTGACAGCGCCTTGAAATGGTTCAGGTGTATCGCTGTCAGGTCGCGAATGCAGCGACAGAAGGCACGCTTGATGCGGCGCGCGACCCGTTCTTGGGCTCCGCGGCCGGTCAAAGTGTTGCCGGTCTCATAGAGCAACCGCGCGACGAACTTGCAGCCTTTCAGAAGAAGGTACCAGCGGGTCCGGATGACAGGCAGCCAAAGAGGTCTTGATAGCGACGGCGGTCTGCTGACCCCCGTCGCTTGCTTTGGTCACGCATCGATGAACGCCAGAAGATCGGCATTCACGAGATCAGGATGCGTCGCGAAGAAACCGTGGGAGAGGCCCTCATAGACTTTCAGCGTGCTGTTCTTGAGAAGTTTCACTGCTTTCTCCGCTGAGTTGGCAATCGGTACCACCTGGTCGTCAGCGCCATGCATGATGAGCACAGGGACATCAATTGCATTGAGGTCCTCGGTCTGATCAGTCTCCGAAAAGACCTTGATACACTGGTAGTGCGCCGATGCACTGCCCATCATGCCTTGCCGCCACCAATTCCGGATCTGACCTTGGCTGACCTCGGCGCCCTCGCGGTTGAAACCAAAGAAGGGGCCAGAGGGGACATCAAGATAGAACTGCGCCCGATTGGCCGCCAGGGCGGAACGGAACCCGTCGAAAACCTCCATTGGAATGCCATCGGGGTTTGCATCCGTCTGCACCATCAGGGGTGGAATTGCCGCAAGTAGTGCTGCCTTGGCAACCCGTCCGGGTTCAGCGCGCGCGACATATCGTGCCGCTTCGCCGCCGCCCGTGGAGTGGCCGATATGGACCGCATTTGTCAGATCCAGTTCTTCGACCAGTTCAGCGACATCCGCGGCGTAGGTGTCCATGTTATGACCAATGTCGGTCTGTTCAGAACGACCATGCCCGCGACGATCATGAGCGATGACGCGAAAGCCCTTGGAGGCGAAGAAGAGCATTTGGTTGTCCCAGTCATCGCCGGACAGCGGCCAGCCGTGATGGAAAACGATGGGTTGTGCGGTTCTTGGGCCCCAGTCTTTATAAAAGATCTCGGTCCCGTCTGAAGTTGTGAAAGTAGACATTTCTTTTGGTCCTTTGAATTCGGGTTGTGCTTGGGCGGATGCGACGCGCGGCAGTAGGGCAACGGTGGAAGTGGCAGCAGCTGTCAACAATACCGCGCGCCGGTTCGGCCCGGGTTGGTAGGGGATCATGGGTGTCATGGGTGTGCGTTTCCTTGGCTTTAATCAGGCGGCGACTTGCACCACCATTTCCACCTCAATCTGAAGCTCCGGGCCTGCGAGGGCGGCCACGCCGATGCCGGTCAGGCTCGGCTGCGCGCCATCGAGGAAGCGCATGAGTTCGGCCATGGCAATCTCCTGCGTCTCAGGCCGCAGGTCGGTCATGTAGATGCGCATCTGAACGATGTCATCTGTCGACGCCTGAAGCGCATCGAGGGCGCCTTGCAGGTTCGTGACCACAATTGCGGTCTGTTCTGCCAGCGATCCGGGTGCAGTGGTGCCATCGGGGCGCCATGCCACCTGGCCGGACACAAAAGCCAACGGGCCTGGGTGCGCAATCGAGATTTGCGAATAACCGACCTTGCCGGCATCCGGCAGAGCTGGAGGGTTCATACGATCAATTGAAGCGGACATGTCTTTCTCCTTTCATTGACTGTCATGCCGAAAGACTTAGTCCTAGCAGATGGCGAATTATATTCGCTTCAGTCTCGATCTATGTGCTACAAATGCACATGATCGGGTCGAAGGTGAACGACATCCTGTTGTTTCTCTCAGTCGTTGAGACCGGGAGCTTCGTTGCTGCTGGCAAGATGTTCGGGCTGTCGCGCTCAACCGCCGGGAAGGCCGTCGCACGGCTAGAGGACGGCTATGGAGCGCGACTTTTGAACAGGACCACACGTGCTCTGGATCTGACCCAGGAGGGAAAACGCCTTTTCGAATACGGGCAGGCCATTCGTCAGGCAATCGAGGCCGCTGATGACAGTATTGCCAGTGACAGCGGCGTCCCGCGTGGTGTCTTGCGTATCACTGCGCCAGACGCCCTGGGACGCAGGTTACTGCTGCCAACCGTGCGCCGATATCTGGAAACCTGGCCTGAGACACAGATCGAGCTGTCGCTGTCAGACCGCATTGACAACATCATCGAGAAGGGCTTCGACCTTTCGATCCGTGTCGGTGTGACCCCGCCCGATCAGGGTTTCATCGCACGGACACTTCTGCGGAATGAAGCGGTGTTATGCGCGGCCCCGGCGTATTTTGAGCGGCGCGACAGACCCCTGAACATCGAACAGCTCACGCGCCACGATCTGCTCCAGTTCGCAAGCCGCAGTGAACGGCAGGGCTGGCATCTGCAAGAGGAAGACGGCACCTGGGTCCGCGCCCAGGGTCAGGTCCGCCTGCGGCTCGACAGCGCCGAAGCTTTGCGCACAACCGCTTTGGAAGGGCTCGGCATCGCCCTGTTGCCGCAACTTCTGGTCGGCGTCGACATTGATGAGGGCCGCCTGGAACGGGTGCTCCCCCGGCTCAACCATGGGCAGGTCCCGATCCTTGCGCTCTACCCCCACAAGCGTCTGCTCGAGCCGCGGGTCCGCCGCTTCATCGATATGTTAAGTGAAGACCTCAGAAAACTTCGTTCCAGCAAAGTAATTTGACCACCTGCGGTGCGGTTCGTCAGAGCAGACATTCGCCGCGCTTGATCACCACGATCAGTCCAGACGTGCGATACTTGGCGAGTGCGCTTTGGCATCCGGCGCGTACTGGAAGGGATAAAGGTGCATAACCTGGCAGATATGAGCTGGATTGAGGCCATTGGGTGGCTGGCATCCATCCTGACGATTGCGACGCATTCCCGCGGTTCGATGCGACACTTTGATGCCTCGCGTGCGACAGCCTTTCCGACTTTCGCCGCACACGCAAAATCTATGATGGATCGAACTCTCACATCACGGGCAAGCCCGCTCTCCGGTTCATCAAAGCCTATGTCGACTCTACCGTCGCTCGATCGCAATCACGGTATCAATGACCACGGCTGTCTGCCCATTTGGTCCGTTTGCAGTCCGCTAAATGGGGTCGACAAAAACCTCATCCCATTCGGACGGATTGAGATCGAGATCGGTCAACGCGTCGGCGGCGGTTGGGTAGACCGTATCCGGATCAGCCCATGACCAGGGTGCACGTGAGCCGTGCGCGCCGATCAGCAGCAAACCACCCGGCGCCACAGCGTTTGCGGCGCGTTGCAGCGCCGACACCCGGTCGAACTTACCCGGTGAATGCAGGAACATGGCCGTCACGAGGTCAAATTCTCCGTCCGGGATTGATACGCCAAGATCGTGCCGCTCAAATCGAGTTTCGCCTGCGACGCCGGCGGTTTCCGCCGCCCGCCGTGCTGCGTTCAGCGCAGCCTCCGCAACATCAACGCCCGTGACGGTCCATCCCTGCTTGGCAAGCCAGATCGCATCGTCACCCCGCGCGCAACCAAGATCGAGCGCGCGACCGGGTGGGCGGCCCGCTGTGAAGCGCACTAAGACGGCAGATGGACGCCCGCCGGAGGGTTTGGTCATTTTCGCGTAGTGGCCTTCCCAGAAGGCAGCGGGGTCGTCTTGAGGTTGGGCGCGTGTCATGCGGTAGTTTCTCCCTTTTTCCATGCGGACGCGCCCACAAGCAGCATCAGTGTTCCAAAGACGGCGATTGAGTAAAGCGTGGCTGTCGCAGCAGCGTCCACGAAACGCGAGGCGATGTCGGCCTCTGTCTCCATTCCGCCTTCACCGAGCGACCCGAAGAAGATGGACCCGGCAATGGCGATACCAAGCGCCGCACCGATCTGTTGAAAGGCCTGCATGGCCCCAGAGCCTGCACCGGCATCCTGTGCCTCGACGCTCGACATGGTCACCTGGAAGAGCGACATGATTGCCGTGCCCATGCCAAAGCCACAGATCAGCAGCGGCGGTGTGAACGCATAAGGGTTCAGCTCTGCGCCCGTGGATAGAATGACGCTCCGCAAACTGATCATGCCGATCAAAAGCAGCGCTGCACCAATCGCAATGCGCAGTGACAGATAACGGTTCGCAAACCGTTCCGTTGTCATTGAGGCCAGCATGACGCCGACAGGGAAGGGCGTGGTAACGAGGCCGCTTTGCAGCGCCGTCAGGCCAAAGCCAGATTGCAGGAAAATGGCAAGGACGAGGAACAGACCCGGCACGCCACTGAAGAAGAGTATCACCAGCCCGAGACGTCGCAGATATGGCATGTTCGCCAGAAGACTCGGCGGCATCAGGGTCGAATGGCCTGCCGCACTGTGTTTCTGTTCATATGCCATGAAGGCGAGGGTAACGGGGATAGACGCAGTGATCGCGGCAAAGGTCCACCACGGCCAGCCGAGGGCACGGCCTTCGATCAGCGGCAAGACAAGCAGAATGGCCGCAACCGTGAACAGCGTCGTGCCGATCCAGTCGGGTCGGCTATCTGTTTCCGCTTCCAAAGCAGGAACGAACGTGCGTGTGCCGATGAGTGCCGCAATGCCAAGCGGTATGTTGATCAGGAAAGCCAAGCGCCAGCCAAGACCCGCAATGTCCGCCGAAATCAACGCCCCACCGATAATGGGGCCCGCCACAACGGCGAGACTGGACACGGTGCCGAACAGGCCAAAGACGCGAGACTTTTCCTCGGGTGGAAAGATCACATGCGCGATCGCAAGTACCTGCGGCACCATCATCGCCGCCGCGATGCCCTTGGCCGCCCGCGCGATGATCAGATCGACCACATCCGGTGCAAGACCACAAACGGCAGACGACACCGTAAACCCGATCACCCCCCAGATGAACATGCGCCGCCGCCCGAAGACATCTCCAAAGCGGCCACAAGGCAGCAGACCGACCGCCAGAGCCAGCACATAGATCGCCGCGACCCATTCAAGCTGCGTCGGGGTGGCACCGGTATCGGCTTCTATCTGCGGGAGGGCCACGTTCACGATGCTGACGTCGATCAGGTTCATGAAACTCGCGATGAACAGAACCGACAGTGCCGCCCATCGCTTCGTGGCAGCGCGGTCGGGGCTGTGATCAGTTTTAGATGCGATACTCATGTAACTTCGTATGTATCATGATAGAGAAAGAGTCAACCTCTTGTGCTTTCAAATGTTGCGTGAGTTTGATAAAATACCTCATGCGACAGGACAATCGACTTTCCCGCGTGCTTCACGCCCTCCTCCATCTGGACGGGATGGACGCCCCTGCCACATCTGCGCAGATCGCTCAGATGCTTCAGACAAACGCCGCTGTGGTACGGCGAACCATGTCGGGTTTGCGCGATGCGGGCATTGTTACATCGGTAAAGGGGCATGGTGGCGGCTGGTCTCTGGCAAAGCCTCTGGACCAGATCACGCTTCTGGTCATCTATCAGGCGCTTGGATCCCCGCAGCTCTTTGCCATTGGCAACGATGACGACGATCCGAGCTGCCTGCTGGCGAAGTCTGCCTACGCGGCCACTAACGAAGCACTCGCAGCAGCCCGGCGGCAGTTTGAACACTCACTGGACGTAATCACCGTTGCACAGCTTGCAGATGGCTGGCGAAACCAAGCGGAGAGCCACAAGGATACCTGACCGAGCGCGGAGCACCGCGGTCACGCTATTCAATCGCATCCATGCCCGGATCACGTGACAGAAGCGCGGCAAAGGCTGCGGTATCGAGAAATGCGGTGACTTCGGTTACGACACCTTCTTCAATCGTGAATATCCAAAGATAGTGGTTCTTGTAGATGTCTCCGGCCGCCGTGCGCCCTTGGCCATCGAAACGCACCAGAACATCTTCGCCATCCGCCCAGACCTCGTACAGCGTCGGACTGAGCCCTTCGCTCATGCGTGCGCTGAAAGGCGCCACCGTGCGCGACAGGAGGTCTTCCTTGCCGCGATACGTGCCAGAGACAACCGGATCAAAGCCCGTGATGGTCCAGACGACATCCGCATCAAGTAAGTCGAAGACGTTGAATGTCCCCGCTTCCCATCCTTCGAAGGCGTCACGGACAACCTGGCGGTTGGTCTCTTCGACCAAAGGGTCTGCGGCGTTGGCCGGACCATTGGTCAGCGCTGGCAAGCAGACAGCAAGACCCAAGGTCAGTGCGATAGGTCGGATATTATCCAAAGGCATGGGCGGCTCCTTGAATGGCATCAGGGGATGTTGCGGCTGGGACGCGCCATCACTCCTTGCGGTAGAAGATGTAGCCACCATGATATAGGATCCCGTCGCGGAACTGTCCGTCCGCGTAAAACCCGGTGTCATCCCAGTATTGGATGATGTCGCCGGTGACATGGTACCGCCCCTGATAGGCACTTTCCCGGCTGCCGCGCGCTTCGTCGTAGCGCCCGTTCGGCAAAAGACCGTGGCGGATATGCCCGTCTTCCGTCACCCACATGCCGACGAACGCGTGGGTCTGAGGCTCCGTCGCAGCCTCCGGTCGGGGAGATTGCGGGAAGTCGGTGGTGACGAATTGCCCCTGCGCGACGGATCCAGTCATGGCGACAGCCAAGGTTGCGAGAATGCGTGCGTGCAGCCCACGTTCCGACCTCCTCACTGCTCCGCTCCGCCGCCAACCGCGCGTCGCTCTTCGAAGAGGTCCGCCATGGTTTGCGAGGCCAGAATTGCTTTCGGGAAGCCCGCGGGCACGGTGATCATGTAGACGATTTCCTTCAACTCATCTTCCGTGACGCCGACGTTGAGGGCATAGCCCGCATGGATCTTCATCAGGCCGCGTTCCCCCATGGCGGCAAAGGCGGCGACAGCTGCGAGCTGGCGCGTGCGATCATCGAGACCGGGCCGCGTCCAGACATCACCAAGCGCGTAGGCCTGGGTCGCGTCTGCGAGGAAAGGGAACTCCTGCCGCATGTTTTCCAGCGTTGTCTGGGGCACGCCGTTGTTCAGTTTCAGGATGACATCTGCCCCCTGCTGAAGACGTTCTTGTGTCGTGTCAGACATTGTACCTCCTTCGTCGGTCTGCGCAGTCGCGGGTGACATGGTCAGTCCAATCGTGAGGGCGACAGCCGAAAACGTGGTGTTCTGAATGGTCATGGTCCGTCCTTCTTGAGTGCTGTGAGGTGACTTTGCCCGGCCCGGGGCCATAGAAACGTTGGGATCTCCGCGATCAGGCGGCGGATGCAGCCTTGCCATCCGTCGATTTGGACAGCTCTTGCCACTCCGACAACTCGGCCATTCGCGCGTCATAAGCCCCGCTCAGATAGTCGTGAGCGTCTGACCCGGCAGCGTAACGGAGCGGCGGCGTCTTTTCGCGGGAGAGCCGCACAAGCGCGGCGCCAAGCTTTGCCGGGTCCCCTGCCTGCACATGGTTCTGCGAGGTATAGAACCCCTGCGTCGCCTTGGCATAATCGGCATAGTCGCTGATCGCTTTATCCGAAAACCGGATTGAGCTGTCATCGAGGAAATCGGTGCGAAAGAAGCCCGGCTGCACGATGGTCACACTGATATTGAACGGCTTCACCTCAAGCGCGAGACATTCCGAAAAGCCCTCCACCGCGAATTTGGTCGCGCAGTAGATCGATGCGATGTCGAACCCCAGTGCACCGCCAATGGAGGAGAGGTTGAAGATATGACCCGATGTGTTGCGGCGCATCACCGGCAGCACGGCGCGGGTGACGTGCAAGGTGCCGTGCACATTGGTGTCAAACTGCCGAAGAATGGTGTCGTGCCCGATCTCCTCGAACACCCCAAGCTGGCCATATCCGGCGTTATTGACCAGGACATCGATCCGCCCAAACTGCTCCACGGCCTCTGCAACCGCTGTCGTGGCCTGCATAGGATCGGTCACATCCAGTTGCAGCGCGATGGCATCATCCGTGTCCGGCAACGCTGTTTTGACCGCGCCGGCGTCACGCCCTGTCGCCACAACCCGGTCACCGGCGCTCAGCGCGGCTTTTGCAATTTCCAATCCAATGCCGCGCGACGCGCCGGTTATGAACCACACTTTTCTATCCTTCGCCATATCAACCTCCTGACATCTGGCACGCCCAATTCCGGGGTGCGCCTTCTGCAGTTGATATGTGAATGTCGATGTTGCTGACGGTAGAACAATCTCCCGGAATGATTGCCTATTTCTCCGCGGGACTACAAAAACCCGTTGCCCACATCTAGATATCTCTTCTAAGAAAGCTCTCCAAAATTCACCAGAATGAGAGGGAATGCGCATGGAAAGTTCCGTTGACAGCCTTGCACAGATGATTGCCCGATTAGTCGAAAAGGATGGCATTCACGCAACGCCTGTGCCCAAGCTGGACCTTATCCGCAGCACAAAGCAAACTCAGGACCTTCACGCGGTTCACGAACCGGCGCTTTGTATCGTGGTGCAGGGTGCAAAACGGGTCATGATTGCAGATCACATCTATGATTATGACGCGGCCAAATACCTCGTTGTGTCATTCGATTTGCCGATCATTGGGCAGATCACACAAGCAACACCGGCGGCACCATATCTTTGCCTTCGCTTCGGCATTGACCCCGCGGTCCTCTCCGATCTTGCCGTCGATATGCCATTGGACCAGGTGGCTCCAGAAACCGGCCCGGGACTGTTTCTTGGAGAAACTACATCGAGCATCGTGGATGCTGCGACACGTCTTGTGGCGTTGGTGGAAAGCCCGGATGACATCCCGGCTTTGGCAAAGCTATATGAGCGTGAGCTACTGTATCGGGTCATCAGAGCGCCAGGAGGACAGGCCGTTCTGCGCAGCGTGTATGGACCAGGGCAAGGGCGACAGATCGCGCGGGCCATCGCCCTGATCAAGAAAAACTACCGCGAGCCGTTTGAGCTGGCCCGTCTTGCCGAAGAAGCGCACCTGCAGCCTTCCGCTCTGCACCATCACTTCAAATCTGTGACCTTGATGTCGCCCTTGCAGTACCACAAGCGATTGCGCCTTCAGGAGGCGCGGCGACTGATGCTTTTTGAGACCAGATCTGCCGCGCAGGCTGCCTTTTCTGTCGGCTACGAAAGCCCATCACAGTTCAGCCGCGAGTATCGCAGGCAATTCGGGCAGCCCCCCATGAAAGACATTGAGGCGCTGACAGGTTCGATCCTGGCAACCGAACCTCAGGCAGTGGAGTGAGCCGGCAGCACCGTAATTTCGGTAGCGGCGCATTGAGAACCAAATTCTACCATCTCTGACCCAACGGCACTTAGAGAGACACCAAGCAAACAAAGCTGCCGTTAATCTCAACTGAAGCACCGGTTAGAGTGGGCTCTTACCGATCATCAATAGCACCACAGAAATGCCCCTTATGCCAAAATCTGGCTGTTTCAGGCGACCCAAAGCCACCGTTGAATTAGGTGTTTCGATGCTTCGGCGCGACCCTTCATGGAAGACATTCCGAGTGCCTGCGAACAACCGACTTCGGGAACTCACACTACGCGGGACCAAGCCACCTGATGTAGGTGCTGCGAGTGCCGGCACAACAGCTCATTCCAGATTGCGAACGCTTCGCGACGGCTCGGCACGTCCTTCCCCGGATCGGTCATTCATCAACGGCAAATGGCCGCATACCAGACCAGCCACGCGCGACGCGGGTGTCAGATGTCTCAGATGCAGATTCAACGGTCTTTAGGGCCTGGGTTCAAGGTCTTGCCGCAGGATTGATCGATAGCGATACTACTATTCGAACCGAGGAGCATCGCGATGCGCATTGTACGACCCCTCGCATTGATCTTTACAGTGGCTTTGCCGGGCACGGTTATTGGAGACACCGTGGCGGCAAAAGATCGCGCCAGATCGGGCAGTTTTGACGCGACGGGCGAGGTCCGCTGCGCGCAAGAGGTCGGGCAATCGCTGGGTGTATGCAGCGCCTCTGTCGCCCGAGCTGCTGGATCGGCGGCGGTGGTGGTGACCTTCAAAAACGGCTTTGCACGGACTCTGCTGTTCTCGGAAGGAGAGTTTCTGCGCGGCAATGCGACCATGTCCGGTGTGGGTACCGACATGGACTGGCGACTGTCCGGAGGCGTCTACCACGTGAGGGTTGATGACCAGCGCTTCGAAGTACCCTATGCGCTGGTCATCGGAGACTAGACCGCGCGATATCAGCGCGCGGCCACAAAGCCAATCAACCGCCGGGGGTCAGCTTGTAGATCGTGCCTTCGTCGATGGATGTGTAAAGACTACCATCCGGGCCCATGACCACAGAGCGGAAGCGTCCGGACTCCATGGGAAGGGTCATTTCCGTCACGTCTTCGACGTCCGTATTGTCGTCATTGAACTGTATCACGTCGATCCGTTGGCCGATCGGGGTTCCGCCAAAGCCAATGCCCATGATCCCGACGACCATCGCGCCGTTCCAGTCACCCCAGGCGTCACCTTCAAGGAATGCCGCTGATGAGGTGCCCTGCGACCAGCCGTTGTTGTTCCAGATCGGTGGCATCGCGTCAGGATAGGTGTCGAAGTCCGTCATCGACATGAAGGCCGCCCGCTCATATCGGTTCATGCCGTCTTCTTGGTTCGGACTGTATCCACAGTAGTCGTCCGGGCAGTCGCCACGCCCTGCCATGTTTGGACGAGGATCCCATCCGGCGTTGCCGCCATTTTGCAGAATCGTGATTTCATCGGAGTGCCAGGGCCCATGTTCCGCCGTGATTGCAGCACCTGTTTCCGGGTGGAAGGCAATCCCTTGGACGTTGCGGTGCCCATAAGTGTAGGTTCTGGCATCGAAACCCTCAGGTGGACTGTTTTCAGCAATGGCGTTGCCATCGGTATCAATGCGCAGAACTTTCGACCCCATCATCGTCGGGCTTTGCGGCACCTCCCCATTATGCGTGTCTCCCGTGGTCAGAAAAAGGTGACCGTTTGCGTCAAACCGCACGCGTCCGCCGTTGTGGGCACCGGGGCCACCGAAGGGGTGGTTCGATGCCGCCATCTTGTAGGGCACATCATCGACAATATCGGTCCTGTCAGAAACCCCGGTAAAGTCCTCACTGAGCGTGAAACGCATCAACCGGTTGGTGTGCGGGTCCGACATGTTAGAGGTCGAATAAACATAGATGCGGCGATTGCTCGCGAAGTCTGGATCAAACGCGACACCCATCATGCCCGCCTGACCTTCGCAAAACAAATCCGAGCCATTCGAGGCGTAACCCGCCATCTCACCGACGCCGTAGAGGGCGTTCACCGTACCGTCTGGCATACGCACAGAAAGGCCTGAGCACTTCTCGGTGAACAGCATTGTGCCGTCCTCCAGAAAGGCCATGTCCCACGGATTTTCCAAACCGTCGAGCACAACCTCATGTTGCAGGCTGGTGGTGTTCATCCCATTTTGTGCAAAAGCTGGCGATGACAATACAGCCGCACCAGCCAGAAGCGCGGCACCGATCGGCAGCGCAGAAAAAGACGTGACGTGAAACATGTTTTCCTCCCAGAAGTCGCTTCAAAAGTCGACCGGGAAGGCCTTCCGGCTTATCGTCTGTCCCCGCCGACCAAGACGTTAACCATAGGTCTCGGTCCATCGAACGGTCAACGAATTTCTCGTTTGACGAGAGTCCCTTGGCGCAGCGGTAGTTTCTGATTACCGTATTAGTCGAAGGCCGTTGCTACGTAAGCCGATATATTGACGATATCCTCGTCAGAGAGCTTTTTGGCGTGACTGATCATCAGAATGGAGTTCGGGCCAATCTTCTCTCCGGACCTGTAGATCTTCAGCTTCTCAGCGATATATTCCGGCGTCTTGTCGGAGAGCTTTGGATAGCTGGCCGCACCCTGCGCTTTGTTTCCATGACAGGCCCGGCAGGATTTGCGAAAGATTTTCTCCGCCGCTTCCAAATCCACCACATGTTCTATTGGTGACGTTTCGATATCTTCGGCCTTTGTGGCGTCAGTTGCATGATTATCTGCCCGCGCTGCAAAACCACAAGTGATCATCAGCATTGCTAGAATGCAGTTTTTCAACATCAGGACAGTCTCCATTACTCGATCAGCTCAAACCGTTCTAAGCGGTCTTCACGACAAGTCCAATGTTTCGCAAAGATCAGATACCAGATCGTTTTAATTGCAACTCGCCACTTCGCAGAGCAAGCAACAATGAATGTTAAAAACAGGCGCTCAAATAACGATCATGCTGGGCGTAGTGATCAACCGCGTTTACTCGCATTATAAAAGCTGCGTTGGGGCTCATAGCTGCCGTCGTATGCAGTGCAGCATGTATGCGCCTCCCCCGAAAAAACCGTTGTCGCCCACCTCCCGAATGTATGGACCGGCCACTGTTCGCAGCCTGAACGAAATGTATCCGCAGATGTCAATTTCCGCAGTTAGACATGCGCCCCAAACCTTCCGGCCGCCCGTACTGTATTGCCTTGGCACGAGGCCAATCCAGGCGGTAAAGTCTCGCCCGCGATCAAGTGAATGATGCAATTCTGCTCTTTGTAAGATCAGTCACACCTCACCAAATAACGCTGCCGAAATTTTCAACCGAAGCGTGAATGATCTGGTTGGTGAACGCGCACTCAAAGGGCGGACGAATGCAAAGGTATTAGTCATAAATGCGCGGAAACCATGACGTGTAGCTAGATCGCAACTCTTTGCAGGCTCTTGTCAAAGGCGAACGACTGCGTGTCGTTGAAATCGAGTTCGATCGCTGCGCCGACCTGGGTATCATCCTGACCGAATATGCGAACCGTCAGAGGTTCCTGCTCGGCGGTTGAGACAAGCAGGTTGGTGTCCCCGCCAAGTCGTTCGACATGGGTTACCGTACCTTTGATCCGCCCGCCTTTGGCCGGGCGCAGGTGTTCGGGGCGAATGCCCAATGTCCCACCTTTGGGAATTGTAAGCGGAGCCTTTTTGAGGAAATTCATGGCCGGAGAGCCCAGAAAACCTGCAACGAATTGGTTTGCAGGATTGTTATAGAGTTCCATCGGCGAGCCCACCTGTTCAACGCGCCCGTCGCGCAGCACGACGATTTTGTCGGCCAAGGTCATCGCTTCGGTCTGATCATGGGTGACATAGATCATCGAGGCGCTGAGGGTGCGATGCAGTTCAGCGATTTCGATCCGGGTGTTCATACGCAAGGCCGCATCCAGATTGGACAACGGCTCGTCAAACAAGAACAGCTTTGGCTCACGCACAATGGCGCGGCCGATGGCCACGCGCTGGCGCTGGCCCCCTGACAGATCAGATGGTCGGCGGTCGACATAAGCGCCAAGGTCGAGCATGCTCACAGCTTTGTTCACGCGCTCATCGATCACCGATCTGGGCTGCTTTTCCTGTTTGAGCCCAAGTGCCATGTTGTCGCGCACCGTCAGATGCGGATAGAGCGCATAGGATTGGAACACCATGGCAATGCCGCGCTTGGCAGGCGGGACGGTGTTGACCACATCACCCCCAATTTCGACGGTTCCGCTGGTGGCATCTTCCAGCCCGGCGATGACACGCAGCAGAGTGGATTTTCCGCAACCCGAGGGGCCAACAAAGACAACAAACTCGCCGTCTTCAACGGTAAGGTTGATGTCCTTCAAGACCTCGACAGCGCCAAAGGACTTGCAGACATTGGTCAGGGTGAGAGCGGTCATTGCTGGTCTCCTAGGTCGATGGGGTGGCCCATGCGGATGCTTTCATCAGCGGCGAGGCAGATCGCCAAAGATTGCACGGCATCATTCATGTGCCGCGACAGGTCTGAATTGTTCGAGATTGCGTCGATCACAAAGGCTTGCTCGGCGTCGCAAAGCGCTTGATGGTCGGGCTCATCGGGCAGGTCGATCAGCTTGTCGCCAGATGGGCGATGCACCAGAAGGCCGCCCACCTTGGTGTGGCCATCCACATTGTCAGAAGCACCTTTATTACCATCGGTGATCGACACCGCCCCGTTTGGGGACACCACGTCCTTTACGAAGAACGCGGTTTCCGACATCATCGGCCCCCAGCCTGCCTCGTACCAGCCGATTGATCCGTCGTCGAACCAAACCTGCAACTGACCATAATTGTACATGTCGGGCGCGATTTCGTCCGACAGGCGCAGGCCCATGCCGCTGACGCGGACCGGTTTGGCGTCCGTGATCTGGCACATAACGTCCACATAATGCACCCCGCAATCTACAATCGGGCTGGTGGTTTGCATCAACGCTTTGTGGGTGTCCCATGTCGGGCCATCGGATTGCTGGTTCAGGTTCATCCGAAATACGTAAGGCCCGCCCAAAGCGCGCGCTTCTGCGATGAGGCGCCGCCAGCTTGGATGGTGGCGCAGGATGTAGCCTACGACCAGCTTGCGGTCCAGGCGCGTGGCGGTAGCGACAACGCGTCTGGCGTCCTCGACCGTTGTGGCGAGTGGTTTTTCGATAAAGACATCCGCGCCCGCTTCCATTGCCGCGATGGCATAGTCGGCATGGCTGTCGGAATAGGTCGCGATGCAGACCAGATCCGGGTTCAAGCCAAGCCCTTCCTCAAAGGTTTTGAAGGTTGGGTAGCCGGCCAATGCATCTGGCAATTCTGTGGCGGATCGGTTTACCAGCCCGACGATCTGGGCATCCGGATGGACATGATAGGCCAGCGCATGGCTGCGCCCCATATTGCCCAAGCCTGCGACGATGACCCTCATTTGACAGCACCCGAGGTGATGCCGCGAATGAGCTGGCGCGAGAAAATCACATAGAGCGCCATGACGGGTAAGATCGCCAGGGACAGCGCCGACAGCACAGCGTTCCAGTCGGTGACAAACTGACCGATGAAGACCTGGCTGCCGAGAGTAAGGGTTTTGACCTCCTCTGCCGGAGCAAGGATCAGCGGAAACCACAAATCGTTCCAGATGGGGATCATGTTGAAGACCGCGACGGTCGCCATTGCAGGCCGCACCAGCGGCAAGACAAGGCGGAAAAAGATGCGATATTCTGACAAGCCGTCGATGCGACCCGCATTCTTGAGATCGTCACTGACCTGTCGCATGAATTCAGACAGGATGAACACGGCCAGGGGCAGCCCCTGCGCGGTATACACAAAGATCAGAGCCCAGAGCGTGTTCACCAGGCCGGTTTGGACCATCATTTCCAGAATGGCGACGGTCCCGATGCGGATCGGGATCATGATGCCAAGCGCCAGATAGAGCCCCATCAGCGTGTTGCCCTTAAAGCGGTACTCGGCCAGCGCGAAGGCGGCCATGGCGCCAAAAAGCAGGATAAAGAAAAGCGACCCGACGGTGACGATCATCGAGTTCTGAAAGTAGAGGAAAAAATCCCCCTGCTTGAGCACCGTTTGATACCCGATCAGCGAAAAGCTGTCTGCATCCGGCAAGGCCAAAGGTTCGCGAAAGATCGCTTTTCGCGTTTTGAAGCTGTTGATGACGATCACGAAGACCGGGAACAGTGCGATCAGCGTATAGAGGATCAGCGCAGCATGTGCGGCGAAGAGGTTAAAGCGGTTCTGGCGGGCGACGCTCATGGCTGTTTCCTCAGAACTGGTAGCGGCGCATGCGCGACTGGATACCGAAGAGGTACAGGCACACACCGACCAGGATGATGGCGAACATCGCCGACGCGATGGTCGATCCCATATGTGGATCGCCCAGTTGCAGCTGGAAGCCGAAGAACGTGCGATACATGAATGTGCCGAGGATATCGGTCGAGAAATCAGGCCCCGCCAACGCGCCTTGGGCGGCATAGATCAGGTCGAAGGCGTTGAAATTGGCCACGAAGGTCAGAATCGAGATGATCCCGATGGAGGGCAGGATCAGCGGCAGTTTGATCTTCCAGAAGGCGGACAGGCCAGTGATGCCTTCGACCTCTGCGGCTTCGAGAATTTCATCGGGGATCGAAAGCAGAGCGGCGTAAATCAGCATCATCGGGATGCCGACGAACTGCCAGACTGAAACCAGCGACAGCGTCGTCAGCGCATAGGCCTCTTTGCCAAGCCAGGGGGCATAAAGCGATTTCAGGCCGACCGCGTCCAACATTCCGGGCGCGATGCCCCAGATGGGCGACAGGATCAGCTTCCAGGCAAAACCGACGATCACAAAGCTCAGGATCGTGGGAATGAAGATGGCGGAGCGGTAAAAGCTTGCAAAGCGCAACTTCGGATGGCTCAGGATGGCCGCCAGTGCAATGCCGATGGGGTTTTGCACGAGCATATGGATGATGAAGAACCAGAAATTATTGCCCAGCGCGTTCCAGAATTGGGTTGACCAGACACTCTCATTGAATAGCGTTTTGAAGTTCTGGAGGCCAACATAGACACGCTCCTGATCGATCTCGGTAAAGAGCGACAGCCGCAGGGTATTAAACAGCGGGTAGACCATCACAGCGGTGTAGACCAGCACCGCAGGCGCGAGAAACACCGCGATGTGCCAGCGCGTCTTAGGGCGTGTATGTTGATCTGACATGGCTTTCTCCGGACACAATGTCGGTGGTGGGGATTATGGAACCGCAGGGTGTGTCGCGACGGCCTGCGCCAGAAAATGCTGGCGCCCGGTCAGACATCACTCCGCTTTCGGTGGTTGCGGCCTCATGGTCGGTCTGTGGGGCGGGCCTTGCCCCAACTGGGAGGGCGTCGGGGCAAGGCAGCAACCTGGTTTGAGCTCTACTTTTGCGGCTCGTACCAGCTGGCCAGACCCTCCTGCAGACGCTTGCCTGCGTCTTCGGGGCTTTCCTCTCCCTTGATCACGGCCACAGATGCGTTCCAGGTTTCGTTCTCAAGGTTTGGGGTGCCACGGGACAACACCTGATAGGTCGACCGGATCGTGCTTTCACACTCGCCGCGCCAGGAAATAAACTCTTGCGCCAGGGGGTCTTCCAGCGTGACAGGCGCCGAAGACAGCGGGAAAAAACCCGGCAATGCATTCGCAAAGATCGTCGCGAATTCAGAAGAGCCGACCCAGTTCAGGAAGGTTTGAGCCGCTTCCTTGTTGGGTGTGGCAGCGTTCATGCCGATGCCGATATCCGTGTGATCCGAGATATAGCAGGTATCGCCTGCGTTCTGGACGGGGGGGTAAAAGGCCCCCATTTCGAAATCAGCCAGACCGTTGAAACCAGAAATTTCCCAAGACCCGGTTGGATAAATCGCGGCACGCCCCAGCGTAAAGATGTTCTGGCTGTCCGGGTAGGTTTGCGCCTCGTATCCATCGCCCAGATAGTCACCCCATTTCGCCAATTGGCGATAGGGCGCGACCCAGGCTTCGTCGGTCAGTTTCTGCTCGCCCGCCAACAGCGCAAGACGGCCGTCTTCGCCTTTCCAGTAGTTCGGGCCGATGTTGTTGTAGCCCATGGTCGCGGCTTCCCACTGATCATTGGTGCCCATCGCCATTGGAATATAGCTGCCGTCTTCCTTGATCGTGTCGAGCGCCGCAAAGAATTCAGCCTCGGTTGTTGGCTCTTCAATGCCCAATTCAGCAAACGCGTCTTTGTTGTAGATAAAGCCGTGGATGACCGAGGCCATCGGCACACAGAACTGGACAGATGCGTCATCCGTGCTCCAGCCCGACTTGGCCACGGGCGAGAAGTTCGCCATGCCCTCAAGGTCACTGATATCGGCCAGGTGGCCTGCTTCATAGAGCGCGAGAGACGCGTCAAAGGGGCGGCACGTGATGATGTCACCGGCAGAACCTGCGTCGAGCTTGGAATTGAGCACCGCATTATACTCTGCCGGTGCAGAGGGCTTGAAGTTCAGCTTAATCCCGGGGTGCTCAGCCTCGAAGGCCGGTATGATTTTGTCCTGCCAAATCGCCAGGTCATCGTTGCGCCAGCTTTCGATCGTCAGCGTCACGTCCTGCGCCACAGCAGCCCCCACGATGAATGTTGAAGCCAGCATGGCACCGATCAGATGTGATTTTTTCATGGTCGTCTCCCTAGTCAGACATTTACGTCTTGGTTTAATGAGTTGATGCAGGGCCCCAGATGCCCGTCATGCGCCGCGAGCAAGTCGGTCGCAGCGTCAAGCGGGCAGCCTGAGGCCACCAGAATCGCAGATTTGATTTCTCCACCGGATTGCGCCAAAGCGGCCTCTGCCACACTGTCCGACGCGCCCGTTATGCTCTTGATCATGCCTGCAGCGCGCTTTTGCAATTTCGCGTTATCTGCGACGACGTTGACCATCTGACCTTTGTACACATGGCCCAGGGCGATGCCCATCAGCGACGACATCATATTCAGGGCAACCTTCTGCGCAGACCCCGCCCCCAGACGCGTAGACCCGGCGATGACTTCCGGCGGTGTTTGCAGACAAATCGCAATGTCGGCCAGATTGAGCAGTTCCGTGTTGGGATTGTTGGCAATCGCGATGATGCTGGCCCCTTTGGCCTTTGCGGACAGGGCCGCAGCCACCGCGTAGGGCGTTGATCCACTTGCGCTCAGCACGATGACCGCATCGCCTTTGTGGATATTTTGGACGGCGACTTCTGCGGCCTGCGTGTCATCTTCTGTGTTGCCCGGCATGGTGCCATCCGTTGGGATGCCGCCTGCCATGTGGATCTGAATGCGTCCCGCCGGGATGCCGAAAGTGCCGCGCAGCTCACATGCATCGGCAAGCGCCATCAAGCCTGAGCTTCCTGCTGCGATATATATAAGCGAGCGTTCCGCCCGAATGGTGGCTGCCATCGCCTTGGCGCCCGCCACAATGGCTGGCAATACCGCCCTGATCGCGTCGAGTGCTGCCTGATGCCCATCCAGCATCGTCTCGGCAGCCACATGCGGCGAGAGCGCGTCAATTGCGTCGCTTTGGGGCAGTTGTTCAGTTGTTGGCAGCAGCATCCGAATCTCCTTAACTAATCTAATACCTTTTAAATACCTTTTGTCTACCATTTATTTTTTCTTTGTCTCTGTGCACAAAAGTAAGGCCAATTAAGACCCCAAATCACACAATAGGTCTTTCTTTTGCCAAATAGGTATTATAAAGGTATCTCATGTCTGATTCAGCACAAATGCTTCTCATAGGCGTTGACGGGGGTGGCACGGGGTGCCGGGCCGCCATTGGTACCCTGTCGGGCGGCATTGCCGCGCGGGCTGAGGGCGGGCGCGCAAATGCTGCCTCTGATCCGGACTTGGCGGTCGAGAACATCGTCATGACAGTCAAAGCTGCCGCCGCAAAAGCAAACCTTGATGAAAGCGCATTGGAGAATGCGGTCGCTCATCTGGGACTGGCTGGGGTCATGACCGCCGAGGATAGCCGGCGGATTGCCTCTGCTTTGCCCTACAAAAGCAGCGTCGTCACAGATGACCGCCCGACGACTGTCACCGGCGCGCTTGGTGGCAACGATGGGTTTCTGCTCTCTGTCGGAACCGGCACCATAGTTGCAGCCAGCAAAGGCGGCACCTTTGGGTATGTGGGCGGCTGGGGGTTTCACGTGGCGGACCAGGGATCGGGTGCATGGCTGGGCCGTGCCGGGTTGGAGCAGGTGTTGCTGTGCCATGATGGGCTCGCAGACCACAGCGACCTGACCCGGGCGTTGTTTGCCAGGTTCGATGATGACCCGAATGCGATCGTGTCCTTTAGCATGTCCGCAATGCCCGGCGATTTTGGCGCCTTGGCGCCTGCCATCGTCACCGCTGCGGAACAAGGCGATACATGGGCGCAGGAGTTGATGGCGCGTGGTGCAGACTACCTGTTGCGCGGGTTGTTGGCCCTGGGCTTTCAACCCGGAAACGCCTTATGCCTGACCGGCGGCGTCGGCCCCCGTTATGCGCGTTACCTGCCGCCGGACGCCCTGAGCGGACAAATCCAGTCACGCGGCACGGCGCTGGACGGCGCCTATTATCTCGCCAAATCATCCCTCACCGAAACCCGGAGCAGCACCACATGAGTATTGCCGAATTCCTCGCACCGAGTAATTGGCTGCGCCCGGATGGCGGGCCGCGTTACGTGCAATTACGCCAGCGGCTCAGCGATGGCGTGGATCAGGGCGTGCTTAAAGCTGGCAACTCACTGCCGCCCGAGCGTGAGATCGCCAGCATCACGGAGCTGTCGCGCGTCACGGTTCGAAAGGCCATTCACGAGCTCGCCGAAGAGGGCATTATCGTCCAGAAACAGGGCTCTGGATCTTTCGTCGCTTCGGACACGCCGCAAATCGAACAATCACTGTCACGGCTGACCTCGTTCAGCGAAGACATGTCCCGGCGCGGTATGGCATCAGCAAGCATTTGGCTTGAACGGGGCGTTTTTATGCCCTCTCCGGACGAAGTGCTGGCCCTCGCATTGTCGCCCGACGCATCTGTGTCTCGTATTGCGCGACTTCGGACGGCTGACAATAAGCCCATGGCAATCGAACGCGCCTCCCTCTCGACCGACATCCTGCCCAACCCGGTGTTGGTCAAGACGTCTCTCTACGAAGTCCTTGCAGAAATGGGGTTACGCCCTGTGCGCGCGCTTCAAAAAATTTCGGCCATTAATCTGGAGGCAGAAAACGCAACACTGCTTGAGGTCGAACCGGGCATGGCTGGTCTGCGGATCGAGCGGACCTCTTACCTCTCGGATGGGCGCATCGTTGAATTCACCCAATCCATTTACCGCGGAGATGCCTACAATTTTGTGGCCGAGCTCCGACTAGCAAAAGAGTAGGACAGCAAGATGTCTATCCCCCAGACCCAAATGCGCCGTGAAGTTCTGGAAATCCCGCTGGCAGTAGATCGACTTCTGCAAAACGGCGAGGACGCCATTTCCCGCGCCGCAGACGCGGTGCGCACCCGCAAGCCTGCCTTTATGGTGAGCGTTGCTCGAGGTTCTTCGGACCATGTGGCGACCTATCTCAAATATTGCTCTGAGCTGCTTATGGGAACACCGATCGCCTCCATCGGACCCTCCGTCGCATCCATTTATAATCGCAAGCTGGCCCTTGATGGCTCTGTTTGCTTGTCGGTATCGCAATCCGGCAAAAGCCCGGACATCGTACAGATGGCAAAGATGGCGCGCGCGGGCGGGGCCTTGTCTATCGCGATGACCAATCAGCCGGACAGCCCCCTGGCGCAAGTCGCCGATCATACGTTAGATTTGCACGCAGGCCCTGAACTCAGCGTGGCCGCCACCAAAACCTTTGTAAACTCTGCCGTTGCAGGCATCTGGCTGCTCGCCGAATGGGCCAGAGACGACGCCTTGCGCTCCGCCATCCGGGGCCTCCCCGATGCCTTGGAAAAAGCGGTCAACAATGACTGGCCCGAGGTGCGGGCCGCCTTGGGGGGGCGCAGCTCGATCTATTGTCTGGGGCGTGGCCCCTCTTATGCCATTTCCAACGAAGCGGCGTTGAAGTTTAAGGAAACCTGTCAAATCCACGCCGAGTCCTATTCTTCCGCCGAGGTGCTGCATGGCCCCGTTTCTATCATCGATGGCGGTTTCCCGGTGATTGCCCTGGCATCGAATGACCAGGCCGAAGATGCCCTTGCCTCGGTCGCGGATGAAGTCGCCGCCAAAGGTGCAAATGTCTTCGCAACCAGTTCTAAGGTGCGCGCCGCCACCGCCCTCCCCGCAACACGCACCGGTCACGCATTGACCGACCCCATCGCGCTGATCGCCAGCTTCTACGCCATGGTGGAACAGACGGCCGCCGCGCGCGGGATCAACCCGGACGCACCACGTCACCTCAAGAAAGTGACTGAAACGGTATGAACGGCATTGCCAAGGCCTTTGTCGGCGCCAGGATCCACGACGGACAGACGCTTTATGACAATCACGCTCTGGTGGTTGACAGAGACGGCGCTCTGACCACCTGCCCCCGAGACAGTCTTCCGCAGGATTGTCCGACCGAACATTTGCAGGGCGGGATCATAACCCCTGGTTTTGTCGACTTGCAGGTCAACGGTGGTGGCGGGGTGATGTTCAATGATCACCAAACCGTCGACGCCCTGAACACTATCGCGGAAGCCCACGCGACAACCGGCGCCATCGCTCTGCTGCCGACCCTGATTACGGATACGCCAGAACGCACCTCCGCGGCGATTGATGCTGTGGAGCAATTCATCGCCCAGAAAGTGAGGGGCATCATCGGCATTCACCTTGAGGGCCCGCACTTGTCTGTCGCTCGAAAAGGGGCTCATGATCCAAATCTGATCCGCGTAATGACGGACGAAGATATGTCGCTTTTGTTAGATGCCGCGGACCGGCTCGCCAATGTGATGGTGACGGTCGCGCCCGAAAGCACCTCCTGCGCCCAGATCAAAGAACTGTCGAATGCGGGAATAGTCGTTTCCCTCGGCCATACAAACGCTGATTATGCGACGTGCATGCATGCCTTCGATGCGGGCGCGCGCTGTGTGACGCATCTGTTTAACGCAATGAGCCAGATCGGAAATCGCGAACCGGGGCTGGTCGGTGCCACACTGTCGCGCGATGACGTGTATGCGGGTTTGATTGCCGATGGAATCCACGTGCATCCCGCAGCTATTCGTATTGCTCTGGCCGCCAGCAAGAATTCAGACGGCGTTTTTCTTGTGAGCGATGCAATGGCCACAGCCGGGTCCGACATCAAACAGTTCTCGCTCAATGACCGTGACGTTTTCCGAAAGGATCACCGCCTGACATTAGAAGACGGGACCCTGGCAGGCGCGGACCTCGATCTGCCACGCGCGATATCCGTCATGATCGCTCAGGCGGGAGAGTCCGAGGAACAGGCGGTTCGCCGGGCAACATCAGCACCCACCTCGTTGCTGCGAGATCCCGGAGCCCTTGGGCAGTTAAAGCATGCCGAAGGTTTAGCTATTTATTCCAGGGATAATTTTGCAACCAGCAAACGATTGAAGCTGCTGAATGGCATATAGGCGGCGTAGTTGATCCTAACCGCGTCGACAACGTGATTGCGGATCACCTCTGGCGTATCGACACGATGGAGGCGCAGCGGCTGGTTGTTCAGTGTGACATTGAAGCCAAGGTCGATATTGGCCCAGACCGCATCCGCATCATAGACGCGGACTATCTTGGCCCTGTATTCGTAGAGGCCACTGTGGTGGGCGTGTGCTGGTGCCGACAGGGGCATAGCAGTTGCGGCTGCGAGGAATGCAATTCGAAGCATGTTTGACGTTTCGCTTTCTGACTGACCTCGCCGACTAGGACGCGAGAGTCAGACACATGTCGGTTTCCTTGAGAAGCCTGAACCAGCATCCCTTCCAACGCTTCGCTATGGCTAGCTGGAACGCGACTTCTTACCCAGCTTTCGAGTTGGTTGGCGAATGTCCATAGTTTGGCGCACAAAGATTGAAACACGCTATTACGCGTCCGCACCAATCCTGGTACGTTCGCTTCTCAGTGGGATTTGCCTAGTTCGTTCAACCCGCGAACACTATGAGAAGAGCTTGTCGATTAATCTGACAATTGTATCAGCCCATTTTTGGGAATGTGTCGATATGTTCGCCCAGTTAACCTCGGCAAGGCGGTCTTTGAGATTCCTTGGAACTTCTGCAGGCACCTCGTCAGGGCTCATTCCTGCGTCGTCATTCAAGAAAGCTGAGAGTGAATCCAAGTGTGCCCTTGCTGATCTTACACGAGCATTTGCTAGTGCCGGGTCGTTTATCGACCTTATTTCGCGCCGAAGATGATCAACTGCGTCCTCTAACTGCCTGAGGATGTCGAAACTGTCCGGGTATTTCGTCGGGTTGGGCCAGCTTAGATTAGCTAGGTCATCCCCCAAAACTCGTATAGAAGTCGTACTTCCCTGTTTTCCAGCTATATCGCCGAGGTCTCTGTGTATTACTAGAGCGGTCCGTATTCCTCTGTGCCTGAAGTGGTTGATCACGGTTCCAACAGCAGAGAGTGAAAATGTACCTTGCAGCGAGCTGTGGACCTCAATGTCTGAAACCACTACTTTCTTAAGCTCCATTTCAAGACGGTGAGCGTCGAGTGTCTTTTTATCAAACTGCACCTCTGTAAGAAGTTGTGCCTCATTGCGGACCGGTGGTGACCAACTCTGCATGAGCTTCCCATCAATGCGCAGATCCGCATCGGCGACAGCTTTTGATGCGTGCTCGCCGATTGTGATTTTGAACACCATTGTAAGACCCGATCAGTTATTCGCTCTGAGACACGTAATTCAAAATGTGTTGCAGTGCCAGAAAGTCGGAAACCTTCCTCAACGCGGACCTTACGTTGCCCCAGCATTCGTTCAGAAACCGCAGGATTTCGCGTGCGATAACCACCCCAATGCCAAACATCCTGGTCCTTATGTACTCCCGCCCATGCTCGTCTAACAGCAGTCGCAACTCAGTCATGGTGTGAATGTCATTCTTAGCCAACGCACGCTTGGCGGGGGTTGAAAGAGATGTGCTTGAGATTCCTGCATCGTCCGTCAAGAATGGCCTCGTAAAAATTGGTCGCCAATTAGAAAAGACACCCCTAGCGAATACCATACACGAGCTTTGGGGGCAGCAGCGCAGGACTGACCTGCCTTTCGGAATTCATCGTTCAAGGTCTGCATCCGAATGCGCCAGCGACGCGTGCGGCGGTATTTAATGTCGAGAGCACAGCCTATCTCCCAGCCTCTTTCCGTCGTCTGTTTGGAGTTGTCCATTCGGGCGCCCAGTGAATGAAGCGCCTGAATGGGGAGATGGTGTTATTCGCAGACCCACTTCATGGTGTGGAAGTTATACTCAAAACTCTGCATCGGCACCCATGTGAAGCCCTGCAGGCAGTTGTGGAACGCTTGCTGGCTGCGCTGGGTCAGCAGGAAGACCCCCACCTGATCTTTGACCAGCCTGCGCTGCAAGTCCTTGTAGATCGCGTTTTGCTCTTCTACGTCCGCCGTGGCGCGCGCGGCATCGATCATCGCGTCAACCTCGTCGCTCAGCACCCATTCCATAGACGCCCAGGTCCCCGCCGCGCGGCTGTGGTATTGAGGAAAGAAGAATGTGTCAGGCGACGGATAGGTGGCGCCATAGAACACTTGGTTGATCGCAGGCGTCGTGGCCACATCGCCCGCAAGTTCCGTCATCCGGTTCCACGGTTCGGGGCGAAGAATGGTGTTGAAGCCGATGGTGTCGAGGATCGATTTCATCAGCAGGCCAATCTCTTCTTCGAAAGCAAGGCCGGCAACATACATGATTTCCACATCAATCGGACCTTGCCCAGCGTAGCTGGATGCCTCGACATATTCGCGCGCCTTTTCGAGGTTGAACTCCGGCATTGGAATGTCATCCGCAAAGGCGTCGGCAAAGATTGGCGCCATGGGGCCGGACAGCGGCTCACCCGGCAGGATCAACTCGCGAATGGTTTCGTAATCCGTGGCATAGGCGATCGCCTTGCGGATGTTTACATCATCCGTGGGGGCCCGGTTGTTGTTGAGCTTGAAGTAGAAATTCACGGCCGTCGCGTATTCCTCGATCCGGTAGTCTTCGAGCGCGCCGATGCTGTCAAATGTTTCCTGCGCCTGGCTGTCGGCGGACATCGACAGCGTACCGGCAGCAGCGAGCGCCTTCACGGTTGCCTCTTCATTGGTAATGACAAAGCGTACTTCGTCGATCCTCTGTTCATCCCAGCCCAGATGATACCCCTCGTAGGCCTTGATCGTCATGCCGGCACCGCGTTCCCAGCTGTCGAGCATGTAGGCTCCGGCCCCGACCGAGTTGCTGGCGACAAAGTCCTGCGCCCACAGGTCGTCGTCGGTTGCATTCTCCGATGCAAGGTCAGCGTTCACGACGAATAGAATAGGGGTTGTCGTCAAGAAGGGCGCATAGGTTTTTTCCAACTGGAACTGCACCGTGCGCGCGTCAACCTCGGTGACGGACCCGACACTGAGGATCCCCTCGAACAGATAGGCAGGCCCCTCGTTGATGGAAAGCAAGCGGTCGACACTCCACACGACGTCCTTGGCTTCGATGGTGCTGCCGTCTTGAAAGGTAGCGTCTTCTTTCAGCGTAAAGGTCCATGTCAGCCCGTCCTCGGACGCCGTCCAGCTTTCGGCCAGAAGCGGCTGAATCGCGCCGCTTCCATCCAGCGTTGTCAGCGCCTCGTAGAGGTTCACGCCGGCCATGTATTCGGTGTAGTCGTTGATCTTTGCCGGATCGACGGTGCCGAAAATCTGGGTCGCATTGACCGTGATGACATTATCAGCCGAAGCCATGCCTGCGCCAAGCAGTAAGGCCGATGCGGCCACCGCACTTATGCCTTTTGATCTCAGGGTTTGCATTGTAGTTACCTCCGTTCTGTCAGTTTTTTGCGTTAATTTCTTCGATGGGTTGGTAGGAAATGTCGTAACCAAAGTATTTTGGCCCAACCAATTCCAGCCCGTGATCCGTGCGCCATTTCGGATCGCTGGGCAGGCCGAACACGATCACGCGGTAGCCATAGGCCATCTGTTCTGTCGTGATCGGTTGCCCGGTTTCCAGATCGAGAAGGCAAATCAGATCAGGCGTAATCGCGGCAGGCGTGCCGTCTTCCTCCGCCAACAGGAACTCGTTCTGGAATTTCAGTGTCAGGCTGCGGCCTTGATAGGCTTCCAGCCCTTCGATCACCGCCTGACCGCGGGCAAAGCCACCTTCGGTGCGCCGGTCCACATCTGTGACGCGTCCCTCGAAGAGGCGCATGCCGCCCAGATCGGCGGCCAGCCTGTCGGCAGGGTTGCGATTGGCGCTTTGTTCAGCTGTGATGATCCGCCCGATGCAGGCGATCAGCGACAGGGAGTCCCGCAGGATTGCGCGTTTCGCCTGCGCCCCTGTCATCGGGTAAAGTGCGATTAGCCCGGCGCCCCCCATTTCAACGGTAATGACGCGGGCGAACTTCTCCGTCGACAGATTATCGACGGTGTTGAGCACCAGCGCGTTGCCCTTCTCGTCTGCCATGGCCATCGGGCAAGCGTGGACATCAAACATCGTCATCGACACCATCTGCAGTTCAGGAAAGGCACGCCCCATGCCATCACCGTCCACGATGGGCAAACCTGCCGCAGCTGCGACCGCGATGGGAATGGTCGAATTCAATCCACCGGCCTCGATGCAAAAAATGGCATCTGCCTTGCGGCCAAGCACCGCCTCCAGCGAGCGTAGGGCTGAGATCGCCTCGTCGCCGCGCGGGAGCTTTTCGAGCATGACTGTTGGCGCCCCCATCATTGCGACCGGCACAATCAGAGCATCATCGTCAAGCGCATCGATACCGATGACCGGGACCGGGCCGTTTTCGCCAATGGCCTGCTCTGCCATAAGCTTGCCAATGTAGGGGTCTCCACCGCCTCCGGTGCCGAGAAAGGCTCCACCCAGGGCAACATCCGCCATGTCCGCGCGTGTGATCGTCTTGATTTTTTCCATTACGACGTCTCCATGGGCGTGAACGTGATGTCGTCATATCCAAAGGCCGCAGGCCCCACGACGGCCAGTGCTTCGGGTGAGCGCATGAGCGGGTGGGCCGGAAGGCCCAGCACGGCGACCCGCTGTCCGTAGCGCAGCATTTCGGTGGTGATCGGCAGCCCGGTGTCACTGTCGAGCACGACAACCAGATCGGGTGTGCAGACCTCGACATTTCCATTGCGTCGAAAGACCAGAAACTCGTTCTGCAGATCGATCCATCCGGTGTCGCCCGCAAAAGCACCAAACCCTTCCAGCGCGAGATGGCCCACCGCAAAGCCCCCTTTGAGGTGCCGTTCAAGATCGACGATTTTGGCCGTCATCAGCAACCGGCCACGCTCCTGATTGATGACCGTCTGAACCGGGTCGGCGTTGGTCCGATGCGCTTTCAGCACGGCGCGGCCCAGGTTGAGCGCCTGCGTGATTGTCCCCGGAATGGCGGCGCGTTTGACGAAATCGCCGCGCATGGGTCGCGTGGCAAGACCCGCCGCAGCCCCCATGGTTACCACAACCGCGCGCGCGATGCGTTCCAGCCAGATGTCGTCGGGCGTGTCACGGATCACCACGATGGACCCCTTTTCGTCAGCCATGGCGGCCGGGGCCTCGCGGTGTCCGTAGATCGACCAAGTGCACATCTGCATCTCGGGAAAGGCCCGGCCCATGCCGTCGCCGTCTACCACTGGCAATCCAGCTTGCGCCGCTGTCAACATCGGCTCCATCGAGTTGGCGCCGCCAATCTCGACCGAAATCAGCGCATCCACCGGTTTTCCCACTTCGCGTTCGACCGCGCGCAGGGCGCGCAGGCACTCCTCGCCTTCCTCGATCTTTTCGACGCCCACCACCGGCGCGCCGATGCCGCCCAGCGACACGACCAGCGCGTCGTCTGGCAGTTCCTCCAGCGGGATCACCGGAATGCGTCTCCCCTTTCTCAACTCCTCACGGCAGCGCAGCTTGCCGATATAGGGGTTGCCGCCACCCCCCGTTCCAAGGATGGCCGCTCCGATCTCGATCGCATCGAGATCGGCATCGGTGACTTCTCTTAACCGCTCAGCCATTCATGTCACCGACGACTTTGAGACGGATCCGCGTGGCATTACCGGGAAGATAGGCAAGCGGCACGTCCTCCTGATCCAAAAGCTCGATGCTGTCGGGCTTGGCACCGGCGGCAATGGCCTTGTCAGTCGCTTCCTTGCGGGCGTCTTTCAGAGCCTCCTCGCGTGATTTGCTTTCCAGCGAGAAAATGCGATCCACCTCGCCTGAAATCTGGCCAATAGCTGCACCAACCGCATTCGCGACAGAAAAATGTTCAGGGCGGATCACCGGCAAGTCGCCCACCTGTTCCGGCACAAGGATGGACCCGCCCCCCACCGCCAGCACCGGGATCGGGTCGGGCGACACGCGCATCCGTTCGACCGCGTTCAGCAGCATGGTGTCCGTATGCGCCTTGACGGCCATCATGTGATCCGGTGACACGCCAGAGAGCGCAGATGTGTCGCCGAAGTCCGCCAGACCAAGGCCCACGGCGATATCGGAGGTGGTCAAGGTTTTGCCGCCAAAGATCAGGGCCTCTTGCGTCAATCGGTAGCCGACGGATTTCGGGCCAACGCTCAGAGGTTCTCCCTCGGCGCTGACAATCGTACCGCCGCCCAGTCCAATGGCAAAGACATCGGGCATGCGGAAATTCGTGCGGACCCCGCCCACATCAACCGTGGTGCTGGCCGGGCGCGGGAAGCCTTTGACCAAAGCGCCGACGTCGGTGGTTGTTCCGCCCACATCCACAACGATGGCCTCGGTCTTGCCGGACAGGAAGGCAGCGCCGCGCATAGAGTTGGTGGGGCCGGACGCAAAGGTCAGCACGGGGTACGATTGCACGAAACTGCGGTTCATCAGCGTGCCGTCATTCTGGGTGATGAAATAGGGGCAGGTCACGCCCACCTTTTCCAGCGCCCGACCAAAGGCATCCACGGTCCGTTCTGAAAGGGCGCGCAGCGATGCATTCATGATTGCTGCATTCTCGCGTTCCAGAATGCCCAGACGTCCGATCTCACTCGACAAAGTGAAGCTGGCATCTGGCAGGCGCTCGGCAAGACGCGCCATCGCTGCGCGCTCCATCTCGTCGCTGACCGGCGAAAACACGGATGTGATGGCAATGGTGTCGATCCCCGCTTCGCCGATCTCGGCGGCGATGGTGTCAAGCTCGGCCATGTCCAACTCGGAAATCGTTCGCCCGTCGAATTCGTTGCCACCTTTTGCCATCCAGAAGTGGCCACCGACGGCCTCGCGCATGTCATCGGGCCAGTCCACCATCGGCGGCAGGCACTGCGCGGCGGGCAGGCAAAGACGGACGGCGGCTGTCCGCGCAATATGACGGCGCTCGACCACGGCGTTGGTGAAGTGGGTTGTGCCAATCATCACCGCTGTGACACCTGACTTTTCGATGCCAGCGTCGGCTATCGCGCGTTCGACCGCATCGACCACGCCCCCCATCACGTCTTCGGTCGTGGGGGATTTCACACCGGACAGAATCCTGTCGCCCTGCATCACGACAGCATCCGTATTCGTGCCGCCAACATCGACGCCAATTCGAAACATCTAGGTGTCCTCCAGTTCTGTTGAGGTGGCAAGCACAGCGGCCCGCTCCTCTTTGCTGACAATGGGTTTGAGCGCGTCTTCTTCAGGCGAGATCACAGGAATCGCCGACAGCAGTGCGCGCGTGTAAGGATGGCCCGGCGTGTCGAAAATATCCGCGACCGGACCGGTTTCGACGACCTCACCGCGCAACATGACAGCGACGCGGTTGCAGAAATTGCGCATAAGGCTGAGGTCGTGGCTGATGAAGATATAGGTCAGATCAAATTCGCGCCGCAGATCATGCAATAGGTCGATCACCGTGGATTGCACAAGAACGTCAAGCGCCGAGGTTGGTTCGTCCAGCACAAGGATCTTTGGGTTCACCGACAGCGCGCGCGCGATGGCGACCCGCTGCTTTTGCCCGCCGGACAATTCATGCGGATACATGGCCGAATAGTTCTGCGGCAGTTCCACGAGGTCGAGCAGTTCTGAAATGCGGCGATTGATTGACGGCTTGTCAAAGCCGGTGAACTTCAGCGGGACCGCCAGTTGATCGCCCACCGTTCGGCGCGGGTTCAGCGACGAGCCCGGATTTTGATAGACGATCTGTATGAGCTTGCGAAACTCCTGCGTGCCCGCGAACCCGTCCAGCGATCGTCCGTCGATCTGCACCGCGCCCCTAGTGGGGGCGGTCAGCCCCATGATGATCTTGGCCAGCGTCGTCTTGCCGGAGCCGCTTTCACCAGCGATCCCGAAGATGTCGCCCTGCCGGACGGTCAGTGACACGTCGTTCACCGCGCGGAAACTGCCGGTGACCCGATTGAGCCAGCCGCTGCGCGTCTCGAAGTCCTTTGACACGGATGCAACATCGACAATCGGCTGAGTACCCTCATGTTCGGTGGTCTTGACGCCATCGCCATAAAGCGGCGGCACTGCGGCCATCAATTCGCGGGTGTAGGCGTGCTTCGGCGCGTCAAAGATCTCGTCGCGCGTGCCGGTTTCGACGATATGCCCGCGCTCCATCACGTAGACCCGGTCAGCCATCTCGCGCACCACGCCGAGGTTGTGGGTGATCAACAGGAGCGACAGCCCCTCTTCCGCCACCAGCCGGTTGAGTAGCGCGAGAATTTCGTCCTGTGTGGTCACGTCGAGCGCGGTACCCGGCTCATCCGCGATCAGCAGGCGCGGCTTGTTCAACAGGGCCATCCCGATCAACACACGTTGGCGCATCCCGCCCGACAGCATCATCGGATAGCTGTCGAGGACACGGCCGCCATCCCTGAGCTGCACCTTTTTCAGTGTCTCGATCATATGGGCCCTACGGTCTGCCCGAGAGCGCGAGGCTCCAAGGCGCAGGTCGCCGTAGCGGATGACATCGTCCATCTGCCGCCCGATGGTCAGCACCGGGTTGAACGACAGCATCGGGTCCTGCAGGACAATCGAGATGCCTGTGCCTTTCAGCCGATTACGGTCCTGCTTGTTCAGATCGAGCAGGGATTGACCGTTGTAGTGGATGCTGCCCTGTTCGACCTTGCCCGGCGGCATCGGCAGGGTCCCGATGATCGTGCGCATGGTCACGGTCTTGCCCGAGCCGGACTGCCCGATCAGCGAAACCCGCTCGCCTTCGTTCACATGCAAATCGACGTTGTGCAGCACACGCCGGTGCTGGCCGTAGGCGTCGAACCCGATGCACAGGTCGCGGATATCCAGAAGCGGGTTCATAGTTCGACATCCAGCATGTCGCGCAACCCGTCGCCCAAGAGGTTGAAACCGAGGATCGCGTAGAGAATTGCCAGGCCAGGCATCACCGCTTGCCACCACATCTCGGGCAGATACTCGGACCCGGTGGCGACCATCGTGCCAAGGTCCGGGGTCGGAGGTTGCACGCCCAGCCCGAGAAATGAGAGTGCTGCGCCAAAGAGGATGACAAAACCCGCATCAAGCGAGATTTTGACGGCCACCGCAGAAAAGCAGTTGGGGAGCAATTCCCGGAACAGGATATGGGTGTGAGACGCCCCGGCGACGCGCGCGGCCTCGACGTAGTCTTCGTTCATCTGGCCTTTCACGATCCGGTAGATCAGCCGGGTGTGCCAGGTCCACCAGAGAAGCGTGATCGCGATCATCGCATTGATCAGATTTGGCGACAGAACCGCGGTGATTGCCAGCGCCATAGCAAGCGGCGGCAGGGCCAGCATGATGTCGGTGAACCGCATGATGATGGTTTCCGTCCAGCCACCGAAATACCCAGCGCAGAGGCCGAGTACAACGCCGAACGGCACCGCAACCCCCAGAACACCCACGACCAGTCCGAGCGAGACCCGGTAGCCAAAGATGACCCGGCTGAACACGTCGCGCCCGACGTTGTCGGTACCCATGAGGTTATCCCAGTTCGGTGGGCTGTGCCGGTTGCGAAAATCGACAAAGGACCCCGCACTTTCCGGCGACGGGGCGATCCAGGGCGCGAAAACCGCCGCAAGGATAACGCTGAACACGATCAGCGCTCCGATAACCGCCAAAGGGTTGCGGCGGAACCGATATAGAGCCATCTGGCGCGCAGTCAGTCCGTGGGCCGGGGCGTCGGGGTCGTTCATCGCGCTCATGACCCACGCGCCGCCCGAATGCGGTGTCGGGGATCGAGGATGCCAAGCAGCAGATCGATGGTCAGGTTGGCGACGACGAAGAATACGCCGGAGACGAGAACAACCCCGATCACCGCATTGAGATCTTTCTGCAGGATCGTGCGCACACCGTAGCTGGCAATGCCGGGCCAGGAGAAGACGAACTCGACAATGAAGGCATTGCCGATAAGTGAGGCGAATTCCAGCCCGAGAATGGTCAACGGTGCCACCGAGGCAACGCGTAGCATGTAGCGGAACGTCACCACGCGTTCTGGTATGCCGTAAGCCCGCGATGCCTCGACGAAATCGCGCGAGGCGACCTCGATCATCGCTGTGCGGGTGATACGCATCACTTGCCCGATGCCAGCAGCAGCCAAAGCAATCGTCGGCAGGAACAAATGCCGCAGCGCGTCGACAACGACGTCGAAGCGTCCAGCAATCAGCCCATCAATGGTCAGAAGCCCCGTCACATCTGCGGAAAAACCGATACCCGGGTCGAGGCGTCCCGTCACAGGGAAGAATCCCAAGTAATGCGCTGCAATCAGTTGCAGAATAATCGCCAGGACGAACCCCGGGGTGACCACACCCAAAAGGGAAATCACCCGTAGAACGCCATCAATCCATGTATTGCGGTAAATGGCGGCGATAACCCCAAGCGGGATCGAAATCAGAACCTGCAGAACGACCGTGAAAAGCACGAGCTCGAACGTGGCGGGCAAAGCACCCATGATGTCATCCATCACCGGGCGCGACGTCAAAAGCGACTTGCCCAGATCGCCTTGGACCAGCCCGCTCAGATAGGTCCACAGCTGCACCGGATAGGGATCATTGAGGCCCATTTCCTCTTGCAACTGAGAGACCTGTTCAGCGGTCGCCAAAGGCCCCAGCGCGATACGCGCAGGATCGCCCGGAACAATCCGCGCGATCACGAAAATCAGAACGGCGAGTCCCAAGAGGACAAAAAGAAGCGTAAATGTGCGTCTGAAAAGATAAGCAAACATCAAGATTTCCCCAGGGAAACCTTGGACGACGGATACCAACGCAGGCATCCTGAATTTAGTCGAATACTGATCTAAAAAGTCTAGGAATATTAAAAAACTTCTAAATTTGACATTAAATCAATAAGTTGAATTCTATTCGAAACACCCGCCAGTCGGTAGACGGATGTCAGATGATACTTCACCGTTGCCTCTGAAATGCCCAGTTGTCGGGCAACCTGCTTGTTAGATAAGCCCGATTGCAGTGCTGCGGCGACTCGGTATTGCCGGCTGTTAAAGCCTAGAGCCTTTAGTTCTTCAGGTATCACATAGCTTTGCTCGACGGCCCGTACAATTTGTCTGGCCAGACGAGACAGGGGGATGTTGCCGCGCAGGAATTGGCCGGAGGTCAAGCGCGCACTTGCGCCCAGAAAAACGTCCCTGTGTTCGATAAACGGCGCGATCTGCCGTTCCTCCAGCGCCAGCCTCATCGCGTGTTCGATATGCTGTCGTCGAAGTTTCCCGCGCACGCGTTGCGCATGTTGAAGCGCAGTCACAATGGCGCCTCTTGGCGTGGCGGAGGGGGTAAGCTCCTTGAGACGCAATGCTGTTTGCAGCTCATCCCGAACAATTTGACCAATCGAACTGTGGATCGGGGCGGCATCAAGTGCCTCAAGCTGCCGCTCAGCTTCGTTGGGATGCCATTCAAGATGCGATACCTGCGCCTGCAGCACATCAATGGTGAGCGGGGCGCCGCTGTGACGCCGCGCATAGTCGGCTTGATATGTCTCGAGCTCAATCTGCGCGGCCTGTCGGCCCTTCAGGAAGTAAGTGCTCATAACACCGATGCGCGCCAGCTGGTAGAAAAGCTCTGACCAACTGTCGCCGATCAACAGGCTGTTGCGCAGATCGGGCGCGCGTTGCCGGACGCGTTCCAGATTTCCGCGCTCATACTCGATTGCCAGGCGGATGACCTCAATGACCTCTTCTTCGTTTCCGTATCGGGTGCGCGACACTTCCAGACACCGCTCCGCCGTCCGCAGCCCGCGCGCCGCGCGCCGCAATCGGCCGTCCACGACATCGAGATCAGCCAGATGGATATGAATGAAGTGCTCCAGATAGGAATGACCATCCTCGCGGTAGCACGAGATCGCCTGCTGACCGGCCACCCGAGCGTCCTCCAGCCGCAGCAGGCGCACAAGCATCGCCATCATGGCGTTGTAATAGAGCCCCTGCAGCAATGCGTTTGAGATCGGCAGGGCGCGTTCCAGCCTGCGCCATGACGCGAGTTTGTTGTCGCTGACAGGTTCACCAAGATGAAGGGCCAGCAACAGATCCAGCAACTCGAACTGATAGGTCTTCTCAAACTCCAAGTTGACAGCATGCAAATAGGATTTCGCGCGGGAGGCCTGACCGGACTTCAAGAGGTGCATGACCAGACCACCCAGCACTGCCTCGTCCTGACGCCACTCATCAGGCTGCAACTTGTCGAGGAGATGCGCAAGCTTGGCGTATCCGTGGCGAAACGGGTAAATAAGCCCGCCACCCCTGATGAACTCTTTACGAGCCTCTGATGCGTCAGCTACCGGCATTCTGGCAGTAGACTCGGAGTGGTAGGGTTTTTCAAGGTGATCGGACACTGGCCGCAAACCGCAAGACTATGTCCATCAAGAGGTATCGATCTTGAACCTATGTGCGTCGTCGGCTGATCGAAGAATTGCCGCGAGTGCGCCGATGGGTCGAAGTGATTTCAAAATATTGGTTTGAAACGTTAGTCGTGGAATTGGCGGGTGCCCCACAACGGACACTCGCGAGTTGTGAAGCATGCGTTTCTTTGGGCTCGCAGCGGACATTGGCTAGAGTTCTGCCAACTCGCCTTCGAGCGCCTTCTGAAGCAGCGGTGCGGTATCATGAACCCATTGAGGTTCATTGTTTCTGACAATAAGCCAGAATTTCGTCCCTTCCTTCCAGAAAGTGGCGTCGATCAAACCGGGTTCCTTCTTGTCCCTCTTGAAGTGCCAATGCACGGAATTGGGATACTTTACGCGCGAGTAGCCCCCTATGCGCGAGATGTAGAGTCCGGTCGCCACAGCCGCGCGTTCGACCACGCCCATGATTTTTTCCTTTGTCACTTCTTCGGTGATACTCACCACCAGGTCATAGGATTTCTTCTCTTTCGCCATCTTCCAAGCCCTCGACAGAGTTTCGAAGCCAAGCCGATAGATACTTTAGTTGTGGGTCAAGGCGATTTGATTTCGGTGGCGGGTTGGCTCGAAACGGACATTAACAACAATCACAACATCAACACTGCTGTGCCGCCTAGTTACTCCAGCAAACCCACTTATCTGGGCTTCAAGGCCACATGCATTGCTTCGGGAACAAGTGGGCGTGGTCCATGCCAACCAACGCTTGCGCTTCGGCCTCGTTATCAACGCGGACGTACCCTTGCCGTTTGTTAGTTAGTTGCGGATCTGGCGGATGCAGACTTTCCAAACATTCATTTGGGCGTCCTGCCGACTCCGACATTAACGACGCGTTAATGGCTGCTGTGCTGGGCAAACCGGATTTGTGCAGTTACAGCTATTGCTGACGCAGCATCCATTCGCCGACGCAGCGCACGCATTGCAACGATGCAGCCCATTTCGTCAGACCGATCATTCAATGCGAGGGCAAAGACCGACCCTGTGAAAACAATTCGGCGACGGCGATACAAATTCCACTCTCTGACCAGACGTTTATCTGAAATTATATGTTTTCGATCATGAATGTCCGATGAAAAGAACACAGTGGCAGCAGATGACGATACCGCCCCTTGTCAACATTCGGATCTCGATCCTGCACGTTCTCGTCGTAGCATTGTCGATGGCCCTGACGTTCAGTGCTTGGCACTTCTCAAAGAAGCAGGCTGAAAGCCGGATCGAGCAGAGATTTGATGCCTCGCGCGATCACATTGTCGGCCTGCTCCGGGACAGGATGCTGAAGTACGAAGATGCCCTCTGGGCCGGTGTCGCCGCCATGGAGTCTCACGATGGCGACATGACACGTGCGCAATGGCGAACCTTTGCGACACATCTGCGTATCGATGAGAAGTACCCTGGCATCAATGGTATTGGTGTGATCCACTTTCTTTCAGATCAATCGCTCAACACATATCTTGACCAGCGTCGCTCCGAACAGCCGAATTTCAATATCTTCCCGCCGCACGATCATCCTACGTACATGCCAATTTCGTTTATTGAGCCAGAGGAAATCAACGCGGCGGCGGTGGGTCTGGATGTGGCACATGAACTGAATAGACGAACGGCAGCCCTCGCGAGCCGCGACACGGGTGATGCCCAGATCACCGGGCCTATCGTACTTGTGCAGGATGCCGGTGCCATGCCAGGTTTCCTGTTCTACGCGCCCTTCTACAGAGGCGGTGTGCCCACCGAACTTGGCGACCGGCAGAACCAGATCGACGGCGTCGTCTACGCGCCATTTGTGGTCCGCAAACTGCTGGACGGGCTGCTGGCCAAGGACTTGCGCCATACCAGCATAAGCATCAGCGATGCAGGCCAGACAATCTATGATGAACACTCGTCCGCCGAAGACCTTCACGACCCGGCGCCGATGTTTACCGAAGAGGTACAGCTCAATTTTTACGGACGCTCCTGGACTCTGGACATCCGGTCAAACCTCGCTTTTCGAGAGAACAACAGCTACGTGCAACCAACCGTGATCCTGGTTGGAGGGATTGTCATCGAAGCGCTTATTCTCTCGCTTCTGATCATGATGGCGCGCGCAAACCGCAATGCTGTCGCCTACGCCGACAAGGTGACAGAAGATTTGCGAATTGAGCAGCAGAAACTGGTGAGAAGCAACGAGGAGCTGGAACGGTACGCATATGCTGCATCTCATGATCTGAAGACACCCATACGCGGCATCGGTGGACTGACGGAGATGCTGAAAGAGGATCTGGAAGACTATCTTTCCTCACCGAGTGCAAACCCGGAAATCGCAATGAGCCTTGACCTCATCCTGGACCGAGTGCAGCGCATGACCGACCTGACAAACGGCATTATTGAATTTTCAAGGGTTGGCGCGCAATCGGAAGACTGCAGCCCCCTCGACCTGAGCGAATTGATAACGTCTCTTGCGTCCGATTTCGGGCTTGCATCACATCAGGTTGAGCTCAACAGTTCTGTGAACACGGTCAGTGTCGATCCAGTCGGGCTAAGGCGGGTTATCGAAAATCTTGTGGGAAATGCAGTGAAGTACCACGAGGCGGTGGCCGATTTAAGAATCTTCATCACGTGCCAAAAAACATCAGATTTCTTGCAATTTTCAGTCGCCGACAACGGCCCTGGTATCGATCAAAAATACCATGATCGTATTTTCGAGATGTTTCAGACCCTCCGAACTGGAGACGCGCCTGAGAGCACTGGAGTCGGGCTGGCCGTCGTCAAAAAAGCCGTTGAGGTACACGGTGGCGAGGTGAAGCTTATCTCGAATATTGGTGCAGGCGCGAGGTTCTTTTTCCAGTGGCCAAAGGACCCGAAATCCGATGTGGTCCAGGGCGCCAGGGTCGCGGCGTGAGGGGCAAAAAATGAACATACTCTTGGTCGAAGATGATGACGTGGATGTTTTGTTGTTTCAACGCGCCCTGCGGACTACTGGAACCAGCAGCTCGGTCGTTCGCGCAAAGGATGGCGTTGAAGCACTGGAAATCCTAAACGAACAAAATGCAGACAGGCGAGTTCAGGATCCATATGTGATCCTCCTTGATATTAACATGCCACGCATGAACGGCCATGAGTTCCTGAAGGAACTGCGGGCAAGTGAGCATCTGGCTTCGTCAAGAGTTGTCGTTGTGACAACATCTGACGATCCGAGAGACATTGAGCTGGCATACGGCAACTATGCGAGTGGTTATGTTGTCAAGCCTGGAGGATCTGCTGAAATGACCGAGGTCATCAAGTCTCTGCAACAGTATTGGGACATCTGTGAACATCCTGTCCGACCGATCGCTTTGCAAGCTCCATGAGCGCGCGACAACAACCGGGTCACCATTCTTAAGACTGAGTGTCTTCAATTCGTCGCGCTCTTTGTTCAAAAGACGAGAACTCTTTGTTGTGCGGATATCCAAGGCGCAGCTCGCCTCGAAGGGTCCGCTCCTCACCAAGAATAGCTTGCGAACCAAAGTCTCGTTTTGCGCTGCAAATAAACACCCGAGCCACGTGCCCCAAGACCACCCCATGACGACTACGGGCGTCTTACAAAATCGCTCGACTTACTCTCTGAGCTCATTAACCTGCCCGACCACCGATTGAAGCGTCTGTAACGGCTCAGCGTGTACGGCAACCAGCGGACGTGAATTCATGTTACCCTAAATCAGGTCAAAACTTAGCGCTTTGTCCCCATATGTCCCGCCAAATCGAAAAGCTCTGATTTTCACAACAAAAGGCGGATGACGAGGTGGATCGAAATCAATCCAAATCTCCTAATATATTTATATAAAAAAAATATTTCAGGGAATTGGTGCCCAGGAGAGGACTCGAACCTCCACGTCCATACGGACACTAGCACCTGAAGCTAGCGCGTCTACCATTCCGCCACCTGGGCAGGTGTCGTGGAGCTCGCGTTTAAGCCCAAGCTGTGTAGGTGTCAAACGGAAATTGTCGAAATGACCGACGTATCTCGATCAACCGCGAAAGGCCGGAAACAAGCAGCGAAATGCGCAAGCTTGGTCGATTTCGTCACTGACCATGCGCCGATTTGCGCCTTGTCTCATGGGATGCGCAGAGGTACATCCAGTAAGACATCGTTAAATGAGGCCTATCATGTCGAAACTGATCACGATTTATGGGGGTTCCGGCTTTGTCGGGCGTTATATAGCGCGGCGTATGGCCAAGGCGGGCTGGCGCGTGCGAGTGGCTGTGCGACGCCCAAACGAGGCGATTTTCGTAAAGCCCTATGGTGTCGTGGGTCAGGTGGAGCCGGTGTTGTGCAACATTCGTGATGACGCATCTGTGCGTGCGGTCATGGCGGGTGCAGATGCCGTGGTGAACTGCGTCGGTATTCTCGCGGAAAGTGGCAAGAACGGTTTTGACAGTGTGCAGGCAGAGGGTGCTGCGCGGGTGGCGCGCATCGCAGCCGAGGAGCAGGTCGCGCGCCTTGTCCATATCTCCGCCATTGGTGCCGATGCAGGGTCCGAGAGCGACTATGCCCGCACCAAGGCCGAGGGCGAGGCGGGTGTTTTGGAGCATATGCCGCAGGCCGTGATCTTGCGTCCATCGATCATTTTTGGCCCCGAAGACCAATTCTTCAATCGTTTTGCATCCATGAGCCGCTTGGGGCCTGTGCTCCCGGTGGTGGGGGCCGATACGCGTTTCCAGCCCGTTTTCGTAGATGATGTCGCAAAAGCGGCGGAGCTTGCAGTGACCGGCAAAGCCGCTCCAGGAGTTTACGAGCTGGGTGGGCCGGATGTCGCAAGCTTCAGGTCGTTGATGCAGCAAATGCTCGCTGTTATTCACCGGCGTCGGCTGGTGCTGAATATCCCGTTCTTCATTGCGCGGATCATGGCGTTTGGCTTTGATATGCTGCAGACACTGACGGTCGGTCTTTTCACAAATTCGATGATCACACGGGATCAGGTGCGTAATCTGGCCAAGGACAATGTCGTAAGTGATGATGCAAAAAGCTTTGCCGATCTCGGTATCACGCCGGTTTCCATGGCATCGGTTCTGCCGGATTATCTGTGGCGTTTCAGACCGTCGGGCCAATACGATGCGATCAAGGAATCGGCCAAGAACCTGCGCACTTAGGCATAAGCGTAAAACAATAGTACAATGCCAAGAATGACGCGGTAGATCACATAGGGTGTGAAGCTGACGCTGCGCAGCAATCGCATCATCAGGATCAGCGCGAGCAATGCTGCGAAAAAAGCAAACACCGCTGCGATCATCCCATCGCGCGCGACGGCCCAATTTGCCTCCTGTACAACATCAACGCCCAGCAAAAGGCCGGAGGCGGCAATTGTCGGGATCGACATCAACATGGAGAGTTTGGCAGCACCCTCCCGCTCATACCCGAGCTTGCGGGCTGCGGTGATGGTGATGCCGGAGCGTGAGGTGCCGGGGATCAGAGCAAGCATTTGCGCCAGGCCCATGGCGACCGCATCCCGCAGGCGCCAATCCGACGCGGTGCGTTCCGTGCCACCGGATTTATCTGCCCAATAGAGCACGATACCGAAGCCCAGCATGGTCCATCCGATCACGGCCACCGATCGTAGCATCTCGTCCAGACCTGCCAGTTTGATCACAGCCCCCGCAATTACGACAGGCACAGTCGCAACTGCTAGGCAAAGCGCGAGAAATGCGCCTTGGGTGTCAACGCGGCCGCGCATTAGTCGGGTGGTGCCAAGGAGAGCAGTTTTCACGTCCGTCCAGAAATATAATACAACGGCGAAGAGCGTTCCGACATGAACGGCCACATCAATGGCTAGCCCTTGATCTGGCCCACCGGTCAGCGCCGGCAGCAGCACCAGATGTCCGGAAGAGCTGACCGGTAAGAATTCGGTCAGACCCTGAAGGGCTGCGACGACAAAGAGCTGAAAGAGCGTCATGTTTAGTCCAATACCGGCAGTATGTGACTGTGGTATAAAGTCAGGGAATCAAATGGAAAGCACCAAAGAAAGTCCGATTCGGACCTTATTTTAGAGAATCCCTGCGAGCGAAAGCTTGGATGACCTATTTTTTTTCATTATAGGTAAGTATAACTGACTTTATTTCCGGTCTGAGTTCGCGTATGCGTTCGCTTCTGAGCTTTGGTGGAGGAATTGGGTGATGTCTGGACAGCCGATGTTGAAATTCGTGACCGTTGAGCGGGACATGCCCGAAAAGCGCGCTGCTGACGCACGCCGCGAAGACTTCAATGAGATCTACGCAGAGTACGCAGAAGCAAAAGCGCAAGAGCAATCGAGTCGTTGTAGCCAGTGCGGCGTGCCCTATTGCCAGAGCCACTGCCCGCTGCATAACAACATCCCCGACTGGCTGCGCCTGACTGCGGAAGGCCGGTTAAAGGAGGCTTATGAGGTCAGTCAGGCGACAAATACGTTCCCCGAAATCTGTGGCCGGATCTGTCCGCAAGATCGTCTGTGCGAAGGGAATTGTGTTATCGAACAATCGGGCCACGGCACCGTGACCATCGGCGCGGTTGAGAAATACATCACCGACACCGCCTGGGAAAAAGGTTGGGTGCTGCCGATCTCGCCGACACAGGAGCGCGCGGAATCGGTTGGAATCATCGGGGCCGGGCCAGGCGGGTTGGCTGCCGCGGACGTGCTGCGTCGCGCCGGTGTGCAGGTGACCGTCTATGACCGGTATGACCGTGCGGGCGGGCTGCTGACCTACGGCATTCCGGGCTTCAAGCTGGAGAAAGACGTGGTCATGCGCCGCAACGACCAATTGGAGCAGGGCGGCGTCACGTTTGAGCTGAATACCAACGTCGGCGAGGATATCAGCTTTGACGAGCTGCGCAGCCGTCACGACGCGGTGATCATTGCCACAGGTGTCTATAAATCAAGGGAAATCGAAGCGCCGGGCGTGGGTGCCACGGGTCTTGTGCGGGCGATTGATTTCCTGACCGCCTCGAACCGGAAGAGCTTTGGCGATGCAGTGCCGGAATTCGATTCCGGGGAGCTGAACGCCGAGGGCAAGCGCGTTGTGGTTATTGGTGGCGGCGACACGGCGATGGATTGTGTGCGCACCTCTGTCCGGCAAGGCGCCACGAGCGTCAAATGCCTCTATCGGCGCGACCGGACGAATATGCCGGGCTCTCAGCGCGAGGTGCAGAATGCCGAGGAAGAGGGTGTGATCTTTGAATGGCTCTCTGCGCCCAAGGGTTTTGTCGGCGATCCGGTGACGGGTGTGATGGTGCAGAAGATGCGCCTCGGCGCGCCGGATGCCACCGGTCGGCAAGCGCCGGAGGTGATCGAGGATGCGGATTATGTGGAAGACGCCGATCTGGTGATCATGGCGCTGGGGTTTGAGCCAGAAGCGCTGCCGACACTTTGGGATCAGCCGGAATTGCCTGTGACCCGCTGGGGCACGATCAAGGCGGCGTTCACCACTGGCGCGACCGACCTCGACGGCGTCTATGCGGTGGGGGACATCGTCCGGGGCGCCTCGCTGGTGGTCTGGGCCATCCGGGACGGGCGCGATTGCGCGGATGCAATCCTGAAAAGCCTCGGTGACAGTGCGGCGTTGGCCGCGGAATAAAGCATTCAAATCAACCTCGATGCGGCGTCGATATCGCATCGGTCAAACGTCAGTACGTTGTGCGCGACCAGAAACCGTTAAGGACAGCAATCATGACCCAAGAGGGTTACAGGGCAAATCGGACCGGGAGCACGCAGCGCGCCGCAAGAGCGGGTGCGCGCATGAAAACCGATGATTTTCAGGTGTCCGGGCATTGCAATGCGGGCGGCGTGTTTTGGGTAACCAAACCGGAGCTCAGATATGAGTGACGCGTCACAAACCCTGCGCGGTTCGTGCCTGTGTGGCGCGGTTACGATCGCTGTGCAGACGGAGCTGCCGCGTTTGCGAGCCTGTCATTGTGACATGTGCCGCCAGCATACCTCTGGCATGTTCATATCGGTTGATACCTTGCCTGGCACATTGACCGTCGAAGGCCCTGCGCAGAGCTATGCGTCGTCGGAATGGGCAGAGCGCGGCTTTTGCGGCACCTGCGGGTCAACCTTGTGGTACGGCACGCAGGCTGATGGCGTACGCCACCCGGCGGCGGGGCTGTTTGATGGCGCGGCGCTGGGTGAGATGACGCTGGAATTCTTCGCCGACGAGTGCCCGCAGGGCTACGCGCTGAAGGGGAACCACCGCAAGTTAAGCACCGAAGAGACCATCGCGATGTTCGAGGGCGACGCATGACGGACGCGGCGGCAAGAGACGCACTGATCGCGCCGCACAGACGGACAGGTCAGATGTCGGGCCGGTGCCTCTGTGGTGCGGTCAAGATCGAGATTGACGGCAACTACGTTGCGGCCGTTGGCGCCTGCCATTGCGTGATGTGCCAGCGGTGGAACGGGATGCTGTTCGGCTCCTTTGTTGCGGAGACAAAGGCGGTCGCGGTCACGGGGCCGGTCAGGAGTTATGCGTCCTCGTCCTTTTCGGAGCGGGGCTTTTGCGAGACCTGCGGAAGTTCGGTGTGGCTGAGGTCCACCGACCCGGATGAGCCGGAGATCGAGCTTTTTCCGGGGCTTTTCAAGGAGGCGGCGGACTTTGTGCTGCTGTCAGAAATCTACACAGACCTGGCGCCGAATTATGCGTGCCTAAGGGGCGAGCATCGCCGCAAGACACGGGCCGAGGTGCAGGCCAAATACCCATTCGTTGAAGGAGACAACTGATGACCATCTATGACGACAACTGGATGGCTCGCGAGGAAGCGAAGCGGGCGATGATGGCCGAGAAGGGGCTTTACGATCCGTCGGAGGAGCATTCCTCCTGTGGCGTGGGTCTGGTCGTCTCGGTCGATGGCAAGAAAAGCCGGGGCGTGGTCGAAAATGGGATCAAGGCGCTCAAAGCGATCTGGCACCGGGGCGCTGTGGATGCGGACGGCAAGACCGGCGACGGAGCGGGCATCCACGTACAAATTCCCGTGGAGTTTTTCTACGATCAGGTGAAGCGCACGGGGCACGACCCGCGCACGGACGAGATGATCGCGGTGGGCCAGGTGTTCCTGCCCCGCACAGATTTCGGCGCACAGGAGACGTGTCGCACAATTGTCGAGACCGAAGTGCTGCGGATGGGGTATTACATCTATGGCTGGCGACATGTGCCCGTAGACATTTCCTGTCTGGGCGAAAAAGCCAATGCGACCCGGCCGGAGATTGAGCAGATCCTGATTTCCAACGCCAAAGGCGTGGATGAAGATACCTTCGAGCGCGAGCTTTATGTGATCCGCCGCCGTATTGAAAAGGCGGCTTTGGCGGCTCAGGTGCCGACGCTCTATATCGCGTCGATGTCCTGCCGATCGATCATCTACAAGGGCATGATGCTGGCCGAACAGGTGGCGGAATTCTACCCCGATCTGATGGATGAACGCTTCGAGAGTGCCTTTGCGATCTATCACCAGCGCTATTCGACCAACACTTTCCCGCAGTGGTGGCTCGCGCAACCCTTCCGCATGCTGGCGCATAATGGCGAGATCAACACGCTCAAAGGCAACCTGAATTGGATGAAAAGCCACGAGATCCGCATGGCGTCGAGTGCGTTCGGTGATATGGCGGAAGACATCAAGCCCATCGTGGCCGCCGGGTCCAGTGACAGCGCGGCTCTGGACGCGGTCTTCGAAGTGCTTGTTCGCGCGGGGCGGAATGCCCCCATGGCCAAGACCATGTTGGTGCCCGAAAGCTGGTCGAAACAGGCAGTGGAACTGCCGCAGGCGTGGTGCGACATGTACTCCTACTGCAATTCGGTGATGGAGCCTTGGGATGGCCCGGCGGCGCTGGCGATGACCGATGGCCGGTGGGTCTGCGCGGGTCTCGACCGGAACGGGTTGCGTCCGATGCGTTATGTGGTGACCTCCGACGGCATGCTGATTGCCGGGTCCGAGGCTGGTATGGTCCCGCTTGATGAGGCGACCGTGGTAGAGAAAGGTGCGCTGGGCCCCGGGCAATTGCTTGCCGTGGACATGGCCGAGGGAAAGCTATTCCACGACAAGGAAATCAAGAACAAGCTCGCCGCCAGCCAACCGTTTGGCGAATGGGTCGGCAAGATCAACGATCTTGAAAAAGCGTTGGATCACGTCACGGAACGGCCCCTCTTCGCCGGCGCTGAACTGCGGAAACGGCAGGTGGCGGCAGGCTATACCGTAGAGGAGCTGGAGCAAATCCTGGCGCCTATGGCCGAGGATGCCAAGGAAACCTTGGCGTCGATGGGGGACGATACACCCTCGGCGGTGCTGTCGGGAAAATACCGCCCACTCAGCCATTTCTTCCGTCAGAATTTCAGCCAGGTGACAAACCCGCCCATCGACAGCTTGCGCGAATACCGGGTGATGAGCCTGAAAACACGGTTCGGCAATCTCAAGAACGTGCTGGATGAAGACAGCAGCCAGACCGAAATTTTCACCCTCGACAGCCCCTTTATGGGCAACGCGCAATTCGACGAGCTGATCCGGCATTTCAATGCCGATGTGGTCACCATCGACTGTACCTTTGCCTCCGGGGCGGGCAGCCTGAGCGCTGGCCTCGAACGCATCCGCGCCGAAGCCGAAGATGCCGTGCGCTCTGGCGCCGGGCACATTGTGCTGACCGATCAGACATCCGACACCGATAAGGTTGCGATGCCGATGATCTTGGCGACCTCTGCGGTGCACAGCCATCTGGTGCGCAAAGGGCTGCGGACTTTCACATCGATCAGCGTGCGGTCTGCGGAATGTGTTGATCCGCATTATTTTGCCGTGCTCATCGGCGCCGGGGCGACCATCGTGAACGCCTATCTGGCCGAAGATTCTCTGGCAGACCGGATTGAGCGTGGGCTGCTGGATATGACCCTGACACAAGCGATCGACCGTTACCGGATTGCGATTGATCAGGGCTTGTTGAAGATTATGGCCAAGATGGGGATTTCGGTGATTTCCTCCTATCGCGGCGGGCTGAACTTCGAAGCCGTGGGCCTTTCGCGCGCGATGGTGGCGGAGTATTTCCCTGGCATGACCAGCCGGATTTCCGGCATCGGGGTGAGTGGCATCCAGCGCAAAGCGGAAGAGGTTCATGCCAAAGCGTGGTCCGGGCCCGCTTCGGTTCTGCCCATCGGCGGGTTTTACAAAGCACGCCAATCCGGTGAGACCCACGCCTGGGAAGCGACCTCGATGCATATGATGCAGATGGCCTGCAACCGCGCGTCCTACGAGATGTGGAAGCAATATTCGGCCAAGATGCAGAGCAATCCGCCAATACATCTGCGCGACCTGCTGGATATCAAGCCGCTGGGCGCGCCGGTTCCAATCGAGGAAGTGGAAAGCATCACCTCAATCCGCAAGCGTTTTGTCACGCCGGGCATGTCGCTGGGCGCGCTTTCCCCAGAGGCGCACAAGACGCTGAACGTGGCGATGAACCGGATCGGTGCGAAATCCGACAGTGGCGAAGGGGGCGAAGACCCGGCCCATTTTGTCCCGGAGCCGAACGGCGATAACCCCTCGGCCAAGATCAAACAGGTCGCTTCGGGGCGTTTTGGCGTCACGGCGGAATATCTCAACCAATGCGAAGAGCTGGAGATCAAGGTCGCGCAAGGGGCCAAGCCCGGCGAAGGTGGCCAGCTGCCGGGTATGAAAGTGACCGACCTGATTGCACGGCTGCGGCACTCGACCAAAGGCGTAACCTTGATCTCACCGCCGCCGCACCATGATATCTATTCCATCGAAGATCTGGCGCAGCTGATCTATGACCTCAAGCAGGTGAACCCGCGCTGCAAGGTGACGGTCAAACTGGTGGCTTCCTCCGGCGTGGGTACAATTGCCGCCGGTGTGGCCAAGGCCAAGGCCGATATCATTCTGATTTCAGGGCATAATGGTGGCACCGGGGCCTCGCCTGCGACCTCGATTAAATACGCGGGTCTGCCGTGGGAGATGGGCCTGACCGAAGCCCACCAGGTTCTGAGCATGAACAATCTGCGCGAGCGCGTGACCCTGCGCACCGATGGCGGATTGCGCACCGGGCGCGACATCGTGATGGCCGCGATGCTGGGCGCCGAGGAATACGGCATCGGCACCGCGGCGCTGATCGCCATGGGCTGCATCATGGTGCGCCAGTGCCAGTCGAACACCTGCCCGGTGGGCGTTTGCACGCAAGACGAATCCCTGCGCGAGAAGTTCACCGGCAATGCCGATAAGGTGGTGAACCTGATCACCTTCTATGCCACCGAAGTGCGCGAAATCCTCGCGCGCATCGGTGCACGCAGCCTTGATGACGTGATCGGGCGGGCGGATTTGCTGGCGCAGGTGTCACGTGGGTCTGCGCATCTGGATGATCTCGATCTCAACCCGCTGCTGATCACCGTCGATGGCGCGGCGGATATCGTCTATGACCGAGCCAAGGAGCGTAACGCCGTGCCCGACACGTTAGACGCGGAGATCGTGCGCGACGCGGCGCGCTTCCTGCAGGACGGCGAGAAGATGCAGCTGAGCTATGCCGTGCAAAACACCCACCGCACCGTAGGCACGCGCACGTCGAGCCATATCGTCAAGAAGTTCGGGATGCGCAATACGTTGCAGCCTGATCATTTGACCGTGAAACTGAGCGGCTCTGCTGGCCAGTCCCTGGGGGCCTTTGCGGCGCCGGGGCTGAAGCTTGAGGTTTCGGGCGATGCCAACGACTATGTCGGCAAGGGGCTGTCGGGTGGCATGATTGTCGTGCGCCCGCCGATGGCGTCCCCCATTGAGGCGGCAAAGAACACCATCATCGGCAACACGGTGCTTTATGGCGCGACGGATGGATATCTCTTTGCTGCCGGGCGCGCGGGGGAGCGGTTTGCCGTGCGCAACTCCGGCGCAAAGGTCGTCATTGAAGGCTGCGGGTCAAACGGATGTGAATATATGACCGGCGGGGTTGCCGTGATCCTTGGCGATATCGGCGCCAATTTCGGGGCCGGTATGACCGGTGGCATGGCTTATCTTTATGACCCCGAAGGACGTGCGCCGGCGCTGATGAACATGGAGACGCTGGTCACCTGCCCGGTGACCGTGGACCATTGGATGGGCGAGCTGGAAGAACTGCTCGAAGCGCACCTCGGGGAGACCGGCAGCCGCCGCGCGGCCGATATTCTGCAGCACTGGGAGAGCGAAAAGCAGCACTTCCTGCAGATTTGCCCCAAGGAGATGCTGGTGCATCTGCCCGCCCCCTTGAGCCTGGAAGGGGCCGCGATGCCTGCCGAATGATCCTGTGGCCGGGTCGCTTCTGACCTGGCCCATACCATCTATTGCGGTTCACAAGTCTTGATTGCCGCCCTATAGCTGGCCCATGGCAACGCGCAGCAAAAAGAAGGCCAGGAGGTCTCGAAAATCTTCGCCAATGTGGCAGGCACCCCTGAAACGGGCGAGGCGATACCTGTTTCGTGGCCTTCTGGCTGTTGCATTGATTGTCTTTGCCCTAATTGGCCTGGGCAGCGTGTTGAACCCGCCCACAACGCCTTACATGCTTTCAGAATCCCGGCGGCTCGGTGGTGTCTCTCAGGAATGGGTGGCCCTGTCCGATGTGACGCCGACCATGGCGCGCGCTGTTGTGGCGGCAGAGGATGCGAATTTTTGCCAGCATTGGGGATTTGATCTGCCAGCGATCAAGAAGGCCATCGCGGATGGCGGCAATCGCGGCGCCTCTACGATCAGCCAGCAAACGGTGAAAAATGTCTACCTCTGGCACGGGCGAAATTACACCCGCAAGGCGTTTGAGGCGCTGCTCACCCCTGTGTTGGAAGCGGTCTGGTCCAAGGAACGGATTGTCGAGGTCTATCTGAATGTCGCCGAATTCGATGAGGGCGTGTTTGGCGTGAAGGCGGCCGCGCGGCATTATTTCGGCGTCGCGCCAGATCAGTTATCCGATGTTCAGGCGGCGCGACTTGCAGCGATCCTGCCGGATCCCAAGGGCCGCTCGGCCAGCCGCCCCTCAGATTTTGTACGTAAAAGGACACGTTCAATCCTGTCCGGAGCAGCGACAATCGGCAAAGATGGCCGATCCGCCTGTTTCGAGAGTTGAATCCGCAGGCCGTTGCGGGCATTGAATAACGATCACCATTTAACCGGAATTTCCCATGGCGCGCCTGTTTCATGTCCCTTTGTCCCCATTCTGTCGCAAGGTTCGCCTGAGCCTTGCTGAAAAGAAGGTGGAGGTTGAACTGGTTGAAGAACGGTATTGGGAAGAGGATGCGGATTTCCTGCGCCGCAATCCGGCAGCCAAAGTACCCGTTTTGCGGCTGGACGGCATCATGATGGCCGAGAGCAGCGCGATTTGTGAATACATCGAGGAAACGCGGCCCGAGCCCGCGTTGATGCCCAAGGACCCGGTGGCACGGCTGGAAGTGCGCCGTTTGGTGAACTGGTTCGATGACAAGTTTCACCACGAGGTGACCTCCAAACTGCTCTATGAACGGGTCAACAAGAAGGTCATGGGCAAGGGCTACCCCGACAGCGGCAACGTCAAAGCGGGCGCGAAGGCGATCAAGTATCACCTGGACTACATGACATGGCTGCTTGATCACCGGCGTTGGCTGGCTGGCGATGTGATGACGTTGGCGGATTTCGCTGCCGCATCGCACTTGAGCGCTCTGGATTACATCTCCGATGTGGATTGGAACCGCTCCGAGGTCGTCAAGGATTGGTACGCCAAAATCAAATCCCGCCCGGCGTTTCGGTCCATTTTGGCGGATCAGGTGCCAGGATTTCCGCCGCCGAAACACTACAATGACCTCGATTTTTGATCGAATGGTTCGCTGTACTGCGCCCGGAATGTTGTTGGGTGCGTTCGGTCAAAGGCAATGATGCACAATCTGAAAGAACGTCTGATTAAGGAAGCCGATACCATCGGTTTTGTGGCGTGCCGGATTTGTCGCCCCGACGCTGTGCCGGAAGTGCCCAAGCGATTGGCGGCATTCGTGGACGCCGGGTTCCACGGGCAGATGACCTGGATGGCTGATCGCATGACCTGGCGTGGCAATCCCGCGGCGCTCTGGCCGGAGGCGCGTTCCGTCATCATGCTGGCGGAGAGCTATACCCCAAAACAGGATCCGCTGGCCATTCTTGCGCATCCTGATCGCGGGGCGGTTTCGGTCTATGCACAGGGGCGAGACTATCATGATGTGGTCAAAAAGCGTTTGAAACGATTGGCCCGTTGGGTGATCGCCGAAGCGGGGGATGCCGCCGAGGTGAAGGTCTTTGTCGACACCGCGCCGGTGCCCGAGAAAGCCTTGGGTGCAGCATCCGGATTGGGGTGGCAAGGCAAGCATACCAACCTTGTAAGCCGGGATTGGGGCAATTGGGCCTTTCTCGGCGCGATATTCACGACGCTGGAGTTGCCAACCGATCCAGCCGAGATCGACCACTGCGGGTCATGCCGGGCGTGTCTGGATGTATGCCCCACAGATGCCTTTCCGGCCCCTTATCAACTGGATGCACGGAAGTGCATTTCTTACCTAACGATTGAGCACAAGGGCCCGGTGCCTGAAAACCTGCGTAAACCTATGGGAAATCGCATCTACGGGTGCGATGACTGCCTGGCCGTTTGCCCCTGGAACAAATTTGCAGTCGCGGCGCGGGATGTCCGGCTTCATGCGCGCGACGATCTCAAGACCCCTGCCTTGGCCGACCTTGCCCAGCTGGACGATGCAGCCTTTCGCGCGTTGTTTTCTGGCTCCCCGATCAAGCGAATCGGCCGGGATCGTTTTGTGCGCAACGTTCTGTATGCGATCGGGAATTCAGGTCTGCCCGAATTGCGGAGCGCCGCGGCGGACCTCATTGGGGATCCGGATGCCGCGGTTGCGGATGCCGCCACATGGGCGGTGGCGCAACTGGACACACAATGACCGAAAAAGGCTGGCAAATTCGGCAAACCCGTCTACACCCCGGAACGCGATAGGAGGACGCGTCATGGCAATATTGCTGGGGGTCGACACGGGTGGCACATATACGGATGCGGTGCTGGTCAGAGATGAGAAGACCGTCATCGCCTCGGCCAAGGCGCTGACCACGAAAGACGATCTTGCCATTGGCGTGGGCGCAGCCGTCAGTGCCGTCCTGAAGGCGTCGAAAATACCTGCTGCCGATGTGTCCATGGCGTCTTTGTCCACCACTCTGGCGACGAATGCACTTGTCGAGGGACAGGGCGGTCGCGTGGCATTGATCTACATCGGGTTTCGCGAGCGCGACCTGGCCGCACATGGGCTGAGCGATGCGCTGAACGGCGACCCCTGTCTTGTCTGTGCCGGAGGGCATGATCATGCGGGCGCTGAGGTCGTCGCGTTGGATGAGGCGGCAATCACCGCGTTTTTGCTTCATCACAAAAACGATGTCAGTGGGTTTGCTGTCGCTGCGCAATTTGCCACCCGGAACCCGGCACATGAATTGCGTGCGGCTGAACTGGTGGCGGAGATCACCGACAGGCCGGTTTCCGCATCGCATCAGCTGTCTGCCCGGTTGAATGGACCAAAACGCGCGATGACCGCTGTTTTGAATGCGCGGCTCATCGGCATGATTGACCGGCTGATTGGTCGTGCGGAGCAGGTCCTGAAAGACCTGGAAATCACAGCACCGATGATGGTCGTGCGCGGAGATGGCGCGTTGATCTCCGCGGATCAGGCGCGCGCGCGGCCCATTGAGACAATCCTGAGCGGTCCCGCGGCCTCGATCGTTGGCGCACGTTGGCTGACCGGGGCGGATCGCGCATTGGTCAGTGATATTGGCGGGACGACGACGGATATTGCGCTGCTCAAAGATGGAAAGCCTTCAATTGATCCAGCGGGCGCGCGTGTCGGTCCCTACCGCACGATGGTTGAGGCCGTCGCCATGCGCACCACCGGGCTGGGCGGCGATAGCGAAGTTCATGTCGTTGCCGACGGTCTCAGCGGTGGCCTGAACCTTGGTCCGCGCCGGGTTTTGCCGATCTCACTGCTTGCGACACAAGCCCCCGACATCGTGCATGCTACCCTCGACCAACAATTGCGCGCTTCCGTACCGGGAGAGCACGATGCGCGCTTTGTGCAGGTGGTTGCGGGTGGCAGTCACGAAGGTCTTGGTACGCGCGAAATGGTCCTGCTGCAACGGATCGGCACGGGCGTTCGCCCGCTGGCAGATGTGCAGCGAGCCAGAATAGAACAGGGTGCTTTGCAGCGTCTGATGGCGCATGGGTTGATCCAGATGTCGGGAGTCACCCCCTCCGACGCAAGTCATATTCTGGGAAAGACCGCTGTTTGGGACCAGGCTGCTGCTGAAAAAGCACTGGGTCTGCTTGCCCGGAAGCGGACGGGTTCGGGAAATGTGCTGGCCGTTGATGCAACATCAATGGCCGAGATGGTTGTCAATCAACTCACGCAGCAGACGGTATTGGCATTGCTGGAAGCTGCCTTCGCGGAGGAAGCTGAGCCATTTGCATCTGAACCGCAGGAGTTGGCGCGTCATGAATTGATGCAACGCGGATTGTCCGCGCGCGCCGATCTGGTTCGATTGAATACAGGTTTAAACGTGCCTGTGGTGGGTTTGGGTGCGTCGGCGGGGAGTTATTACCCCGCTGCCGGGGCAGTCCTTGGCACGGAAATGATTTTGCCGCGCCACGCTGATGTGGCTAATGCCATCGGCGCGGTGGTGGGCCGTGTGACAATGCGTCGGACCGGCACAATAACATCACCCAGCGAAGGAAAGTTCCGCGTGCATCTAGAGACCGGGCCACAGGATCTGACCACCCAGGATGCAGCGATGCAACTGCTGGAAAACACGTTAAGGAACGAGGCGCGTGATCATGCGCTTGCCGCAGGTGCCGCTGATATCCAGTTTAGCGTCACAAAAGATATACGCACCGCAGGCGTCGAGGCGCGCAATGTTTTTGTCGAAGCCGTTCTGACGGTTGAGGCCGCGGGTCGGCCGCGCGTGGCGTCTGGCTAGCACCGGTGCATCAAGGGCTCAGGAGGCCAGTTTTTGGTGATCCATTGCGTATTCTTTTTCGCCCGGAAGAATTTTGAAAGATGATGTGATTTGCCCCAATGACATCACTTCGTTTGCCAGCAATTGTGTTGCGGCATTTGTTTCTTCGAACATCGCTGCATTCTTTTGCGTGACATCGTCCAGATTGCTGATGGAGGTGGTGATTTCTTCCAGGCCGCTTGATTGTTCCTTTGCGGCGGATGCAATGTCGCCCACCATTTTCGCGACATCAGAGACAAAGCCATCGATTTCGGAGAGTGCTTCGCCAGTTTTGGAGACAAGCGCCACACCTTCCTCAACCTGGTTCGCTGATGTGGCGATCAGGCTTGCAATCTGCGTCGCCGCTTCGGACGAGCGTTGCGCCAGGGCACGCACTTCTGAGGCCACCACCGCAAACCCACGTCCGGCTTCGCCTGCCCGCGCGGCCTCGACGCCTGCGTTGAGCGCGAGGAGATTTGTCTGGAAAGCGATATCGTCAATGACGGTTGTGATGTTGGAGATTTCGGACGAGCTGTTCGAGATCGCATCCATTGCACTGCGCGCCTCGCTCATCACCCCTGAGCCTGCGGTAGCGCGGGATTTGGTTTTGTCGACCAATGTCCGAGTGTTCTCCGCAATTTCCGCCGTCGATTTCACAGATGCCGCCATTTCCGTGATGGCAGCCGATGACTCCTCCAATGCGGCAGCCTGATCCTCGGTGCGACGGCTCAGCTCTTTGGAAGCGTTTGTGATCTCCTGCGTGCCGGATCTGATCTCGTCGTTGCTGCGCAAAACGCTTTGAATCGTCTCCTTGAGACGCGATTGCGTGCGGTTGAAATCCTGGCGCAGTTCTTCGTAATCATCTGAGAATTCTTCGGTGATCCCCGCACTGAGATCCCCCTCTGAAAGTCGTGATAGCGCATTTTGCAATGCGGCAATCGCCGATTTGCGGTTTGAGATGTTCTGCGCGTATTTCACGATCTTGTAGGGCTTTCCGTCGGGCCCCAAGATCGGGTTATACGACGCCACCAGCCAGGCCTCAGAGCCATCTTTGCATTTGCGCTTGATTTCGCCGGCAATGATTTCGCCAGCTGCCAAACGATCCCAGAACGTCGCGTATTCATCGCCGTTAACCTGATCATCCGGCATAAAAATGTTGTGATGTTTGCCCTTGATTTCATCCAATGTGTAACCGACCGTATTCAGAAACAGTTCGTTCGCGGTCATGATTTCGCCACTTGGCGTGAATTCGATACAGGCCTGCACCCGGCTGATTGCATCCACCATTTCGTTCGACCGACGACGATCAGAAACGTCAAAGGCAAGTTCGACGATGCCGGTTTGTATCCCGTCGGCGTCAAGGATCGGCGCGTAGCCGCATTGCAGCCATTTTTGCTGGCCATCTTTGGTGTGACGTTCGAACCGGCCGGAGACGAATTTACCGCCAGAGACATCAGCCCAGAATTTCGCGCTCTCATCCGTTTTTGCATGGATAGGATTCAGCAAGATCTGATGCTTTTGCCCCACCAGTTCGGCCTCGGAATACCCCAGCGTGTCCAGAAACTGCTGGTTCGCTTCGACAATTGTGCCGTCAAGATCGTAGACGACCTTCCCTTGAACGCGGGTGAATGCCTCCATCTGGCTGACCATTCGTTCGGTTTCCGGTGACGAGGTCGCCCTGCTATCCGTTACCTCTCGTGCGATTTTAACGATTTTTACGAGATCACCCTGCGCATCCGTGATCGGCAGATAGGTGGCCGCAAGCCAGACTTCTTTGCCGCTTTTGGCAGCATGTCGCACCGTTTCGGCATGCACTTCTCCCTGTGCGAGGCTCGCCGCGATCGTCGTGTAATCCTGATGTGACGGGTCATCCTGGTCGAGAAACATCGCCTCACGCTGGCCGATGACCTCGTCTTTCGCATATCCCATGAGCTCACAGAACACCGTGTTGGCGTCGTTGATCACGCCGTCGGGGTCAAGCCACAGCATTGCGTGGCTTGTCTCCAGTGCACTCAAGAGCATCCTTGATTCGTTGGTTTCTTCTTGTTTGCGGGTTTTGAGTCCGAAGAATGATGCCATGGGAGCCTCCTGATTCACGTATCAGAAGGTGTAGGACAAGTAGGCTTAAGAACCTCTTTACAGGTACCGCTGCCCGCCCTTTTTTGACCGAGTAATCGCCCGGACTATTCGGCCGCCTGGGTGCCCTGTTCGCGTTTGGGCAGCACCCAATCGGCGCGCGGGAAGTGGCAGGTATAACCGTTCGGAATGCGCTCAAGGTAGTCCTGATGTTCCGGCTCTGCCTCCCAAAAGGCCCCTACCGGCTCAACCTCGGTGACAACCTTACCCGGCCAAAGCCCGGACGCCTCCACATCCGCGATCGTTTCCAGCGCCATCTGATGCTGCGCGTCATCGACATAATAGATGGCAGACCGGTAGCTGAGGCCGATGTCATTGCCCTGGCGGTTCGGTGTCGTCGGATCATGGATTTGAAAGAAGAGCGCCAGGAGCTCACGATAGCTGACAACCTCCGGGTCGAAGATGATTTCGATCCCCTCGGCATGGGTGCCGTGGTTGCGATAGGTCGCATTCGGCACATCGCCACCGGTGTAGCCGACCCGCGTCGAAATTACACCTGCGCGCTTGCGGATCAGATCCTGCATGCCCCAGAAACATCCTCCTGCCAGAACTGCACGTTGATGGCTCATGCCACGTCCTCCACTTGATCGATGTAATCGCCGTATCCTTCGGCCACCATGTCGTCACGGTGTACGAACCGCAAAGAGGCGGAGTTGATGCAGTAGCGCAGCCCCCCGCGGTCACGCGGGCCATCGGGAAATACGTGGCCCAAATGGCTGTCGCCATGGGTTGAGCGGACCTCGGTGCGGATCATGCCCATGGTCGCATCGCGCAATTCCGTGACATGGGCGGGCTCAATGGGTTTGGTGAAACTGGGCCAGCCGCAGCCGCTTTCGTATTTATCCGCAGAGGCGAAGAGAGGCTCGCCCGATACAATATCCACATAGATGCCCGGCTCCTTATTGTTCAGCAACGGGCCGGTGCCGGGGCGTTCTGTCCCGTTTTGCTGGGTGACGCGATATTCCTCCAGCGACAGCTTCGATATCGCCGCGTCGGTTTTCTCATATTTGGGCATGAGACACTCCTTTTGTCCTTTGCCTAGTAAATGGGTCAAAAGCGGCTGAATTAAAGGGGAAACTCATTCGTGCACACAGACGTGTCTTGGCCGACAGACGCCCTATATGTGTAATCGTAACGATGAGGAGCATTCGATGACACGTCTTTTTGCACTACTCATGGGCCTGATGTCCGCCACAACTGCGGTGGCTGGCATCTCGGCGCACAGCTTTGCATCGATTGACGGCGGCACACTGAACACGTCCGACTGGGCGGGCCAGCCTGTGCTGGTTGTCAATACCGCGTCGCAATGCGGCTTCACCGGCCAATACGAAGGGTTGCAGGCGCTCTATGATACCTACCGCGATCAGGGGTTGGTGGTGCTGGCGGTCCCATCTGATGATTTCAACCAGGAACTTGGCAGCGCCGCAGAAGTGAAAGAGTTCTGCGAGATGACCTTTGGCCTGGACTTGCCCATGACGGATATCACACGGGTCAAAGGGTCTGATGCCCACCCGTTTTACCGCGAGGTGGCCGATGAAACCGGATTTGCGCCGCGCTGGAATTTCAACAAGGTGCTGGTCGGACCGGATGGCGCGGTTGTCGCAACCTGGGGATCGGCCACAAAGCCGCAATCGCCAAAGATCACCAGCGCCATTGAAGGCCTGCTGAACTAGGTGCCTCTGGGCCATGTGCCCGGCTTTAGATCCCGCCGCGCCACACCAGTTTGCTGCTACCGCCCTCAAGACCGGGGCTGATCCCATAGGCAGCACGGTAGCTTTTGGAAAAATGCGAGAGCGATTTAAATCCGCAGGCGATACAGACGTCCGTGACGGAAAAATCGGTTTGCCTTAAAAGATCGCGCGCCTTTTCAAGCCGCAGGCGCAGGTAATGCCGTTTCGGTGATATGCCGACATATTTGGCAAAAAGGCGCTCCAATTGCCGCGTCGACAGACCGATCACCTGCGATATCTCATCCGGGGTCAGCGGGTCCTCGATGTTGTTGTCCATGATCTGCATGGCCATAGCGAGCTTGCCGTTGCGCACCTGCGTGCGCGCTTGCAGCGTCATGCGCTGCGCGTGATCCGGCAGCCGCGGATCGGTATAGACCATCTGATCGGCCACCCATTTCGCAAGATCAGCGCCATAATCCGCCCTGATCCGCTCCAGCATCATGTCCATGGATGCGGCCCCGCCCGCAGTTGTGAAGACACGCCCGTCGATGGTGAAAATCGCATCTTCCATGATGACGTCGGGCAGCACTTCGGTCAGGGCCGCGCGGTATTCCCAATGGGTTGTCACCCGTTTGCCGGACAGCAACCCAGCCAGCGCCAGAATATAGGTGCCTGAGGACAGCGCTCCGAAATCCATCCCGCGGCGCACCTCGCGGCGCAGCCAATTTAACAATGCCTTGCTGACCCCGTTGCTGACGTCTTCGCCCGCGCAAATCACGATGGTTTCATGGCGGTCGAGCTCATCCAGCGGCCCGTCGACATTCGTGGTCATGCCGTTATAGGCGGCGACGGGCTCTCCGGTTTCGCTCAGCAGCCGCCAGTGATAGTAGGTTTTGCATGAGGGATGCCGGTTGGCCAGGCTGAGGGCTTCCAGCGCGCAGGCGAACCCCAGTTGCGAATATCCCGGCACCAGCACAAATGCATATGGTTTTGGAGCGTCCTGAAGGGTCATGTTTCATGGGTCCGAGACTGGCCGCCGGGCGGGCTGAAAAATACACTACCCAAATTCTCTTGCACGTGAAGAGGAGAAATCAGCCCTTGGACTGCCGGGAGAGCTGGACGGCCAGAATGCCAAGCGTGATGATGGCAACACCCAAAGCATCCCGCGCCCCAAGGCTCTCGCCCAGAAGCAACGCGGCAATGGCCACCCCGAAGAAGGGGTTGAGAAAATGAAAGGTGGCGGCGCGGGTGGCGCCGATACGGTTGACCAGCCAGAACCAGACAAAGGTTGCCGCCAACCCCGGCACAAGGGTGGTGTAGGCGAAGGCCGCAGCCAGAGGCCAGCTTGGCGTAAATGCGGGGGTTTCAAAGAGTGCTGTGGCGATGGCCAGCGCGATGCAGCCCACCAGCATCTGCAATCCGACAATCATCAGATAGTTGCCGCCAGAGGTGGCGCCCCGGACCGACAGTGTCGCAATCGTCAGCGCAATGACACCAATACCGCAGAGCATCAAACCAAAGAGATCGACCCCCCCGGTGATCCGCGCGCCCATGATCAGCCCTACCCCAATCACACCGGCAACCAGGCCCACGATGCTGAGCGGCTTCAGGCCCTCTTGCAGAAAAACCCAGCCCGCGAGCGCGACAAGCAGCGGCATGGTGGAGGCGATAATGGCGGCGAAGGAGGCTTCGATGGTCTGCATCGCCACGAAGTTCAGACCCAGGTAGACCGCATTTTGCAGCACGCCGAAAATGATGGTGGCGCGCCATTGCGCGCGCGTCAGATGCCACGTCTGGCCCAGCATCCGCGCAATCGCCACACCCAGCAGCCCGGAAATCAGGTAGCGCAGGGTCAACGCCGCCAAGGGCGTGGCATCGGCCACGATGATCCGCGCCGAGGTAAAGGCAGAAGACCACATCAGGGCAAAGGCCAGCCCGGCAAGTATCGCGCGTATGTCCATGGGGTGCCTTTCGTGCCTGCCTGCGCGGCGGACCATTTCCCAAATCCCCGGCAAGGGCAAGGCGCGGATCCGGGTAAGCGGATGCGCCATGTCGCCCCATCAGCGCAAAGCAATGTCACGCGGTCGATGGACAATCCTGCAGAGCTGGCTAGACTTCCCGCATAGGTTTAATTTTGCGGAGAACTGCCATGTCCGAAAAGATGCTCGACGACACAAGTCAGGAGCCTGAAAAGCCCGGTGACGGGCGCATTGAGGCGCTGTTTTTCAAAAGCCGCAATGTGATCATCACCGGTGAGATCACCGACAAGCTGGCGCAGCGCACGGTAACCCATCTGCTGGCGCTGGCCGAGGAAAGCGACGATCCGATCAATGTCTATATCTCGTCGCCAGGCGGGCATGTGGAAAGCGGTGATATGGTGCATGACGTCATCAAATTCATCCGCCCCACCGTGCGGACCATCGGGTCGGGTTGGGTGGCCAGTGCCGGTGCGCTCATCTTTGTCGGTGCCGCGCAGGAGAACCGCTATTGCCTGCCCAACACACGGTTTCTGTTGCACCAACCGCGGGGCGGCATCGGTGGGCAGGCCACCGACATGATGATTCAGGCAGAGCAAATCCGCATCATGACGGAACGCTTTTATTCGCTTTTCGCAGCGGCCACCGGCCAGACACGCGAAAAGATCGAAGCCGATATCCGTCGCGATTTCTGGCTGACGACACAGGAAGCGCTGGATTATGGCCTGGTCGGGCGGGTGGTTTCGTCGATAAACGAGCTGTCCTGACAAAACGCTGCGGGTATCGGGCGGGGCATTTGCCCCGGTACCCGGTCCTTGGAAACCCCGGCTCAACGCACAAAAAAGGGTCGCCCGAAGGCGACCCTGACGTAGTCTCACATGACCGGCAATTAGCCGTTCACGCTGTCCTTGAGCGCTTTGGCGATGGTCATTTTGACCACCTTGTCCGCGTCTTTTTTGAATTGCTCGCCAGTGGCAGGGTTCCGCACCATGCGCTCCGGGCGTTCGCGGCAGTAGATTTTGCCAACGCCGGGCAGGGTGACAGCACCACCGCCGGAAACTTCACGTGTGATCAGGTTGCAGACCGCTTCCAGCGCCGCACCTGCAGACTTCTTGTCACCACCCATTTCATCGGCCAGTGCCGCGACGAGTTGTGTCTTTGTCATTGGTTTTGCCATGTTCTTATTCTCCTTCGCTGCCCGAACAGTAGGGCCTCATAACCGAAATCTACCCGGATGTTGTGTATGAACACAACGATTAGTAGAGCAATGCAAGGAAAAACATGCAAAATTAACCTATTTTATTGGGTTTTCCGGTCTCAAAGGAAGGCTGTCTCCTCAAAGGAGCGTAATTTCCGACTGTGGATGCGCTCCAGCGGCATGGTGCGCAGATGTTCCATCGCGTGAATTCCGATCATCAAATGCCGCGCGACCTGCGTTTTGTAGAAGTCAGAGGCCATGCCCGGGAGCTTCAATTCGCCGTGCAAAGGCTTGTCGGAGACACAGAGCAGCGTGCCATAGGGGACGCGGAACCGGTAGCCATTGGCGGCGATCGTAGCGCTTTCCATATCCAGTGCGACGGCGCGGGACTGGCTGAGCCGCTGCACCGGGCCGGACTGGTCGCGCAGCTCCCAGTTGCGGTCGTCGTGGGTGGCAACCGTGCCCGTGCGCATGATGCGTTTCAACTCGTAGCCTTCCAGGTTGGTCACCTGCGCCACGGCCTGCTCCAGCGCGATCTGAATTTCCGCCAGCGCCGGGATCGGCACCCAGACGGGCAGGTCATCGTCCAGCACGTGATCTTCACGCAGATAGGCATGGGCGAGCACAAAATCCCCCAGCGCCTGGGAATTCCGCAATCCCGCACAATGCCCGACCATCAGCCAAGCGTGCGGACGCAGCACGGCAATGTGGTCCGTCGCAGTTTTGGCGTTGGAGGGACCCACACCGATGTTCACCAGCGTAATACCAGACCCATCTTCGCGTTTCAGATGGTAGGTCGGCATCTGTGGCGTCTTGACCGGGGCGGCCAGCGGCGCGTCCCCGGCGGTGATCGTGGCGTTGTCGGTCGAGACAAAAGCGGTGTAGCCCGATTGCGGGTCATCCAGTTGCGCGCGGGCGTAGCTTTCAAACTCGGCCACATAGAACTGGTAGTTGGTAAAGAGCACATGATTCTGGAAATGCGCGGCGTCCGTCGCCGTGTAATGCGAAAGCCGGGCCAGAGAATAATCCACCCGTTGCGCGGTGAAGGGGGCGAGCGGCCCGATACCATCTGGCGACACATAGGTACCATTCACGATGTCATCGTTCGTGGTGGTCAGGTCCGGCACGTCAAAGACGTCGCGCAGCGTGAAATCCGCCGCGCCTTCTTGCGGGACGGTCATGCTGGCATCATGGGCCACGGCGAAATGGACCGGCATCGGGGTGGCAGAGGCGCCAATACTGACCGGCTGGCCGTGGTTTTCGATGAGCAGGCCAATCTGCTGGGTCAGGTAGCTGCGGAAAAGGTCGGGCCGGGTGATCGTGGCGCGGAAACTGCCCGGCGCGGAGACATGACCGAAGCTGAGGCGGGTGTCGACCTGCGCATAGCTGGAGGTCTTGAACAGCACTTCGGGATAAAACGCCCGGATCCGCGCGGCGGGTGCGCCGTCTGACATCGCCTTCATGAAATGGCTGCACAGAAACTCGGTGGCCTGGGTATAGAGCGCCTCCAATCGCGCGACGGCGGCTTTGGCATCGAGGAATTCTTCGGCCGCTGGGGCATCGGGGGTCAGGATATCGGTCATGAGAGGGGTTCCACCACGGGAATGAATTCAAAGCTGCGGACATCGACCAATCCGAGGTCGGAGATGCGCAGCTCGGGGATGACGACGAGCGCCAGCAGCGAGTGCTGCATAAAGGCATTGTTTAGGGTGCAGCCACAGGCGCGCATGGCCTGCATCATCTGGTCGGCTTTGGCTGCGACGTCCGCCGCCGGACGGTCGGACATGAGGCCCGCGATGGGCAGCTCTACCAGCGCCAGCTCGGCACCGTCTTTGAAGATCACGATACCGCCGCCGACCGTGCCCAGCCGGTTCGCGGCCATCGCCATATGATCGGCATCGGTCCCCACAACGATCATATGGTGGCTGTCATGAGCCACCGTGGAGGCCATGGCCATCGGCCCGTCATAGCCGAAGCCGGACACAAAGGCGTTGGTAACCTTTCCAGTGGCGCGATGGCGCTCGACCAGCGCGATCTGGCAGACCTCACCCGTGGCCTGCACGTGGCCTTCGGTGACCGGTAGTTCGAACTGCAGCGCTTTGGTAGGCGCTTGGTTCTCTACCACGCCGATGACATTGGCGCGTACGGCATTGGCCCCCGTGGGCGCCGCGATCGTGAAATCATCTGCGGCGAGGGTCTTGCCCAAGTGCACGGTCTGTCGCGCCGCGGAGGGCCAGTCGTAATGCGGGCACTCAACGAGGCAGGTGCCATTTTCCGCGACGATCTGGCCGCGGGCGATCACGGTCTCGATGGGTAGGGTTTTCAGGTCGGATGTCAGGATCACGTCGGCCCGCCTGCCGGGCGTCAGGGAGCCGATCTCGCGTTCCAGCCCGAAATGCGTGGCCGTATTGATCGTGGCCATCTGCAGTGCCACCAGCGGGTCGCAGCCGCAGTCGATGGCGTGGCGCACCACGCGGTTCATATGCCCGTCATTCACCAGCGTGCCGGAGTGGCTGTCATCTGTGCAGAGGATCATGTTGCGCGGATCGAGGCCCTTTTCGGTGATCGCGGTGATCTGGCTTTCCACGTCATACCAGGCTGAGCCCAGGCGGATCATCGACCGCATGCCCTGCCGCATCCGCGCAATCGCATCGGCCTCGCAAGTGCCTTCGTGATCATCCGCCGGGCCGCCCGCCACATAGCCCGCAAAGGCGGGCCCCAGATCGGGCGAGGCATAATGCCCACCCACGGTTTTGTCTGCGTTTTGCGTTGCTGCCATCTCGGCCAGCATTTTTGAATCGGCATTGGATACGCCGGGGAAATTCATCATCTCGCCCAATCCAATGATCCCCGGCCATTGCATCGCCTCGGCGACATCTTCAGCCGTGATTTCAAACCCTGTCGTCTCCATCCCCGGCGCCGAAGGCGCGCAGGAGGGCATCTGGGTGAAGATATTCACCGGCTGCATCAACGCCTCATCATGCATCATGCGCACGCCGTCGAGGCCCAGTACATTGGCAATCTCATGCGGGTCGGTGAACATGCTGGTCGTGCCATGCGGGATCACCGCACGGGCGAATTCCGCCGGGGTCAGCATGCCGGATTCAATATGCATATGCCCGTCGCACAGGCCGGGGATCATGTAGCGGCCATCGGCCTCGATCATCTGCGTTTCAGGACCCAGACAATGAGAGGCATCGGGCACCACGCAGGCAATGCGCCCGGCGACAATCGCGATATCATGATCGGGCAGGATTTCGCGGGTATGGACATTGACCCATTTGCCTGCGCGAATGACGGTATCGGCTGGGCTGCGTCCCGTGGCGACGGCGACCAGCTGAGCTGCGGATGAGGGCCATGAAGGGAAAGATGCATGCGTCATGTCCCTAGGTGCCACGGGTTTTGGGGATGTTCAAGCGGGGAGCGCAACGGATGGACTATGAAACGGTCTCGGCGGATGATTTCGGCAAAAGCCTGCGCGGCATCGGGCTGAACCTGTTGGTGCGGGATGTGCGGGCAACCTGCGCGTTTCTGGAGGCGGTCTTTGCAGTGGGCGTGCACCGGTTGAGCGATGATTTTGCGATCATCACCTATGGCGCAGAGGTGTTTCAACTGCACAGCGACGGCACCTATGCTGAAAACCCGCTCCTGGGTCTGTTGCCGGAAAACCCGCCGCGCGGGGCGGGGATCGAAATCCGCCTCTACGACAGCGACCCAGAAGTGGCCGTCGCCCGGGCCAAAGCGCAGGGTGCCATGATCCTGCAACCGCCCACCGACAAACCACATGGCCTGCGCGAGGCTTATATCCTGTGCAACGATGGCTACGCCTGGGTGCCGAGCCGTCCGCTTTGAACCTAAGGCGAGGTGCGGGCCGCTTTCTGTTGTGCGATTTCCGCTCTCAGCCAGCTGGTAAAGGCATCTGCCGCGCTCATCTCCTGCGCGCGGGGCGATAGGATCAGATAGTAGGCTTCCTGCATCTCCGCGCGATGCGCGAAAGGTGCGATCAGGTGTCCCGCTTTGATCGGCCCCTGCGCTATGGCGTCATGGCCCAGCGCCATGCCACCTCCCGTCATCGCAACAGACAGGGGAACCGAATAGGTGGTGGCATAGGTGACCGGCGGGTCGGGCCATCGCAATCCCTGTTCTTCGGCCCAAACCGCCCATGTCCCCATCATGTTGGAGCAATCATAGAGCGGCTGTGCAGCCAGCGTGTCCAGCGTGACAGGATAGCCGGGCGCGCAGACGGGATAGTAGTGATCCGTGAGCAGCAACTCGGCGTGCACGCGGTCGGAGGGGCGCAGGGAAAACCGGATCTCGACATCCGCGCCCTCGGCCATCTCGCGCGGCTCCCAAAGCTCGGTTTCGATGTTGATCTGAACCTCAGGATGCTTGCGGCGAAAATCGATCAGCCGTGGTGCCAGCCAATGAATGGCAAAGCTGAGGTTGGATTGCACCTGCAGCACGTCGCCTTCCTTCCGCGTCAGCGCGCGGGTGCCATGGGCCAGCGTGCGAAAGGCGTCGCGCACCACGGGCAGGTAACTGATGCCGGTCTGGGTCAGTTCCAGCGCCCGGGTTCGGCGGTGAAACAGGGGACGCCCCAGAAAGGCCTCAAGCGATTTGATCTGCTGGCTCACGGCACTTTGCGTCATGTTCAGATCCCGTGCGGCGCCGGTAAAGCTGAGGTTCCGGGCGGAAGCCTCAAAAGCGCGCAGCCAGTTCAGGGGCGGCAAGTCAGCCATTATAACTCGTGCATTAGTTTAACTTATGGACAGATTGCGTTTTTTTCGTTGGTCAAGCAAGGCGTGGCGGTGTTGTCATATGGTCGAGCCTGAGCGGAGGAAGCCCCATGTCTGTGACCGAGATGCGCCCGAATATGGAACACTGGCAGGAACGCGTGGACCTTGCCGCCGCCTTCCGCTGGACGGTGCGGCTGAACATGCACGAGGCGGTGGCAAACCACTTCAGCCTGGCGATCAATGACGATGGTACCAAATTCCTGATGAACCCCAACCAAATGCATTTTTCGCGCATCAGGGCGTCCGATCTGATCGTGGTGGATGCCAATGATCCGGAAACACTGAAAGGGCCGGATGCGCCCGACCCGACTGCCTGGGGGTTGCACGGCGGGTTGCACAGGCACTGCGCCCACGCCCGCTGCGCGATGCATGTGCATTCGCCCTATGCCACGGCTTTGGCAGCCCTGGCCGACAGCCGCCTGCCGCCGGTGGATCAGAACGCCTGCACCTTCTTCAATCGTTATGTCATCGATGAAAACTACGGCGGGTTGGCCTTTGAAGAGGAAGGGGAGCGCTGCGCGCAACTCTTTGATGATCCAAAAAAGAAGGTCATGATCATGGGCAACCACGGGATCATGATCATCGGGGACACCGTCGCGGACACCTTCAACCGGCTCTATTACTTCGAGCGGGCCTGTATGACCTATATCATGGCCCTGCAAACCGGACAGCCCTTGCGCGTATTGTCGGATGATGTGGCCGAGAAGACAGCGCAGGAGCTGGAGACCTATCCCGAACAGGACGCGCGTCATTTGGCGGAACTCAAGGCCATTCTGGATGAAGAAGGGTCAACCTATGCCCAATGACGCCGAAGCCCGGGAAGCCGGGTGCCTGAACTACCGCCCCCCGACGCCACTGGTGCAGACCCCGCTGTTTCAATCGCCGCTGCACCCACGGGATGAAGCGCGCACGCATAAAGAAGCAGATGTATACGTGATGGGGCATCGGGTGGTCATTGACGATCTGTCGGTCTGGACGAGCACACGGCGTCTGGGGAGATAAGCGCATCCCTGCGCTTTTTTCCCATGTTTATGAAAGACCTGATCCCATGACCGCCTACGGCCTGACTGACGAACACCAGATGATTGCGGAGACTGTCCGCAGCTTTGTCGAAAACGAAATCTACCCGCATGAAGAGCTCGTCGAACGCACCGGTGAAGTGCCCGCCGAAATCGCGCAGGAGATCAAGCGCAAGACCCTTGAGTTGGGGTTTTACGCCTGCAACTTCCCCGAAAGCGTCGGTTGTGCGGGGCTGAACCACCTTGAGTTTGCGTTGGTGGAGCGGGAGTTGGGCCGTGGTTCCATGGCGCTCAATCACTTCTTTGGTCGTCCGCAGAACATCCTGATGGCCTGTGAAGGTGAACAGGTGGAGCGCTACCTGATGCCGGCGGTGCGCGGCGAGAAGATGGACGCATTGGCGATGACCGAACCCGGGGCCGGATCTGATGTGCGGGGCATGAAATGCGCCGCCGTGCGCGACGGCGGCGACTGGGTGGTGAACGGGACCAAGCACTTCATCTCGGGCGCGGAGCATGCCGATTTCATCATCGTTTTCATCGCAACCGGTGAGGATCAGACGCCAAAAGGGCCGAAAAAACGGATCACAGCGTTTCTGGTCGATCGTGGCACGCCGGGGTTCACCATCCGCGACGGGTATAAATCCGTCAGCCATCGCGGCTACAAGAACATGATCCTCGATTTCGATGACTGCAGGCTACCGGACGCGCAGGTTCTTGGGGAGGTGGACGGCGGTTTCGAGGTGATGAACACTTGGCTTTATGCCACGCGGATCACGGTTGCGACCATGTCGGTGGGCCGTGCGCGTCGCGTGTTTGACTATGCGCTGACTTATGCCGCGGAGCGGGAGCAGTTCGGCCAGAAGATAGGCAAGTTTCAGGGCGTCAGTTTTCAGCTTGCCGATATGGTCACCGAAATCGATGCCGCAGATCTGTTGACGCTGGCCAGCGCGGATAGGTTGGACAAAGGGCTGCCTGCAAACCGGGAGATTGCGAGTGCCAAGCTCTATGCTTCGGAGATGCTGGCACGGGTAACCGACGCCGCGATCCAGATCCATGGCGGCATGGGACTGATGGATGACTATCCGCTGGAACGGTTCTGGCGTGATGCGCGGGTCGAGCGGATCTGGGACGGGACATCTGAGATTCAACGCCATATCATCAGCCGCGATTTGCTGCGGGCGCTGGGCGCATGAGGTTTTATGCCTCCGGCGGGGATATTTTGGGCCAGAAGAAACCGGCAGGGCCGTGATGAGGCGTGATCTTTCGCGGTTGCTGGCGCCGCAGTCCATTGCGGTGATTGGTGGTGGTGCGTGGTGTCGTCAGGTCATCATGCAGGCGCAGAAAATAGGCTTTTCGGGACAGATCTGGTTGGTGCATCCGGAGCGGATCGAGGTTGCAGGCGTCAAGGCAGTTGTGGATGTTAGAGATTTGCCGGGACCGCCCGATGCGGTTTTTATTGGGGTCAACCGGAATGCCACCATTCAGACCGTAAAAGCTCTGTCGGACATGAGGGCAGGCGGGGCGGTGTGTTTCGCCTCGGGCTTTTCCGAAGCGGCATCTGAAGATGCGCAGAGCAAAAAATTGCAGGCCGAGCTTGTTGCCGCAGCGGGCGACATGCCAATCCTTGGCCCCAATTGCTATGGGTTCATCAATGCATTGGATGGCGCGCTGCTCTGGCCGGATCAGCACGGGTGCAAGCGGGTCGATCGGGGCGTCGCCATCCTGACGCAAAGTTCCAACATCGCGATCAACCTGACCATGCAGCGGCGGGGGCTGCCGATTGCCGCCGTCGTGACCTGCGGAAACATGGCGCAGATCGGCCAGGCCGAGATCGCGATGGCCCTGCTGGATGATCCACGGATCACGGCCATCGGCCTGCATGTCGAGGGGTTTGGGGATCCCAGTGCATGGCATGCCCTGGCGCTGAAGGCGCGCGATAAGGCGGTGCCATTGATCGCGCTGAAGGTTGGTGCATCGGAGCAGGCGCAAACCGCAACCGTCTCCCATACCGCGTCTTTGGCTGGGAGCGATGCGGGCGCCACCGCACTTTTGCGGCGGCTCGGCATCGCCCGTCTGGACGATCTGCCCAGTTTTCTGGAGACCTTGAAGCTGCTGCACTGCAATGGCCCGCTTGAGACCAACGCGCTGTCTTGCATCAGTTGCTCGGGGGGTGAGGCCAGTCTGGCGGCAGATACGGCGACCAATATGCACCTGCATTTTCCACCCCTAGAGGCGGTGCAAAAGACTGAATTGTCTGATGCGCTGGGTCCAATGGTGGCACTTTCCAACCCCTTGGATTATCATACTTATATCTGGGGAGATGTCGCAAAAATGACGGCGGCCTGGCTGCCGATGGCGGCATCCCACATCGGTTTGCTGATGCTGGTCATTGATTACCCGCACACCGACGCAAGTGATTGGGAAAGTGCGACGCAAGCGGCCATTGCCGTGCGCGCGCGCAGCGGACGCCCCGTGGCCGTGGTCGCGACACTGCCTGAGCTGATGCCACCGGATGTGTCGGATCGCCTGATGGCTGCGGGTGTGACACCGATATGCGGTCTGTGCGAGGCCATGCGCGCCGCCGAGGCAGCCGCCAGCATAAGGCCACCGGATGATGTTCCGCCCGTACCCCCGGGGGCTGAACGGGCGTCCATCATGCTGAGCGAGGCCGAGGCCAAAACGCTGCTACGGCGATACGGTTTGCCAACGCCGAACAGCATCGTTTCTGATCGCGCCCCGGATGCAAGCAAGGCACGCGGGCTGGCAGCGCCGCTGGTTTTGAAAGGGCAAGGTAGCGCGCATAAATCCGAAGCGGGGGCGGTTCGGCTGAATCTGACCCACGAGGCGCTGACCAAGGCCGCCCGGGAAATGTCGGCCAACAGCTTTCTCGTAGAGGAAATGGTGCAGGGGGCGGTTGCGGAACTGCTCGTTGGAGTGACGCGCGATGCGGCCCATGGTTTTGTGCTGACCCTCGGGACAGGCGGTGTCTTGACCGAACTGTGGCAGGACAGCGTATCGCTCTTGTTGCCCGTGACGGAAGCGCAGGTCGCAGACGCGCTGAAAACGCTCAAAACCTATCCGCTTCTAACCGGATATCGGGGCAGGCCCGCTGCGCATATGGATGCAATCATCGCCGCCGTCATGGCTGTGCAGGCTTGCGTCATTGCGCATGCAGACGCAATCAGCGAGGTTGAGGTCAATCCGCTCATATGTACCCCGGAACGCGCCGTGGCGGCGGATGCGCTGGTCCTAATGTCCCCCCCCACACGTCCAAGGAGGCTTAAATGAACCCGATCAAAACCACCCGAAAAGGGGCCGTCTTGCTGGTCACATTGGACCGGCCCAAAGCGAACGCCATTGATCTGGAAACCTCCCGCATCATGGGGCAGGTCTTTGCAGATTTTCGGGACGATCCCGACCTGCGCGTCGCCATCCTGACCGGCGGTGGTGAGAAGTTTTTCTGTCCCGGATGGGACCTGAAGGCGGCAGCGGAGGGCGACGCGGTGGATGGCGATTACGGTGTCGGCGGCTTTGGCGGATTGCAGGAATTGCGCGGGATGAACAAACCCGTGATCGCGGCGGTGAACGGTATTGCCTGTGGCGGCGGGCTGGAACTGGCGCTGAGTGCGGATATGATTCTGGCCGCAGACCATGCGACATTTGCACTGCCCGAGATCCGTTCCGGGACCGTGGCTGACGCTGCTTCTGTGAAATTACCGAAACGCATCCCCTATCACATTGCGATGGAGCTTTTGCTGACCGGGCGCTGGTTTGACGCTTCCGAGGCTAAAAACTGGGGGCTGGTCAATGAAATCCTGCCTGCGGATGCGCTGATGGACCGCGCCTGGGCGCTGGCGGAATTGCTCGCCTCCGGGCCGCCGCTTGTCTATGCGGCGATCAAGGAAATCGTGCGTGATGCGGAAGATGCGAAGTTCCAGGACGCGATGAACCGTATCACCAAACGTCAGCTGGAAACGGTGGATCGCCTCTATGCCTCCGAGGATCAGCTTGAGGGCGCGCGCGCCTTTGCCGAAAAACGCGATCCCGTGTGGAAAGGGCGTTAGCCTCCTCGCGTTCCGCGCTTGAACCTTGCCGCTGAGACGTTCACTTTGAGCGCATGACAAAGACACTTCTTTCCATTGGCCACGGTTTTAGTGCGCGCGCGCTTGCGGCGCGATTGATCCCGAACGGATGGCGCGTGATCGGGACAACCCGCAGCGCAGACAAGGCCGAAGAGATCGCCGCAACGGGGGTTGAGCCGGTGATTTGGCCCGGCACGGATTTGAACGCCGCGCTGGAACAGGCAGATGCCCTGCTGGTTTCCGCCGGGCCGGGGCCGGAGGGCGATCCGACACTGGCCGTGATGCGCCCCGAAATCGAGGCCGCAGCGCGCCGGTTGGATTGGGCTGGATATCTCTCCACCACCGGCGTTTACGGCGATCACCAGGGGGGATGGGTGGATGAAACCTCCCCGCTGACCCCCTCAACGGCGCGCGGACTGGCACGCGTTGAGGCAGAGGCCGCGTGGCAGGGGGTCCCGGGCCTGAAGCTGCATATCTTTCGGCTTGCTGGCATCTACGGGCCCGGGCGTGGCCCCTTTGCCAAGGTCCGCAATGGCACGGCGCGCCGGATTATCAAGAAAGGGCAGGTGTTTTCGCGCATTCATGTTGAAGATATCGCCCAGGTGCTGGAGGCCTCGCTGGCGCAGCCCAATCCCGGCGCGGTCTATAACCTCTGTGATGACGATCCCGCGCCGCCGCAGGATGTCATCGCCCATGCGGCTGAGCTTCTGGGACTGCCCTTGCCGCCAGCGGTGGATTTCGAGACTGCGGATATGACGCCGATGGCGCGCAGCTTTTATGCCGAAAGCAAGAAGGTGCGGAACGACCGGATCAAACACGAACTTGGCGTGACCTTGCTGTACCCGGATTACCGCGCCGGATTGGCGGCTTTACTGCGTGCAGAAAGCCAGAACGAGTCTGCTGGAAAAGCGTGAGCGTGTTTAAAATGGGCGTTGGGTGAACAGGGGTGGCGTCGGCGCCTCCTCGCATCACCTTCCGGGCGGTTGCTCTCAGGCCCGCGCTTCGCCAATCTGCGCGACACCCAGAACGTCCAGAACTTTGCTCTCGATATCCGAGGCATTCATGCCTGCCACCGCGTACATGTCCGCCGGGCTCGCCTGATCAATGAAAATATCGGGCAGCACCATGGAGCGGTATTTCAGGCCGGTGTCGAAAACCGCCTCCTCGCTCAGCAATTGGGCGACGTGGCTGCCGAAACCGCCCACCGCCCCTTCTTCGATGGTGATCAACGCTTCATGCTCTGCCGCGAGATTGAGGATCAACTCGCGATCCAGCGGCTTGGCAAACCGCGCATCGGCGACGGTCGGGGTGATTCCACGCGCCGACAACGCCTCGGCCGCTTTTTCGACTTCTGCCAGACGGGTACCAAAAGACAAGAGCGCAACGCGGGCGCCCGCAGAGATGATCCGCCCCTTGCCAATCTCAAGCGGCGTGCCGCGCTCCGGCATTTCCACACCCTGACCCTCGCCACGGGGGAAACGAAAGGCGATGGGTCCGTCGTCGTAGGCGGCGGCAGTGGCCACCATATGTTTGAGTTCCGCCTCATCCGCAGCCGCCATCACCACAAAGCCGGGCAGATTGGCCAGATAGGCCACATCAAATGCACCCGCGTGGGTGGCCCCATCCGCCCCGACCAATCCGGCACGGTCAATGGCAAAGCGTACAGGCAGCCGTTGAATGGCCACGTCATGCACCACCTGATCGTACCCGCGCTGCAAGAAGGTCGAGTAAAGCGCGCAGAAGGGTTTCATACCGCCCGCCGCCAGCCCGGCGGAGAAGGTCACACCATGCTGCTCCGCGATGCCCACATCAAAGCAGCGGCTGGGATAGCGTTCAGCAAAGAGGTTCAGGCCAGTTCCATCCGGCATTGCCGCAGTGATCGCGCAAATCTTGTCGTCCTCCGCAGCCTCCTGCAGCAGGCTGTCGGCAAAGACGCGGGTGTAGCTTGGCGCATTGGAGGGGGCTTTTTTCTGCTCGCCCGTTACCACATCGAATTTGGCCGTGGCGTGGCCCTTGTCGCGGGCGGTTTCGGCGGGTTCGTAGCCTTTGCCCTTCTTGGTTAGCACATGGATGAGGATCGGACCCGTGGCGCGCGCCTTGACCGTGCGCAGGACCGGCAGCAGCTGGTCCATGTCATGTCCGTCGATGGGGCCCAGATAGGAAAACCCCAGTTGCTCAAACAGAGTCCCGCCTACGGCCATGCCCTTGAGAATGTCCTTGGCCCGCTTGGCCCCTTCGCGGAAGGGTTCCGGCAGCAGGCTCACGGCGCCTTTGGCTGCGGCCTTAAGATCCTGGAACGGTTCTTCCGCATAGAGCCGACTGAGATAGGTCGACATCGCGCCCACCGGTGGCGCGATGGACATTTCATTGTCGTTCAGGATCACGATCAGACGTTTGCCCAAATGGCCTGCGTTGTTCATTGCCTCATAGGCCATGCCCGCGCTCATCGAACCATCACCAATCACCGCGATGGCGTCGCCCAGACCTTCGGGCACCACCCCGCCCAGATCCCGTGCCACGGCAAACCCCAAAGCCGCCGAGATCGAGGTCGAACTATGCGCCGCGCCAAAGGGATCGTAGGGCGATTCTTTACGCTTGGTGAATCCGCTCAACCCGTCCTTCATGCGCAGGGTTCGGATGCGATCCCGGCGCTCCGTCAGGATCTTGTGTGGGTAACACTGGTGGCCGACGTCCCAGATGATCTTGTCGCGCGGCGTGTCGAAGATCGCATGCAACGCCACGGTCAGTTCCACAACGCCAAGCCCCGCGCCCAGATGGCCACCGGTGACGGAGACCGCCGACACCGTCTCGGACCGCAATTCATGCGCCAGCTGCGTCAACTGCCGGTCCGTCAGCTGTTTCATATCGGCAGGCCGCTGAACGGTGTCGAGCAAGGGGGTATCGGGTCGCTTTGACGTCATGATCTGTCTCTCAATGCGCGCGTGTCACAACGAAGCGCGCAGCCTCTTTTAAAGTGTCTGCGTCTTTTCCGTAACCCGCCAGGCTGTCGCAGGCCGTCTCCACCAGTTCAGACGCGCGTTTGCGCGCCGCTTCAAGGCCCAAAAGGGACACGAAGGTTGCTTTGCCCGCATCCGCGTCTTTGCCCACCGCTTTACCGACCGTGATAGTATCGCCCGTGACATCCAGAACATCATCCGCAATCTGAAAGGCCAGCCCAAGCGCGCGCGCATAGGCCTGCAACGCGGTCGTATCAGCCTGCGCCATGCAAGCGCCTGCGGTTGCCGACCATTCGATCAATGCGCCGGTCTTGCCTTGTTGCAGTGCGGTGATTTCCTGCAATGTCAGTGGTGTTTGCGCGGTTTCAGCGGCGATATCCAGCGCCTGCCCCAGCACCATCCCCTGTGCCCCACTTGCCCGTGCCAGGCGCAGCGCCAATTCCGCGCGTACCGCAGCGTTGGGGCTGGTTTCTTCCCGGCTGACCAATTCAAACGCCAGCGTTTGCAGCGCGTCCCCTGCCAGCACCGCTGTCGCCTCGTCCCATTTCTTGTGAACCGTCGGTTGCCCACGGCGCAGATCATCATCGTCCATGCAGGGCAGGTCATCATGCACCAAAGAATAGGCATGCAAGGCTTCGATACCGGTCGCGGGCCAGATCGCCCGTGACGCATCAATCCCATGCAGCCGCGCGCTTTCCAACACCAGAAAACCGCGCAAGCGTTTGCCGCCATGTGTTGCATGCGCCATGGCCTCCACCACGGGCAGAGCGTCCAAAGCGCCAAGGATCAGATCAAAGTGGTGTTGAATGGTCTGGGCGGCGTCGCCCAGACGGTCGGCAAACATGCTCAGAGCCCTTCAGCCGGTTTTGTTCCCGTCGGGGTACCCTCACCGTCCAGGGTGATGGCGGCCACCTTTTCTTCGGCCTCTTTCAGCTTCGTCTCGCAGCGCGCTTTCAGGGCCGCGCCCCGTTCATAAAGTGCGATGCTCTCATCCAGCGCCACATCCCCGCGCTCCAACTGACCCAGCACTTTTTCCAGCTCGGCCATCGCCTGCTCGAAACTCATCTGATCTACGGGTGTATCGGTCATGGTTGGAACGTCCTGTCTGTGCGCTGGCAGTTTTCTAGCGGGTATTTCAGCGCGGTGCCAGCCCACCGCCCCTTTCTTCTGGCCAGAAATATCCTCGGGGGAGGCCCGTCAGGGCCGGGGGCAGACAGCCCCCAATGCCCCCGGCCTCCTATTCCGGCGCCAGCATGTACCCCGCGCCGCGCACGGTTTGCAGATAGCGCGGCTGCTTGGGGTCTTCTTCGATCTTGCGCCGCAACCGGGTGATCTGAACATCCACCGCACGTTCCTGCGCCTGCCCGCGGTCACGCCCCAGCTCTTCCACCAGCTTCGCGCGGCTGATGGGTTCATTGCAGCTGGCGGAGAAGATTTTCATCAACTGCATCTCGGTTGCGGTCAACCGCACAAGATCCTCGCCCTGCCACATCTCGCCGCGCTCCATGTCGTAGCGGATGGTGCCCAGCGTAAGCACCTTGGGCGCTGTCTGGTCAACAGGCGCCTCCGGCATACGGCGCAGGATGGCGTTGATCCGCAACAACAACTCCTTGGGCTCGAACGGTTTGGCGAGGTAATCATCTGCCCCGGCCTCCAACCCTTCGATCCGATTGCCGGTCTCCCCCTTGGCCGTCAGCAGAAGGATCGGCACGGCGCGGGTTTCCCGCAGCGATTTCGTCAGCGTCAGACCGTCTTCGCCCGGCATCATCACGTCCAGGACGATCAGATCGAAATCCAGACCCGACAGAATGCGCCGCGCATGGGCTGCATCTCGTGCGGCAGTCACCAGAAAACCGCTCCGCATCAGGAATTTCTGCAACAAGGTCCGAATACGTTCATCGTCGTCAACGATCAGCAGATGTGCATCCATGTCGCTCATGTGCCGCTATCCCGCAGCCGCGTATAGGCATAGCGCATTTCGCGGTCCATCATGGCTTCCAGCACCTGCCGAAAGCCGGCAACCGCGTCCGGCCCCGCATCGCGAAAGGCCATCCGCATCCGCGCGCGCTGCGCATCCGAGAGTTTCTGTTCCAGCGCCTGCCCTTCCTCTGTCAAAAACAAATGCCGCTCGCGTTTGTCGAGCTTGCCAACTTTGCTCTCTACCAGACCATCCTCGATCAACGTGCGCAAGACACGGTTGAGCGATTGTTTCGTAACGCCAAGAATGTTGAGCAAATTATTGACCGTGGTGCCCGGCGCGCGATTGATGAAGTGCACGGCACGGTGATGTGCGCGGCCGTATGCCATATCGGCCAGAATGCGATCCGGGTCGGCGGTGAAACCACGATAGGCAAAGAACATCGCCTCGATCCCCTGTCGCAATTGTTCGTCGGTCAAAAACAGAAGGTTTTCACCGCTCTGGGCCGTCGTGCTCCGACCGTCTGCCATACCATGCCTCAATAACTATCGCTCTAATCTGTGTCAGCATATGTCAGTGTTGTTGACATTCCAAGGGTGAAGGGCTATCGAATCGCATCTTTTGCGCAACTTTATGACCGTATCGGACGTATTTTGCGCAATATTTGAAAAGTTTGCGACGAACCCAGGAAGGAAAGACGATGGCAGGCGCTTACAATGATCGCGATGGCAAGATCTGGATGAACGGTCAAATGACCGAATGGCGCGAGGCCAACGTCCATATTCTGACCCATGCAATGCACTATGCCTCCTCGGTCTTCGAGGGGGAGCGCGCCTATAACGGCAAGATTTTCAAAAGCCGCGAGCATTCCGAACGTTTGGTCCGATCGGCCCAGATGATCGACTTCGAAATCCCCTACACCGTGGATGAAATCGAGGCGGCCAAGGTCGAGGTGCTTGCCGCCAGTGGCCTGCAGGATGCCTATGTGCGCGCCATCGCCTGGCGTGGTGCCGGTGAGGACATGGGGGTTGCCTCCGCCCGCAACCCGGTGCAACTGGCCATCGCCGCCTGGGAATGGGGCGCCTATTACGGGGACGCCAAGATGAAGGGTGCCAAGCTCGACATCTCCAAATGGAAGCGCCCAAGCCCGGAGACGATCCCCAGTCATGCCAAGGCTGCGGGCCTCTATATGATCTGTACCATGTCCAAGCACGCGGCAGAAGCCAAGGGGTGCTCGGACGCGATGATGTTCGACTACCGCGGCTATGTGGCCGAAGCGACGGGCGCCAATATCTTCTTTGTCAAAGACGGCGAAGTGCACACGCCGGACCCGGATTGCTTCCTCAACGGGATCACCCGGCAGACCGTGATCGGTATGCTGAAGGACCGTCAGATCAAGGTGCATGAGCGCCACATCATGCCGGAAGAGCTGGAAGGGTTTGAGCAATGCTGGCTGACCGGGACGGCGGCTGAAGTCACACCCGTGGGTCAGATCGGCGACTATAACTTCGAGGTCGGCAGCATCACCCGCGAGATTGCCGAAAGCTATGAGACGCTCGTGCGCAGCTAATGGAACACTGTGACGCCTGTGCACAAACGCAGGCGTCACAAAAGTTTTTCATACCCGTTACACGGGTGTGCCACGGACGTCACAGAGAAGGTGTCCCATGTCGCGGTAGCCAATCGCCACATGGAGACCTTCATGACACGACTCATTCGTCCCACCCGCCGCGCCGTTCTGGCCGGCTCCACCGCCTTTGCCGCCAGCCTCGCCATGCCCAGCCTCAGCCGTGCAGGGTCACGCCCGGTTTTCACGCATGGTGTTCAATCGGGGGACGTCGATACGTCGTCAGGCATGATCTGGACGCGCACGGATCGACCCGCGCGCGTCAGCATGGAGGTGTCCACCACGGAGAGCTTTGCCGATGTGCGGCGCCTGGCCTCAATGGACGCCATCCCCTCCAGCGACATGGCGATCAAACGCCTGGTGCGTGACCTGCCATCGGATCAGGACATCTTTTACCGCTTTGTCGCGACCGATCTCAGTGATGTGAACGCGGTCTCTGAGCCGCTGGTCGGGCGCTTCCGCACCGCACCGATGGCCCGGCGTGACATCCGGTTTGCCTGGTCCGGCGATACCGCCGGTCAGGGCTGGGGCATCGACGATCAGGGCATGGCCACCTATACCACGATGGCGCAACACCAGCCCGATTTCTTCATCCATTCCGGGGATACCATCTATGCCGATGGGCCGATGCAGGACGAGGTGGAAAAAGACGGCGAGGTCATCTGGAAAAACGTCGTGCTGCCCGATGAAAAGCGCAAGGTGGCCGAGACGCTGGACGAATTCCGCGGTCAATGGAAGTACAACCTGCTCGACGAACACGTCCGTCAGATGAACGCAACCGTGCCAACTTTCATGCAGTGGGACGACCATGAGGTGGTGAACAACTGGTCCGACAGCAAGGACATGATGGCCGATGACCGCTACACCGAGAAATCGGTGCATTTGTTGCAGGCCCGCGCCACACGCGCCTTCCATGAGATGACCCCGCTGCGGATCACACCCGAAGAGCCGAACCGCGTCTATCGCAAGATCAACTATGGCCCGATGCTGGATGTCTTCTTCCTCGATTTGCGCAGCTACCGGGGGCCGAACACGGCCACGCCGACCACCGAATTGACCGATGATCAGCGGGTACTGGGCGCGGAGCAGATGGCATGGCTGAAACGCGAACTGGCCGCATCCAAGGCCACGTGGAAGGTGATCGCCTCCGACCAACCCATCGGCCTGATTGTCTGGGACAATTTCCGCGAACAGGCGGGCGCGGAAGGCATCGCGGATGGTACCAGCGGCCCGGCGATGGGGCGCGAGGTTGAGGTCGCAGAACTGCTGCGCTTTATCAAGACCGCCAAGATCGACAATACGGTCTGGTTCACCGCGGATGTGCATTACACCGCCGCGCATTACTACAATCCGGACAAGGCGCAGTTCCAGGATTTCGAGCCCTTCTGGGAGTTCGTGTCCGGCCCACTGCACGCGGGCACCTTCGGGCCGAATGAGATGGACGGCACCTTTGGCGCCGAAGTGAAATTCATCAAAGCGCCGACAGAAGAGCAAGGTGTCAACCTGCCGCCCAGCGCTGGCCTGCAGTTTTTCGGGTTGGTGGATATCGATGCGCAGACGCAGCAGATGAAAGTACGGCTGATGGATCGCGCAGACACAGAGCTTTACGCGGTGACGCTGGATCCGAAAGGGGTCAGCATTTAATCAGTAAGGTCCAAGTCCGACCTCGAATAGGCATGCCGTCCATTCTCGGACGGCATGTCGCGTTTCAGGGCCCAGTATTTGCGCACGTCGGACATGCCCATATCCGGGTTATCCGCCAGAAAATCACGCGTGTATTGGTTGAACTGATTGTGGTGGGCAATATCGCTTTGATAGCCCGGTCTCGCGACCTCCACCCGTTGCCGTTTGTATTCGGCAACGGCGTCAGCAAGCGTTTTGCCGGTATTTTCTTTCATCCACGCCATGAAAGCGATGTTGAACTTGAATTTGGGATCGGCATGCTGCTTAAAAAACCGCCGCACATTCTGTGAGTTTCGGTAGCTGTCGGTGATCACCGTCTGCGGCGTCAGATCGGCGCTGTGCCAGTCAAATTTTGACCTGGGCGTGAGCTTCACGTCACCGGGCCAGGAGGTCTCACCCGTATCGAGAAAATGCGCCAAACGCTCCAGTATCGTGAATTTGCCGCCCGATCGGCGCAGCCCACAGGCCTTGGCTTGCACGTCGAGTTCGGCCTTCAGCCAATACCAGCGGCGCAATTCCGCACCGCTGGTGATCGACGCGATGTCAGGTCGGTTTTCTGCTTTCCTTGGCATCGCTCACATCCTGGATTTTGAGGGCAAGATGTTTCGCCAGCCTCAGAAATCCACCCCGCGCTGTGCCTTTATGCCAGCTTGGTAGGGATGTTTGACTTCGGTCATCTCGGTGACCAGATCGGCATATTCCATCAACTCGGGCTTGGCATCGCGTCCGGTGAGGATCACGCCAGTGCGTTTGTGGCGACCCTTCAGGTTGTTGATCACCTCGTGCACGTCGAGATAGTCATACCGCAGTGCGATGTTGATCTCATCCAGCACGACCAGGTCGTAATCCCCGCTCTCCATCATCTCGACCGCCTTGGCAAAAGCCGCCTGGGCCGCAGCGATGTCGCGCTCCTTGTCCTGCGTATCCCAGGTGAAACCCTCGCCCATGGTGTGCCAGGTCACATTCCCCAACTGGTCAAAAAACCGACGTTCGCCGGTGATCCACTTGCCTTTGATGAACTGCACCACGCCCACAGTCTGTTTCCAGCCCAGCGCGCGAATGACCACGCCAAAAGCGCTGGAGGATTTGCCCTTACCCTTGCCAGTGTGCACCAGCACAAGACCCTTTTCCGGATCCTGGGCTTCGGCAACCTTGGCGCGGTGCTTGGCCTGCACCTTCTTCATTTCTTCCTTGTGGGTCTCCGCGTCACTCATCCTGATCATCCTTTGGTTAAGGGGCACCTGAGGGTGGCATATTGGGCTTCGATTTGCTGCGGTCCAGCCCCAATTGGCGTTCGCGCCAAATGATCAGAACACCGCCTGCAATCACAAGGCTGGCGCCAAGCACAATGGGCCCGGTCGGCACTTCGTCAAAGGCCACATACCCGATGATACTCGCAAAGATCATCGACGCGTAGTCAAAGGGTGCGAGCATAGACGCACCACCGAAGCGATAGGAGGAAGTCACCATGATCTGGGCAATGCCGCCGATGAGACCGGCAGCGATCAGCATCAGCACCACGGAGGTCTCCGGCCAGACCCAGACAAATGCGGGATGATCCACAACCCAGCCAATCGGCGCGGACAAAAGCGCAAGGCCGGTCGCTGTCACGGAGAAGTAAAACACGATGGCTGCGGTATGATCGGTTTGCACCAGCCGGCGTACGTGGATCTGTACCATCGCGCGCAGGATCGATGCGATCAGAACCATCGCCGCACCCAAAGTCGCGGCGCGCGACATCTCATCGGCCCCCACGCTCAGGCGTGGTGCGATGACAATCATCACCCCAACAAGGCCAAGTGCTACCGCAGAGAGGCGGATCAGACGCACCCGCTCCCCCAGAAAGAGCGCGGCAAAAAGGACTGCGAACATCGGTGTGGCGTAGCCGATGGCGGTGACTTCCGGCAGTGGCAGCAACCCCAGCCCGGCAAAGGTCAATCCCATGGCCGAGGTGCCGAAGATGCCGCGCCACACGTGGCCCATGAGGTTTGAGGGGATCAGGCCCTGGCGCAGCTGACCCCGTTGCGCCAGCCAGACCGCGATCACCGGAATGGCAAAGAACGATCGGAAGAAGACGGCTTCACCTGGTGGGACCTTGCCCGACACGCTCTTGATGATCGCGGCCATGACCATGAACAGAAAAACCGCGCAAAGCTTGAGGGCAATTGCGCGGCCGGGACGATGTTCGGTGAGGTCTTGGGCCATGGGCATCTCTTGCGCCCCTGGAAGGGAAAGATCAAGCGCGCAAGGGAAGCCGCGCCCGACCTTTCGTCACATCAGTTCAAAGCGGCGACGCCAAGCGGCACCGAGAATTTCAGACACCAGATGTAGATTTCGTTGTAGTCTTCGATGTTCACGGATGCGGGCACGGTATAGACCTGCTTGCCGTTCAGTTTTTGCAACACACCCAGATCCGCCTCAGGGGCGTAGCTGCCGTCCTTGCCAAAGGCGACACGGGGGTCTGGCGCACCGTCCAGCGAGAAATTTTCGTCCAGCGTGACCGTTGCCGTGCCGTCGGCGTTTTTGACGATGGTGACACCACCGGTGGTGATGTGATCGCTCTTGCCGATAAAGCTGCCGGAAGTGCCCGCGGATGCGCCAAAGGTGGCAAGCACTGTGAGGCTCAAGGCGAGGAAAGCGTTGATGAGGATTTTCATGGGGTCGGTCTTTCTGTTTTGTGCGGTTGCGGTTGGTGATGCAGGCAAACTATGGTTTGGAACCGAACAGTACAATACACGTCTGCGTGAGTTGTGTAACAATCAGTTCCGAACTATATCATGCCTATCGGAAGGAGACGCAGATGGCCCGACCCAGAGAATTCGACACGGATGATGCGATTAGGAAGGCGACAGCCGTTTTCTGGGAAAAGGGCTATCTTGACGCGTCCTTGCCTGACCTGCTGGAGGGCATGGGGTTGACCCGGGGCAGTCTTTACAAGGCTTTCAAGGATAAGAAGAACCTGTTCCTGCTGGTGCTCGCCCATTACGACGACGAAGCGGTAGGGGCAGCCAAAGCGCGGCTGACCAATGCATCCGTACCGGACGGTCGTGACCGAATTGTCAGCCTTTTCGCCGCCCTTTATGCCGCCGTGGCGGCGGGGGACACGCGCGGGTGTCTGCTGTGCTCAGCCGCCGCTGGGTTTGAAATGTCGGACCCGGACATCGCGGCGGCGGTTGAAAAGGGGATGAGCGGTATTCGCGAAGGTCTGGAGGCGGCTTTACGTGCGTCGCCGGTGCATGCCGGCCTGCCGGAAGCGGAGCAGCGTGCCCTGGCCAACGTCCTGCTCACGCAATACATCGGGTTGCGTGTGCTGGCCCGGTCCCGCATGCCGCTGGGCATTGTTGAGCAAAGTATCGAGAGCATCGCGCGGCTTCTCGACGTTGAAAGCACCTAGCCGATAAGCCCCTGATTTTCGCCAACCTGACCGCGGTGCAGCAACATGTGGTCCAGCAGAACGCAGGCCATCATCGCCTCACCCACTGGCACCGCGCGAATGCCGACACAGGGGTCATGCCGACCCTTGGTGATGATTTCGGTCTCTTCGCCTGATGTCGTGATCGTACGCCGTGTGGTCAGGATGCTCGAAGTCGGTTTCACCGCAAACCGTACCACGATGTCCTGTCCGGTGCTGATCCCGCCCAAGATGCCGCCCGCATGATTGGATGAATAGATTGGCCCGTCCGGCCCCATGGTGATTTCATCCGCATTGAGCTCACCCGTCAGCATGGCAGCGGACATGCCCTCGCCGATCTCCACGCCCTTGACGGCATTGATGCTCATCATCGCCGCGGCCAGATCGGTGTCGAGCTTGCCGTAGACCGGGGCGCCCAAGCCAGCGGGCACACCCCGTGCGACAACTTCGATGATCGCACCCACGGAACTGCCGGATTTGCGCAACCCATCCAGATAACCGGCCCAGTCCTCCGCCGCCTGCCCATCGGGCACCCAGAACGGGTTCTGATCAATCTGATCCCAATCAAACCGGTCCCGGTCGATGGCGTGCGGCCCCATCTGGGTCATATACCCCTTAATCCAGACGCCCGGGACAAGCGACGCAATCACCGCGCGCGCAAGACCGCCCGCAGCAACGCGCGCCGCCGTTTCGCGCGCGCTTGACCGACCGCCCCCGCGATAATCACGCACCCCGTACTTCTGGTAATAGGTGATATCCGCATGACCCGGGCGGAACTTGTCCTTGATATCTCCATAGTCTTTCGAGCGTTGATCCGTGTTCTCGATCATCAGCTGCACCGGGGTGCCTGTCGTCACCCCTTCGAACACACCTGACAGAATACGCACCTCATCCGCCTCGCGGCGCTGCGTGGTGTATTTGTTCTGTCCCGGTTTGCGCTTGTCCATCCAATGCTGGATCATCGCCGCGTCAATCGCCACACCGGGCGGGCAACCATCTACCGTCGCGCCCAGGGCAGGCCCGTGGCTTTCCCCCCATGTGGTCACGCGGAAAAGATGGCCAAAACTGTTGATCGACATCGCAAACGCTCCTTTGCGACGGTGCTTAGCCGGGCGGGCCTGCCGCCTCAAGAGCTTATCGCTTGCCAATCTCCGGGCGCGGCTTTAGGTCTGGGCATACCTCGGGGGGCCTTTCCGGCTGAGATGCGATGTATCGCGGACCCGTAGAACCTGAACCGGTTAAGACCGGCGGAGGGAAGGTGAGCTGATCATCCTCTCATCCGTTCGTCGCATTTGAAAGGATTGATCATGCGGAGAACCCTACTTGCTAAAACGCTGCTGCTGGCCACGCAGGCCGGGGCCGATACCCCCGTGCTGACTGTCTATGCAGGCGATTACTTCACGTCTGAATGGGGCCCCGGCCCGATGATCGAAGCGGGGTTTGAAGAAACCTGCGCCTGCGATCTGCAATTTGCTACGGGCGATCTGTTGCCGCGCCTGCTGCTCGAAGGGGAGCGCACCAAGGCAGATGTGGTCATCGGTCTGACCTCCGACGTGACCGCCAAGGCGCGCGCCACCGGGCTCTTTGCCCCGCACGGTCAGGATAATTCCGCCCTCACCCTGCCGATTGACTGGACAGACGACACCTTCCTGCCGTTCAACTATGGCCACACGGCGTTTATCTATAATGAGACAACGATGGACGCGCCGCCCGCGAGCTTTGATGCGCTGCTGGAGATGGATGATGATGTGAAGCTGGTCATTCAGGACCCACGCACGTCGATTTCCGGTCTCGCGTTGGTGCTCTGGGTCGAGGCTGTTTACGGTGAAAAATCCGGTGAAGTCTGGACCAAACTTGCGCCGAAAATCCTGACTGTGACCAAGGACTGGTCCGCCAGCTACGGCATGTTCACCGATGGTGAAGTCGATATGGTGCTGAGCTACACCACCTCGCCCGCCTATCACATGTTCGCCGAAGAGGATTTCACCAAAAAGGCCGCGATCTTCCCCGAAGGGCACTATTTCATGGTCGAAACCGTGGGCAAGATTGCACAAACTCAGGAGCCTGAACTCGCTGACGCCTTCATGGCCTATGTGTTGTCCCAGGATTTTCAGCAAATGATCCCAACCGCGAACTGGTCGCTGCCCGCCGCCTTGCCCGAAGATCAATGGCCCGACGGCTGGGCGCAACTGGCGCTGCCGGAAAAAGTTCTCTTCTACTCGGAAGAAGAGGCTGAAAGCCGCAAGGATCAGGCGATTGAGACATGGCGCAACGCGCTCAGCCAATAGTCGGCACGACAGGGATCGCCGCGGGAGGCTTTGTCGTCGTGGCGGTCCTTTTGTCCTTTCTCGGCATCGGCCTGCGCGCGGAAGTGGGGCGCGGCATCGGGCCCGCGGAATGGGCGGCAATACGGTTTACCCTGCTGCAGGCGGCCCTCTCCGCCCTCATATCCGTCGCCTGCGCGATTCCCCTGGCGCGTGCCCTGGCCCGGCGTCGCTTTATGGGGCGCGGGGTGCTGATCACCCTGCTGGGCGCCCCTTTCATCTTGCCGGTTATCGTCGCGGTTCTGGGCCTGCTCACCGTCTTTGGGCGCACCGGGTGGGTCAATACAGCCTTTGAGGCCATCGGGTTGCCGACCCTGTCGATTTACGGGCTGCACGGTGTGGTTCTGGCCCATGTCTTCTTTAATCTCCCGCTGGCCACGCGGCTCTTGTTGCAAGGGTGGCAAAGCATTCCCGCGGAACGGTTTCGGCTGGCCGCGCAGCTCAACCTGCCGCCCCGGATGGTCTGCCGCACTCTGGAAATGCCCTTGTTGGTGCAGGTTGTACCGGGGGCCGCCGCGTTGATCTTTGTCATTTGCCTGACCAGCTTCGCCGTCGCGTTGACGCTTGGGGGCGGACCGCGCGCGACAACCATCGAACTGGCCATCTATCAGGCGTTTCGCTTCGACTTCGATCTCGCGCGGGCCGCTCTCTTGTCCTTTATTCAGCTGTTTCTGGCGGGCAGCGCGGCCCTTGTTGCGCTTTGGGTGATCCCGAACATTCCGCTGAGCGCTGGTCTTGACCGCGCGGTACGGCGTTGGGATGCGCGCGGGGGTCTCCAATCGGCAATCGACGCCTGTGTAATCGCCCTGGGCAGCGCATTTCTGTTGCTGCCGCTTTTCGCGATCACGTTGGCGGGCGTGCAGGGTCTGCCGCAAATGCCCATCGGTGTGTGGAAAACAGCGGGGAATTCGCTGGGCGTGGCCATGCTCAGCATTGCCTTGCTCCTTGCCATAGCCCTGCCGATGGCGGGCTGGATCAGCACCCGGCGGGCAGGCGGCGCAGAGGCTATTGGTCTGATCGGCCTCTCTGCCTCGCCGCTGATGATCGGCACCGGCTGGTTCATCCTGATCAACCCGATTGCCGATCCGGTGCCGCTGGCATTGCCGGTCACCGCGCTGATCAACGCTTTGATGGCCTTGCCCTTTGCCCTGCGCATACTTGCGCCGCCGATGCGCGATGTGCTGACCACCTATGACCGTTTGTCGCGATCTCTGGGGTTGAACGGCTGGCCCGCGTGGCGCTGGCTGGTGCTGCCGCGGTTGCGGGCGCAAATCGGCTTTACCGCCGGGCTGACCGGTGCACTCTCGGTTGGCGATCTTGGCGTGATTGCGCTCTTTGCAGATCCGGATCGCGCCACGCTGCCCTTGCAAATGTACCGCTTGATGGGCGCCTACCGCACCGAGGCTGCCGCCGGCGCCGCCCTGCTGCTGCTGGTCATGGCGCTTGCGCTGTTCTGGATTTTTGACAAAGCGGGGCGCTGGCATGCTGAGGCTTGAAAACGTCACCATTTCGCAAGGTGGATTCTTGTTGCGTGCCGACTTCGAGGTTCAACAAGGGCGCAAGACCGCTGTCATCGGCCCCTCGGGCGCCGGGAAATCTACCTTGCTTGGAGCGCTTGGTGGTTTTCTGCCTTTGGGCGGCGGCAAGCTTTGGTGGAACGATGTCGACATCACCGATGCCACACCAGGGGATCGCCCGATTGCGATGCTGTTTCAAGATAACAACCTGTTTCCGCATCTCTCCATTGCCAAGAATATAGGATTAGGCATCCGGTCCGACCTGAAACTCACACCGGAGGATCACCTGCGGGTGGAACAGGCCCTGAAGCGTGTCGGCCTGGTGGGTATGGCCGACCGCAAACCCGGTGAACTCTCCGGCGGTCAGCAAAGCCGCGCGGCGCTGGCCCGGGTATTGGTGCAGGATCGACCCGTTGTCTTGCTGGACGAGCCCTTCGCGGCGCTCGGCCCCGCGTTGCGCCATGAGATGCTCGATCTTGTGCATGACCTCAGCGAGGAGGCCAATGCCACCTTGCTGATGGTCACGCATGACCCGCAGGATGTGCGCCGTATTGCCGATGACGTGATCTTTGTCGAGGGTGGTCGGGCGGCAGCACCGCAACCGGCGGGCGCTCTGTTGGAGAACCCGCCGCCTGCCTTGCAGGCCTATCTGGGCTAGGCCGCTTTTGCCTGCAGCCCCTCGCGCGCTTTGAGAATGCCAAGCGCTGCAGCTGCCGCCTCTTTGCCTTTGGTGACAAAATGGTCGCGGTAGATGGCAGTGTGGTGATCGGTTTCCTGATAGTTATGTGGCGTGAGCGACAACGACAACACGGGCACGCCCGTCTCAAGGCCGGCGCGCATCAGCCCGTCAACCACGCTCTGAGCCACAAAATCATGTCGGTAGATGCCGCCATCCACCACAAAGGCGGCGCATATCACCGCGCTATACCGCCCCGACGCCGCAAGGTCTCGCGCCATCAGCGGCATTTCAAAGGCGCCCGGCACGTCAAAAACATCCACCTGCGCGGGGGCAATGGTCTGGGTAAAGCCGTCATAGGCGCGGTCCACGATATCAGCGTGCCACTGTGCTTTGACAAAGGCGAAACGGGTGTGTGTCATGGTGATCTCCTTTAGGTTCAGACACGTCCACCCAAGGCGATCACGATTGCGCACGGGCCAAGACCCGCGTGCATCCGCATTCTCTTTCATCCGGACTGTGACCGTCGGCTCTGGCGTCTCACCAGATCTGCTTGACCAAGGGGGTTTCCAGCGGAAATCCCTTGCGCTCGCGGGCTCGCAGCACAAGGCTGCATACCGCCGGTGGGGAATTTCACCCCGCCCTGAGAATACCGCCAGCTTGCCAATCTGTATCAAAGCCTGCAAGAGAAAATACGACACATCGCAAAGGCAAAACGATGCACCCGAATCCGATTTTCCACACTCAAGAAGATGACGCCAACCTGGCCTATGCACGGGAGCGCGCCTTTGGTGTTCTGGCGGCAAGTGGCGCAGATGGGCCGTGGATGTCGCATATTCCGTTTCTGCTGGATGAGGATGGCCAGACCCTTTGGCTGCACTTGCTGCGCTCCAACCCCATTGCACGTGCCTTGAAGGCAGCACCCCTGCCTGCCCGGATCGCCGTTTCCGGTCCTGACAGCTATATCTCGCCCGATTGGTACGGCGTTGATGATCAGGTCCCGACCTGGAACTACATCGCTGTGCATGTGACGGGGACCCTGGAGGTGCGGCCACAGGAAGAATTGCATGACCTGCTGGATCGCCAATCGGCATTCTTCGAAGACCGGCTGCTGCCGAAACCCCCCTGGACCCCGTCAAAGATGTCGGAGGGGGTGATGGAGAAGATGATGCGCGCCATCGTGCCCTGCCGGATGTCGGTCACGGGCGTTGATGGCACCTGGAAACTCAACCAGAACAAACCCGACGCGGTGCGCCTGCGGACCGCCGATCATGTGGAAGCCTACGGTCAGGGCACGGATCTGGCGGTGCTGGCGGCTCTGATGCGCGGCGCCGATAGACAGGGCGGTTAGCTCTGTTAGGGTCGCGAGCGAATCGTGAAAGGAAATCTCATGAAGCTGTTTCATTCCTCGGCGTCCCCGTTCGTGCGCAAAGTTGTTGTCCTGCTGCATGAGTTGGACAAAGCAGATGACGTTGAACTGCTCGATGTCGCGTCGACGGCCTTTGCGTCGGATGACGCCCTGGCGGCCAGCAACCCCTTGGCGAAACTGCCATCCCTTGTGCGCGACAACGGCACCACGCTCTATGACAGCCGGGTGATCACCGCGTTTCTCAACGATCTTTACGGCGGCAACATGTACCCGACCGGCACGTCGCGGTGGGAGACATTGACGCTTGAAGCCACCGGCGACGGTATCATGGATGCGGCGGTTTCCATGTCGTATGAGGCGCGCCTGCGTCCGGCGGAGATGCAATATGGCGACTGGATCGAAGCCCAATGGGCAAAAGTCGCGCGGGCCATTTCTGTTTTGAATGCACGTTGGATGAGCCATCTGTCCGGCCCCATGGACATGGGCCACATCTCGGTCGGCTGTGCCTTGTCCTACGTCGATTTTCGCCACGGCGCGCGCAACTGGCGCAAGGGCAACGAGGCCCTGGCGGCATGGCATGCCGAATTTGATTCGCGCGCCTCAATGCATGCGACAAAACCGCCAGAAGCTTAGAAACCGCCAAAGCTTAACCGAATCGACGCGGGTTACGCCTAGAAATCGCGGCTGCCGGGCATGCCTGCGACCGTTTGCGCGCGTTTGATCACTGGACGGCGCGTCAGCACGACGCTACATACCCGCATGAGTGTGGCTGCTATTTTGCGGCCGATCTGTCTTTTGGCCGATCACCGGCCCCGGAAATGGAGTAAACCCGTGTCCCACGCAGAAGATCACGAAGGCACCCGGAGGGATTTCCTTTATTACGCCACGGCTGGTGCTGGTGCTGTTACCGCAGGTGCCGCGATTTGGCCTCTGGTCCATCAAATGAACCCCTCTGCTGACGTGCGTGCCCTGTCATCCATTCGCGTTGACGTGAGCGATGTCGAGCCAGGCACGCAATTGACGGTGAAATGGCTGGGCAAGCCGGTGTTCATCCGCCGCCGGACCGAGGAAGAGATCGCCGCGGCACGTGACGTTGCCCTCTCCGATCTGCCGGATCAGGGCGCGGAAAACGCGAATATCGCCGCGGATGCCGATGCCTCCGACGAGAACCGCGCATTGGATGAGACCGGTGAATGGCTGGTGATGATGGGTGTCTGTACGCACCTTGGCTGTGTGCCCCTGGGCGACGCGGGTGATTTTGGCGGATGGTTCTGCCCCTGCCACGGGTCACACTACGATACCGCAGGACGCATTCGTAAAGGGCCGGCACCCACTAACCTGCCGGTGCCAACAGCAGAATTCGTGGACGAAACCACGATCAAATTGGGTTAAGGGAGAAATCTGATATGGCTGGAATTCCTCACGACCATTACGAACCAAAATCCGGGGGCGAGAAGTGGCTGCACAGCCGTCTCCCCGTTGTTGGCCTGCTTTATGACACGCTGATGATCCCGACCCCCAAGAACCTGAACTGGATGTGGATCTGGGGCATTGTTCTGACCTTCTGTCTGGCACTGCAAATCGTCACCGGTATCGTGCTGGCCATGCACTATACGCCGCATGTGGATATGGCCTTCGCCTCCGTTGAGCACATCATGCGCAACGTGAATGGCGGCTACATGCTGCGCTACATGCACGCCAATGGCGCGTCTCTGTTCTTTATCGCGGTCTATGCGCATATTTTCCGCGGTCTCTACTACGGGTCCTACAAGGCCCCGCGCGAGATCACGTGGATCATCGGCATGCTGATCTATCTGATGATGATGGGCACCGCCTTTATGGGCTACGTGCTGCCATGGGGGCAGATGTCCTTCTGGGGTGCGACCGTGATCACCGGCCTCTTTGGCGCGATCCCCTTTGTGGGGGAGAGCATCCAGACCTGGCTGCTGGGCGGACCTGCGGTGGATAACGCCACGCTGAACCGTTTCTTCTCGCTGCACTACCTGCTGCCCTTCGTGATTGCGGGCCTTGTGATCGTGCACATCTGGGCCTTCCACACCACCGGCAACAACAACCCCACGGGCGTTGAAGTACGCCGTTCCTCGAAAGAAGAAGCCGAGAAAGACACGCTGCCGTTCTGGCCCTATTTCGTGATCAAGGACCTGTTCGCACTGGCGGTGATCCTGGCTGTGTTCTTTGCTGTGGTGGGCTTCATGCCAAACTACCTGGGCCACCCCGATAACTACATCGAGGCGAATGCTCTGGCGACGCCCGCACACATCGTGCCGGAATGGTACTTCCTGCCGTTCTACGCGATCCTGCGGGCCTTCACGAGCGAGGTCTGGGTTGTACAGATTGCATCTTTCCTGACCGCGGGCATCATCGACGCCAAGTTCTTCGGCGTTCTGGCGATGTTCGGTGCGATTGCGGTGATGGCGCTGGCGCCCTGGCTGGACACATCCTCCGTGCGCTCGGGCCGGTATCGCCCGATGTTCAAATGGTGGTTCGCCCTGTTGGTCGTCGACTTCTTCGCGCTGATGTGGCTGGGTGCCATGCCTGCGGAAGAACCCTACGCGACCTTCTCACTGATCGCTTCGGCTTATTGGTTCGCGTATTTCCTCGTGATCCTGCCGCTGCTGGGCGTGGTTGAAAAACCGCTCGCAAGCCCGGATACGATCGAAGAGGACTTCACCGCGCACTATCCGAAGTCTTCCGACGGCACGCCCGCTGAATAAAGGACCAAATGATCATGTTCAGAACACTTACACTTAGTGCTGTGGCGGCTTTCGGGCTGGCCACCGCGGGTTTGGCGGCTGGCGGCGAAGGCCATGTTGAGGACTTTGATTTCTCCTTCGAAGGCCCCTTTGGCAAATATGACCAGAACCAGCTGCAACGCGGCCTTCAGGTCTATACCGAGATTTGCTCGGCCTGCCACGGGCTGAAATTTGTGCCGATCCGGTCGCTGTCTGAGGAAGGTGGCCCATCGCTGCCAGAAGATCAGGTGCGCGCTTATGCGGAGAACTTCGAAGTCTTTGACGCAGAGCTTGATGATTTCCGCCCAGCGCTTCCCGCGGATCACTTCCCAGCCTCCGGGTTGGAGAATGCGCCGGACCTCAGCCTGATGGCCAAGGCGCGGGCGGGTTTCCACGGACCTTACGGCCTGGGCATCAACCAGTTCTTCAAAGGGATCGGCGGTGCTGAATACATCGCGTCCCTGCTGACCGAATACACCGGTGAGGAGAGAGAAGAGGCCGGTGTGACGCTTTATGAGAACAAGGCATTCCCGGGCGGCTGGATCTCCATGGCCCCGCCGCTTTACGGTGAGGACGTCGAATTTGCCGATGGTCATGCCAATGACCTGCACCACATTGCCGAAGACGTATCCGCGTTTCTGATGTGGACGGCCGAGCCCAAGATGATGGCGCGGAAACAGGCCGGGTTCGTCGGCGTTGTGTTCCTGACCCTGCTGTCGGTTCTGCTCTATCTGACCAACAAGCGTCTCTGGGCGCCGGTGAAGGGCAAGAAAACCCTCTAACGCTCATCCCTACTGTTGAAATTAAAAAACCCCCCGTGCATCTGCGCGGGGGGTTTCCTGTCTGCACCTTCAGTCACAAAGGCTAATGACAGACCCTGGGGAGAGTCAGAATAGGGGGGTCCAAGGGTTCACGGTTAATCGGCAGCGTAAGCATCTTTTGCCGTGATCTCTTTCCTGTCCCTGATCGTTACAATGTCTTGATTTACCAGATCGTGTGCCTTGCAATCCAAGGCGATTACTTTTTACCGGTCACCACTAATAAGTTTAGAATAGATTAATGTAGAATCGTTGTATGTGAACTGGATCACATTCGTCGCATTTGCTGGCTCTTTTGATGCCTGAGCCGCCTTATTTGCCGCTCTCAATTTGGCCTCAGACACGACAGAGCCAATCCGGATTGAAAGCTTGACGGCAACAGACATCGATCAGCCCTCAGAACCGGTTCTTGGTCTTGTCGACCATCGATTGAGCCACCCGAAATTCGCGGTCCGCCTCCAGCAACCATGCAATCACGGCCTTTACCCGGGAGGTGTTCGGAGTGGTTCGCATGCGATCCATCTCAAATCTATGTTCATGTTCCATTTCGCAGCCCCTTTTGCGTGTCTGGTCCAGAAAATACTGGTCGTTAGGTTCAGGCAAAGCGCCCTTCAATGCACCTAACATGACGCAAAATCGAATCGGGGTCTGTGAAACCGATCACATGTCGGCGTTAAATTTGATGTAGATCCGCCATGACCTGCAGGGCTTCACGGTCCAGCACTTGCACACCGCCCCGCGTCGCCTCGATCACACCTGCCCGTTTCCACAGGGCAAGCGTTTTTGAAACGGCTTCGCGGGTCGCGCCCACAAACTCGGCCAGTTCCGATTGCGACAGGGTCAACATCGAAAGCTGCTCGGATCCGGCAACGGTCAGATAGAGGATTTTGCGGGCCAGACGGGCGGGCATTGGCAGAAAGACCTGCTCATTCAGCTGGCTGCTCATCCAGCGCATGCGTTCCCCGGCGAGCTGGATCATATCAATGCCGAGATCGGGCGCCTCGCGGATCGCCCGCAGCATATCCGCGTTTTTGACACCGCGCAGCCGTGTGGGCTCCAAAGCCGTGACGGTGGCCGTTCGTGTGCCGGGGTCGAAAAGGGCAATCTCGCCAAACAGGGCACCGGGGCGCATCACGTCCAGAGACAGCTTGCGCCCCTCACGCGACAGGACGCTGAATTCCAGCGAGCCCGAGATGATCGCATAAAGCGTGTCCCCGTCATCGCCCTGCTCAAACAGCACTTCGCCTTCGGAAAGCTGGACCTCGGTTGCGACCGAGGCCATCAGATCGGAAAGGTCTTTGGAGGCATGTGCCAAGAACCCGGTATTCGGCAGCAATACAGTATCCATCTCACCCTCTCCAGTTCCGGCCACTCAGCAGTCATGGCCGCTCAAAGTAACTTGTCAGACACGCAGTTTCAATCAAAACGGGCACAGCCGGTTAACCGTCTGCGTGTAACCTATGGGATTTGGAATGGTTAACCAGTGGGGCTTTACCTGTGAAAGCCGCCAATACGTGTGTCGAAAGTTGCCCCAAGCTCAGAAAGTGCGGATCGAACCGTGTCATTGGCAGGGCCATACACCGTGAACCGAACCGGGGCAAAGGTTTTGAAGAACCTTTCAGCAAAATGGGTACCGAAGTTTCCCAGATGCGTCATGAGCGCGTCACTGTCCGCATAGCGCTCCAGCACAGTGCAGCGTGATTTGTCTTCCGTCAGATAGTATTCGTATGTGAGCGCCCCCGGCTCATTCTCCCGGGTCGCTATAACCATTTCACTGATCAGTGGTAAAACAGCCTCGGACATGCCGTCCTGGACATCCATTTCCAGGACCCATTCGATGTGATCGCTCAAAGTACCTCTCCCACAAGGTAGGCTCAGAGTAGCGACCCGTGCCGGTATTTGTCACGGCTTTTCTAAAATAGCTGAGTTTGGCGATCCCGCGATCAGGCCAGCAACCTTGTCTGATCATGCCCTGTAATCGGCGCCTGGACGATGCTTCCCTCTTGCTGAGGCGTAGAAAACCGCACCTCGCAAAACTGCTCTGTCCGGCCCATGGTCGGGCTTTCCATCAATATCCTGTGGCTGTGTCCGACCTGCTTTTCCAGATGCCGCTGTACCTGCGCGGCACCTGTTTGCCGCAAGCGGGCCGCACGCGCCTTGATGGCCTTGCCGTCTACGGCTGGCATGCGCGCGGCGGGCGTACCGGGGCGCGCAGAATAGGGGAACACATGCAGCCACGTCAGATCACATGCCTCCACCAGAGCCAGAGAGTTCTGGAACATGGCGTCGGTCTCGGTCGGGAAGCCCGCGATGATATCCGCGCCAAAGGTCATTTCCGGGCGCAGCCGGCGTGCCTCCTGCGCAAAAAGGATGGCATCCTGTCGTAGATGCCGCCGCTTCATCCGTTTGAGGATCATGTCATCGCCGTGTTGCAGCGACAAATGCAGATGCGGCATGAGCCGTGGTTCCGTGGCAATGGCCTGCATCAGGTTATCGTCGACTTCGATGCTGTCGATGGAGCTGATCCGCAACCGCGGCAAATCCGGCACGAGTTTGAGGATCCGCATAACCAGATCCCCCAGCTTCGGCTCGGACGGTAAATCCGCGCCCCAACTGGTCAGGTCGACGCCCGTCAGGACCACTTCGTTATAACCCTTGTCCACCAGCCGTTTGATCTGATCCACAACGACACCGGCGGGCACTGATCGCGAATTACCCCGCCCGTAAGGAATGATGCAGAAGGTGCAGCGATGATCGCAGCCGTTCTGCACCTGGACATAGGCCCTGCTGCGGGTCCCAAAACCATCGATCAGGTGGCCTGCGGTCTCGGTCACCGACATAATGTCGTCGACCTGTACGGTCTCGGTGTCACCGATGAAATCTGCGGCAAGCCCCTGCCACGTCGCGCCCTGCATCTTTTCGGTATTGCCGATCACCGCATCGACCTCGGCCATTTGGGCGAAGGTGTCCGGTTCCGTTTGCGCCGCGCAGCCGGTCACTATCAACCGCGCACCCGGGTGCGCACGCCGAAGTTTCCGAATGTCCTGCCGGGCTTTGCGAACCGCTTCAGCCGTCACCGCACAGGTGTTGACCACCACGGCGTTTTCCAGGCCCGCAGCGGTTGCCAGTTCTTTCATGGCTTCGGTTTCATAGGCATTCAGACGGCAGCCCATGGTGGAGAAGACGGGTGTGTTCATGTCAGACCAGCCAGAAAAGCAGATGTCAGGGTGCCGGAGAAAACATGGGTCGTCGGGCCCGTCATCCAGACACCATCCTCGCGCCAATCCACGTGGAGCGTGCCGCCATCCAGATCGATCTGAACGGATCGGCCGGTGAGCCCACGGCGCGCGGCAGCGACAGCCGTGGCGCAGCTTGAAGAGCCGGAAGCCAGGGTAATGCCGACCCCGCGCTCCCAAACCCGCATACGGATGTGATCATCCTCGATGATTTGCGCGACCTGCACATTGGTGCGTTCAGGATAGAGCGGATGGTTTTCGTGGGCCGCGCCGAAGGTGGCCAGATCGACCACATCGACGTCATCGACAAAGAAGGTACAGTGCGGATTGCCCATACCGGTCGCCACCGGCGTGCCATCGATTGGCAACGAAAGCGTATCCACCTTATGCGCCAGCGGGATATCCGCCCAATCGAATTGAGGGTGACCCATGTTCACGGATGTCAGGCCCTCACCGGCGTCTTCGGCGGTGAGGACCCCGCGCTCGGTGATCAGTCGCAAGGAACTCTGCCCGGTTTCCTGCATCACATGCCTGGCGATGCACCGCGTGGCATTCCCGCAAGCGCCGGAAACGGATCCGTCGGCATTGTAAAACTTCAGATGGAGATCATCGGTCTCATTTGTCATGATCGCCAACTGGTCGAAACCCACGCCGTTATGCCGGTCGCCAAGAGCCTGTGCCAACGCCGGGGTCACGTCGATTTTCCGCGCGCGCGCGTCCAGAACGACAAAGTCGTTTCCCAGCCCGTGCATCTTCATGAAGGGCAAACCGGTATGATCCTCTTTGGTCATTTCGCGCGTATAAGCCGATGCGGCAAAACTATCCAGTATGTCCTTGCGAAAACACTGAATAAGGGCTTGACCCTTACGCACCACCTTTCTAAGTAGGCGCTCTAGTGGGCCGTTAGCTCAGTTGGTAGAGCAACTGACTTTTAATCAGTGGGTCGCAGGTTCGAATCCTGCACGGCTCACCACTAAATCAAGTGTGTGTGACGACTTATGATCGTTGACCATTTTGATCACGTTTTTGGTCATTTTGGTCATTAATTCTAGTCACTCGGTAGTCTTGATTAAAGTTTGCAAGACCCGTGTTGATAGGTGCAATGGGCGTATTTTGTTGAAGAAGTCTTGTTGCTTTGAAGCAAGTCCTTTGATTCACTCGCTATTGTAGATTGGGGGAGGATTTT
>NZ_CANMXR010000005.1:0-372044 GCF_947501835.1 uncultured Roseobacter sp. | reverse complement strand
GAGCCGAACGGGATCGTTCATGCGCGCCATTGGTTCGAGAACACGGGGGCGATGCCCTGGTAAACAGAGTAGGCGTGCGAGGGGCCAGCCCCTCGCGCTCCCCGGGATATTTGACGCCAGAAGAAGGTGAGATGCGCCTTTGAACTGGCGGATGGAAAGGATGAAGCGATGTATAATTTTGATGTGGAGACTCCCGGCACGGTGGCGGATGCCGCCGCTGCCATGGGGCGTGAGGATGCGCAGGCGCTAGGCGGGGGGCAGACGCTCATTCCGACGCTGAAGCAGCGGTTGGCGAGCCCATCCGTGCTGGTGAGCCTGCGCGGGATCACCGAGATGCAGGGCGTATGCACCGGCGATGACGGGCAACTGTGCATCGGCGGGGCGACCACCCATGCCACGGTGGCCGCAGAGGCGGGGGCGTACCCCGGTCTGGCGGCGCTGGCCAGTCACATTGGCGATCCGGCGGTGCGTAACCGTGGCACCATCGGCGGCTCGCTGGCCAACAACGATCCCTCGGCCTGTTACCCGGCGGCCGTGCTGGGCTCAGGCGCCACGGTGGTGACCAACAGCCGCGAGATCGCGGCGGATGACTACTTCCAGGGCATGTTCACCACGGCGCTGGAGGAGGGCGAGATCATCACCGAGGTGCGCTTCCCGGTGCCGCAAGCCTCGAATTATCAGAAGTTCGTGCAGCCCGCCTCGCGCTTTGCGCTGGTCGGCGTCTTTGTGGCGAAGTTCGCAGAGGGCGTGCGGGTGGCGATCACCGGGGCCTCGAACGACGGCGTCTTCCGCTGGGGCGAGGCCGAAGCGGCGCTGTCGTCGAACTTCTCGGCCACAGCGCTGGATGGGCTTGCGCTCTCCGGGGACGACATGATCAACGACCTGCACGGCACTGGCCAATACCGCGCCCACCTCGCCGCCGTCATGACAAAACGCGCCGTCACCGCCGCGGCCTGAAACATCCCCCGCCCCGCGGCTTCGCGCGGGGCCGGGGCTAGAGGGTACTCACATCACCAGACTTTGAGACCAGGGTAACGCGACCGAGATCGGTTTGCGACTTTTGTATTTCCTTGATCTGATCGGTTTTTGCCAGGGTCAGCGCGGTGGATAGGCTGTCGGCAAGCGTGGCTGTTTGCGCCTCAACAGAGACGGTGGACCATTGCGGAGCTGCAATAGGGTGCAGGATGTGATCCGCGCGCCCGAGCGACATCACCCCGGGGCTGGATGTTGCAATGGCTGCATCGGTCAGCGTGCGGGTGCCCAGATGCCCCAACGTAGGATCGTTCAGCCCCACACGCCAGGGACCGCCCGTGGCACGGTATTCACCGATGTTGACCAGTACCTTCTGCAGACCCTGGTCCCGCAGAAGCTCGGTGACCAGATCGGTCGCAAAACCCTGGGCGATGCCGTTGAACGTCAGTGCCTGCCCAGCGTCCAGCGTGATTTCATCCCGGTTAAAGCGCACGCGCTTCCAGCCAACGGCGTCGCGGGCTGCTGGAATGCCCTCGCCTGAGGCAAAGGCCCGCCAGAGCGGTTGTACCGTTGGGTCAAACAAGCCGTCCGTCAGATCGAAGGCCTGATCCGCCGCCTGCATCAGTGCGAAAAAGCGGGGATCGGGGTTGCGCAACACGCCGCGTCTGTTCAGGCGCGAGAGTGCGGAGCCTGGATCGTAGAGGCTGAAAAGCCTCTCAACCTCCACGATCTGGGCGCGGGCCTTGTTCAGGGCAATCTCAGTATCTTGCCGCGGGCCGCGCAGGGTGATGGCCACATCGGACCCAAAGGCGCGGCCCTGCCATGTGTTGGCCTGCGCCAGCCCGGGGGCACAGGCAAATCCGGCGGTGATGGTGAGAAAACGGCGGCGGGTCAGGGTCATTCTGCGGCCACCTTTTGCAGCGGACGGCCTTTACCGGCGAGGATGAGGGGCACGCATTGGTTGCGGTCATCATGGATGGTCACGCACTCCAGGCACTGGAAACATTCGGAATACTGGATTTCGCCGGTTTTCCTGATGGCGCCGTAGCTGCATTTCACACGGCAGAGCTGGCAGGGTGTGCCGCATTCCGTGCGCCGCGCAATCCAATCCCGACCGCGCAGCAGCCCGCCGATAGCCATGACCGCCCCGAGCGGGCAGAGGTAGCGGCAGAAGCCTTTGAAGAGCACCATGGACAGCACCAAGAGCCCAACCGCATAAGCGACGTAGTACCATTCGCGGATGAAAAAGGTGGTGATGGCGGTCTTGAACGGCTCCACCTCGATGGCCTGGTCAAGCCGGGCGGGGGTGGTGAAAAGAAGCGCGACCAACCCCGCGAGGACGACATATTTCAACAGTTTCAGGCGATCATCCCAAACCGCGTTGGGCTCGATCTGGGGCAGGCGCAGGATGCGGCCCAGATGGGCGGTGAATTCCTGCAGGGCGCCAAACGGGCACAGCCAACCGCAAAAGAGACCGCGACCCCAGAGGACGAAACCGAGGATCGTGACACCCCAGAGCGCCAGCGAGAAGGGGTCATAGAGCAGGAATGCATAGCTGCCACCTTCAAATGCGGTGCGGATCACCGCAAGTGGCGTGGCAATCGACAGCTGCCCCTGACCCCACCAGCCGATGAAACCGGTGACAAAAGCCAGAATGCCGAGACGGATCGGCGTGAAATACCGATGCCCGGCCAGCCGGTTGAGCGAAAGACCCAGCAGCATCAGCAGGCCGGCCAGAAAAACACCCAGAACGATCAGATCACCCGCGCGGTTGCGCAGGGCATCCACCCAGGGTGGGGCGGGTTTGATCACGTCCTGACGGGCAAAGAAACGGTCAGGCGCTTGGTAGGGTACCTCAAAGGTGACCGAGCCGATCTCGGGCTGGAACACACCGTGCGCGCGCAGCGCCTTGACCTGCAGCTTCCATTCTGCAGTGGGGTCAAAGCCCAAACGCCGGTCGGTGCGCAGGATCAGCGCCGTCCCATCGCGGATTTCTTCCGGCACATCCGCGTTCATTTCCACGTAGATATCCGCATCCCGGAAGGCGATGGGAAAGCCGCCCTGTTCGGCGCTGATCAGATCCGGTGCGGTATTGCGCACGAAGTCATCCGTGATCAGCCCGTGGCGTGCGGTTTCCACCACCAGCACCGGCTCGTCCATGGTCGAGATCGACATGAATTGCTGTAGCTCGGCCAAGCTGTCCTCGGACAGCACCGCGCGGGCAATCGACTGTGGGCCAAGGTCAACGACCCAAAGATCGAGGTATGTCTCCTCTGGATAATCCTTGGCGTCGGGGTCGTCGTCCTCCCAGAGCGTGCCGTCGAAGGCCGCGTCGACCTCCGCGTTGGTGACCACCTTGCGCACGGCGATGCCCTGCGTCACCAGATCCTCCCAGGTCAACTCTTCGGTGACCTCCTGATCGGGGTAGGCGGGCGGGCCGGTGGCAATCCCGCTCATCTTTTCGCGTGCTACCTGCAGGGTTGCGGCAAGCACGCTCTCATGCGCGATGCGCACACTCGCCGTGGCCTTGGTGACGCCGTCCAGATAGACCAGCGCCGAGCCATCGCCGCCTGACCCGTAGGGCGTGCCAACCACCAGACTGTCGGTGATCGAGTGGCCGCGATATTGCTCAAAAAACTTGTGGAACGGCGCTTGCCCCAGACCGGAGACAAAGATCGGTTCGTTATGGGATAAGAGCTGCACATCCAGAAACCGGCCGTTCAGATCAAGCACGACCAGCACGTTGATCGGGGCGCCGGAGAACCCGGGCAAAGGGGCCATCGGTTCGGTCTCGAACACATAACCGGCCTCGGCCCCGCCGGAATTCAGCAGCTGCCAGACACCGTTTTCGCTGATCTGTTCGCCCAGTGACATCGGCGGCACGATGTAGGGCGCAAGGATGTCCCGCGACAACGGCTCGCACAGGCCCTGAATAGCACCTGCCACCCAGAACGTAAAAACCGTCAACGCCTGCATTGCGCGTCGTAACGCCGTCTCTCTCCCTGTCATATGGGTGATCCTAGGCCTGGGTCCGTGCGCATCCTATGGGACTAAGGTATGACGTTTCGGCGGCACAATATTTCGCCGCGCACAGGCGTAAATTGGCTCGCGAATGCCAGACCATGGACCGACGCAAATTCTCTTGCAATACTTCGCGCGTCTGGCAGGGCCTTGAACCAGGCCGGGCATACGGGATTGCGAAGGTAAAGAATTAGCATGGCACGTTTGAAATCTGCGCAGCAAAACAGACAAAACAGGCGTCTGATGGTGCTGCTGTTTGGCTGTCTCTTTCCGCTTTTCCTTATGTTTTCCTTCGCCGTTTCAGCGCAGGAATTCTTCACCCTGAAGGGGCACGGTGGTCCGGTCAAAGGTATTTCGGCAGGCGAGGACGGTACGATCCTTACCGCGAGTTTCGACAATTCGGTGGGTCTCTGGCGCGATGGCGCGCCGCAATGGCTTGAAGGGCATACGGCGGCGGTAAATGCCGTTGCCTATCTTGGGAAGGGGCGGGTGGTTTCCGCCGGTGATGATTTCACGCTGCGCATTTGGGACGCTGCAACCGGCGACACCCGCGTGCTTGGCAATCACACCGCCAAGATCATTCAGCTGGCGCTTTCCCCTGATGGGCAGCGGGTTGCCTCGGCAAGCTGGGACCGGACCATAAAGATATGGTCGCTGGAGGAAGGCGCGGCGCCGATTGAGATAACCGGCCACGCCAATATCGTGAATGACGTCGCCTTTTCACCTGATGGCAAACGGCTTTACAGCGCATCCGCGGATGGGACACTCCGCGTTTGGGACGCGGGCACCGGCGAGGCCCTGCGCCGGTTGGTCAATCACGGGTTCGGGATCAACACCCTGGTCGTCAGTGCAGATGAAACATGGATCGCATATGGGGCTGTGGATGGCACCACGCGTCTGGCCAACTTGCCGGAGGGCGCACCGCTGCGGGATTTCACCGCGGATCGACGACCCATTCTGGCGATGGCCTATCACGCGGGCGTGGCGCGTATCGCGGTGGGGGACGCTCAGGGCTATATCATGCTGATCGACACCGAAGACTGGCGCATTTCCAACGATTTTCGGGCCACCTTGTCGGGTCCGATCTGGGCTCTGGCCTTCGCGCCGGATGGTCAGAATATCCACGCGGGTGGGTTGGACGATGCCATGTACAGTTGGCCCGTCAAGGACCTTGGCGCGGCGCCACAAATGACCAATACCGAGCGCAGTTTTCTAAAAGCGCCCGAAGAAATGACCAATGGCGAACGGCAGTTCCAACGCAAATGTTCGATCTGCCATGCGCTGGGGCCGGATGGTCAGCGGCGCGCCGGGCCGACATTGCATGGGCTTTTCGGGCGTGCGGCGGGCACTGTGGACGGCTACACCTACTCACCGACATTGCAGACATCTGATATCGTCTGGTCAGATGACACGATTGATTTACTGTTCGATTTGGGTCCGGATCATTACGTGCCGGGCTCGAAAATGCCGATGCAGCGCATCACCAAACCGCAGGACCGCGATGATCTGATCGCCTTTCTGAAGCAGGAAACCAGCCCCTAGCCCTTGCATCATCCGTCAGCTGTGGCGTCCGTCGAATTGGCGCACGTCGATGCCCGCGGATTCCAGCGCGCGGCGGACGGATGATGCGATCTGAACGGCCGTGGGTGTGTCGCCATGCAGGCAAATCGTATCGATATTGGTCTCGATGCGCTTGCCGGTCTCGGTGATGATGGCCCCGGCCTGCACCATCTCCACCATACGTTTGCCGGCGATCTCCGGGTCATGGATCACCGCGCCCGGCAGGCTGCGGTCCACCAGCGTCGCGTCATCGTTATAGGCGCGATCGGCAAAGATCTCGCCCGCATAAGCGCAGCCCAGCTTGCGCACGGCGTCTTCCTGCGCTGTGGCGCAGAGCACCATGACGATCAGATCAGGATCAACGGAAAGCGCTGCTTCATAAAGGTCCCGCGCCAGGCTTTCGTCCTCCGAGGCCATGTTTGCCAGGGCGCCGTGCACTTTGAGATGACGCACCTTTGCGCCCAGCGATTTGGCCATGCCAAGGGAGGCGGCCACCTGATAGCGGATCGAGTTTTGCAGCGTCCCGCGTGGCACCTGCATGCGCTGTCGTCCAAACCCCTGCAAGTCGGCAAAGCCTGGGTGCGCCCCGATGCCAACCCCGTTTTCCATCGCCAGACGCAGGGTCGCGGCCATGACATCCGGATCGCCCGCGTGCGCGCCACAGGCGACATTGGCCGAGGTGACCGTTTTCAGCAGGGCCGCGTCATCCCCCATTTTCCAGGGGCCGAAGCTTTCACCCATATCTGCATTCAGGTCTACGCGGGTCATGGAACGTCTCCTTTTTCAGGCAAATGGATCGGCAGTGGCGGAAACTGCGCCGCTGATCAACTGATAGCTCAGCAGGTCGGCAATGTCAGAGGGATCGCGCACCAGCGGTTGTGCTTTTGTGGCGAGCGCCTTGACCTCGTTGCGGGCGCGTTTTTCGATCTCGATCGCCTCTGCCTGCGAAATGAACTCGAATTGCACGGTTGCACCCACAGGGGCCTGCGCCACCTTGGGTAAATCGCAAGGGATCACGGTGCCAATGCGGGGATATCCGCCCGTTGTCTGGCTTTCACACATCAGAACATAGGGCGCACCATCGCCCGCGATTTGAATGTCGCCGGTGGTGATGACTTCGGAGACAATGCTCAGACCATCGGTGGCATAAAACCCGTCTTCATCGGTGTGCAGGCGCACGCCTTGCCGGTTCCCACGGGCATCCCGCTGAAACGATGTGGCGGCGAAACGGTCCCGGGTTTCTTGCGAAAACTGATCGGATTGAAACGATGTGATGACGCGGATCGTACCGCCCTGCAGCCGGCTGTCTGGCGTCAGGAAGTAACCGCTGCGGGCGCTGGCGGTTGCAGCGATCGGAAGGGCGTCGCCGCTGTGACACAAAGCGCCGATCTGTGCGTTGAGGTGGCTGGCGCGCGCGTGCATGACTACGGGGGTCTGGAAACCACCCGCGACGTGCAGATACCCGTAGGTTCCGGCCTGTGCACCGCCAATCACCAATTTGGCCCCGGCAGGCAACGCATGGGACGCATGCCATGTCAGCGGTGCGCCATTGAGGGTTGCGCCCATGCGCGCGCCCGTCAGGGCAATGACCGTATCGACGGTCGCCTCAAACGTGCCGCCCATGCCAACCATTTCAAGTGCTGCGCAATCGGCGGATTGGCCCAGCAGCGCCGCTCCTTCGTGCAGGGCCAGTCGGTCGGCCGCCCCGCCGCGTGTCAGACCATGCGCCAGATAACCCTCACGCCCCATGTCCTGAAGGCTCATCGCAGGACCCGCGGAGAGGATTTTGAGATGGGCGCTCATGCCAGGCTCTCACGGTCGGCACCACCATAGCGGTCATCAACGCCGATTTTATCGAAGGTGCCGCGGTCGATGGCCGGGAAGGTCAGCTCATCACCGGGCGACAGCGCGAAGGGTTCTGCAGCATCCAGAACGAAGTTGCGAAAAGCTGTCTGGCCGACGTGGCGCCACCCCGTTGGCGTCGGCGCGGTGAAGATGATCAGCTGACGGATGGCCACGACCAGCGCGCCGGACGGCACACTTTTGGTCAGGTTTTGTTGACGCGGGATGTTCCAGACCTCGTCAAGTTCGCCCAGATAGGGCTGGCCCGGCGCAAACCCGAGGGTCAGAACCCGCACCCGGGCGCTTGAGAGTTGCCGGATCGCGGTGTCCGGATCGAGGCCCGCAACCTCTGCCGCCTCTTCAAGCTGTGGTGCAAGGTCGGTGCCGTAGACCGTGGGCACATGCCACCTGGTGCGGCCACCGGGCAGGGGGGCTGCGGTCCAATCCTGCGCGCCGAGCAGATCACGCAACCTCTCCTCGACCTGTGCGGCGGGGATGCTCACCAGATCCACGGCGACAAACACGGAGACAAGCGACATCATTGTTTCGCTGACCTCTGGCCAGTTTTCAGCCTCAAGTGCGGCGCGAAAAGCAAGGGCGGCGCGATTGGCAGGCTCGCTCATCGCGGTGCCAAAGCTGACCAGCAGGCCGGAAAGGCCGACGGTTTTGATGGTGGGCCCTTCGGTCATTTCAAGGCCCCGTTTTGTACAACCAGCGCAACAGGATGGGTGTCAGGTACATCGGCAATTGCCAGCAGCCGACAAAGACCATCAGGGGCGCGAGTACCTCTGGCGGCAGCGCCACCAGGAAAAGTGCGATATTGCGGTTCCCCGCGCCGATTGCCAGTGGCCCGGCGACATGCGCGAGCGGTGATCTGCGCAGGATCAGATAGGCGAAGATCTGTGCGCCGTAGCTGATGGCAAAGGCCAAGAGCGCCCAAAGAGCGACGCTGCCGGGATCGCTGCGCAGGGCCGGGTTCAGAGCTGCCATCAGCCCCACGACAATGGCCGAGAAGGCCAGAACCGACAGCCCATCGAGCGCTTTGATTTGCCGCTCGGAGGGGGCGGGGAAGAAAAGCTGGCGCAGGCTGAAGCCGATGATCGTGGCCACGGCGATGACCACTAGCAGGGTGAGCGCCGCGCTGGTGATCGCGGCTGGTGTGCCGAGGTGTGGCATCAACCACAGAACCGGCAGCACCGTCAGTGGAAAGGCGGCGGTGCCCAGCACCAGAATTTGCATCATGCGCCCGGCATTCTGGCCCAACAGCAGCGCCAGATTGGGCGATCCGGAAATGGCAGGTGCCGCTGTCGCCAGCACCATCGCGGTGACAGCGGGTGCCTCCGCGAGACCAAAGATCCAGCACAGCGCGAACAAGGCGACCGGAAGCATCAATTGCAATACCGCAACCGATCCCAACCCCCACCGCAGATCCGACAGCGCGCCCATGGCCGCGCGGTGCCCGATGCGCAGCGCGGTGATCGTGAGCAGCACCGCCACCATTTCCGGCAGCCAAGGCTGCATCGTGGCGGCCAGACCGGGCAGTGCCAGCCCGGCCAGCAGACCCACGATCAGGCAAGCGCGCGCATTGTCGGAGATGAACCATAGCAGTCTTGTCACTTCCGCTAGCTCGGGGTTTGTCGCAGGTTTTCAGGCAGCCATGTTGCGATCTCGGGGAACCAGATCAGCACGAAAACCATCAACACCATGATCAGGAACATCGGCAGCGCCGCCTTGGTGATGTAGCCCATTTCATGGTCGGTCATGCCCTGCAGCACAAAGAGATTGAACCCGATGGGTGGGGTGATCTGCGCCATCTCCACGACCACCACCACGAAGATACCGAACCAGATCAGATCAATACCGGCCTCGCGCACCATCGGCTCGACAATGGCCATGGTGAGCACCACGGCGGAAATCCCGTCGAGAAACATGCCCAGGATGATGTAGAAGACCAGCAACGCCATCAGCAGCTCGAACCGCGCCAGTTCCATCGCTGCGATGCTGTCGGCCAGCGCGCGGGGCAGGCCGGTGAAACCCATCGACAGTTTCAGAAAGGCCGCGCCCGCAAGGATCAGCGCGATCATGGCCGAGGTTCGCATGGCCCCCATCAGGCTGGCCCTGAACGACGCGGGCGTCAGCGAGCCCTGCGCGGTCGCCAGCAGGAGCGCGCCGATCACACCGATGGCGGCCGCCTCGGTCGCGGTCGCGTAGCCTGCATACATCGATCCGATGACCACGGTGATCAGTGTCAGCACTGGGATCAGGAAACGGGAATTACTCAGCTTCTCGCCAAAGCTCATGCCTGTCTCCATGCTTGGGTTCCAGGAGGGCGACACCTTCGAGACAATGGCCACATAGGCCATGAACATCGTCGCCAGGGTCAGGCCGGGAAAGACGCCGGCGAAAAAGAGCTTTGTGATGCTCTCGTTCACCGTCACCCCATAGACGATGAGCGCAATGGATGGCGGGATCATCAACCCCAGCGTTGCCGCGCCCGCCAGCGTGCCGATCACCATGTTCTCGGGGTAATTGCGCGCGCGCAGCTCCGGGATGGACATCTTGCCAACGGTGGTCAGCGTTGCCGCAGAGGAGCCGGAAACCGCGGCAAAGACCGTACAGGCCACGATGTTGGTGTGCACCAGCCCACCCGGCAAACGGGCGAGCCATGGCGAGAGGCCTTTGAACATGTCTTCGGAGAGCCGCGTTCGATACAGAATTTCGCCCATCCAGATGAAGAGCGGCAAGGCCGTCAGCGTCCAGCTGCTGGAGGAGGCCCAGATCGTCGTGATCATCGTGTCGCCGACGGGTCGAGTGGTGAAAAGCTCCATACCGACCCAGGCGACCCCCATCAGGGCCAGCCCGACCCAGACGCCGGTGCCAAGCAGCAGGAAAAGAACGACGAGAAAGAGGATGATGGCGTAAACTTCGGTCATCTGCTCACACCTCGAAGCTATCGTCGACGGTGTCGCGGGTGATCCGGTGATCGCCTTTGAAAATCACATGCAACAGGTTGTCGGTGAGGGCGATGGCCATCAGGCCGCCACCGATCACCATGACCGATTGCGGGATCCAAAGTTGTACGGCGTCCTGCCCCTGACTGACCTCATTGAATTTCCAGGACCAGTAGACGAACCAATAGGCGTAATAGGTGAAATACCACGCGACTGCGGCGCCCACGGCAAAACACCAGATTTCCAACAGTCGTCTTGCGCCCGCGGGCACCGAATTCAACAGAATGGAAACTCGGATGTGCGCGCCCTTGTTCAAGGCATTGGCGAAGGCTAGAAAGCTCGCCGCCGCCATGGCGTAACCCGCATAGTTCGGCGCGCCGGGGAAAATTTCGCCCGTCCAGCGGGCCACCATCTGTGCCACGATCAACGCAAGGATTGCGATCAGACACAAAGCTGCGGCAATCCCGGCGATCAGGTACAGAAAATCAAGCGTCTTGCGGATCGCAGTCACGGCACCACTCCCACTCAAATGAATGATATCAAAAGGGCGGCCCCGATTGTCGGGACCGCCATTGCGCGCTTATTGCATCGCTTTGAAGTCGTCGACGAGGGCCGCGCCGTCGTCTCCGGCGGCGTCAAGCCATTCGGACGTCATGGTCGCACCGATCTCACGCAGTTCGCCCATCAACGCATCGCCTGCGGGCTGCACGGTCATGCCCCCTGCGGCCAGCCCGTCCATGGTGAACTGGGTGTAGGCTTTGGAGGCTTCCAGCCCACGCGCCGCTGCTTCATCGGCACAGGCGCGGATGGCAGTTTTATTTGCATCGGATACATCTGCCCAGACGTCCTGGTTCACCATCACGTAATTGCGCGGCAGCCAGGCGTCGACTTCGTAGAAATGCGTCAGGCTTTCCCAGACTTTGCGGTCATAGCCCGTGGCACCGGAGGACACCATGGATTCAGCAACGCCCGTGGCAAAGGCCTGACTGATCTCGGCGGCTTCAACCGTCACCGGCAGCATGCCCGTCAGTTCGGCCAAACGGCTGGTGGTGTTGTTGTAGGAACGGAACTTGACACCGGCCATGTCGGCGACGCTGTTCACTTCTTTCTTGAAGTAGAGACCTTGTGGCGGCCAAGGCACCGCATAAAGCAGCTCAAGGTTCTGTTCATCCAGCAGGGCTTCGATCTTGGGCTTGGCCGCTTTGTAGAGCTTTTCGCTGTCGTCAAAGGAGGGCGCGAGGAACGGGATGCTGTCGAAGCCAAAGACAGCGCTTTCGTTCTGGTGACCTGAAAGCAGACGTTCGCCAATCTGCACCTGACCGGTCTGGATCGCGCGTTTGATGTCGGCGCCCGCAAAGAGCGACCCACCGGCATGTACTTCGATGGTGATCTCGCCATTGGTGCCCGCGCCCACACATTCTGCAAAGGCCACGCCGTTTTCCGAATGGAAGTTTGACGCGGAATAGGCCATGGGCATATCCCATTTTTCGGCCGCGAACGCGGGAACGGCCGTGCCTGCCGTCAGGGCGAGCGTGGCGGCACCCGCCAGGAATTTATGTGTCAGTTTCATCGGTCTCTCCGTTGGTTGGTCATTATTTCATGCGCGGGTCTTCTGCCCGCTGGCGTTTGGGATGCTTTGAGATCTGGTCTCGGGCGCAATGGACCTGTCGCGAATCTTCGTCAGATTGATTCCCTAGCGTCAATACTGCGCAACTTTTGCAATACGTCAACAAAATGTTGACAAATTATCAATATTGCGCAGTCTATAGGATATGTCTGATCCTTTTCTTGGCCCCGTCGTTTCCTCTGCACATCTGGCAAGTGGCTCGTTTGCGGAAATCTCCGAGTTGGAGTTTGGCCTGACGCTGGCCAACAACGCCTTCCACCGATGGATGGTGCGCGCCATTGCCATGGCTGGGTATCCCGAACTGGGGGCGCTGGATGTGCTCGTGCTGCATTCCGTCTATCATCGCGACCGGCCCAAGAAACTGGCGGATATCTGTCTGGTGCTGAACGTCGAGGATACTCATACCGTCAACTACGCAATCAAAAAGCTGATCAAGGCGGGGTTGGTGAAGGACGGTCGTCAGGGCAAGGAAAAGACCGTGGCCGCGACGCAAAAGGGGGCGGAGACCTGTGTGCGCTACCGCGAAATTCGCGAGGGTCTGCTGCTGCGTGCGGTGGGGGAGCTAGGGTTGGAGCCCGAGCAGGTCAGCCATGCGGCATCGCTTTTGCGCCTGATGTCCGGGCAATATGATCAGGCCGCGCGGGCCGCCACGACCTATTGAGGGGCGCGCAACCAGCCGTCCTCAAATGACAATTTGCTGACGTCCGCCAGCCGAACGATCCGCGCAAGTTCGGCCTCAAAAGCCGCCACGCGCCCCTTGCCCCAACGCACCTTAGCTTCCGGCCAAAGCGCCCGCACGTGAAGCGTATCACGGTCGCGAAACGCCTTCATGTCGACGCGGCCCACCAGCCTGTCCCCTTCCAGTATGGGGAAGACGTAGTAGCCGTAACGACGCTTTGCCTCGGGCACAAATATCTCGATCCGGTAGTCAAAGCCAAAGAGCCGTTCCGCCCGCTTCCGGTCACGCAGGGCGGGATCAAAGGGGCTAAGAACCCGCAGCCGGGGCGTCGGCTCCAAGGTCAGAGCCGGATCAGAGGCGATATCGGGCCGGGCAAAACAGGGGCGTAAGGCGCCACCGACGCATTCGATTTCAACAGGTTGCAGACGACCCGCTGCAAGCTCTCCCGCGCACCAGTCTTTGGCTTCGGCGATGGTGATGTGATCCCAAAAGGCGGCAAGCTCGGTCGGTGTCGCGAAACCCAGCCGGTCCAGCGCGCCAGAGCAGCACCAGTCAATCGTCGCCGCCGTATGCTCAGGCTCTTGTCGGGGCTGGCAAAGGGCATCGTCGATCACCCGTTCCGTCAGATCGTAGCGCTTGCGAAACCCATCGCGCCCGACCACGCAAAGGGCCCCGCTGCGCCACAAGTATTCCAACGCGGTCTTTGAGGGGTGCCAGTCCCACCACCCGCCGGAGCCACGTTTTTCGCCCGCGCCGACATCGGAGGAGCACAAGGGCCCTTCCTCGCGGATCTGGTCCAGAACCGGTTGGAATTGCGCTTCGAACCCGTCCCGCCGCCAATCCCGCCATTGGTTGCGCAGCTTTGCCGCATCCCGTTCGCGCCGCAACTGCCACCATGAGTAATAGTCCATCGGGATCACGGCGGCATCATGTGTCCAGTGTTCAAAAAGCGCACGGTCTTTTTCGTAAAGACGTTTCAGTGCCTTGGGCCGATAGCGCGGCCGTCGGGAAAACAGGATCAGGTCATGGGCGCGGGCGACCGTGTTGATGCTGTCGAGCTGCACAAACCCAAGACGCGCGATCAAGGAGAGCAACTCAGCGCCCTGTGCCACGCCTTGCGGCGTTTCGCTGAGCGCGTGCCGATCCAGAAACAGCCGGCGTGCGGATTTGTTGCTGAGGGTGAGTGTACTCATCCGCGTTGGTTGCGGCGCAGCGTTTCCCCATAGGAAATCTTGGGCGTCAGCGTGATGCGTGCGGGCTCGCCCGGGTCCGCATCTTCGGGCAGTGCGCTGCGTTCCAATATTATCTGCGCCGCCGCCGCCCCGATCTCTGATCGGCAGGCATCCATCGTGGCCAATTTCCGCGGCAGACCTTTCAATAATTCAACGCCATTAAAGCCCGCCAACCCGATTTGCCCTGGGATATCAATGCCCTGGTCAAGCAGGTAGAGCAGGCCCCCGGCACCAATCATATCATTGGAATAGTATAGGAAATCGAGATCAGGCGCACGTTCCAGCATCGATTGCGTCATCTCGCGGCCCTTTGCCAGCGCCGATCCGCCGGAATAGAAATCGCGGGCCTCAATCTCGATGCCCTCTTTGGTCAAGCCTTCGGTCAGCCCCTCAAAGCGTTTGCGCGCCCGGTGGTCGAGCGGCATCTTCGTGCCCATGAACCCGATGCGGGTATAGCCTTCCTTGAGGATCGCCGCGGCCATCATCCGACCGGCCCGGCGGTGCGAAATGCCGACCATCGCATCCACCGGATTGCCATCGGTGTCCATGATTTCAACAACGGGAATGCCGGCGTTTTGCAGCATCGCGCGCGTTGCATTGGAATGCTCCAGCCCGGCAATGATCACACCCGATGGCCGCCAGGACAGCATTTCGTACAAGACCTGCTCTTCTTTTTCGGGCATGTAGTCGGTCACCCCGACAACCGGCTGCAAGGGCGTGTCTTCAAAGGCCTGATTGATCCCAGTCAAGACTTCTGGAAACACCATGTTGGACAGAGAGGGGATGATCACCGCCACGAGATTCACACGCTGCGAGGCGAGCGATCCCGCGATCTGATTGGGCACATACCCCAACGTCTTGGCGGCTTGCAGGACACGTTCGCGCGTCGTAGCAGACACATCGCCGCGGTTGCGCAGGACCCGGCTCACCGTCATCTCCGACACCCCGCAGGCTTCTGATACATCACGGAGGGTCAACGGGCGCTGCTTGGGTCTTGTCACAATATATTCCCTGTACTGTCGCTCCTTGGTAGCGCAGGTGAACCCTGCCTATCAAGCATCTGTCGCACAAGCATTTAGACCAATGACAAGCCGGAAAACTTGTTCTAAACCCATCCGGGCCGGTCCCGTGGCTCAACTGGATAGAGCAGCCCCCTCCTAAGGGGCAGGTTGCAGGTTCGAATCCTGCCGGGATCACCAAAAACACTTTCAAAAAGAGTGCTTAGAGCTGCAAGGATTGTCGCGGGGTGCTCGCAAGGCGTCTCGGTGGCGTGAGCGATGTTGAAAGGTCCTCGTCTTTTTGTTTCAGGCATTCTGCTTATGTCGATTGGCGAGGCGGCGCATATCGCTTCGCCGGAACGCCATGAAAGGAAACTGTTGTGAACAGCTTCATCAAAAAGGTTGCTGTGGCAGCCATTACCATCGCCGCGATAAGTGCCGCGACCACGTCTCAGGCGCGGGCTGATACATCAAACCTGGGCGTTTTCGCTTTGGGCGCGATCGCAGGTGGGATCATTGCCAAGGAGCTCAATGGCAAACGCCCAAACCATGCCATAAGCCGCAAAAATGTGCATCAACCCAAATATGGGCATGGGGTCCATCGCTCTCACAAAACGCACCGCAAGCACGTGAGGCATCACAAACGTTTTCACCGTCATGGCAAATTCGGTCACGCACACGCCTATCGGTACAAGCACAGTCACTGAGACGTATTGTGGATATGAGGAGTTAAGGAATTCGTCCTAGTGGTGCTCGATACGCCCTGGGGTCTGTGGAAGTTTCTGGAACCCCTGCCGCGCGTGGAGTTGTCACTGCACTCCATTCACTATCTCGACATGGTGCGCGCGCTTTTGGGGGAACCGCTGGGCATTCATGCCAAGACAATCGGCCATTCCGACAGCAAGATCGCTCAGACGCGCACGGCGGCCATTCCGGCGTTGGCTGATGTTAACAAGTTGGGGACTCGCTATTCTGATGTTGTTGGAACCACTGGTTCAGGCACGTCCACCACGATTGTTAGCTTGATGAATGCGCTACTCGGGGTCTTTTTCGCGGTTAATGAAGTGTGATACGCGTGGCGACGTGCCGGTTTCCGGGCGCGAGCGGGTGCGTAGCACCGGTTGCTCAGATCCTGGCGCCTTGCTTTCGCGCAACACGATGAAAAGCCCGCTGGCGATGATGATGGCAGAGCCAATGATGGTCGCATTGTCCGGTGTCTCATCAAAAAACATTAGGCCATAAAATGAGGCCCACAGGATTTGCGAATACTGCATCGGCGCGACCACGACCGCTTCGCCGGTGTTATAGGCGGCGATCAGAAAACGGCCCGCAGTCCAGGCCAGCAGGGCAATCACGCCCAGTTTGCCCAGGTCAGCCAGAGGCAGGGGTTGATAGACCAGGGGCAACAGCGCCGCCATCACGATGAAGTTCGCCATCATCGGGTAGAGCATGATCACGACTGTGCGCTCTTCCCGCCCGATCTTGCGCACGATGATGGATGCAATCGAGCCACAGATGGCGGAGATCAACGCGGCAAGGTGGCCGAGTTCCAGTTCGGCCTCTCCCGGTCGCAGGACAACCAGAACACCGCACAGTCCAACGGCAACCGCGATCCAGCGGCGCAGTTTCACCTGCTCCCCCAGTATCGGGATGGCAAGGATCGTGATCAGCAGCGGCGAGGCAAAGAGGATCGCATAAACCTGCGCCAGGGGCAGCACCGAAAAGGCGTAAAACGCGCAAAACCCGGTGATCACCGCCGCCACGGTGCGCGCTGCCATCCACCACGGATGCTTGGGGATCAGGGTGCCGTGGGTCGCATCGCGCAACAGATACAGCATCGCCAGCGGGAAGCTGAACAGAACGCTGAAAAACACGATTTGCACCGGGGAATACCCGCCGCCCAGCACTTTGATGATGACATCGTGGCTGGCAAAGATACCGAAAGCCACCAGCGCCATCAGCGCGGCCTTGAGGTTCGGATGCATCGGTTTCTTGGCCATGGTTTGCTCTCATCGAGAGAAAAAGGGGATGGCCAAACAGGGCCGTTACATCGAATTGTTCACACACCAGCGTCGGATCATATCCAACCGGAGGTCGCGCCTAAGCGCGGGGCTGTTAGAGGCTCGCGTCAAGCGCTGCTAGGATCGCATCACCCATTTCCGTTGTGCTGATCGGCGTGCCACCTTCTTCGCCCATCAGGTCAGCCGTGCGCGCGCCATCGGCCAGCACCATTTCGATGGCGGCCTCTAGCCGGGCGGCTTCATCGCCCTGATCGAAAGAGTAACGCAACGCCATGGCAAAGCTGAGGATGCAGGCGATGGGATTGGCCTTGCCCTGTCCCGCAATGTCTGGGGCTGATCCGTGCACGGGCTCGTAAAGTGCCCGGGGCGGACCACCATCCGTTGGTGCGCCAAGGCTGGCCGAGGGCAGCATGCCCAGCGACCCGGTCAGCATCGCGGCGCAGTCCGACAGGATGTCGCCAAAGAGGTTGTCCGTCAGGATCACATCGAATTGTTTGGGCGCGCGGACCAGTTGCATCGCACCATTGTCCGCATACATATGCGACAACTCGATGTCGGGGTAATCGGCGTCGCGCACCTTTTGCACCACTTCGCGCCACAGGATGCCGCTCTCCATCACATTGGCTTTCTCCATCGAACAGACTTTGCCCGACCGGCGGCGTGCGAGTTCAAACGCTGATCGCGCTACGCGGTCGATTTCGCCTTCGGTATAGCGCTGTGTGTTGATGCCAACCCGCTCGTTGCCTTCTTCGAAAATACCGCGGGGCTCGCCAAAATAAACGCCCGAGGTCAATTCGCGCACGATCATGATGTCGAGGCCGGCGACGATGTCCTTTTTCAGCGAGGAAAAATCCGCCAAGGCGTCAAAACACTGTGCCGGGCGCAGGTTGGAAAACAGGTCCATCTCCTTGCGTAGCCGCAACAGACCGCGCTCCGGTTTCACGCTGAAATCAAGGTCGTCGTATTTCGGGCCACCCACGGCGCCCAACAGTACCGCGTCCGCTTCGAGCGCGCGCGCCATGGTGTCGTCGTGCAACGGCGTTCCGTGCGCGTCATAGGCGGCACCGCCCACCAGATCTTCGCCGACATCAAAGGCCAGATTGCGCTTGTCACCGAACCAGCCGATCACGCGTTTCACCTGGGCCATGACCTCAGGGCCAATACCGTCGCCAGCGAGAATAAGAAGGGAAGGGTTGGCCATGATGCGACTCCTGCAACTTTTGTTGCACGCGGCCTACCCCGCGACCCGGTCAGGGTCAAGAAGCCGGTCAGCGGAATGCCCGTTCTTGCGGCCCTTTAGCTGATTTCGCGGGCCTGCATCGGTGTCATGCCGGTCCAGTTGTGAAAGGCGCGGTAAAACGAATTGGGATCTCGATAGGCCAGCAGATAGGAGATCTCCTCGACGCTCACATCCCCCTGTGCCAGCAGGTCCTTTGCCATCGACGCGCGGGTCGCATCCAGCAGGGCGCGAAAGGTCTGCCCTTCCTCGTGCAGGCGCCGCTGCAGGCTGCGGCGGCTAAGATGCAACCGCGCGCAGACGTCATTTGCCGAGGCTTTGCCCGAGGGCAGGATTTCACGCAGCGTCGCTTCCACCCGCTCGGCCATGGTGTCACGCGATGTGCGTTGGGCCAAACGGCGTTGCAGGGTGGGGATGAAATCATCGAGCAAAGCCGCATTGGCGGAGATCAGGGGCAGATCGGCATCTTCTTCGCGCAGGATCAGCTCGGCATATGGGCCCACCTCCGGCATACACTCAAAGTAGGCTTCCAGGGCGTGCCGCAGCGGTGCGATGGACGGACCCTTCACAGAGAGTGGCACGATTTTTACGCCAGTGTGCACCCGTGCGATCTCGACAAAGTAAACCAGGTCGAACAGTTCGAAACTGTCCGGCATCTTGGCCATCTCATCCGAGACGTCGAACCGCAGGGAGAGGCCCTGAGGCACCTTTTTGATCGTCAGTTTGATTGGGGCCACAAGTGGTTTGAACAGGGCCAGCCGCTCCAGCCCTTCGCGGTAGGTCGCACTGCTGGTAAAGGCAATCATCGGCGAATTGCACGGTCGGCTCGCGGCCTTCTGCGCGAAGACTATGGGTGCATTCTCGAAATCGCATTCATCCGACACCGCGCGCCACACTGCAAAATATGTCGGGCCATCGACGCCGCGATCTTCGGTGTCGATAAAATCGGACGGCAAGCCGACCCGCTCCAGCACCCGCTGTTCTGACAGATCCAGCATCGTGCACATCTGCCGGATTTGCTGGGCAACGGGGTAGAGGGCTTTGCGGCTCATAAGGTGTCCATGGGGAAGTTGATCACTCTCATTTGGTTCAGCTACGGGCGATGGGCTACGGCGCGGGTGCGAATTGGCGCATTTTGCTATAGGATTGGCGCGTATTGCAAGTCACGCTGGTTGCCGCCGTCCCTTCGTGCTCCGGCTACCAACTACATTCAATCGATGCTACGCAACGGGCCATGGTGTCCATTAAACAGCGCACCCTCGTGACCGGGATTGGCATTGGGTTCCTGATGCTGATGGTCTTGCCATTTGCGCTCTATGCCGCGCGCTCCGGGGTGGCTGGCCTTTTCACATCTGGCATCGAGGACAGTCGGTTTTTCGTCGCCGGACGGGGGGTCGGCAATCACGCGATCTTTGGGCATATGCTGTTGGGCGGTGTGCTCACGCTCCTGATCCCGCTGCAGCTTTGGGGCGCGTTGCGGCACCGGTTTCCGGCGTTGCACAGGTGGAGCGGGCGGCTGCTAGTATCTTTTGCGGTGATCACCGGATCGGGCGGTCTGCTTTACATCGCGCTGCGCGGCACGATCGGCGGCTTTTGGATGGACGCGGGCTTCACGCTCTATGGCGTTTTGCTGGTATTGAGCGCGGCTCAGGCGATCCGATTTGCGCGCGCGGGTCGATACGGCGCACACCGTCGCTGGGCGTTGCGCTTGTTCGTGCTGGCCATGGGATCATGGCTCTACCGGGTACACTATGGGATTTGGTATGCGCTGACGGGTGGCGTGGCGTCGACCCCGACATTTGAAGGCACTTTTGACCTTGTCCAAAACGTCGCCTTTTACCTGCCCTATCTGCTTTTGCTCGAAGTGTGGTTGCGCAAATCCGCACCTCGTTAGCGGGTGATGTCGACCCAAACGAGCCTGTGGCGGCTGGCGGTGGCCGCGATTTGCCCCATTTCCGTTTCCGGATCCGGCCATAGCACACCGGCATCAACGACACGCCAATCTGACGATGGCAGCACATAATCTACGCGCAGGTTGCCCGGCACCGGGTCGGTCCAATCGACGGTATCGAAGGCGTCATCCGACACTAGAACGCTGCCCATGCTTTCTGGCATCGGATCTTGCAGCCGCGGATCTTCCAGCGTTGCGTTGATCGCCGCCTTGATCCCTTCGCCGCCGCGCCGGTCCTGATTGAAATCACCCAACAGCACAAAACGGTCCGCGGGGGCCGGCCCAAAGGCGCCGTCCAGATAATGGTGCCAGAACATGATTTCGTCGTGGTTGCGCCTGCCGTTGCGGTCTTCCGGCCCATCGAAGACGGGCGGGCTGGCGTGGAAGGTCATCAAGGTCACCCGCCCCAACTCGGGGACATCGACGGGGACAACCCAATGCCCTGTCGTGGACAGGCGTTGCACGGCCTGCGCCGCCTCGGAAGGGAAGGGGCCTGCGTCGGTCTGCGGAAGCAACGCCTCCGGCACATCGCGCCAGAGCATTGCGGAAAAATCCTGCACCGTGGCGTGATCGATAGGATGGCGGGACAGCACCGCCATACCGCCTTGCCCGGAAAACTGGCCATAGCTTTGGCCATCGCGCGGGTCACCAAGGTAGCCGTCACCGTCCATATCGAGCCCGGTCGGCATGCCGGTATTGGGACGGGCTGCAAATTGATAGGGGTATTCGATGCCAGTGGCGGCAAGCGCGTCCACATAAGCCGAGAGTGCCGCCCCGGTCAGATCATAGTCAAAACCCTGCAATGCGATGACATCGGCGTTCGCCTCGGCAATCACGCGCAGGGTCGCGATGATCTGATCGTCTTCACCACGCGCAATGTCCCGGAGCAATAGTCCGGGACCTTTACGCTGCAGTTCCGTGTTGAAAGTCGCGACGCGCAGGGTCTCTGCACTTGCGCCTTGGCTGAGCCCGAGCAGGGTGGCTGCAATCAGGCCGCCTGCAAATCGGCCTCCTCGGATGCGCTTTGATATGCACGCCGCCGCTTTTCTTCGATCATGCTGGCGATCCGGGTCATTGCAATGCCACGCATGATCATGCTGGCAGGAAGGAAGGCCCATGAAGTCATCGTCCAGATAAGGGTTTGCGGGTTCTCCAGTGAGATCGGGTCTATCAGATCAGAGGTCGCCTTGACCACTGCCGGGATGATAAAGGGCAACAGAAATCCCAAGGCGATGTTCACGCGCGCATCGCGCTGCAAACGGTAGAGCACATCGCCGCCTGCGGTCGGGTCAAAAAGCGGCAGGTTCACCCAGACGTTAAACGCGCCATTGCGCATCGGCCATCCCCAGATCCGCACCAAGGACACAAAGACGCACATCGCCATCAGCGAGATCAGGTAGGAAATTCCGGCGGCGGACCGCACGTTGTTGATGGTTTCTACGGTCGAGTCGTAGGGCAACATCAAAACGATGAGCCGCACCGGCGAATAGGGGAAATCAATCGCATTGCCGATGATTGTGCCCAACGAGGTGATCGCGTGGGTAAAGGAGGTTGGCTCTGAATTCCCCTTGGCGATGGTCGTCAGCAGGAAGACGGTCAGGAACAACGCGACAAAACGCAGCCGGTTGAACGGTGCTGCGTCTCTGAATTCTACAATGCTGGGCGCGTTCGAGTTATATTCAACAAAGGTCAGAAAGGCTGCGATCAAAGCCATGAGCACGACAATCTGGGACTGGCTGGTCGCTGAATCTGGTAACAACAGTGCCGGAGTGGCAATTAACAACGCCACCAATAAACCGCGCATTGCTGCGCCTGACATACGTACAAACATTCGTTTTCCCTTCAAACTGGCCAGGAGCGATACGTTGCCGCGTCCTTGTTCCAACTTGATGCCACCGGGGCGGTGGTTGCTGCCTCATTCTTGCCCCATTTGTGACATCATTCGTCTAAGTTTCGCAAGTCTCGTGGTTAACAAGACGCAATCCATTGGGCGTTTTGAGGGAAGAGGTGGTGCCATCTTGCATCAATACTGTGGCAGAAAACTGGCACCACTCAACATGTTGTGGGCGCTTGGGAAACGCCCACAATAAAGGTGTTAACTCTGTGTCATTATCGCTGAATTGGCAACGCGCCGTTTTTCAGATCAAACCCAGGGACGCGCCTGCGACGCTGCCGTCTCAAAGCTGTCAATCGCGGCGGATTTTTCCATGGTCAGGCCAATGTCATCCAAGCCGTTCATCAGGCAGTGCTTTTTGAAAGGGTCCACGTCGAAAGTGAAGACCTCGCCATCCGAGGTGGTGATGGTCTGTGCATCCAGATCGATGCTCATCCGCGCATTCGATCCCTTTTCCGCATCCTTCACCAAGACATCGACCTGTTCCTGTGGCAGCGCGATGGGCAGGATGCCGTTCTTGAAACAGTTGTTAAAGAAGATGTCCGCAAAGGACGGCGCAATCACACAGCGGATGCCAAAGTCCTTGATGGCCCATGGCGCGTGTTCCCGCGATGAGCCACAGCCAAAGTTGTCCCCGGCGACAAGGATCTCCGCATCGCGATAGGCGTCCTGATTCAGCACGAAAGTCGGGATTTCGGCGCCATCGTCGTCATACCGCATCTCGTCAAAGAGATTCACACCCAGTCCGGAGCGTTTGATCGTTTTCAGGAACTGTTTGGGGATGATCATATCGGTGTCGATGTTGATCATCGGCATCGGGGCTGCAATCCCGGTGAGGGTGTCGAATTTGTCCATTTGGTGCCTCCTGACCCTGATCGGGACGTCAGTTTATCTGCTGCGCAGTACGGCCTCGCCGAACCTGCTGAACTCTCGCCTCTGATGCCGTATTTTTCGGTGACATTCAATGTCTGCTGGTCCTTGCACGCAACATAACAAAAGAATGGCGGCACCGGAGTACCGCCATTCTTTGTATTGCATGTTTCACCCGTCGGGTGACCGCTGCCAGACCCGCACCGCGGGCGCAGCGGTTTACCACAAAGCTCAGGCTGCTTTGTTGCTCCGGCGGCGCTTCAGCGCTGCGAACCCAAGCACACCGGTGAGGATCAGAGGCAGGCCTGCTGGTACTGGCACGGTGTTTGGGGGCGGTGCGACTTCGCGGATGATCTTGGCGCGGATTGCACGCTCGAAATCATCAAACCCGGAGGCTGCAACGACAAACGAGCCTGGTCCACCGATAACGTTTGTCTCACCGTAGAGGATCGAGTCGACATTTTCCGAACCGGTATCGCCAAAGAACGGTGGGTCATTCACGAACAGCGCGTTGATGACGTCGGTTTCGCCAGCCAGCGCCGCATCCCGTGCGTTCTGAACCGCGGCACAGTCTGTTTCGTTCTGGCCACATTGAACGTTTTCGTTGCCGTCGCCGGTAACATCGATCACCTGACGTGTGGATTCGAAGTCATTCGCCGCGAAAGAAGCAGCCGCGCCGGTGATGCCTGCGGCAAGACCTGTCGAGCCGCTGCCGAGACGGTTCATGTTCCGAAGCGTTTGCGCATAGGCGTTGGCAGACGCCACCGAGTCAATCAGCGTCCATGCTGTGCCCAGACCCCGATAGAAGCTGTCAAAGAAGCTGACCGCCACGGCAATGCTGCCGGTCGACGAATTCAGGATCTTTTGCTGCACTTCGTTGTCTTCGAATGCGGCAGCATAGCCGTTGCGGATGAGGTTGTAATCAGTGCTGCTCACCGAGCCGGACGTGTCTGTCAGAAGCATCAGCTCCAGACTGACGGGCGCGGATTGGGCACTCCCTGTTGAAAGAACGAAGGCCGCAGAGAGGCCCCCAATGAATGCTTTGATCGTCATAAGATCTGTCCTTACCAAATTTTAACTCATAGAAATGTTATTCAAAATTGAACAACGCCTTAACGATATCTTAAAATTGATCAATTTTCAAACTTTTAGCGATTGTATTATGGTATTTTTTGAGAATAACAGTTCACCTATGCGATAATCTTTTATCGATACTACCCTTAAAGTTGTGGTGGCTGCCCCCAAGTGTCAGGCTGAAAAATACGAAAAAGAGCCTAAAAGGAGAAAAAATGGCCGCGGTTTTCTGCACCGCAGCCATCCATCAGATCTTACATCAGATCGCGCACATCCGTCAGCCGGCCTGTAATGGCCGCAGCTGCCGCCATGGCCGGAGACATCAGGTGCGTTCTACCGCCGCGACCCTGTCGGCCTTCGAAATTGCGGTTGGACGTCGCCGCACAGCGTTCACCCGGCGCGAGTTGATCGGGGTTCATGGCCAGACACATGGAACACCCGGCCAGTCTCCATTCAAAACCGGCTTCCTTGAAGATGTCGGCCAGACCCTCTTCCTCGGCCTGCGCGCGGACGAGGCCAGAGCCCGGCACAACCATAGCCCGCAGCCCGTCTTTCTTCTTTTTGCCCTTCAGAATTTCCGCCGCGGCCCGCAGATCCTCAATCCGACCGTTGGTGCATGATCCGATGAAAACAGTGTCGATTTCGACGTCCGACAAGGGGGTGCCGGGGGTCAGGCCCATATAGTCGAGCGAGCGTTGCGCGGCCCCGACCTTGCCACCTTCAAAATCGTCGGCTGCCGGGATGGCTGCGGTGATCGGCAACACATCTTCAGGCGAAGTGCCCCAGGTCACCACCGGCGCGATGTCTTCGCCTTTCAGCGTAACGACCTTGTCCCAATGCGCGTCCTCGTCGGAAAATAACGTCTTCCACCAGGCCAGAGCCGCTTCCCACTGGGCGCCTTTCGGCGCATGCGGACGTCCCTGACAGTACTCAAATGTCTTCTCGTCCGGTGCGATCAGACCGGCGCGCGCGCCGCCTTCGATCGCCATGTTGCAGACGGTCATGCGGCCTTCCATCGACAGATCCCGAATGGCTTCCCCACAATACTCAATGACATAGCCGGTGCCGCCCGCGGTGCCAGTGGCCCCGATGACGCTGAGGGTGATGTCCTTGGCGGTCACACCGGGGCGCAGCTTGCCGGTGATCTCCACCTTCATGTTCTTGGATTTCTTCTGAATCAGCGTTTGCGTGGCCAGCACGTGCTCGACCTCTGAGGTGCCGATGCCGTGGGCAAGCGCCCCAAAAGCCCCGTGGGTCGCGGTGTGGCTATCGCCGCACACGACTGTCATGCCGGGCAAGGTCCAGCCCTGCTCGGGGCCGACAATGTGCACGATGCCTTGGCGTACGTCCGAGACCGGATAGTAGTGGATGCCGAAATCCTTGGCGTTGGTGTCGAGGGCGGCCACTTGGACGGCCGAATCCTCGGTCATGTTCGACGGGTCTTCGCGGCCCGGCGTGGTGGGCACGTTGTGGTCTGGCACGGCGATGGTTTTCTCCGGCGCGCGCACTTTGCGACCCGTCATGCGCAGACCTTCGAAGGCCTGTGGCGAGGTCACTTCGTGCACGAGGTGACGGTCGATGTAGAGCAGGCAGGTGCCGTCGTCCGCTTCGTGCGCCACATGGGCATCCCAGATTTTGTCATAGAGCGTTTTGGGGGACATGGGTCCTCTCCCGTAAATTGGAATTGATCAGATGGGGTCGGCTGCGCGCTTATAGTCGTGCAAGCACAGCATGCGTTGCCCCGAAGAAGCGTTCGCGCAGGCGTGCGCGGTCGTCCATATCAAAGACACGTACCATGGGCATCAGATACAGTGCTGCAGCACTTGCCGCAAGGGCGGTGGGTTGAAGGGGGTGCCGGTCTGTGCCAATTTCAGGCCAAAGGAGCGCCGATGGAGACCGAACAACAACCTTTTGCGCAGGCATTGATGTCGGTCGACGAAATCTGGTTCCTTTTCATTAGCTTTATCGAGAGCGTCGTAACGCCCGGATGGCGCCAGAATCAGGTGCTGATCGTGCTGGGGCTGGCGGCGCTGTGCTACTGTTTGCACATCGTCTCCGGCAGCATCATCGACAAGCAGGTGCGGGCCCGCGAGGGTTGGTCAAAGTGGCAGCTGCGCATGATCGTGCAGATCAAACGGCGCATGGGATTGATCTGGTTCGCGGTACTTGCGGGTGGGCTCTACATGATCATGCAGCAGGTCACATGGCCGTCGCGGTCCTATTTTATTGGGCTGGCAGCCACGCTGGCGGTGGTCTGGACCGGCATTGCCTATGCCACAAGGCTGGTGCGCAACCGGTTCTTGCGGCGGTTGGTGACATGGGGCCTGTGGATCTACGCCACGCTCTATCTGGTGGGTGTATCGGACGAGGTTTCCGCCTTCCTGGACGGGCTGGCGCTGGAAATTGGCGACTTCCGGATGTCGGTGCTGACCTTGCTGTCCGCCGCGGTGGTGATCGGCGTCTTTTTCACTGTGGCCCGGTTGATCAGCGGTACCACGGCCTCCAGCATCCGCAAGAACGAAGACATCAGCCCCTCGATGCAGGTGCTGGCCGTCAAGGCCGTGCAAATCACGCTTTACGGTTTTGCCTTCTTCATGGGGGTGAAGGCGGTCGGGATCGATCTCACCGGGCTCGCGGTGCTGTCGGGTGCCATTGGTGTCGGCCTTGGTTTTGGTCTGCAAAAGGTGGTGTCCAATCTTGTGTCGGGTGTCATCATCCTGCTCGACAAATCCATCAAGCCCGGCGACGTGATCTCGCTTGGTGAGACCTTTGGGTGGATCAATTCGCTGGGCGCGCGCTATGTCAGCGTGGTTACTCGGGATGGCAAGGAATATCTGATCCCCAATGAGGATCTGATCACGGGGCAGGTGGTCAACTGGTCCCATTCCGACGCCTATGTGCGCCTCGATATCTATTTCGGCACCTCCTACGGTTGCGATCCGCACCAGGTGCGCAAACTGGCCATTCAGGCGGCAACAGATGTGGACCGCGTCTTGTCCCACCCGAAATTGCCGGTGTGCCATATCGTCGGGTTTGGCGACAGCTCGGTGGACTACATCCTGCGGTTCTGGATCAAGGATCCAACCGGCGGGCTGACCAACATTCGCGGTAATGTCTATCTTGCCCTGTGGGACGTGTTTAAAGACAACGATATCTCCATCCCGTTCCCGCAGCGTGAGGTGCGGATGCTCGCAGAGGAGCAGGACATGCTGAGGGACGGGACGGAAGGTTAACCGATCTACAACGCTGTCATTGAATTGTTGCAGCTGCGTTGTTACCCTGTATGTACCCCAGCGCCGGGGGTCCGGCGGCGCGTTCAAAGGAGGACAATGTCCTGTCAATCCATGCTGACGCAGCAGATGCTGCTCAAAACGGGCCTGCAGTAATGGTCACTGCGGCCGACACAGCCACCAGCGAAGCGCTCTTGGCGACCATCCTTTCATCCCTTTCCGACGACAAGGCCGAAGACATCGTGCAGATTGATCTGCGCGGAAAGACCGAGATCGGTGACTACATGGTCATCTGCTCGGGGCGGTCGACGCGTCAGGTCTCTTCCATATCGGAGAAGCTCGCGCAGAAGGTCAAAGACGAATTTGGCCGCACCGCGAAGATGGAAGGCAAGGACACCGGAGACTGGGTGCTGATCGACACAGGTGATGTGATCGTGCATGTTTTCCGTCCGGAAGTGCGCGAATTCTATCAGCTTGAGAAGATGTGGCAGCCCATGGCGGGTACGGAGACGGCAACCAACTGACTTTCGGTCAGGGGTGGCCCGAACATGCGTGTGCATATTGTTGCGGTTGGCCGATTGCGTGCCGGACCGCAGAAAGACCTGATCGACGATTACCTGCAGCGGCTCGACCGCACCGGTCGTGGCCTCAGCCTTGGCCCGGCGCGCGTCGTTGAGGTGGATGATCGCAAGGCCTCGGGTATGGCGGCGGAGGCTGACCTGCTGCGACGTGCCATTCCCGACCATTCCGTGATCGTGGTGTTGGATGAGCGCGGGCGTGTTGAAAGCTCACCGGATTTTGCCAATCGTATTGCCGGGTGGCGCGATGCCGGGCGCAGCGATTTGAGCTTCATCATCGGCGGTGCGGACGGCATTGCGCCAGAGCTGCGCGCGCAGGCTGATTTTTCACTGTCCTTCGGCAAGATGGTCTGGCCGCATATGCTGGTGCGGGTGATGCTGGCGGAGCAGCTTTACCGCGCGGCTTCGATCCTCGCGGGCGCACCCTATCACCGGGTGTGACGGACCTTAGCGCAGTGTCACGATGGTTGCGGTCGGGTTCCAGCCGCCGGGCAGATCGCGTGCCTGTATCTGCACCTGGGTGGTCCCTTCGGGCAGGCGCACGCCCGACAGCGATCTGGTAAAGGGCTGTTCCTGCACATGCGGGTGCGCCAATTCACGAATGGCGATTTGATTGCCCTGCATGTCCAGCACACGCCAGGCATCTGCATAGTGGTCCCAGCCGGTATCGGGATGTGAAATCGTCACCTCAAATCGCCAAGTGTCGCCGGAACGGATTGCCTTGACGTTGTCAATCTGCGGCGGTTCGGCCAGCGCGGGAGCTGCCACCACAAGAAGCGCGAAAATTACATTTTTCATATCATAACAAACCAAACTGTTCTCAGTTCCCTATTTAAGGGGTCAGGAGAATTTTGCGAGAGTAAGATGCAAATTCCCTGCGCCAGATCACGATCACGGTAATGAGGGAGGCGAGGATCAGAGGAATGGGTCCGGCAAGCCAGGCGGCGGAAGCGAGCGCGAAATAGAGCGCTCTGAGGCCGCGGTTGAAGCTTTTCGCCCCGGTGATGTTAATTTGTGCCGCTTTTTCGGCACATTTATAGGCATCGGGATCCTTGGGATCATTGGGGACGGCAGCCATCAGGACGGCGCAATAACCAAACAGACGGTTTGCCCAGACGAATTTGAGGAACGAATTTGTCAGAAACAGCGTCAGGACCATCAGTTTCAGTTCCCATACGATTGTTGGGTGATCGATCAGCGTGATGTCCTCCGCCACACCGGCAAGTCGTTCTGCATTGCCGATCACTGCCAGCGTTCCACCGATGGCGATGACCGAGGTGGAGGCGAAAAAGGCCGTTCCCTGCCGCAGCGTGCCCAGAACCTGCGCGTCAAAGATCCGCGGCTCGCGGGTGACCATCTGGCGCATCCATTCCTGTCGATAGCCTGCCATGATGAGCGACGTGGACAGATGTTTGGCCGAAGGGTGTTCAATCCGAAAGCCAATACCGATCCACAGCAGGAACAACAGAGCCACCGCGGCAAAATCCACAGGCTGAAAGAGGGCGATCCGGTCCATGAGTGTCATGGCAGGACGCATCGCATCTCAGGTAAAGCTTGCCAATGGGTGAAATTGGTAATATTAATTTACCAAATGGAGGAATGACCATGGAAATGCCGATTCCCGATCAGGCCGTTCTTGCACGCAAGGATCGCGTGGTTGCCCGGTTGCAAAGCGTATTACCTACCGATGCGGTTATTCACGAGGTGTCGGAAACGCGAGCCTATGAGTGTGATGCGCTGACCGCGTATAAATGTCCGCCGATGGTGGCGGTGCTGCCTTCGACCACGCAGGAAGTCTCCGATGTTTTGCGGATTTGCAACGAAGAGAGTGTACCGGTTGTGCCACGCGGGTCCGGCACCTCGCTGGCGGGCGGCGCGCTGCCGACAGCCGATTGCGTGATCCTGGGCGTTGCCCGGATGAATGACGTGCTGGAAACCGATTATGACAACCGCATCATCCGCGTCCAGACCGGTCGCACCAATCTCAGCGTCACCGGCGCCGTTGAGGAAAACGGGTTTTTCTATGCGCCCGATCCCTCCAGCCAGCTGGCCTGCGCGATTGCGGGGAATATCGCGATGAATTCCGGTGGCGCGCATTGTTTGAAATACGGCGTCACCACCAACAATCTGCTTGGTGTCACCATGGTGATGATGGATGGCGAGGTCGTCGAGATTGGCGGCGCGCACATGGACAGCGGTGGCCTGGATTTGCTGGGTCTTGTCTGTGGGTCCGAAGGCCAATTGGGTGTGATTACCGAAGCAACCCTGCGCATCCTGGCCAAACCCGAAGGCGCGCGGCCCGTTCTGATGGGGTTTGATGACAGCGAAGTCGCAGGTGCTTGCGTCAGCGACATCATCAAGGCGGGTGTTTTGCCCGTGGCCATAGAGTTCATGGACAGGCTCTGCATCGAGACCTGCGAGAATTTTGCCCATGCGGGTTATCCGATGTGTGAAGCGCTGTTGATTGTTGAAGTGGAAGGGTCGGAGGCTGAAATCGACCATCAACTGTCCCTGATCATGGAGATTGCCCGGCGGCACAATCCCGTCGAGCTGCGGGAAAGCAAATCCGCCGAAGAGAGTGCGCTGATCTGGTTGGGTCGAAAGTCCGCCTTCGGTGCGATTGGGCAGATCAACGATTACATGTGTCTGGACGGGACGATCCCGGTCAGCTCGCTGCCTTTCGTATTGCGCCGCATTGGCGAGATGTCGAAGGAATACGGTCTCCAGGTGGGGAATGTCTTTCATGCGGGCGATGGCAACATGCACCCGTTGATCCTGTTTGATGCAAATAAACCCGGTGATCTGGAGCTTTGCGAGGCCTTTGGTGCGGAAGTGCTGAAGCTCTGCGTCGAGGCAGGGGGCTGTCTGACCGGGGAGCATGGCGTTGGCATCGAAAAGCGCGATCTGATGACCTATCAGTATGCGCCCGAAGATCTCGAAGCGCAGATGGCAGTCAAGGACGTTTTTGATCCGCAATGGTTGCTGAACCCGGCGAAGGTCTTTCCGCTGGCAGTGTCAGAGCCACGCCGGTCCTTGGCCTTGGCCGCGGAATAGGGGCTTTGCCCCCGCGCCCTGAGGGCGCTCCCCCAGGATATTTGGAGCCAGAAGAAGATGATGACACCTGACACGGAAGCGGGTTTGGCTGAGATGATCAAATCCGCAAAGGGACCGCTGGCCATTCAGGGTGGCGGCACGCGGGGCATCAAACCCGAGGGTGACGTGCTTTCGGTTGGTGGGTTGTCTGGCATCACGCTTTATGAGCCTGGTGCGCTGACGATTGTTGCACAAGCTGGCACGCCGCTGTCCGAAATTGACGCAGCGCTGGCTGCCGAAAATCAACGCCTTGCCTTTGAGCCAATGGATCATCGTACCCTTTTGGGCACGGTGGGCGAACCGACCCTTGGTGGCGTGATCGCCGCCAATGTGAGCGGTCCGCGCCGCATTCAGGGCGGTGGCGCGCGGGACTACGCATTGGGCGTGCGGTACGTGGACGGCGCTGGCACCATCGTCAAAAACGGGGGTCGCGTGATGAAGAATGTGACCGGCTATGATCTGGTGAAGCTGATGAGTGGTTCCTTTGGCACGCTTGGCGTGTTGACTGAGGTATCGCTGAAAGTGCTGCCCACGCCGGAGACCCAGGGCAGCTTGATGCTGCGCGGATTGGATGATGTGCAGGCTGTCCGGGCGATGGCTGCGGCCATGGGGTCGCCATTTGAAGTCAGTGGTTCGGCACATTGCGCCAGCATCATGGATGACGGTCCGGTGACGGTGCTGCGGGTGGAAGGGTTTGAAGCCTCCGTGGCCTACCGTCTGGACCGCCTCAAGGAGTTGCTGTCCCCAATCGCAAGCGAAATGATCATTGCCGATGCCGTCATGACAGATTGGGTCTGGAAAAGTGTCCGGGACGCGGAATTGTGGAAGGATGTGCCCGAAGACATCTGGCGTGTGTCGTGCAAACCCTCGGATGCGCCCGCGCTGATGGCGCGTTCCGGCGCGGTTGGCTGGTATTTCGACTGGGCAGGGGGTCTGATCTGGGTGCGGATGCCGGAGGGGGTCGATCTGCGCGCGAAATTGGGGGCCTTTGACGGCCATGCGACAGTGGTGCGCGCCTCCGACCGTACGCGCGGGGCCCTGCCGATATTCCATCCCGAAGCTTCGGGCGTCGCCAGGATCACGGCCGGTCTGCGCGCGAAATTTGACCCAAGGGGCATTCTCAATGCCGGGTTGATGGCCAGTGCTTGAGGCCTTTCGCACCCAGTCCGCAATGACCTGCGCCGGGTGATTTCCATGATCCCGCACCACGCGCACCCCTTCTCCAACCGATAGGCCCGCTTGAAATGCAAACGACCTTTACCCCTGAGCAGCTCAAAGACCCCGGCATCCAGCGCAGCAATGAAATCCTGCGGACCTGTGTGCACTGCGGTTTTTGCACCGCGACCTGTCCGACCTATCAGGTGCTGGGAGATGAACTCGACAGCCCGAGGGGGCGCATCTACCTGATCAAGGACATGCTGGAAAATGACCGTGATCCGGATGCAAAAACCGTCAAACATATTGATCGATGCCTCAGTTGCCTGGCTTGTATGACGACCTGCCCGTCGGGGGTGCACTACATGCATCTGGTGGACCACGCGCGTGACTACATCGAACAGCGCTACAAGCGGCCGTTCAGTGACCGCGCCTTGCGCTGGATATTGGCGCGGATTTTGCCTTACCCTATGCGGTTTCGCCTGGCATTGGTGGGGGCCAAGCTGGGGCGCCCCTTTGCCAAGCTGATGCCGGACGCGCGGTTGCGCGCGATGCTGGAGATGGCCCCAAAGAAAATCCCCCCCGTCAGCCGCAATGATGATCCACAGAGCTTTGCGCCCGAAACGCCTCGCAAGAAGCGGGTGGCGCTGATGACGGGCTGTGCGCAAAAGGCGCTGAATACGGATATCAACGACGCCACAATCCGTCTGTTGACGCGGTTGGGGTGTGAGGTGGTCGTGGCCGAAGGCGCAGGTTGCTGTGGGGCCTTGACCCACCACATGGGCAAAACCACCGAGAGCCACGCGACCGCCGCGAAAAACATCAAGGCCTGGGCGCGCGAAATGGATGGTGATGGTCTTGATGCGATTGTGATCAACACCAGCGGCTGTGGCACCACGGTCAAAGACTACGGGCACATGTTCCGCAACGAAGCGCTGGCTGAGGATGCCGCGCGGGTTTCGGCAATTGCCATGGATGTCTCGGAGCTTTTGGTGCAGCTTGATCTGCCAGAGGGAGAAGACCAGCGTATGGTCGTGGCATACCACGCCGCGTGTTCCCTGCAGCATGGGCAGCAGATCAAGACCTACCCCAAGGATCTTTTGAAACGTGCGGGGTATACCATTGTCGAGCCTGCTGATCCTCACCTGTGCTGCGGCTCGGCTGGAACTTATAATCTGATGCAGCCCGAGATTTCCAAGAAGCTGAAAGACCGCAAGGTGCGCACGTTGGAGGCCAAGAACCCGGATGTGATCGCCGCAGGCAACATCGGCTGCATGATGCAGATCGGATCAGGGACGCATCTGCCGATCGTGCACACCGTCGAACTGCTGGATTGGGCAACAGGTGGGCCGCAACCTCCTGCTTTGATGGACGGGTTCAACCCCCGGTCTGAAATCCCCATGCTTCGTTGACCCGTTATTAACCAAAAAGCCGCCTATTTGGGCTGCACCGCCCTATTTCTGCCGCATCTGATCCGTAGCCTCGTCTGATCAGATGCGAAGGAAGTATTTTGTGAAAAAGTGGTTGGTTTTGTTCTTTTTGGCCGCGGTCTCCACAACAGGTGTGGTCGCTCAGGAAGGCCGCCTGAAGTCGCTTGAAGACGGGAACGACGCGAGCCCCTGGGAGGCGGTTGGCCGTCTGGACATCGGCGGCAAAGGGTTTTGCACGGGCGCCCTGATCAGCCCGGATCTGGTGCTGACGGCGGCGCATTGCCTCTTTGACAAAGCCACCGGTACCCGAATCAATCACGAGACGGTCGAATTCCTGGCGGGCTGGCGCAACGGCCGCGCCTCCGCCTACCGCAACGTGCGCCGCGCGGTGGTACATCCCGATTATACCTATGCCGAAGATGTTTCGTCCGCACGCGTCCGTAACGACATCGCACTGCTTGAATTGGCGCGGCCCATTCGCAATACCACCATCGAACCCTTTGATACCGCGCCGCGCCCCAGAAAAGGGGATCGTGTGGGCGTGGTGAGCTATGCGCACGACCGCTCCGAAGCGCCCTCTCTGCAGGAGCTTTGCACCGTGTTGGCGCGGCAGCAGGGCGTTCTTGTCACGTCCTGTTCCGTGGACTTCGGTTCTTCCGGCGCGCCGATTTTCGTCTTTGCCGAGGGCAAGGCCCAAATCGTCTCCGTGGTGTCTGCCAAGGCCGAAATGAATGGCACTAACGTGTCGCTGGGCACCGCATTAGGCGCGCCTTTGGAATTCCTGCGTGAAGAGCTTGCGGCGGGCAAGGGCACGTTTCAGGCCAGCGCCCCCCTCGCGGCGCGCATCGGTGTCGGTGAAGGGCGCAACACCTCCGGTGCCAAATTCGTCAAGCCGATGAACTGATCTGATATGCGTATCCTGTTTTCCCTGATCACCGCCCTTTTTCTGGCCGCGCCGAGCAGCGTCGCAGCGCAAGCGCGCACGTCTCTCACCGGATTGGGCGGGGCGAACGAAGCATTGGCCTGGCAGGCGGTCGGGCGGCTGGACGCGGATCAAACCGGCTTTTGCACGGCGACCCTGATCGCGCCGGAACTGGTGTTGACCGCGGCGCATTGTGTTTATTCGTCCAAAACCAACCAATTGCTGAAAGCAGAGGACCTCACGTTTCGGGCAGGATTGCGCAAGGGCAAATCCGTGGCTGAACGCAAAGTGGCACAGATCGAGGCGCATCCCGGATACGATCCCAAGCAGGGCGTTACAGCCAAGAACGTGCGATACGATGTTGCGTTGCTGCGCCTTGCCGAACCGATCCCCACACATGTGCTGGACCCCTTCATCGTGCACAACGCGGAACTGTCCAAAGGCCCGGTCAGCGTCGTATCTTATGGCCGTGGCCGCGCAGAGCTACCGTCGCGCCAGAGCGTTTGTCGCATGTATCAGGAATATCGCGGCGTGATCTTCATGGATTGCGACGTGACATTTGGCTCCTCGGGCGCGCCGGTTTTCAGCCACAAAAACGGTCGGGGACAGATCGTTTCGGTCATTTCCAGTATCGGCGTTAGCCAGGGCAAACGCGTGACTTATGGCATGGTTTTGCCACCACTGGTCGCGGATCTCAAACGCCAGATGCGCGCCAATGCAACGCAACCGGTGGCCACAGCGCGCAGGATCAGAATCGGCAATGGCCAAAGCAATCGGGTGAACTCGGGCGGCGCCAAATTCGTCCGTCCCGGAGGGTCTTGAAAGCCCCAAATCCATCCCCACATTAGAGCTGTTCGGGGTGCCTGATGAGGGCCCCGGCATAAACCATTGTCGGTTGCGTCCAAGAGGAGCAGCTGACGCGTAATCGCTCAAATAGAGGATAACACTATGCGTACTTATGATTTTGCACCACTTTACCGCGCCACCGTCGGTTTTGATCAGATCGCCGACCTGATGGACAGAGTGCTGACCACCGAAGGCACGCAGCCTTCCTATCCGCCCTATAACATCGAAAAACTGGACGACGATTCCTATCGTATTTCGATCGCTGTTGCCGGTTTCTCCGATGCTGATCTGTCGGTTGAGGTGCGTGAAAACGCCTTGATCGTCTCGGCAAAGAAAGCGGATGAGGACGCGACACGCAGCTATCTGCACCGTGGCATTGCGACCCGTGCGTTTGAACGCCGGTTCCATCTGGCCGATCACGTGCAGGTTACCGGCGCGGCCCATGTCGACGGCATGCTGAACATCGATCTGGTACGGGAAGTGCCCGAAGCGCTGAAACCACGCCAAATTGCGATTTCATCGGCCAAACGGATCGAAAAAGACGTGGTTGACGCGAAATCCGTCAACTAAAGTGTTTCGGGGAAAACCTGAAATACCGAATATCACTTTTCGCATTTGAGCCGAAGGCGAAAGGCAGTGAACAAGTGATCCATGTATTTCTCGAAACGCCAAGACCCCTCACTACCTTGCTGAATGGAAGGCCCGGGCATCGCTCGGGCCTTTTTGCGTCAGTCTTTCGGGAAATTTCTAAATCCGGCGTCTACCAGATCGTGAATATAGGGTCGCGCAACGTCGGGTCCGATCATGGCGATGTTGGGTCGGCAGGCTAGCGAGACCAGACCGTGCACCGAGGCCCAAAGTAGCAGGAAGAACTGCCTGTGGCGGGTGTTCTCAGGATCGCCACCGCCAGCGGTCACCAGCATTTCCAGCAAACCCTCCTGCAGGTTTTGTGTTTTGAGATCGAGCTGCAGATCGGAATCGCGTTCAAAGAGCATCCACCACCGCCGCGGCTCAGCTATGGCAAAATCGAAATAAGCCTCGCCGATGGCAATGACCCGGGCGCGGTTGTCATCGGGGGCGGCGGCCACCGCGGCACGCAGGTTTTCCGAGAGCCGTTCTGCACATCGCGTGTTGACCGCGCGGACCACCCCGTTGAGGTCCCCAAAAGCGTTGTAGAGCGATCCGACAGAGATCTTCAGCTCTTGTGCAAGGCCACGTGCGTGAAGCGCATCGCCCCCTTTTTCAAGGACGATGCGCTCCGCCAGTTCCGTGGCCTTTTCGCGGATTTCAGCAAGGTTGCGGTCGCGTCTGGACAGTTTTTGTTCCGTGTTCATGACCCGATTTCTTGTGGTATCAGGCTGCGGTTGTCAATTTCAGAACGGCTCCGCCTGATGCGGCGTGTAGCGGTAGATCTGATCCGACAGGTCATTTTCCGCCATGAACCGCGCGATTGAGCCGAATGTTGCGGTGCCGATTTGCGCACCATGATCGGCGGTGGTCAGCGCCGCAGATGCCGCCGGCGCAAAGAGACGCTTGAGGCCGCCGATTTTCACTGGTTGCGGGTCAAAATGTGCCGCGATATTGGCCTTGATCTGCGCCTGATTCGTGGTGCCGTAGAGGCTCGCCATCAGCACATCGAGCGTGTGTTCTGTGCAGTTCTGAAACTGCGGTGTCATTGGATTGGCGAGCACCGAGTAGCTGGCGTTGTGCAGCGCGGCATAGGTCGGGCTAGCGATCACCTGCAGCAGTTTCTTTTGCAGTCTCGGGTCGGGGATGATGACACCCGCGTCCAGTTCAAAGACACCGGCGAAGAAGTCCGCGGGGCTGTCCTGCACCAATCGGCTTTGGGAATCGTCATCTGCGAGCTGGTAAAGGTTATAGACCCGGTAGCCCTTGTCGGTTGTGCCATCTGCACGCTGGATGGTCGAGTAGACCCAATAGGCGACGTGGGTGTAGTCGATCCCGCCGGGCAGGGTTTCGGGGTCCCGCCCAACGCGCCCGACGATGGCCACATGGGCCCCCCGGGCGGCGAGGTCCTGTTGCAGCGCGGTGGCGAAGACCAGAACTTCGGCGCGGGGCAGGACGGGTTGTGTGTCTTCGGCGCTGCCGGCCCAGGAAAGGGACGGCAGCAGCAATGTCAGCGCGATGGCAAAGAGGGTCAGAAAACGTTTCATATCGAGGTCTCCCGGAAATTTGTCGTTAGTCCAATGTGGGCGCCGCGTTGGGCATCACGGTGATGTTGATGGTCTGTTGCGGGCGGCTTGCGTGACCGATGTCAGCGCCCAGGTCGATGGCGCTGGTGCCAATCTCTTCCAGGGCAGACCCTGTCAGGGCGATGGCGGATCCCACGGCAACAATCGGTACCGAAGCAACGGTCGCCGCGCCCGAAGAGACGGCAGCGCCCCCGTGGCTGGCGGCTTCACCACTGTGATAGGCGGCCTCAGCGGAGTGCTGACCACTGGGGCCTGCAAAGGCGGCGGTTGCGGAAACGGCCATGGTCAGACCGATGAGAGCAGAGCGAATAAGCATTGTTGATCTCCTTTTGTGAACAATGTTCATAACAAATAGGAAGGCGCGGTGATTCCGTCAACACATTTTTTGAACAATGTTCACAAAAATCGGAAATTTCTTGCGGTGCGATGTGAAATGTTCATGAAAAAAGGGGATCGCACACAAAAAAAGAGCCGCAAAAATGCGGCTCCTTTGGTCGATGTCGGTGTTTTCAGACTGACATGCAGATGTATTTCATCTCCAGATAGTCTTCGATGCCGTGGTGGGATCCTTCGCGCCCGAGCCCGGATTGCTTCACCCCGCCGAAGGGGCCGAGCTCGGTTGAGATGATGCCGGTGTTCACGCCGACAATCCCGTATTCCAGCGCCTCGGCGACTTTGTACACGCGGCTGAGATCCTTGGCGTAGAAATACGAGGCCAGACCAAAGATCGTGTCGTTGGCCATGGCGATGACTTCATCTTCATCCTCGAATTTGAAAAGCGGAGCGAGCGGGCCGAAGGTTTCTTCGGTGGCAACCTTCATGTCCTGCGTGACCCCTGTGACCACTGTGGGCTCAAAGAACGTGCCCCCCATTTCATGGGCTTTGCCACCGGTCAGGATCGCGCCGCCGTTGTTCACGACGTCGTCCATATGCTCTTTCACCTTCTCGACCGCGTCCTGGTTGATCAGGGGACCGGTGGTCACACCCTCTTCGAGACCGTCGCCGACTTTCAGGTTCTCGACGGCGACCTTCAGCTTGGCGGCAAAGGCATCATAGACCCCGGTCTGCACGTAGATGCGGTTGGCGCAAACGCAGGTCTGACCGTTGTTGCGGAATTTGCAAAGCATCGCGCCTTCGACGGCGGCATCCAGATCGGCATCATCAAAGACAATGAAGGGCGCATTGCCACCGAGCTCCATGGAACATTTCATGACCTGATCAGCGGCCTGCTTCATCAGGATGCGCCCGACTTCGGTGGAGCCGGTGAAGGTCAGTTTGCGCACGGCGGGGTTCTCACAGAACTCCTTGCCCACCGCAGAAGATGAAGAGGAGGGCACCACGTTGAAAACGCCCGCCGGAATGCCAGCGCGTTCCGCCAACACGCCCATGACGATAGCAGAGAGCGGCGTTTCGGCGGCGGGGCGCGCCACGAAGGAGCAGCCAACCGCGAGCGCAGGGGCGGCCTTGCGTGTGATCATCGCATTGGGGAAATTCCACGGCGTGATCGACGCGGCCACCCCAATGGGCTGTTTCAGCACAGTGATGCGCTTGTCGCGCTGATGTCCGGGGATGGTCTCGCCATAGACGCGCTTGGCTTGCTCGCCCATGAATTCGATGAAGCTGGCGCCATAGGCGATCTCACCTTTGGCCTCCGCATGCGGTTTGCCCTGTTCGGCGGTCAGGATCGTGCCCAGATCGTCGGCATTTTCCATCATCAGGTCGAACCATTTGCGCATCACCGCCGCGCGTTCCTTGCCCGTCCAGGCGGCCCAGTCTTTCTGCGCCTCTTCGGCTTGGGCAATCGCGCCGGCCACCTGGGCACGGCTCAGATCAGCGACCTTGGCAATCACATCGCCCCGGGCGGGGTTGGTCACATCAAAGGTGCCGTCCTCCCCATCGACCCATTGTCCGCCGATGTAGGCGCGGGTTTCCAACAGGGTGGGGTCTTTGAGCAGGGATTTGAGATCGGTGTTTAGAATATCTTTCATTTCGGGTCCTCCACGAAAATGGCTGTGGTTCTCAAATCAACTCTGAGTATGATTGTCCAGTTCCGATCAAGAGGGTGAAACAAATGATGCCGTTGGACGATGCCTATGCGAATGCCGCCTACATAGAAGGGGCAGAAACATATCCCCCCAAATGGGCGGCGGCGGCATCGGCGTTTCGCGAAGGCTTGGGTCCGCGTGCCGAACTCGGCCTGTCTTACGGTCCGAGCGACCGTCAGGTGTTTGATTTCTTTAACGTCGAAGGGGTGTCGCGCGGGACGCTGATCTTTGTGCACGGCGGGTATTGGAAGGCTTTCGACCACAGCTCTTGGTCTCATCTGGCAGCGGGTGCGATGGCATCGGGCTGGTCCGTGGCCCTGCCAGGTTACGATCTGTGCCCGCGGGTGCGCATCTCGGAGATCACGCGTCAGATTGCGATGACGGTCACGAAAATCGCGGACCGCAGCGTTGACCCTATCGTGCTCGCGGGTCATTCGGCAGGGGGGCATCTGGTCTCCCGGATGATGGATCCGCTGGTATTGCCGGAGCCTGTGCGTCGCCGGATCGAACGGGTTGCGCCGATTTCGCCCGTTGCTAACCTGGCCCCGCTGCTTGAAACCTCGATGAATGAGATACTGCGACTGGATGCGGATGAGGTCATGGCCGAAAGCGTGATCAACATGGCCCCACCGCAAGAGGCATCGGTGAAGATTTGGGTTGGCGCGGATGAACGCCCTGTGTTTCTGGAGCAGGCCGACGCACAGGCCAAGGCTTGGGGCGTGGGGCAGGTGATTATGCCGGGAAAGCACCATTTCGATGTGATTGAGGCGCTGGAAGAACCTGACAGCGATCTGGTGCAGTTTCTGACCGGGCAATAGGCCTTGATCGCGGGCATGGAATCATCCAAGCATTCACCTGGCTGCGGGCGATGGCGTCGTCCGGTGGATGGCCATGATTTGTCCTGAACGCCGGGACCTTTCTGCATAAGGAGGGTCTGACATGACCACCCAGAAACACTCTGATCGCCCGGAAATTTACCGCTATCACAACGGTGAAAAATCGCCTTTGCCGTTTGCTGCGGCTGAATATGAGGCGCGCTTGACCGAGCTGCGGGAACGGATGGAAGCTGCCGGTGTCTCTGCGGCTGTCTTCACGTCGATGCATAATATCGCCTATTACTCCGGCTTCCTCTACTGCGCCTTTGGGCGGCCCTACGGCTTGGTCGTGACGGATAGGGATGCTGTCACCATCAGCGCGGGCATCGACGCAGGCCAGCCGTGGCGGCGCAGCTTTGCCGATAACATCACCTATACCGACTGGCAGCGCGACAATTTCTGGCGCGCCGTGGCCTCGGTGACCGGCAAGAATAAGATCATCGGCTATGAGGGCGACCACCTGACGCTGATGCAGCGCGACAAGCTGGAGGATTTCCTGAACCCGCTCACGATGGTGGACCTCTATGAGACCACGATGCGCCAGCGGATGCATAAATCCGACGCCGAGATCGCGCTGATCCGCCATGGTGCGCAGGTTGCGGATGTTGGCGGCTATGCGATCCGGGAGGCGATCAAACCGGGCGTGCGGGAGATTGACGTGGCCATGGCCGGACGCGACGCGATGGAACTGGAGATTGCCAAGCGGTTTCCGGATGCAGAGTACCGCGATACCTGGGTCTGGTTCCAGTCGGGCCTGAACACCGATGGCGCGCACAACCCGGTCACGGGGCGGGTGCTGGAACGGGGCGATATTCTGTCTCTGAACACCTTTCCGATGATTTTCGGATATTACACGGCGCTGGAACGCACGCTGTTTGTCGAGGAGGTGGATGCGGCGAGCCTGAAGATCTGGGCAGCGAATGTCGCAGCGCATGAATACGGCATGAGCCTGCTGAAACCGGGTGTGTCCTGTGCCGATGTCACCCATAAGATCAATGATTTCTTCGCCGAACGCGACCTGCTGCGCTATCGCACCTTTGGCTATGGGCATTCCTTTGGCGTGCTGAGCCACTACTACGGGCGTGAGGCCGGGTTGGAATTGCGAGAGGACATCGACACGGTTCTGGAGCCGGGTATGGTGATCTCAATGGAACCGATGCTGACAATTGCGGCGGATCAACCGGGCGCGGGTGGCTACCGGGAGCATGATATTCTGGTGATCACCGAAGAGGGTCACGAGAACATCACTGGCTACCCCTATGGGCCTGAGTTTAACGTCGTGGGCTGACGGTCAGCGGCACAGTTTGTGGCGGCCCGGTCAATTGAATTAGTTTCGTGCGGGGCACGGCCGACCACAGGCCTGATTGGACCTTTCCAACAGCTGCTACATTTGCGAAAGACCATGAGAAACTTGCGCAGGCGGGGCATGTAAATTGCGTTCACATGCCCTATCTAATAGCACAGGCGCATAAACCGGGAGATGGGCATGTTCGCACTGGCACGATTGCTGGTCATTGGCTTCGTCGTTTTGACGATCATCTATGTCTGTCTCTCCTTCTATTCACGCGCGGTCAGACGCGGTAAACTCGAAGCAGAGTGGGACGCGGCGCGGGGGCCGGGCAACCGCGAAAGCTTTGTACGCGCCGGTTTGCAGGACTATGACAGCTCGCTGCGGCGCAAGCTGATCCTCGGGGTCTACGTCATTCCGACCATTGCGGTTGGCCTGCTGATCTATTTTACGAATTTCGCCTGAGAAAGGGCCTGTCATGTTTTACGTCAAATGGGGTTTCATCGCGATCATCTGGTCGCTGATCGTGGCGGTGTTCCATTACACGCTGCCTCAGGTCGATATTGTACGTGTGACAGACACCTATGAAAAACGGATTGATCCCGGTGAAAACCGCCTGTTCTGGGCGCAGGCTGATGCAGGGTCAAATCCAAATGCGACAAGCCGTGATGTGTTCTTTATCCAGACCCGCCGGGCCGACAATCGGGTGATGGTCTACCGCAACGAAGACACGGGCTGGGGCTGGCCACCCTATTTCAAGTTCGACACTTCCAACCTGCAGGCCGAGGCGGCAGATGCGAAATCGACAGCTGCCGACCCGCAGTACAACGCCATTCGTCACTATGGGTGGCGGGTGGAATTTTTCTCGATTTTCCCCAATGCCATTTCGGTCTGGCCGGTGGAGGGGCCGGAGGCCAGCAAGCCTTTGCCCTGGCTGAACACGCTGATCCTGTTGTTTTTCGGCGCAATTTTCTATGGTGTCCGGGTACGCTGGCGGCGTTTCCGCGAGGCGCGGATCGACCCGAAACTGGAAGAAATCCAGGACAGCTGGGAAGCCGCCGAGGACAACATGGCCGAAAAACGCAGCCGGTTCCGCCGGTGGTGGGCCGCCAAGCGCCGCGGGTACTAGGCTTTTGCCAGCATCCGCCCCAACGCACGCCCGCCCAGAATGTGCACGTGCAGATGCGGCACTTCCTGCACGCCGTCCGCCCCGGCATTTGAGATCATGCGAAACCCATCGCCGGCGGTGAGGGTGACGCCCTCCATGCGGCACACCTCGCCGATGGCGCGGGTGTAATCGACAATCTCCGCCTCCGATGCCTCAGCGGCAAAGTGGTCGTAACTGATATAGGGCCCCTTGGGGATCACCAGCACATGTGTGGGCGCCTGTGGATAAAGATCGCGGAAGGCAAGGCTGTGGTCCGTTTCCAGCACAGTTGTATTCGGAATTTCGCCGCGCAGGATCTTGGCGAAGATGTTCTGGTCGTCGTAGGCGTAGCTCATATAGGCTCCTCAATCGGCAAACAGATGCGGGTTGCCCGCAATCTCGCGCGCGGCATCGGGCGAGATTGACAGGAATTCGGCCAGCGCCTGCGCATTGTCATCCATGTCATCGGATTCACGAATGCGGCTGTAGTTTTTGAAATCCGCATCGCGAATGCGGTCGCTTTCGAAGATCATGTCGTTGCGAATGGTTGGCAGCAAGCGTTCGAGTGTCTCGGAGGAGGTCTGCTCGCCTGCCAGCCCCACACGCATGGCGTGCCCGATCAGATAATCATCGGTGAAACTACACTCGATCTCAAGCAGGCGGGTCACGGATCTGTCGGCGGCGAAATCCTGCAGCAACTCGATGTTGCCAGGATCCATGCAGACGATCATGCGGTCCGTCTCGTAGAAATCAAACAGCATCCGCATCAGGGCGCGCCGGTGGCGTGTGCGTTTTTCCAGTGAGGTCTGGATCCCGCCAAGATCGGGCAGCGGCGTATCTTCTTCGTTAAAGAGATATTCAACCGCAGGCACATTTGTTGTCTGTCTGATCCGCTCCAACACGCGTTTGGCCACGTGCCATTTCTTGCAGACCACAACCAGTAATTCGCGTTCGCGGCCAAGGGTCGATTCCGTTTCCCAGAACCGCGAAGCAAAGCGGCGACCGATCCGGCCCCGACCCGTCAGGAACTTGAAAAGACTGGGACCTTCTCCCGAAATCTGGAAATGCACGCCCGACGCCGCATAGAGCAGTCCAAGGCGACGTTTGAGATCCCGCGCCTCCGGGCTGATCTTGCGAGCAAAAAGGTAATCCTGGCTGATCAGCATGTCGTAGTGATCGTTATAGAACGTCACTGGCATCCCATAATCCGTGAACATCAGGAAGGTCAGGGTGCGGCTGCGGATTTCCGGTTCAGGCACAAGATGGGGCACGATGGTCTGAAAGAAGGTCTCGTCCGGGATCCAGGTGGTCGAAAAAAAGCGCATCACGTCGCGGCGTTCTTTGATGAAAGCCAGCACCTTTTCCACGGTCTCCCGGCGCAGGCACCACCATTGGCTGCCGATCCTGATCTGGATGTCGTCGGGCAGGGTGCGTTGTAGTTTCAACCGGCGTTGCAGCTCCATAGAGGCGTAGAAAAGCGGCTTGTTTTTGCGCTCGTTAAAGAAGTGGCGGTAGATCAACCGCTCTTCCTTCATACCGGTCTTGATCCAGTCACTTTCGAAATAATCGAAGTTTTCAATGAAATCCGCATCGTTTTCACCAAGAAACTGATGCGTATATTCTGCGGTCTTGATGGCCATGCAATCGCCCGACAGCATGTAGAAATGCGTCGCACGCGGATAGGCCTCGACCGCCGCCTGCACCGCGTTCAGGGTGGCCTGAACCAGGGACCACTCGCCCCAGCCGCATTTCACGCGGCGTTTGACGAATGTTACATTTGCGTTCCCATTCAAGGCCTTGCGGATTTTGTCGTAGTGATTGGGGTTGGCGCGCGCATCAAAATGGATCGCCATGTAGTCGCCTGCCGCGGTCAACCGCTCCGCCTGCCGGATGATGGCATCGGGATCTTTATGGCACAAAAGGATAAAGGCGATCTTTGCCACGGTGAAACTGGTCTGCTCTTTTTTCTGCCACTCTATACTTTGATAAGCATGAAGGCGCATTGAATAAACTGTATTTTTTTGCTTTTTTCGCAACCAACACGTGCTGCGTTCCCAAACGCGCCGGTCGAGCAGGAGTACGACAGATGGGTTTCCCCGGAACCTGGATGACCACAAGTCAAAGCATGGTGTACCGTGTGGTGCCCAAATGTGCCTGCTCCACCATTGGTCAGATCATGTATTATTCCGACCACGGAGAGTTCTTTGAGGGCGACATTCACGATGCAAAAGAGGGGCTGCACAAATGGGCGCTGGAGGACAGCCAGGCACCGATCACCGACAATGTGCAACAGCACAAATCCTATGCTTTCACCTGCGTGCGCAATCCTTACACGCGGATTCTAAGCTCCTTCTTTGACAAGATTTGCGGGATTCAACGCAACGGCAAGCGGTATCGCGGCAATCTGGTGCCCCAGCTGGCACAAAAATACGGGATCGACGTGGGGGGCGACGATGGGGAGGGCGCGTTTGATCAGATCGCGTCGTTCAGGCGGTTTTTGCTGTTCGCGCGGGACACCATAAAGTTCCGCAAACCCATGGACCCGGATATCCACTGGTCCGCCATGTCCGGTCATGTCAGCACCTTTATCGTGAATGGCGGGACCTATGACAAAATCGTCTGGACGGAGCAGTTCAATGACGGGATGCAGGATGTTCTGAAAGCGATTGAGACGCCTTTCCCGATCAAGCTGGACAAGGTGCCGAGGTTCAATGAGAGCGAAGGGCACGGCCCCAAACGTATCCATGCGGTCGAGGATTATTTCGACGACCTGTCGATGCATCTGGTCTATGAGATTTACAAACGCGATTTTGAATTATTCAAATATGACTTTGAAAATCCGGGCAACAAACTGCCCCTCAGCGAGATCGATCTCGACGAAGTGCACGCCAAGCTGGGCGACTGATCACAACCTCAGGAACCGCTGAACGGCCCCAACACGCTGGTGCGGTGATCGACCTGGAAGATGTGATTGTAGAGCTGTGCCACCCATTGCTTACCCTCCATCGTCTGTTCCAGGTGCCCCAGTGCCGGCCCGATGAGCGGCTGCACCTGTGACCAGAAAAAATCGGGGAATTTCTCCATCAGGTCCACTGCGCTTTCATAGCCCAACTGCTCGGCCATGCCGGTTTCCTGAAATTCCAGGAACAGCGCGCCGATCTTGCGGTGATAAAACGGATCGGCCATCTGGCCAATCAGATCGGCGGCACGCACCAGCGCAGGTTCGCTTGAGGTGGAGTGATAATAGGGGTCATCGGGGACCGGAAATCGCGTGTAATCCACGGCTGTTGCGATTCGTTCTTCGTCGATCAGAACCGATTCTGAAAACCGCTTGCGCGCATACATCATACCCCGGTCGACATGGTAGGGGGCGAGGAAGGCATCCGAGCCACCGCGCGGCGGTGTGATCGTATTTCCTTCAGCGTCGATCACAACCGTTGATCCTTTATCACCTTCGCAAATGTCGCGCAGGTACCCGATGTCGTGGACCAGCAGAGAGATGATATAGTGCAGCCAGTCACGCGGTTGGATGGCCTCCGTCACCAGTCTGCCGCGCATGATCTGTTGGCCGACCAGCGTGACCATAATGGTGTGTTCCGCGTTGTGATAGAGCGCGTCAGAATTTGCGAGACGTTCGAGGACCATCTTGGCGCAACCATTGATGTAGGCGGCATATTCAGGGTCGCGACCCGAGAAATACTGGAGAAACGTCTCCGACAGATGTTCGCCAAAAGAAGACGCCAGCGTTGCCGTCGGATTAAACATCGGGAGCTCCCGGTCAATTGTCGTTAGATCGTCATACAACATTTTATTGTGAACGCCTAATGGGAGAGTGTCACGATCAGAAAACACGTTTTGGGTGCTGTCCTTTGCTGTTGAGACCGGGCCAACTTGCGCCTTCACGCGTCTGGGATTACATCACCGAGTATGGCCCAGGTAAAATCTGCATCAAAGTCCGATCCCAACTACAAAGTCGTGGCCGAAAACCGGCGCGCGCGCTTTGACTATGCGATCGAGGAAGACATCGAATGCGGGATCATTCTGGAAGGATCAGAAGTGAAATCGCTGCGGATGGACGGGGCGAATATCGCGGAGAGCTATGCTGCGGTCGAGGAGGGAGAACTGTGGTTGGTCAACAGCTACATCGCCCCCTACAAGCAGGCGAAAACCTTCCAACACGATGAACGGCGCCGCCGCAAATTGCTGGTCTCGCGCAAGCAGCTGTCGGATTTCTGGAATGCGACGCAACGCAAAGGCATGACCTTGGTGCCGCTGGTGTTGTACTTCAATCATCGCGGTATGGCGAAGATCAAGATTGGTGTCGCTAAGGGCAAGAAGCTGCACGACAAACGGGAGACGGCGGCCAAGCGCGACTGGTCGCGTCAGAAGTCGCGGCTGATGAAGGATCACGGCTAGGAAAAACCCGCTCTGGCGCTGTTCAGATCCGCTGGAAATGGGCGTCTTGTCATGTGGGCTGCTGGCCATCGCTGCGCAAGCGGACTTGATACCAAAGCCCGTGGGCGGTACCCAGAGTTTGATTTGCACTGCCGGGAGACTCGCATGGCTGATGATCCAAAAACACTGGTGTCCACCGCATGGTTGGCCCAACACCTGAAAGACCCCGATCTGCGGATTTTGGATGCCTCTTGGTATCTGCCCGAAGCGGGCCGCGATGCGCGCGCCGAATACGATGCGGGGCACATTCCAGGCACGCGGTTTTTCGACATTGACGAGATTTCGGATCACCGTTCCGATCTGCCGCATATGGCGCCCCCCGTTGAGAAATTCATGTCGCGTCTGCGTGCGATGGGCGTGGGGGATGGGCATCAGGTTGTGGTCTATGATGGGGCCGGGCTGCTGTCGGCCGCCCGCGTTTGGTGGCTTTTTCGTCTGATGGGGCAGGAAAACGTGGCCGTGCTGGACGGTGGATTTCCAAAATGGCAAGCGGAGGGGCATCCGGTGGAGGACATGCCTCCGATCATCCGCGACCGTCACATGACCGTGCGGATGCAGAACCAATTGGTGCGCGATGTCACGCAGGTCTCCTCCGCGTCCAAGCTTGGCGATCATGTGATCGTTGACGCCCGCGCTGCCTCGCGGTTTCGCGGAGAAGCGCCGGAGCCGCGTGATGGGCTGCGCGCCGGTCACATTCCGGGGTCGCGCAACGTGCCCTATGCCGACCTGTTGAATACTGACAAGACGATGAAAGACCCTGAGGCCTGCCGCGCGATCTTTAACGCAGCTGGTGTTGATTTAAGGATGCCCATCATCACCACCTGTGGGTCCGGCGTAACCGCGGCCATTCTGGCACTGGCGCTGGAACGTCTGGGCCATGCGCATTGGTCGCTTTATGATGGATCTTGGGCCGAATGGGGGATGTTCCCCACGGTACCCGTCGCAACCGGAGACGCTTGATGTTTGAAACCCTGGAAAAACGACCTGCCGATGGCATTCTTGCCCTGATGCAGATGTACAAGGACGATCCGCGCCAGACCAAGATTGATCTGGGCGTAGGGGTCTATAAGGATGCAACGGGCCTGACACCCGTGATGCGTGCGATCAAAACCGCAGAGCAACAGCTTTGGGAGCAGGAAAACACCAAGGTCTACACCGGGCTGGCGGGCGATCCTGCGTTTTCGGACGCGATGATCAAGCTTGTCCTGTCCGACGCCGTGGCGCGCGACACCATCGCAGCGGTCGCAACGCCGGGCGGCACAGGTGCCGTGCGGCAGGCCTTTGAACTGATCCAAATGGCGCGACCTGAGGCGCGGGTTTTCGTATCCGACCCAACCTGGCCAAACCACATTTCGATCCTGGGGTATCTTGGCATCGAGGTGGTGCGGTACCGGTACTTTGACGATGAAAGCCGCGGTGTCGATTTCGATGGCATGATGGAAGACCTGCGGCAGGCCAAGGCGGGCGATGTCGTGCTGCTGCACGGCTGTTGTCATAACCCGACGGGTGCAAACCTGAACATGACGGAATGGCAGGCGGTTGTGGAGGTGTTGAACGACACCGGTGCCGTGCCGATGATCGATATTGCGTATCAGGGGTTCGGAGATGGTCTGGAGGAAGATGCAGCGGCAACGCGTCTGGTTGCCGCGTCGGTGCCGGAGTGCCTGATTGCCGCCAGCTGCTCGAAGAACTTCGGCATTTACCGCGAAAGGACCGGCCTGTTGATGGCGGTGAGCCAGAATGCGGAGGCCCGCAAGCTGCATCAGGACACGCTGGCGTTTCTGAACCGGCAGAATTTTTCTTTCCCGCCGGATCATGGGGCGCGGCTGGTGACGATGATCCTGAACGATGAGGCACTGCGCCAGGACTGGATGGCTGAGGTTGAAGAGGTGCGCAGCAGCATGCTGGGCCTGCGGACTCAATTGGCCAGCGAGTTGCAGCGCCTGTCCGGATCTGACCGGTTTGGTTTTATTGCGCAGCACCGGGGGATGTTTTCCCGACTGGGTACGACGCCGCAAAAGGTCGAGGAGATGCGGGAGAAAAACGGCATCTATATGGTGGCGGACAGTCGCATGAACATTGCGGGGCTGAACGCCGAAACCGTGCCCATTCTGGCCAAGGCGATCATCGACGCGGGTGTCTGATGTTGGCGCGGAGGGTAAGAGGTATTTGCCTTCGGCGGGGATATTTAGGGCCAGAAGAATGTGAGGCCGCATGGCTGTTTGCAAAAGAAAGCCCGGGCGCGAAGGCCCGGGCTTTTTAGTTCGTTCTGACAGGGCTTAACCCTTGGAGAAGTCCGGATAGGCTTCCATACCCAGCTCACTGGTGTCGAGGCCGTTGATCTCAGCCTCTTCGCTGACACGGATACCCATGGTGGCCTTCAAGATGGACCAGACAATAAGGCTAGCCACGAAGGTGAAGACACCGTAGCCAATGATCCCCATCAACTGCGTACCGAGGCTGGCGTCACCGTAGAAGATGACAGCGATGGTGCCCCAGATGCCCGCCAGAAGGTGAACAGGGATTGCGCCGACCACATCGTCGATTTTGAACTTATCCAGCATCGGCACGGCGAAGACCACAATCACGCCACCAATGGCACCAATCCAGAGCGCGCCGAAGAGCGTTGGCGCCAGGGGTTCGGCGGTGATGGAGACAAGGCCCGCAAGCGCGCCGTTCAGCACCATGGTCAGGTCCACTTTCTTGTACATGACCTGCGTCAGGATCAGAGCTGTTACAGCACCGGCAGCCGCCGCCATGTTGGTGTTGGCGAAGATACGCGAGACGTCGGACACATCACCGACAGTGCCCATGGCAAGCTGCGAACCGCCGTTGAAGCCGAACCAGCCGAGCCACAGGATGAACGTCCCCAAGGTCGCAAGCGCCAGGTTGGAGCCGGGCATCGGGTTCACGCGGCCGTCCTTGTACTTGCCCAGACGTGGACCAAGCACGATGGCACCGGCCAGAGCGGCCCAACCGCCAACGGAGTGCACGACGGTGGAACCGGCGAAGTCGGAGAAGCCTGCTTCGGACAGCCAGCCGCCGCCCCACTGCCAGGACCCGGATATGGGATACATGACGCCCGTGAGGATGATCACGAAGACCAGGAATGGCCACAGCTTGATCCGCTCGGCCAGTGCACCTGACACAATCGATGCTGTGGCGGCGACAAAGACCAACTGGAAGAAGAAGTCCGACCCGATGGAGGCATAATCCAGTGCTGCATCCGCAGCCGCAACACCGACTGGGTCAAGCGTTGTTGTGGAGAAGAATGGGCCCACCCAACCGGCAATGATCCAGCCGTCGCCCGGGTACATCAGGTTGAAACCGATGAGCCAATACATGATCGCGGCGAAAGAATAGAGCGCGATGTTCTTGGTCAGCTGCATGGTCACGTTCTTGGACCGCACGAGGCCTGCTTCGAGCATCGCAAAGCCCGCGGCCATGAAGAAGACCAGGAAGCCAGCCACGAGGAACAGGAGCGTCGTCATGATATACGGGCCGATTTCATCGAAGCCCGGTGCCGCGTCCTGTGCGAGAGCCAGCGTCGGCAGCGCGGTCAGCGCCGCTGCGATGGCGAATGTTTTGAGGTTTTTCATAAGTCTTATCCCTAAGCTACAGCGACTTCACAGCGCGTCTTCGTTGGTTTCGCCGGTACGGACGCGAACGGCCTGATCGACACTCAGAACGAAAATCTTGCCGTCGCCGATTTTTCCTGTGTGCGCGGTCTTGGTGATCGTTTCGACCACCTGATCGACGGCGCTTGCCGCCACGACGATCTCGATTTTGACCTTCGGCACGAAATTCACCGCGTATTCAGCGCCGCGATAGATTTCGGTGTGACCTGACTGTGAGCCAAAACCTTTGATTTCGGTTACCATCATGCCGCGCACTCCGGCTTCGGTCAGTGCTTCACGCACCTCCTCCAGCTTGAACGGCTTGATTGTTGCAATGATGAGTTTCACCTCGTGTCCCCTTAACTTGGCAGAGTTCTCTGCAATGGTTGCGCCTGAAGAAAACGTCATCGGGTCGTGAACATGAAAGTTTCGGGGGGTGGTTCTCGGGAGAAACCGAAGTGAGTTGATCAATTATTGGGCGTTTCGAAAAAACCGCTTAAAAATTAATCAGACAAATAATGATCTTTCGTACTGCCACCACCTCAACAATTCCGTCCAGCCGGGGTAAGCTGCACAAAACAACACTGGGCCGGGCAGGTTCTTCATGAGTGATTCACGCAAAGGCAGGCGGCCACTGGTCGCGGATAAGCGCTACGGTGCGCAACCGAAAAAGACGCGCAAACCCAAGGCCAAGCCGAAAGCAAAACCGCGCAAGACAGCGCGGCGCCGCACGCCAACGAAGAAGCGCGGCGGTATCATAGGCTTCTTTCAACGCATCATCCGCTGGATCTTGCGTCTGATCTGGCGTGTGACCTGGCGGATCGGCGCGGTGGTTTGCCTGATGCTGGGGCTGATGGTTGGATACTTCTATACCACGCTGCCAGACGTGACCGAGCTGTTGGATGCGCGCGCGCGCGGGTCGGTGACCATGCTGGACGATGCCGGGCAGGTTTTTGCCTGGCGTGGTGATCAGTTCGGTGGCGTTGTTACGGCGGATACGGTCTCGCCACATCTGCGCAACGCGATTGTTGCGACCGAAGACAAACGGTTCTACCGCCACTTCGGCCTCAGCCCGCGGGGCATTGCAAGTGCTGTGCGCATCAACCTCAGTGAGGGGCGCGGTCCCTTGTCCGGGCACGGCGGGTCCACGATTACGCAGCAGGTGGCCAAGCTCCTGTGCCTCGGTGTGCCGTTCGATCCGACCGTTCAGTCGGAAGCGGAATACGAGGCGGAGTGTCGTCGCGGTACGATCAAACGCAAGGCGTCCGAGGCCATCTACGCGCTGGCGATGGAGGCGAAATACTCCAAGGACGACATCCTGACGATCTACATGAACCGTGCCTTTCTGGGCGCGGGGGCGCGTGGGTTCGAAGCGGCAAGCCAGCGATATTTCGGTAAGTCAGCCGCAAATGTGAACCCGGCGGAAGCTGCGATGCTTGCGGGGCTTCTGGTGGCCCCCACACGCTTCGCACCGACGAATGACCTCACGCGGTCGCAGGGGCGGGCGGCAACGATTGTTCGCTTGATGAATGAACAAGGTTATCTGTCGGACGCCGAAGCCCGCGATGCCCAAAGCAAACCTGCGCAGCTGTCACAGGCGGCCGAAGCGCGCGCGGGCGGGTATTTTGCCGATTGGGTGATGTCGTCAGGGCCAGAATTCTTCACCCGGAAGACCACCGAAGATGTGATCATCAGAACCACCCTGGATCAACGCATTCAGCGCGCCGCGGATGAGGCCATGCAATGGGTGTTCGAGAACAAGATCCGCGACGGCAGCAAAGCGCAGGCCGCCATCGTTGTGATGTCTGCCGACGGCGCGGTGCGCGCGATGGTGGGCGGGCGCAAGACCAAGGTCGCGGGGGCATTTAATCGCGCGGTTCAGGCGAAACGCCAGACCGGTTCAGCTTTCAAGCCGTTCGTTTATGCGGCAGCCCTTGATCTGGGGTATTCCCCGAATGACACGGTTGTAGATGAACCGCTGACCATTAATATCCCCGGGTCGGGCCCCTGGTCACCGCGCAACTACACCAACAGGTTCTATGGCAAGGTTTCCTTGACCCAAGCCTTGCAGGACAGCCTGAACATTCCAGCAGTCAAGGTTTCGGAATTCGTGGGTCGTGATCTCGTGCGGCAGGTTGCCAGTGAATTCGGCCTGCAGAGCGATCTTGCCGCGGGGCCGGCACTGGCGCTGGGCGCGTCCGAAAGCACGCTGATCGAAATGACCGGTGCCTATGCGGGCATTCTGAACGGTGGATCGTCTGTCGTTCCTTACGGTCTCGTCGAGCTTCGGCTTTTGGGCGACGATGAGCCGTTGATGGGGACCGGCGGCGGCATTGGTGAGCGGGTGGTGCAGGAACCGGCGGCGCGGCAGCTCATCTACATGATGGAGAAAGTGGTCTCCGAAGGGACCGGCAAGCGCGCGCAGTTTGGCGGGCGTCAGCTGGCAGGCAAGACCGGCACGACGCAGGCCGCACGCGACGCCTGGTTCGTCGGGTTCTCTGCGGATTACGTGGCGGGGGTCTGGATGGGATATGACGACAACACTCCCTTGACCGGCGTCACAGGCGCGGGTCTGCCTGCCGACATCTGGCGTGAGACCATGATGCGCGTGCATGAAGGTGTGCCGCTCAAGCCTTTGCCCCTGATGTTGCCCTCACAATCCGGGGAGGTCCGCGAACCGAGCGGGGGCCAACAGGGCGGCGGTGCGGTCGGAGTTCTGGAAGGTCTATTGCGCGATATTCTGGGCGGTGGCGGCGGGTCCGGAAATACGCCGCCAAATGCCAATGGCGGCGATCGCTAGATCGGGTTCAGCCCTTCTGAGAACACCTTAAACATCGGGTCCCGAAAAGGGCGTTGAAATCTCGTTTTCAAGCAGCCTTGGGGGACCCGAGTTGTTTGGGAGGTGCCTTACCCCGCCTTCTTAAGGTCCGCGATCATCGCGTTGATGTCGCCGCCCCGGCGGTCAAGCATCGAGCCGATCTCGCTCCGTTCTGTCAGGAGCAAGTTGACGCCTTCGATGAAGATGTTGAAGAACTTGTTTCTGCCGGACTTGTCAGAAACATGGAAGGAAACCTCAAAAGGCCCGTCGCCGCGCAGGTAGGCCAGCGTATTGATTTCATAGCCGGCCTTGATCTGACGCGCGGATTGCACCTCGACACGGCCGCCGATGAAATCACGGAACTGCTTGCCGTATTTCCGGGCTATATAGCCGGTAAAGGCATCATTGAACGCACGCTTTTGCGATGCAGACGCGGAGCGGCCATCCGCTCCCAGCGCGTATTGCGCCATGATGTTGACGTCCGCGTAGCGCACGAAGAGCTTTTCGAACTCGCGCAGGACGGCGCTGTCGGACTGACCGGAACTGATGACCCGGTCAATGTCCGCGACAACCTCGTCCACGAGTTTGCGGGCATCTGTCTCGGTCAAAGCAAGCGCGGGCTGCGCCGTCAGTAGCGCGAAAGCGGCGGTACTCAGGAAAAAATCTCTGCGGTTGAGATTACTCAGCATAGGGGTCCTCATATGGGTCTGCTGCAAATGGGTCGACGTCTTCGCGGGCCTCCTGGCCCAATTCGAAACGGCGGTTCTGAAGATAGATCAAACGAGACTGTGAATAGCTGTCGGTGCTTTCGTAGAGCACCGAATCGATGGTGTCGCTGAACCGTTCCCGGTCGTTCAGGACGGCACCACCCTTGGCCGTGGGCGGGATCAACTCGGCATCGCCGTCGAGTGTGTTGTAGGTCAGCGGGTTGGTGAAGAAATCGACCACCAGACCAACCGTGTCACGCTGAGTGGAGGGTCCAAAGACCGGCAATTCGATGTAAGCGCCTTCGCCAACGCCCCAGACGGACAGGGTTTCGCCAAAATCGGTGTCATGGGCGGGGATCTTGAGCTCATCCGCCGCATCAAAGAAGCCACCGATCCCTATGGTCGTGTTCATCACGAAACGCAAGGTGGCAATACCGGTGCCGCGCAGGTCACCCTGCAACAGGCTATTGATCGCAACACCCGGCATGCCAAGGTTTTCAGAGAAATTGTTGACAGTATTCCGCATCTCAACGGGCACAACGCCGTAGCCCTGCGCCACCGGGCGGACCAGGTTTTTGTCCAGACCCTTGTTGAACGCGTGGACTTTGCGGTTCTGCGTCTCATAGGGATCGTTGATTCCATTGGAACGGGTGGCCACGTCCTGCGATGTGGCACAGGCGCTCAACGTCAGCGCAGCAACCAGAAGAACAGAGGGTCGCGCGAAAGCCTTGATTTTTAAGGAAAGAGACACTGGGATGATCCTGCAAAAACTGTGGAGAGGTAGGTAATTCTTTTTGTGAGGATGCCTAGGGGGCAACAGGTGGGTAATCGTATGATGTGGCAGAAGCGCGACAGCGCAACTCTAACTTGATTGTGCGTATAACGTCCACAGCAACGGCCACAAGGTGAGACTTGTAAGCGGAAATGTGAGCGACGGGTAGGTGGAACCTGCTGCTCTTGACCAATCCCGACCACTTTCGCGTTGTGCGGGTTAAAAATTATATTTTATTATCAATAGTTTAATCGGGTGGAGCGGCCACACCTGCAGTCACGCATAACATAATTTCGGTTCGGCATAGCCAAGGCGGTTTGGCATTTGCGCAGATTGGTGAAGTGTGCAGAAGCTCAAATTGCACCCTTGACCGGAATGCGTCATTACTCGGCAGAATATCGCTTTGATCTTACTCAAAAGGACCCTACTATGAGTTTTGCTTCCCGCCTTGCCGACCTTGGTGTGTCTCTGCCCGATGCGCCAGCCCCTGCGGCCAACTACGTGCCTTTCGTGAAATCCGGCAGCACCCTTTATGTTTCGGGGCAGATCTCAAATGGCCCCGATGGGCTGGTGACGGGCAAGCTGGGCGCGGATATGGACGTCGACGCCGGGGCTGCGGCTGCGCGCCTCTGTGCGATCAGCCTGCTGGCACAGGTCAAAGCGGCTTGCGGGGGTGACATCGATGGTCTGCTCCGTGTGGTCAAGCTGACGGGTTTCGTTAATTCGACGGCTGATTTCACCGATCAGCCCAAGGTGATCAACGGCGCGTCAGATTTCCTGGTTGAGGCCCTGGGCGATGCGGGCCGCCATGCGCGCTCTGCCGTTTCGGCAGCGGCTCTGCCCTTGGGCGTTGCGGTTGAGATCGAAGGTATCTTTGAAATCAAATGAAGGTCGCCCTGCCAGAACCCTTTCTGACCACGCCGCTGGCACATCGTGCCTTGCATGATGTGTCAGACGGCCGGCCGGAAAACAGCCGGGCGGCCATCCGTGCGGCGATTGCCGCAGGCTATGGGATCGAGATCGACGTGCAGCAAAGCGCTGATGCGCAGGCCTTGGTCTTTCACGACTACGCGCTGGACCGACTGGCCGAGGCATCAGGTCCCATTCGGGCACAAACCGCGGCGACTTTGGCGCAGACAGCTTTACGCGGCGGTGAGGAGGGCATCCCCGATCTGCCGGAAATCCTGTCACTGGTGGCCGGGCAGGTGCCCCTACTGATCGAAATCAAGGATCAGGATGGCGCAATGGGGCCGGATGTCGGTCCGTTGGAAGCGGCTGTTGCCAGCGCATTGGAAGGGTATTCAGGGCCGGTAGGTGTCATGTCGTTCAACCCGCATTCTGTGATCCGGATGGCGGCGCTATGCCCGGAGACCCCACGCGGTCTTGTGACCGAAGCCTATGAGGAAAAGAATTGGTCGCTGCCAGCTGAGACACGTGTGCATCTGCGCGAAATTCCTGACTACGAGAGGGCGGAGTGCAGCTTCATCAGTCACAGCATCCATGATCTCGATCACCCGCGCGTGGCGGAATTGAAAGCGCGGGGTGCTGCGGTGCTTTGCTGGACAGTGAGATCGCCGGAAGATGAAGCAAAGGCGCGCAAGGTTGCGCAGAATATTACCTTTGAGCAGTACCTCGCGGCGCTTCCCGCTTGATCCGGGGCGTCGGGGCCACACCTTAGGCAGGGGCAAGGGTAAAGTTGATGCAGGAACAGGAATTCGAAATCCGGATCATTCCGTCGCTGCGCGCAATCGACGCGCAGGATTGGGATGCCTGCGCCTGTCCCGAGGCCACAGATGGCGCGCGGCCCAATGATCCCTTCACCACCTACCGGTTTCTGAGCGCGCTTGAAGAAAGCGGATCCGTCGGCACCGGCACGGGCTGGCAGCCGCAATACCTGACGGCCTATGTGTCGGGGCAGTTGATTGGCGTGGCGCCGATGTACGTCAAATCCCACAGTCAGGGTGAGTATATCTTTGATCACAACTGGGCGCATGCCTACGAGCGCGCGGGCGGGCGATACTATCCGAAACTGCAGATTGCGGTGCCACACACACCGGCGACGGGCAGGCGGCTGCTCGTCAGGCCGGGGTTCGAGGACGCGGGCACCGCTGCACTGATCCAGGGCGCGGTGCAACTGGCGGATAACAACAACATTTCGTCTTTGCACCTGACCTTTTGTACCGAAGAGGAAGCGCAACGCGGCGCAGCCATCGGGCTGATGCTGCGCAAGACGCAGCAGTTTCACTGGCAGAACGATGGCTACGCTCAATTCGACGATTTCCTTGCGTCCCTGAGCTCGCGCAAGCGCAAGAACATCAGAAAAGAACGGCGGCAGGCGCAAAACTTTGGCGGTGAGATCCACACGATTACCGGGGATGCGCTGCAGCCGGAGCATTGGGATGCCTTCTGGCGGTTTTATCAGGATACCGGCGCGCGCAAATGGGGGACACCCTATCTGACCCGGCGGTTTTTCGACATCGCGCAGGAAGCCTTGCGGGATGACATCGCGCTGGTTCTGGCGGAACGGAACGGCCGCTGGGTGGCGGGCGCGCTGAACTTTATCGGGGCTCAGGCGTTATACGGCAGGTATTGGGGATGCACCGAGCATCACCCCTGTCTGCATTTTGAGCTTTGTTATTATCGCGCCATCGACATCGCGATCGAAATGGGGCTCGACCGCGTCGAAGCCGGCGCACAGGGCGAACACAAGCTGGCACGCGGCTATTTGCCGAACCCGACGTGGTCTTTGCATTGGGTGAATGATCCCAGTTTCGCGAATGCTATAGACAGTTATCTCAAGGCCGAACGCGACGCTGTGGATGAGGAGATAAATGTGTTGACCGAATTTGGCCCGTTCAGACGGGCAGATGTTGAGGAACAGGAATGACAGAAAAACTGAGCGAAGAAACCAGAGGCCCGCTGCTGGAGCCCCTCTTTGCCGCGGGCTGGGAAATGGTGGACGGACGCGACGCGATCCAGAAAACTTTTGTTTTCAAAAACTTCGTGGATGCCTTCGGGTGGATGACCCGCGTCGCCCTCTGGGCCGAGAAATGGGATCACCATCCCGAATGGCACAACGTTTACAAGACTGTGCAGGTGGTGTTGACCACCCACGACGTCGATGGCATTAGCGCGCTCGACGCAAAGCTTGCGCGCAAAATGGACAGTCTGGCGGAGTAAACGATGGATGAGTTGTTAGCGACTGAAATCTGGCAGGGGAAAACCGTGTCGGATCTGCTTACTTTGGACTTTCTGCTCAGCACGGCAGGGTCGGTGCTGGCAGCGATCGCAATCCTCTTTGTCGGGTGGACCATCTCGGCCTGGCTGCAACGCCGCGTTCGGGCGCTGGGCTTCAAATACGCGCATCTTGATGACATGCTCTTCGACTTTCTGTCATCGATTGTGCGGTATCTGGTGCTTGGGTTCACCTTTCTTTTTGTTCTCAACACTTTCGGCGTGCAGACGACCTCCGTGGTGGCGATCATCGGTGCCGCGGGCCTCGCGATTGGCCTGGCCCTGCAAGGAACGCTGTCCAACATCGCGGCGGGCGTGATGCTGATCCTCTTTCGGCCCATCAAACTTGGCGATTTTGTCGATGTTGGCGGGACCATGGGAACCGTCAAAGCCATCACTTTGAACTTCACTGAGCTGGCGGATGTCAGCAACGTGCAGGTTATTATCCCGAATGCGCAGGTCTGGGGCAATGTGATCACGAATTATTCCAGCAACCCGACGCGCCGTGCGGAGTGGTCTTTCGGGGTCGGATACGGGGTCAATCTGGCGGATGCCGAGCGGATCATTCTGGACACGATCATGGCGGACCCGCGCTCCAAATCCGATCCGGCGCCGTTCATTCAGGTCAATAATCTGGGCGCAAGTTCGGTGGATTTTCTGGTGCGCGTCTGGGTCGATGCCTCGGAATACTTCGCCTATCAGGCGGATATGAAGCGCGCCGTCAAAGAGGCGCTGGACAAGGGGCAGATCGACATTCCCTTCCCCACCACGACCATCGTTCAGGCCTCGTAGGTTTGCTGCATCGAAAGAGACCCGCAGCATCCGCTCCGGGCCTTTTCTTGTCTCACATGTTGTCGAGCAGCGCTTCCCCGGCGGAGACTTCGCACATGCCGGGGCTTTCCTCGGGCTGAAAGAGCGTCACTTTGCCGTCTTCCACCAGCATCGCATAGCGTTTGGAGCGTGACAGCAACCCTGCGGGCGGGGCGTCAAATTCCATGCCAATCGATTTGGTAAACGCGCTTTCCGTGTCGCCCAGCATGGTGATGCCCGCAGCTGTTGCACCGGTGACCTCGCCCCAGGCTTTCAAAACGAAGGGATCATTGACGGAGACGCAGATGATCTCATCCACACCTTTCGCGTCAAACTGGTCTTTGGTCCGCACAAAGCTTGGCACATGCGCCGAATGGCAGGTCGGCGTATAGGCCCCCGGCACGGCGAAGATCACAACTTTGCGGCCTTTGGTTTTGTCGGCCATCGAGACAGGCGATGGTCCGTCTGCGCCCATTTCCACCAGTGTTGCGTCGGGTAGCTGGTCGCCTTGAGAAATCGTCATGTGATACGCCTTTCTTGCAATTGCGTTTGTCGTTGCAGTGGATATAGGCTGCGGCCTTGGGCAGCACCAGAAGAAATGGTTAACAAAAGGGGGCCCCATGCGCCACATCGTCGTGATCGGAGCCGGGCAGGCGGGGTCTTCCTGCGTCGCGAAACTACGCAACAGCGGCTGCAAAGATGCGATCACACTGATCGGCGCGGAACCGGTGCCACCCTATCAGCGTCCGCCTCTGTCCAAGGCTTATCTGATGGGCGACATGGCCTTGGAGCGGCTCTTTTTGCGCCCGGAAACCTTCTATTCGGAGAGCGACATCACGTTGCGCATGGATGCGGAGGTGACGGCAATCGATCCGGCGCGCCGGACGGTCACGCTTGGGTCCGAGGCCTTGCACTATGATGATCTGGTGCTGACAACGGGCTCTGTGCCGCGCCGTTTACCCAGTAGTATCGGCGGCGATCTGAACGGGGTGTTTGTGGTGCGTGATCTGGCGGATGTCGATGCGATGGCGCCGCATTTCCAGGCGGGCAAGCGCGTTTTGATCGTGGGCGGCGGTTACATCGGTTTGGAGGCGGCCTCCGTCGCTGCCAAACTGGGGCTTGAGGTTACCCTGGTCGAGATGGCAGAGCGCATCCTGCAACGTGTCGCGACCCCGCAGACCAGCGATTATTTTAGAGACCTGCACCACTCCCATGGCGTGAACATCCTCGAAGGCACAGGCCTCGACCGGTTGATCGGCGAGGAAACGGTGACCGGGGCCGTTTTGAGCGATGGGACGGAATTGAGCGTTGATTTTGTCATTGCGGGCGTTGGAATTGCGCCGGCAACCGCCTTGGCTGAGGCAGCGGGGCTGGCCATCGACAACGGGATCAAGGTTGATGCGCAGGGACGTACATCTGATCCGCATATCTGGGCGGCGGGCGATTGCGCCTCCTTCCCCTATCGCGGCGGGCGCATTCGGCTGGAAAGCGTGCCCAATGCCATTGATCAGGCCGAAGTGGTCGCCGAGAACATCATGGGCGCTGAAAAAGAATATATCGCCAAGCCCTGGTTCTGGTCTGATCAATATGACGTGAAGCTGCAGATTGCGGGCCTGAACACCGGGTATACGGATGTCGTCAGCCGCGTCGGCGTAGGGCAAACCGCTTCCTTCTGGTACTACCGCGATGGCGATCTGCTGGCCGTGGATGCAATGAATGACTCGCGCGCCTATATGATCGGAAAGCGCCTGATCGAGGCCGGAAAGACCGCTGATCCTGCGGTTGTCGGCGATCCCGGTGCTGATCTGAAACCGCTTTTACAGGCGTGAGGATCATTGCCGGGCGATATCGCGGCACCGCCCTTGCGAGCGTCGGTAAGGGCGACAAGGGTGCGCATCTGCGCCCCACAACCGACCGCGTGCGTGAAAGCCTTTTCAGCGTCCTGAGCCACCATGATGTGATCGACGATGCGCGCGTGTTGGACCTTTTTGCGGGGACCGGCGCGCTGGGGCTTGAGGCGTTATCGCGCGGGGCGGCGCATGTGACCTTTGTCGACGATGGCCGCGTGGCACAAAAGCTGATCCGTCAGAACATCGACAAACTGCGCGCAACCGAAGGGACGCGGGTAATCCAGCGAGATGCAACGCGGCTGCCACCCTGTGACGCGGATCCCTTTGATCTGGTGTTTCTCGATCCGCCTTACGGCAAGAATTTGGGGTTGAAAGCGCTTGAGGCCGCCGTGGCAGGTGGCTGGCTGGCCGAGGACGCTTTCGTTGTCTGGGAGGAAGCGCAGCCGATGCCGACGCCCGGTGGTTTCTCGCCAGCGGATCAGCGCAGATACGGGGACACGCATATTACCTTATTGTCGAAATCAGCCGCCTGATATGCTATCGGTCGCGCATGTTCACATCAGCACTCTCTTTCTTCTGGCCGACCTTCTCACTCGAACGGGCGGCAGCAAAACCACCCCAACCTCGCCCCGCGCCGATCTTTATCGGAGATGCGGTCCAGCCGTGGGGAGGCGAGACCATGCTGTTGCAGATTCTGCGCCACGAGGCTGAAACGAAAGACTAATCTTTGGCGTAGGTCGGGTGGAACAGCCCGCCGGGGGACAGCGTGAAGATGTCGGCACCGTTTGCGGTCACCCCAATGGAATGCTCGAACTGCGCAGACAGGGATTTGTCACGGGTCACTGCCGTCCAGTCGTCCGAGAGCGTCTTGGTTTCCGGGCGTCCCAGATTGACCATGGGCTCGATGGTGAAGAACATGCCCTCTTCCAACACCGCCCCTGTGCCAGGACGTCCGTAATGCAGCACATTGGGGGGCGCGTGGAACACTCGGCCCAGCCCGTGCCCGCAGAAGTCACGCACCACCGACATGCGGTGGCTTTCGACATAAGACTGAATCGCGTGACCAATGTCGCCAAAGGTATTGCCGGGTTTGACGGCCTCGATCCCCAGCATCAGCGCGTCATGGGTGATTTGGATCAGGCGTTCAGCCTTGCGGGGCAATTTGCCCGCCACATACATGCGGCTGGTGTCGCCGAACCAGCCATCGACGATCACGGTCACGTCGACGTTCAGAATGTCGCCGTCCTTGAGCGTCTTGTCACCTGGAATGCCGTGACAGACGACGTGGTTTACGGAAATGCAGCTGGCGTGCTTGTAGCCTTTGTATCCGATGGTCGCTGAGGTGGCCCCGGCGGCCTCAACCATTTCGGTGATGGCCTTGTCGATTGCACCCGTGGTCTGGCCGACAAAGACAAGTGCCGCCACATCATCGAGAATGCGCGCAGCCAGGGCGCCCGCAGTATGCATGCCGGCAAAGTCAGCCTTTTCATAAATGCGTATGCCGTCTTTGGTATGACGGCCCCGAAGGTTTTCGTCCACGCAAGTGCTCCATCATCTTTATTCTGCGCTTTTAACGCGCAACAAATCCAAGGGCCAGAGGGCCTTCAGATCGCAATATCCAACATGCCTGACACGGCAATACCCTTTGGCGAGATATTGGTATCATAGCAAATAGTTTCAACGCCTGCATCTCGTGCCGCCCGGTAGGCCGTGGCATAGGCCGGGTCGATATCCTCCGCCAGCGCAAAGCTGGTGCAATCCGTGCGCTGCACCAGATAGAGCATCACCGCCCGGTGACCCATGCGGGCCATGGTGGCAAGCTCGCCCAGATGCTTGGCACCGCGGGCGGTAACACTATCGGGGAATTCGGCCCGTCCTGCCTGCCGCGAGAGCGTCACGCTTTTGACCTCGACATAGGCGTCGGGCAGCCCATCCCCTTGCAGCAGAAAGTCGATCCGGCTGTTTTCACCGTATTTCACCTCTGGTCGCACCATATCATAGGCGGCAAAGGGGGCCAATTCCCGCGCTTGCAGAGCCACCTTGAGCGCGCGGTTCGGTAGCGATGTGTCGACACCGGTAAAATGTCCGTTCTCATGATCCACCAGCCGCCAGCCATATTTCAGCTTCTTTTTCGGATCGTCATTGGGTTCCAGCCAGACCCGCATGCCCGGCTCGGCCAGACCCATCATTGAGCCGGGATTGGCACAATGAGCGGTGATTTCCATGCCCGATCCCTCCAGCACGCAGTCCGCCAGAAATCGTTTGTAACGGCGGGTCAGCGTTGCTGGTACAAGATCGGTTTGAAAGCGCATAAACGCAGGTCTATACCTCGCATAAGGTGAGACGCAAGGAGAGCAGAGCGATGCCCAATCCAACGGCAGCCATGATGGTGATCGGCGACGAAATACTGTCCGGCCGGACGCGCGATGCCAATATGTACCATCTGGCGGGCAAGCTGACAGAGGCGGGCATTGATCTGCGTGAAGTCAGGGTCGTCAGCGATGACCCGGATGCGATTGTTGCGGCGGTTCAGGCGCTGTCGTCCAGCTATGACCACGTCTTCACCAGCGGCGGTATCGGTCCGACGCATGATGATATCACCGCCGACTGCATCGCTGCGGCTTTCAACAAGCATATTGATGTGCGCGACGACGCGCGCAGCATTCTGGAAGCGCATTACAAGAACACCGGGACAGAGTTGAACGCGGCCCGCTTGCGCATGGCACGCATTCCCGATGATGCGGTGTTGATCGATAACCCGGTCTCCTCCGCGCCGGGGTTCACGCTCGGGAATGTTCATGTGATGGCCGGTGTACCGTCGGTGTTCCAGGCCATGGTCGAAAGCTTGCTGCCGACCTTGATCGGAGGCGCGCCGCTGATCTCGGAAACGCTGCGGATTGATCGCGGCGAAGGGGATATTGCCGGGCCTTTGGGCGCGCTCGCGGCGGAATATCCGACCTTGAGCATGGGATCTTATCCGTTTCAGAAAAAAAGCGGCAAATATGGATCGAATGTCGTGGTCCGTGGCTCTGATCCGGCGCTGGTGCGTCTGGCGATCGAACGCCTTGCCGAGTCGTTCCCAAAATGACACTTGAAACGCTGTTTGCGGCCATCGACGCAACCTGGCCTGCCGCTGCAAAACGCGCCGTAGGACCCTGGCTGCTGCGCCATGGTGCGGGCGGCGGGAAAAGGGCCTCGGCGGCGACCGCGCAGACTTTGCCCCAGCAAACAGATATCGCAGCCGCCGAAGCGGAGATGGGGCAAGATGGGCAGGACCCGCTCTTCATGATCCGCCCGGAGGATGCAGATCTGGATCAAAGGCTTGCGGCCCAGGGCTACCACGTCCTTGACCCCACCAACGTCTATTGCACGCCCGTTGCCCGACTGACGGATAAGCCAGTGCCGCGGGTCACAGCCTTCTGCATATGGGAGCCTTTGGCGATCATGGAGGAGATCTGGGCGCAGGGCGGCATCGGTCCGGAACGTCTGGCGGTGATGGCGCGCGCCGGGGTGAAAACCGGTATTCTTGCCCGCTGGAATGAAAAGCCCGCCGGGGCCGCGTTTGCTGCGATGCATGAGACGATCTGCATGGTGCATGCGGTCGAAATACTGCCGGAGCAACGCCGCCAGGGCGTGGCGCAATGGGTCATGCGGGCGGCGGCCCTCTGGGCCCAAAAACAGGGGGCAACCCATATTGCTGTGCTCTGCACACAGGCGAATACCGCCGCCAACGCGCTCTATTCCTCTCTGGGCTTTGAGATCGTGGGGCAGTACCATTACCGACACAAAACCGCGCAAGGAACCTAACCATGGCTGATACCGCACTCCCGACGGCCCTGAACCTGCCCATGGTCGATCCGCTCCCCGCCCCGACGCAGAAGTATTTCGATGTCTGTCAGGAGAAATTGGGCATGGTGCCCAATGTCTTGCGCGCCTATGCCTTTGACATTGAGAAACTCGATGCTTTCACGGGCGTCTACAACAATCTGATGTTGGCCCCCTCCGGGCTCAGTAAGCTGGAACGCGAGATGATCGCGGTGGTCGTCTCCTCGATCAACAAGTGTTTTTACTGCCTTGTGGCGCATGGTGCCGCGGTGCGCGCGATGTCTGGTGATCCGATGCTGGGTGAGGCGCTGGTGATGAACTACCGGGTGGCCAAGCTCGATGCACGCCAGCGTGCGATGCTGGATTTCGCCGCGATGATGACAACCGCAAGTGCGACGATCGAAGAAAACGACCGCGATGCCCTGCGCCAGGTCGGATTTACCGATCAGGATATCTGGGACATCGCCAATGTGGCAGGTTTTTTCAACATGACGAACCGGGTGGCGAGCGCCACTGCCATGCGCCCGAACGAAGACTACCACGCGCAGAGCAGATGACCCTGCGCGCGCTTCTGACAGTCGCACTGCTTTGCGGCGCGCCGGGCGTGTTTGCCGCTGATTTGGCCCTGCCCGCAGGTGCCAGCAGGACGGTGGAACGCGCGACTGAGCTTGACAGTTTTAACGCGCCGCTGGGCGCTTTTGATGGCGCGCATGTGCCGATGCAGACCCTCGAAGGCTCTGTGACACGCACCGCCTGGCGCATTGATACCGGCGGTCTGACCTCGTTGCAGGTCATGGCGCCCCTGCGCCAGCAGATCGAAGATCTTGGCTACCGCATTGATTTCGAGTGTGAGAGCGCAGCCTGCGGTGGCTTTGACTTTCGCTTCGCCATCGAGGTGCTGCCGGGGCCAAATATGTATGTCAATATCGCCTCATATCGGTACCTGACTGCATTCAAAGGCCCTGCCGACAACCCGTCCGAGGCCCTCACGGTTCTGGCGAGCGTCACGGCGGCGTCGGCCTATGTGCAGATCATCAATGCGGTTGCAGCTTCTGCACTTGCGGAAAATGGCGATGCGACAACGCCTGTACCTCGCGCCGATCCGGGGAGCGCGGGTCAAGGCGAAGGCCGCACACCCCCAACGGGGGATTTTCTGGCGCAGGGGTTTGTCATTCTTCAGGACCTCGAATTTGCCACCGGGACGTCGGAGCTTGGCGCGGGTCCCTTTGCCTCGCTGGCGCAGCTGGCCGAAGCGCTCGCCCGCCGCCCCGATCTGCGCGTGGCGCTTGTCGGGCATACGGATACGGTCGGGGATCTGGCGGTGAACATCACCCTATCGCGTGAACGTGCCCGCGCTGTCCGGACCCGGTTGATAGATGGATACGGTATCGACGCAAGCAGGCTGGATGCTGAGGGCATGGGGTATCTGGCGCCCGTGGCGACAAATCTGACACCCGAAGGGCGGGAGCAAAACCGCCGTGTCGAAGCCATTATTCTGAACGTCGAGTGACCCCCAGTGCCAAAGAAAAAACCCCCGGAACATGAATGTTCCGAGGGGTAGGTCACCGAGGGGGGTGTAGATTTAATTACCAGTCCGAGGGGCCTTTTTCGGCAAAGGCGTGGACGAGAAAGTCGATGAAGGCGCGGACCTTGGGCTGCGTGAAACGCCCGGGCGGGTAGACCGCATAGATGCCTTGGGTCTCTAGGGGCAGGTCAGGGATCGCGTCTTCGATCAGCCCTTTGTCCATGGCGTCCGCATAAAGAAAGCTGGGCAGATAGGCGATGCCGAGACCGGAAATCGCAGCGTTCAGCAGGGATTGCCCGTCATTCACACTCAACCAGCCCGCGGTACGAACCTGACGTTTTTCGCCCGAAGGGGCCGTCAGTTTCCAGACGTTGCCTGAGGATTGGTTGGAGTAATGCAGCAGTTTGTGGTTGTTCAGGTCGTCGATCTTTTCCGGTCGGCCGTATTTTTCAAAATACTCCGGGCTGGCGATCATACGCTTTGTGGTCTCGGTCAGTTTGCGGGCGCGCAGGGAGCTGTCTTCCAGCTCACCGATGCGCACGGCCATGTCGAAGCCTTCTGAGATCAGCTCAACGTACCGGTTGTTCAGCACCATATTGACCGTAATGTCCGGGAAATCGGACAGGAATTCGCTCAGCACAGGCGACAGGTGGTTTACCCCGAAATCTGTCGCGACCGAGATGCGCAGCAGGCCGGAGGGCGCGCTTTGCATGGATGTGACCAGCGCATCCGCTTCGCCCGCGTCATTCAGGACACGACGGGCGCGGTCATAATAGGCCAGACCAATTTCTGTGGGGCTGACCCGGCGGGTTGTCCGGTTCAGCAGGCGCGCACCGAGGCGCGCTTCGAGGGAAGACACATGTTTTGAGACAGCAGATTTTGAGATCCCCATCTTTTTGGCCGCGTCAGTGAAGCCGCCCTGGTCCACTACCGTGGCGAATGCTTCCATTTCCGTGAGGCGGTCCATTGCCTTCCCCTTTTATTCTGTCAGTTCCGAAAATGGTTATGCGCACCAATTCGGGCAGGAACGCGGCGGAGGTGAGACAGTATCGCGGTTTTTGCATGGATCGTTGAGGGCGTGGAAACGCGATGGCCACAATTCCGGCGGAAAATCGCGCCTAAAGGGCCGCGGCAAAAACCTCTGCTGCTTGCCGCAGCGGTGCCGGATCCATGTCGCCGATCAGTAGAAATCCGTGCGCGTCGCGGTTCCAGCGTACGGTCTGAAGGCCTCTCGCCTCGCCTTCGGTCAGGGCAAGCGGTGCCTGCCCATCAGCGAGAATAATGCACAGTGCAACGGGTGTGCCATCCGCATCCTGATAGGCAATCTGCACCAGGGGTTGCCCCCGAAATCCAAGGACCTGCGCGCGTTTCAGGGTCAAACCATCGATCTCGGGCAGGATGCTCAGGTCCAGATCCACTGCGGCGGAGACGCGTTGCAGCTGCGCGCGGGTGTCCGCGTCGCTCTGATCCACCACATCTAGCGTCTCGGCGGTGTAAAGCATCTGGTAGCTTGCCACGAAACCAGCCCAGCCTTCTGCGGGCTTAGGTTGCGCAAGGAATGAGGCAAAGACGATCCCGCTGATGGCCAGCCCTGCCACAAGTCCGGTGGCGAATATGCCGGTGGAACTGTGCGCATTTGGTGCGACCGGCATTTCCGGCAGCGGCGGCGCGGGCGGGTAGCTGGCCAGCATGTCGCGGCGCAGGCTGGCGATATCCAGCGTCAATCCTGTCAGGCGCGCCTTGACCGCCGGGTCGACCTGCAGCGCCGTTTCAATCCGCGCACGCAGCTCAGCGGTTACCTCATCATCAAGGTAGGCCGTCAGGTCTTCGTCCGTGATATGTGCGGCGTCCGTCATAGGGTCGACCTTTGTTCATCCGGCATCTTCGTGTTCAGCGTCTTGCGTGCAGCGGCCAACCGGCTCATCACGGTGCCGATCGGAATCTCCATAATGTCTGCAGCTTCGCGGTAGCTCATTCCTTCCACGTAAACCAGCGTGACCGCATGTCGCTGTGCATCAGGCAGGGCGTTTATCTGGGAAAACACTTCAGAAACGAAAATATTCGCTTCCGCGCTGTTATTTTTCTGATCTGCAAGATCCTGCTCCTCCACAGGCACAAGCCCGCCCGCCGTGCGCACCTTGCGGGCGCGCAACTCGTTCAGCCAAAGCCTGTGTGCGATCCGCATCAGCCAGCGGTCAAGATGGGTCCCGGGTTCAAAACCATCTGCCTTTTCGATGGCCCGAAGACAGGTCATTTGCGCGACTTCCTCCGCCCAATCCTTGCGACCGGTCAGCGAGATGCAGAACCGCCAGAGCGCCGGATAGGCATCGGGCAGCCCCTCCCGCACCGCTTTGTCGCTTGAGGTATTGCTAAAAAGGCCGATGGCTTCTGTCCTGCGTCATGATCGATGCAGGTTACGCGAACCAGGGCGCGCCAACAATGTCAGCCTATTGTAATCTGTGTCACTTTCGCTTCATCACATGCCGTGTCTAAAGCGCTGCTGCGAGGCGGGTGCCTTGATTGATCGCACGTTTGGCATCCAGTTCGGCGGCAACATCGGCACCGCCAATGACATGGCAGGGGGTCCCTTGTGCCTCCAGCGTATCGGCCAGAGAGCGATCAGAGAGCTGACCCGCACAGAGCACGATGGTGTCCGCCGCGATCAGTGTTGGGTTTTCCCGTGCCTCGCCGTGCGAGACCATGATGCCGCCGTCCTCGATCCGTTCATAATTCACGCCGCCGATCATCTTGACGTTTTTCATCGCGAGCGCTGCGCGGTGGATCCAGCCGGTGGTCTTGCCGAGACGCTTGCCCGGTTTCTCCGCTTTGCGCTGCAGCAGCGTGACCTGTCGTGCGGGCGCGTGCGGTTGCGGGCCTTCGGGTGCGAGGCCGGATCGGTGCTCAGCCGGGTCCGCCACGCCCCATTCGCGCATCCAATCCGGCAGGCTCTCAGTAGGGCTGGTCCCCTCATGCACAAGGTATTCTGCCACATCAAACCCGATGCCGCCCGCGCCGACGATGGCCACGCGTTTGCCCACCGCGACCTTGCCGCGCAGCACATCAATGTAGCTGACCACATGGGGTGCGGACTGGCCGGGAATTTCCGGGTCGCGCGGCGCAACGCCGGTGGCGACGATCACCTCGTCAAATCCTTTCAGATCCGACGCGCCGACCTCGCGGCCCAGCTGCTGATCGATGCCCAGATCGTCGACCATGGTGCGGTACCAGTCCACCAGCCCCCAAAACTCTTCCTTGCCGGGGACCTGTTTGGCCATGTTGAGCTGGCCGCCGATGTCCGCGGCCCGGTCAAAGAGCGTCACCTTATGGCCACGCTCGGCGGCCGTCATGGCGGCGGAAAGCCCCGCGGGTCCAGCGCCAACGACGGCAATGGATTTGAGCGCTTCGGCCGGGGTGATCTGCAGTTCGGTCTCATAGCAGGCGCGCGGATTGACCAGACAGCTGGAGATTTTGCCGCTGAAGGTGTGATCGAGGCAGGCCTGATTGCAGGCAATGCAGGGCGCGATCTGTGCGGATTTCCCCGCCATGGCTTTTGCCACGAAATCGGCATCGGCCAGCATCGGGCGCGCCATGGACACCATATCCGCGCAGCCATCCGCCAGCACCTCTTCGGCCACCTCTGGCGTATTGATCCGGTTCGACGTGATTATCGGTATGCCGACCTTGCCCATCAGCTTTTTCGTGACCCAGGCAAAGGCCGCGCGCGGCACCGAGGTGGCAATGGTCGGGATGCGCGCCTCATGCCAGCCGATACCCGTATTGATGATGGTCGCACCGGCCTTCTCGATTTCCCGCGCCAGCTGCACGACTTCTTCATGAGTTGAGCCATTGGGGACCAGATCGATCATCGACAGCCGGTAGATGATGATGAAATCGGTGCCCACCGCCTCGCGCACTCGGCGCACCACCGCGATCGGCAGGCGCATGCGGTTTTCATAGGACCCGCCCCATTCATCATCGCGTTTGTTGGTGTGTGTGACGAGGAATTGGTTCAGGAAGTACCCCTCCGACCCCATGATCTCGACCCCGTCATACCCGGCCTCTTGCGCGCGCTGCGCACAGGTCACGATATCAGCGATCTGTTTCTCGATGCCCTCTGCGTCCAGCGCTGCGGGCGGAAACGGGGAGATGGGGGATTTGATGGCGGAGGGGGCCACGCATTTGGGCCCGTAGGCATAGCGACCTGCGTGCAGGATCTGCATGGCGATCTTGCCACCGGCATCATGCACGCGTCTGGTGATGACGCTGTGATTGTCCACGTCCTGCTGGCTGACCATCATCGCGGCGCCGGGCAGAACCGATCCTTCGAGGTTGGGGCCAATCCCTCCGGTGACCATCAGGCCGACCTCGCCGCGCGCGCGCTCCGCGTAGAATTCCGCAACCCGGTTCCAGTCCTTGGTCTCTTCTAGGCCGGTATGCATGGACCCCATCAGCACCCGATTTTTGAGCGTGGTGAAGCCCAGATCAAGCGGTGCCAGAAGATGTGGATAATTGGCCATGCGAAACCCTCCCCGGTTTTGGTTGCCCTGAGATCACATTTTCACATATGCGCTGTCACGTCGAACGCCGCGTCACATGGAAGGATCGTGGCAACAAGGAGCAGGACCATGTTGCGATGGGCAGCCCCCGCAGATGCACCGGAACTGGCGCAGGTCTTCTTTGCCGCTGTGCGCGAGGGGCCAAGCCCCTATAGCCAAGCGCAGCGCCGCGCGTGGTTGCCCGAACCGCCATCGGGGGAGCGGTGGGCCGCTCGGCTGTCAAGGCTGGAGACCCTGGTGGCTGAGAGCGAGGGTCGGATTACTGGGTTCATGACCGTGGAACCGGGGGGCTACATCGATCTTGCGTTCGTTTTGCCGGAGCATCAGGGCACTGGGCTCTTCCGCAAGCTTTACAACCGTATTGAGCAGCGGGCGCGGGGGCGGCAGGAGCCGTGTCTGTGGACCCACGCAAGCCTCATGGCGCAACCGGCCTTTCGGGCAATGGGGTTTTTGGTTATCCATCATGAGACGGTTGTGCGCGATGGGCAAAGTCTCGCGCGCGCTGAAATGGAGAAGAGGCTGAAATGACCCCCGAAGAAATTGCGAAGCTGCCCTACCGGCCATGCGTCGGTGTGATGCTGATCAACCGCAACAGCGAGGTCTTCGTGGGCCAGCGACGGGACAGCCAGATTGCCGCCTGGCAGATGCCGCAGGGCGGGATCGACAAGGGCGAGGCGGCTGAGGCCGCAGCCCTGCGCGAACTTTGGGAAGAAACCGGTGTGACGGCGGATCTGGTGCGTGTTGTGGCGGCCAGCGATCAATGGCTGCCCTATGAGCTGCCCTTCGATCTGGTGCCAAAGCTCTGGAAAGGCCGCTACCGGGGGCAAAAACAAAAGTGGTTCCTGATGCGGTTTGAAGGTGAGGACAGTCAGATCGATATTGCCACCGAGCACCCTGAGTTTTCGGAATGGCGCTGGTTGCCCGCCAATGCGCTGGTCGACAACATCGTGCCTTTCAAGCGTGACGTCTATGCTGCCGTCATGGATGAGTTCAGCGCGCTGATCTAGGGGCGGAAGCTGGGCACATTCGGCGCGGCGGTATTGGGCAGCACGCCAATGACACGCGGATCGTCGTCAATCTCCACCGCCTGTCGTATCGGGGTAAATCCGCTGCGACGATAGAAGCTCAGCGCCTGCGGGCTGTCGATGGTGCAGGTATGTACGTGAAACCGGGAGACCGGCCTTTCCCAGGCGCGGCGGATCGCTTCGTTCATCAGATGACGCCCGGAACCGGTCCCGATCAGGTTTGAGGTCAGCCCGAAGTATGCAAGCTCGCAGGCACCGTCCTGGCGGAAATCAAGCTCCAGCAAGGCCTCGTCCTGTCCATCGCGGGACAGGGTGAAGATCTCCACCTTCGGATCGTTCAGGATCTGCAGCAAATCCGCGTCGCTCTGCGTCAACCGCCCGTACCACAGCCAGTCCAGCGACCCCACGCGCCTGAAGATATCGCGGTACCAGTCCAATCCCGCATCCACCTGCCTGAATGCAACGCCCTCGGGCAGGGTGCTTTGCTTGATCTCGGGTTTCGATGTCATCTCCAGGTAGGTCACGATCATCGCGACCTTGCCCGGTGGAATGGCATGTAACCCGTCCGTCAGCATGGTCAGACGAGGCCTTCTTTGTGGAATACCTCTTTCATGTCGATCTGAGGTCGGGGGCCCACGTGGCTGATGACCTCTGCCGCGCAGAGATTGCCCATACGTGAACAAACCTCCAGATCGCGCCCGGTGGCCAGACCGTAAAGGAACCCGGCGGCAAATTGGTCGCCCGCGCCGGTGGCATCGACGGGAATGACCTCCTGCACCGGCACATCGATGCGGCGGCCGTCGGACAGAACGGTGACGCCATCGCCGGAGCGTGTGCAGACCACAAGCGGACAGATATCAGCCGTCCGCGCCAGCGCTGTTTCCAGATCCGTCTCGTAGAGCGACTTGATCTCGTGCTCATTGCCAATCACGTAATCCAGATCATGTTCGATCAGGGAAAGAAAATCCGCGCGGTGACGCTCCACGCAGAACGGGTCTGAAATCGCGATCCCTGAAATCCCGTTGCCGGCTTTGGTCGCGCGGGCCGCTTCGCGGAATGCGGTTTTGCCCGCGTCGTGATCAAAGAGGTACCCTTCCAGGAACATGATCCGCGCATTGCCGGAGACCTGCACCGGTACGTCGTCCGAGGTCAGCCCGGTGGAAATGCCCAGATAGGTGTTCAGCGACCGCTCCCCATCAGGTGTCACAAAAATCATGCAGCGCGATGTGGGTGTTTCCCCATCCGCCACCGGCGGGTTCACGAAATCGATGCCATTGTCCGTCATCGCACTGGCATAAAACCGGCCCAGGGCATCATCGCGGACGCGACCGATGAAGGCGGTCTGCAACCCCAAGGCGCCGACGCCTGCCACCGTGTTGGCCACAGCCCCACCGGGGGTTTGCAAGCGGTCGTTCATCGAGGCAAAGAGCTTTTCCGACCGACCCTGATCCACGAGCTGCATGATGCCTTTTTCAATGCCCATATGGTTGAGAAAGGTGTCATCGGCATGGGTGATCACATCGACAACGGCGTTTCCGATGCCAACGACTTCGTAGGTTTTCATAAGGTTTTGTCCTCAAATGGGCAGAGATCGCGGATGATGCAGGTGGGGCACATGGGTTTGCGCGCCTTGCAGTGATATCGCCCGTGCAAAATCATCCAATGGTGGGCATGCAGCTGAAAATCAGCCGGAATATTGTCCTCGATGGCGCGCTCGACGGCTTCGACGGTTTTACCCGGTGCGATGCCGGTGCGGTTGCCGAGCCTGAAGATATGGGTGTCGACCGCCTGCGCCGGGAATTGCCACCACATGTTCATGACCACATTGGCCGTCTTGCGCCCGACGCCGGGCAAACCCTGAAGCGCTGCGCGGCTGTTGGGCACATCGCCGCCATAGTCATCGACGAGGATCTGGCTCAGTTTGATGACGTTCTTGGCCTTTTGCCGAAAAAGGCCGATGGTCTTGATGTGTTCGGTCAGCCCCTCAATCCCGAGATCCAGCATCTTTTGCGGGGTGTCGGCGATCTGGAAGAGCTTGCGCGTGGCCTTGTTCACGCCGGCATCCGTCGCCTGTGCACTTAGCGCCACGGCCACGACCAGAGTATAGACATTCACATGCTCCAGCTCGCCCTTGGGTTCCGGGTCTGCGTCCCTAAAGCGCGTGAAAATCTCGCGGATTGTATGATAACCAAGCTGTTTTGCCATTTTTCCGGTATGGGAGGATTCCGGGCAGGGAGCAAGGCCAACCATGGCCGATGTTTAAAATGCGTCTCAAAAGCCGCAGCATTTTTAAGCAAGATATTCACCAACATGTGTCAGGTTCCGCATTCATCTGTTGCGAGGAGGCCGCGGTGCCGACCAGTGTATTTTATGGCTACTCGTCGGACGCGCTTGTCTACGACCCCAATACGGGCAGTTTCACGCTGGATCCGAACTATGATTTCCGTACTGATCGGGTGCGTTTTGAAATCACCGATGACGATAATTTCCTGGACGGTGACGAGAAAAATGACGAGGTGGGCGAGGATGCCAACCAGACCGGTGTGGTCACAATGCCTGATGGCACACCGGTCTCATCCGGGTTGATCTACGGGGAGCAATACGCGGTACTTCAAGCACCCGATGGATCGTATGTCACAATCGACAGGATCGAAATTGACGGGGTGAAGATGGGATATGTCCCATCCGAGCCGCTGCAACCGGGCGTGAGCTATTCATATGTTGGTGGGCGGGACATCGACAATCTTCTGGGCGGACCGGATGGCGACGACACGCGGCAAACCTACGCAGCCTATGAAGCTGACAGCGTGCCGTGTTTTGGGCCGGGCACGATGATCCAGACGCAGGAGGGCGAAATCCCGGTTGAATGGCTGGAGACCTCAGACATGGTTCTGACCCGCGACCATGGATATCAGCCTATTCTGTGGATCGGACGCACGCGGATCCCATACAGTCATTTTATCAAGAACCCTGATGATCGTCCGTTGTGCATTCCTGCGGGGTCTTTGAGCACCAACATTCCCACCCATGATTTGCACGTAACCGGCGATCATCGGGTGCTGCTAACCTCAACGGGGGCGGAACTGCTTTACTTCGAGAGCGAGGTGCTGGCACCGGCCAAGGCATGGTTGGATCGCGGTGTGGCACATCAGATTTCACCGGAAAAGGACTACACCGTCACGCATATTGTCTGCGCGCGGCATCAGGTCATTGTTGCACAAGGGGCATGGGTGGAAACGATGTTTCCCGGTCCCGAAGCATTGAAACGCATGTCGGCGGACAACCTTGCGCGGTTGAAGGCCGTGTTGGGCCCGGAGCTATATGAGCAGCGCACAGCGCGCCCCTGTCTGTCGCGAAAAGAAGCGCGGCTACTCATTGAACCGGTCAAGGTTGCTGGGGTGGATCAACGCCACGCTGTCGAAAAGCAAAGCGCTTGAAACCGCAGGTTTCGGGTCGCGCGATGCGGGTGCATTTCGTAATGTGCAGACATGACACAGCATCAAACACTCCCCGATACATCGGAAACAGCCTATCACTATCAGGTGGTGCGGCGCGCCATCGATCTGATTGATCAAGCCGAAGACCCCCTGTCGCTGGACGCCATAGCGGCTGAGATGGGGATGAGCGTCGCCCATTTCCAACGTCTTTTTTCGCGCTGGGTGGGCGTGTCGCCCAAAAGGTATCAGCAATATCTGACACTGGGCCACGCAAAGACCCTGCTGCGCGAAAAGTTCACCACGCTGGAGGCATCCCATGCGCTGGGGCTGTCTGGCAGTGGCCGGCTGCATGACCTTTTCGTGCGGTGGGAATCGATGAGCCCCGGTGAATTTGCCCGCGGTGGGGCCGGGCTGAAGATTTTCTGGGGATGGTTCGAAAGCCCCTTTGGGCCGACCATTGTCATGGGCACGGATAAGGGGATTTGTGGCATTGGTTTCGCCGCTGAAATGGGGGAGGAGGCCGCCCTGCAGGACCTTTTGGCGCGGTGGCCCAAAGCTGATTTTGTAGAGGATCCAATGATGCTGCGCCCGTGGGTTTTGCAGGCCTTCGGGGCCGGTGATGGCACGCTCGACACGGCCCCGCTTTTCCTCATCGGCGCGCCGTTTCAGATCAAGGTTTGGGAGGCCCTGCTCAGCATTCCTTCGGGGCAGGTCACAACCTATTCCGAGATTGCACAGGCCATTGGTAAGCCGCGCGCCGTGCGGGCGGTTGGTACTGCGGTGGGTCGTAATCCGATCAGTTGGCTGATCCCGTGTCACCGGGCGTTGCGTAAATCCGGCGGGCTGGGTGGCTATCATTGGGGCCTGCCCATGAAACGCGCCATGCTGGCTTATGAGGCTGTGCGCGCGGAAAGTTGATGGTTTGTGTCAGTGGCGGGTTATTGCCGACGGTTTTTCCCCTTGGTTTGAGCAGGAACTGCGGCCATATAGAACGCGTTCACATCAAGACGCCCTGCCCGAACGGGGCCGCAACCATTGAAGGCAGTACGCTATGACATTCACAAAATCCACTTTGATCGTGGCCCTTTCGGGCACGTTGGTGCTGGCCGCTTGTACGGATCCAAACCAGATTGGCGCCAATTCGAATACGCCCAGGACGCAGCAGGGTGCGTTGATTGGGGCGGGTGCCGGTGCCTTGCTTGGCGCTTTGTCAAAGGGTGACGGCAATCGCGGCGACGGCGCCATTGTCGGGGCCGTTGTCGGCACCGCATTGGGCGCCGGGATCGGATATTCATTGGACCGGCAGGAAGCGGATCTGCGCAGAGAGCTCGGCAATGACAACGTCACCATCACCAACACCGGTGATCGTCTGATCGTGAGCCTGCCTCAGGATATTCTCTTTGCCACAGAAAGCTTTGCCGTCCGCCCGGATTTGCAAAACGATCTCTACACCGTTGCCGGCAACCTGCAGCAATATCCGCAGTCCACGATCCAGATTATCGGACATACCGACAGCGATGGCGATGCGGCCTATAACCAGCAGCTGTCTGAACGCCGCGCAAGCGCCGTGGGCAGTGTGCTGCTGAACGCAGGTGTATCCGGTGCACGTATTCAGACCTTCGGGCGCGGTGAGAACCAGCCGATTGCCAGCAACCTGAATGCTGCCGGAAAAGCCCAGAACCGCCGGGTGGAAATCGTCATCGTGCCGAACGCTGCGTAGGCGATATCTGAAAAACTGCATCAAAGAGCCCCGGTAATCTGCCGGGGCTCTTGTCTTTTGGGTGATTGCCATCAGGATGTCGCGAAATCCTTTGGTATCGGAAAGACATATTTATGGCGAAATACACTGTTCTTGGTTTGTCCGGGTCGCTGCGCAAAGACTCTGCAAACAGCAAGCTGCTTCGGGAAGCGGCGCGTCTGTTCGAAGATTGCGATTTCGATCTCGCAGACTTGCGGTTTCCGCTCTACGACGGCGATCTTGAAAGCGATCAGGGGGTGCCTGCAGCCGTGCAAAAGCTCTCCGACGATATCGCCGATGCCGACGCGGTGCTGATTGCCACGCCCGAGTACAACAAGGGACCCTCAGGTGTTTTGAAGAATGCCCTTGATTGGATAAGCCGTACAAAAGCGAAGCCGTGGAACGGGAAACCTGTCGCCGTCATGTCCGCCGCTGCGGGTCGCGCAGGAGGGGAACGGGCACAGATGGTTTTGCGGGGTTTTATGGTGCCCTTCCGTCCGCGGATTTTGCAGGGCCCGGAAATACACCTTGCGAATTGCAGCGCTCAATTTGACGAAGACGGCAAGCTGACCGGGGAGATGTACATACGGGAGCTTACGGCTCTGATGCAGGCCCTGCGTGCCGAAGTGGACCGCTAAACCTGCGGCACGGAGACTTCAATCAGGTTGTCATCTGGGTCTCTGAGGTAGAGCGACATGATCGGGCCGATGGCGCCGGACCGCTCAACGGGACCATCCTCGATGTCGATCTGATGCGTTGCCAGGTGGGTCATCCAGGCGTCGATGGGCGCATCCGTCAAAAAACACAAATCCGCCGTGCCGGGATGCGCGTGCGCAGCTCTGGGCTCGAACTCCCGTCCTTTCTGATGCAGGTTGATCTTGCTTTGACCATAAAGCAGCGCCCAGCGGCGTGATCCATCCGCAACTTCGAACTGTTCGCCGCGCATTCCCAGGACCTGCGTGTAAAACCGGACCGTGTCGGGAATGCTCTTGACCGTCAGGACCAGATGATCCAGCGCGCGAACACGGCATTGTATCTCGGTATGCGGCATGAGCGTTTCCTCATATGTCGGCGTGATCGGGCGCGGATGTCGCGGTAAACTTGCACGCTGAAACAGCGCAGGACAATTAAAACGACGCGCTGACCTCAAACCCTTGCGGTATGTCGTTGCGGTTTTCCAGTACAAGATCGGCCATCACGGTCGCGATTTTGGGCGCCATGCCGAAACCGATCTTGAAGCCGCCATTTGCGATGAAATGCCCGGTTCGGCCCGGCCATTCCCCCAGCATGGGTGCGCGGCTGCGCGCGCGTGGACGCACACCAGCCCACCGTTGAACAACGGGTGCGTTTTTCAGCGCTGGAACGGCATTGCGTGCCTTTTCAATGACGTCGTCCAGTTTTTCATCGGTGCTGCGCGGATCGTCAAAATCACGCTCTGAGGTCGAGCCAACGGCGACCGTGCCATCGAGATGCGGGATGATGTGCACCGTATCTGCAAAAATCTGGGCCGCCCCCGGTGCGTTAAATTGCAAGAGCGCAGCTTGCCCTTTCACACCATTTCCCACCAACCGCGGGCGTTCTTCGTTCAGCATGGACAGGCCTTCAACACCGCAGGCCCAAATGACCTTGCCGCGCTCTTTCCCTTCCGAGGTGATCGGCACGTCTTGTGCCGCCAGGGCCGCGACCAAAGCGGCGCAGGCGCGGCGCGGATGCAGATGTGCGCTCAATGTATCCCGGATAACCCATCGCGTTGGTGACGCAGGCATCCAGGCGTCATCACCGATTTTCTCGACGGACCAGGTTGCCTTGTTTCCCCAGTGGACCGGCGCCGTTTCCGTCCGCTGTTTTGCAAGCGCCAGCCCTGCTGCGTCCAAAATCGGCTGGATCCGCCCGGACTGTGTGTAACCCGCAGAGACCGCACCCGTTGCTTCAACCTCTTGCCAGAAGTTTTGCGCCATGAGCAGGCTGTCCAGTTGAAAGGCTTTCTTCGGATTCCAATTCTCTGGCACATGCGGGGCCAGGGCACCGACCACGCCGCCACTGCTGCCAGACCCGGCGCCATTGGGGTCGATAATCTGGACTTTTGCACCGCGCTGCACGCAGGCCCACGCGATTGACAGGCCGAAAATACCTGCACCGCGTATGGTGATATCGACCATTGCAAATCCTTGTCATGTCGCACAGTGTCGCGCCAGTTTTCGGCGACATTATAGGGACCATCCGTGCAGAACCAGTCGGCAGATGTAACCTGGAACGCGAATGGTGTGCCTGTTTCCAACCGTTTTGACGACCCATATTTCAGCCTCGAAAACGGATTGGAAGAAACGCGCCATGTGTTTTTGCAAGGCAATGGGTTGCCTGAACGCTTTCGTGACGGTTTCCATGTGGCGGAGCTGGGGTTTGGGACAGGTCTGAATTTCCTGACAACCGTTCGCGCCTGGCGGCAATTCGGTGTCGCGGGGCGTCTGAAGTTTACGAGTTTTGAGGCCTACCCGATGTCTGCACCGGAGATTGAAAAGGCGTTGGCCGCTTTTCCGGAACTGCATGACCTGGCCGCTGCCCTGGTTGCTCTGTGGAGTCCGGAGGGCGGTCCTATCGAGTTTGGTGAGGATGTCGTGCTGAACCTGTTGGTCGGCGATGCCAGCACTGAACTTCAAACCTGGTCCGATAAGGCAAATGCGTGGTACCTGGACGGGTTTTCGCCAGCAAAGAATCCTGAGCTTTGGTCGGATGCCATTCTGAAACAGGTCGCGTTCCACACAGCCAGCAAGGGCAGCTTTGCCACCTATACGGCGGCCGGATTTGTGCGCCGCGCGCTAACGGACGCAGGATTCGCGGTCACAAGAACCAAGGGGTATGGTCGCAAGCGGCATATGTCGGTCGGAGTGCTGAGATCGTGACGCAGACAAACAATGTTCGTCTTGGCGTCATCCTGATGCTGCTGACCACCATCGTGTTTGCGCTTCAGGATGGCATCTCACGGCATCTTGCCGACGCCTATAATGTTTATCTGGTGGTGATGGTACGCTATTGGTTCTTTGCGGCGTTTGTCATCGCGGTAGCGCGCAGAAAGGCCGGCGGCATAGGCGCGGCGGCGCAGACAAAACAACCTCTGGTCCAAGGGTTTCGCGGCGTCCTGCTCGCTCTGGAGGTCTGCGTCATGGTAACGGGATTCACGCTTTTGGGACTGGTCGAAAGCCATGCCGTCTTTGCCTGTTACCCTTTGTTGGTCGCGGCGCTCTCTGGTCCGTTGCTGGGTGAAAAAGTCGGGTGGCGTAGGTGGGCGGCGATCGGCGTGGGGTTCGTTGGGGTCATGATCATTTTTCAACCGGGCGTTTCAGTCTTTGACCCCTACGCAGTGATCCCCTTGCTGGCAGCCCTGATGTTTGCACTTTACGGGCTGTTGACCCGGTTCGTCGCCAGACAAGACAGCACAGCAACCAGCTTTTTCTGGACCGGTACCGCAGGTGCCATCACGATGACCATCATTGGCATTTGGTTTTGGGAACCCATGACGGGTGTGGATTGGATGTGGATGGCGCTTCTATGTGTGACCGGCGCGTCCGGCCATTGGCTGCTGATACGCTGCTACGAAGTCGCTGAGGCCAGCGCCGTGCAACCCTTCGCCTATTTCCAGCTGGTCTTTGCGTCCGCGCTGGGGATCATGATCTTTGGCGAATCTATTCGGCCCAATGTGGCCCTTGGTGTGACGGTCATTGTCGCCGCGGGTCTATTCACCCTTTGGCGCGAACGGCAGCAACGTTGAGCCCATCAATTCTTCGGTGAAGCTCTGCGGCAGCGGCTCCTGGCCCAGTCGCGCGCGGTAGATGGGCAGGCTTTCGGTCACACGCATGACGTAGTTGCGTGTTTCCCGAAATGGAATGTGTTCAATCCAATCGACGATGTCGACGTCGCCCCTGCGTGGGTCCCCATAGGTCAGCATCCAGCGGTCCGGGCGGCTGGGACCAGCGTTATATCCGGCTGACATCATCACCACATTTCCGCGGAACCGTGCCGCAAGTTTGGACAGATAAGTCGCACCAAGCTCTGCATTATACTTGGGATCTGAGGTCAGCCGATCCGTGCTGTGTTCGCCTTTGCGTCCAAGAGAGGCCGCAACCTCACGCCCTGTCGCCGGCATGATCTGCATCAGCCCACGGGCGCCCACACCACTTTGCACTCGCGGGTCGAACTCGCTTTCCCGTCGCGCGATGGCGAGCACCATATCGCGGGCCATGGGAAGGTCCTGGGCCGCCACCGAATGCAGCGGATAATATCCGCGTGGCACAACCACCGCGCGCCGCGCTGTCCGTTTGCCAATCATTACGGCGAGGTGGGGTTGTTCGGCATCCAATGCGGCTTCGGCCAGCAGCATGGCTTCTTCCTCGTTTAGGCTTTCCGCAAGGTGTGTCCAGAACCGCTCCGCCAGATCGAGTTCGCCTGAGGCCTGCAACAACAACCCTGCGATGAAAACAGGTGATTTTGCCAGCGGTGCCTCCCGCCAGTCGCCGGGGGCGCGATCCGCAAATAATGCGTCATCAAAGGGCAAATCTGCACGTTCCGCGGCCAGCAAACCATAAAATGATGTCTGATACTGTGCGCCCCGCGCATAGGCCTGATCAGCCGCTGCGACATCGCCCATCGCCTCCAGCGCCCGGCCCTGCCAATAACCCGCGCGCCCCTTGGAAATCGGAGAGCGCACAGCAGCGCCGTGATTCTTGAAGTGTTGCAACGCCGTTTCCGGCTCGTTCAACTTGCGCAACGCGATGTATCCGGAGAGCCATTCCAAATCGGCGTAATTCGATCCGGCTGTCAGGAAATGCCGCGACGCAATCTCATAGGCACGCTCGGCATTGCCATCGCGCATTTCATCGCGCGCCATGGACCGGCGACGGCTGCCCCAGGCTTCGGGCTCACCAAGCGCTTCGGCACTGGTGGATGTGGCTTGCAGCAGAGATTTCGCATCATCCCAGCGGCCCTTCCGCGCGCGCCAGACAAATCTTTCGTACTGCAGCCCAGGATTTTTTGCATGGCTCCCCGGGATTTTCGCGATCAATGCATCCACACCATTTGCCCGCGCACGCAGGGCAATCCGGGCATTGGCCACGGCCAGGTCCGCAGCGGGTACCAGATCAAACAGCCGCCGGGCGTTTTCGATTGCACCATCCCATAGCATCGCATCCAGCCGAGCGACGGTATGTTTTTTCAACAAGGCGCTGTGGCTGACCAGAAAGAGCGACTGGGCGCTCGATCCCATTGGCATGGAACGCCATGCAGACACCAGAATATCATTTGCCTTTTCGGGTGATCCGCTGCGTGCAAGGGCTTCGGCATGGCGCAGCACACCTTCCGGCGTCTGGGCGGCGTATTCGGCAAAGAACGCGATCACGTCGGAATCTTTTTCTTTGATCACGACGCGTTCGGATTGCTTGCGCAAATAGGGCTCGCCCGGCCAATCGGGGCGCCGCTCCAGAAAGGCCGTGACCTCGCGATAGGACCCTTTGCCAGCGCGCAAGCGCGACCATTCAATAACGTCTGCGGCGACGTCACCGTCGCGCGCGGCAATTTTCGCAGCTGTGCGCCAATCGCCGTCTCGCAGAGCATCCATTGCCCATGCCAGGGGTCTGGGCCGTTCCGCCAAAGCCGGTGCCGCAGTCATTAAAACCAAAATCAGTGTCGTCAGCCAGCGTCTGATCACTTGCATTTCCCAGCGTTTGAGGGCTAGAGCCTCTGATACATATAACTTCATAGTCGTGGATCAAATCACGATCATGCTGAAATGTGGTTAATCTCAGGCCATTTGCCGGCCAAATTAAAAAAGGAGCGTGCACATGTTCAAAGGCTCAATGCCTGCCCTCGTCACGCCGTTCAGGAACGGCGAGCTGGATCTTGAGACCCTCAAGAAGCTGGTCGAGTGGCATATCGGTGAAGGCAGCAACGGTTTGGTCCCGGTGGGCACAACCGGTGAAAGCCCGACCCTGACCCACCGCGAACACGAGATCGTCGTCGAAGAGGTCGTGAAAGCGGCCGCAGGGCGCATCCCGGTGATTGCTGGCGCGGGGTCCAACAACACCATCGAAGCGATGCGGCTGGCCCGCCATGCGGAAAAAGTGGGCGCGGATGCCGTGCTGGTTGTCACGCCTTACTACAATAAACCCACGCAATCCGGTCTGATCGCGCATTTCACCGCGCTGCACGATTGTTGCGAATTGCCGATCATCATCTACAACATTCCCGGTCGGTCGGTTGTGGACATGTCGCCGGAGACCATGGGCGAATTGGCGAAACTGCCGCGTATCGTTGGCGTGAAAGATGCCACCGGCGATCTGGCGCGGGTCAGTGACCAGCGGATCACCTGCGGGTCGGATTTCATCCAACTGTCGGGTGAAGACGCGACCGCGCATGGCTTCAACGCGCAGGGCGGTGTCGGCTGCATTTCCGTGACGGCCAATGTGGCGCCAAAACTGTTGAGCGACATGCAGGCGGCTTGCCGCGCCGGGGATTATGGCACTGCGTTGAATATTCAGGACCGTTTGATGCCGCTGCACAAGGCGATCTTTACCGAGCCTGGGCTTGTGGGCGTGAAATACGCCATGTCGCGGCTGGATCTTTGTTCTGATGAGGTGCGGCTGCCGCTGACCGGCCTGTCGGACGCGACACGTGGATTGGTGGATGACGGCCTGCGCCACGCGGGTCTGACAAACTGACGGGGTTGGCGGGATCACTCCCGCCACCTCTTCCAATCGCCTTCAAACACGTCATGATGGCCTCGGGCTTTGTGCGGACATTGCACGCTGGGAGGAGGCCATCATGAACATTCTGCCGATCATTTCCGAAAGCACCCCGGAGCTGGAAGCGATTTTTCGCGATTTCCACAGGCATCCGGAAATCGGTTTCAAGGAGCGCCGTACCAGCGGGATCGTCGCCGATGTGCTGACGCGCTACGGCGCTGATGAGGTGCATACGGGGATTGCCGAGACGGGCGTTGTCGCCCTGATCCACGGCAAAGGGCAGGGCAATCGGCGCGTTGGCCTCAGGGCGGATATGGATGCCTTGCCGATCCTGGAAGCCAGCGATCTCGACTATGCCTCGACCACCTCCGGCGTCATGCATGCTTGTGGTCACGATGGGCATACGACCATGCTGCTGGGAGCGGCGAAGCATCTGGCCGCGACACGGGATTTCGATGGCACGGCGGTGTTGATCTTTCAGCCCGCCGAAGAGGGCCTCGGCGGCGCGCGCGGCATGATCGCAGAAGGGCTCTTTGACCGCTTTCCCTGTGACGAGATTTTCGGCATGCACAATTATCCAACAGGTTGTCCGGGGCGTTTCGGCATTTGCAAAGGGCCCGCACTCGCCGGGGCTGCCTTCTTTGACATCAATATCCAGGGTCTCGGAAGCCACGCGGCGATGCCGCAAGAAGGTCGCGATGCCTTGATGGTTGCGACGACCTTGGCGGCGCAATTGAACACCATCCTCAGCCGGAATATCGACCCGCTGGAAACCTGCGTCTTGTCGGTCACGCAAATCCATTCCGGTAGTGCCTATAACGTCGTGCCCGAAAAAGCGCATCTGGCCGGCACCATTCGTTATTTCAAGGATGAGATTTACGCAGTTGCAGCCGAGCGTATGGAGAAGATATGCAAAGGCTTTGCGGCAGCTCATGGTGTCGAGATCGATCTGGATCTGCGCAATGTCTTCGATGTTCTGATCAATGATGCCGATCTGTCGGAGGCCTATATGAAAGCGGCGGCCGACATCGTTGGAGTGGAAAATACCTCAACCGAAAACACGCCGGTCACCGGGTCGGAGGATTTTGCCGACATGCTCAAGGTTGTGCCCGGCGCCTATTGCAACCTGGGCCACAGCGGCACGGTGCCGCTGCATAACCCGGGATTTGTGCTGGGCGAGGAGATCCTGCCCATCGGCGCGTCGATCATGGCCCGCGTCGTGGAATGCAGGCTGCCGCTTTAGCGCTTGCCGTAGTAGAGACCCACCACATGTTCGGCTTCTGCGAAAAACAGCCAGCGCGCGGTCAGCACGCCCGCGACGTGACTGATCACCGCCAGCAGCGCGAAGAAGTGCGAGAACGGCAGGATCAGCAGCACGAAGGGCACGGCGACCATCAGGATCAGTGAGATTGCCCGCAGTTTCTGGCTGTGCTTGCGTCCGATGTCATGCACGAATTCGCGCAGCAGGTAGTTGGTCCCGGTGTGGGGCGGCTCGAACGCCCGGACTTTACCAATGCTGCCAAGCCCCGTGGCGGTTGCCATATCGGTCCCAGATGCGGCCAGTGCCTTATCGCCTTCAACCCAGGTGAAGACTTGTACAAGTCCGGCGATCACCAGCAGGACCAGGGCAATCGAAACCTGTCCGGCAAAGAGCGCGCCGCCCGCAAGCGACAGGGAGAGGAACTTCACCGGGGTGATGTTCATGTTCCAGCGCGGGATGGTCTTGAGCTGCGTGTAAATCATCGATGTGGTGAAAACCGTGGCCAGCGACATCACCGCGCCCAGAATGCCAAGGATCGCGATGCGGGTTTGAAAGAACACCAATCCCGCAGCATAGAGACCCATCAGAACCAGGGCGCCGACGGCACACCATGCTTCCCGGCTCAGCCAGCTGGAGCGCCACTGGGTGAAGGCTTTGACCGCGCGTTCAGGACGCCCCAGGTGGAAGGTCGACGCCAGCAAGCCACCCACGGCCATCGCATAGGCGATCGCAAAGAAGGCGAAAGCCATCCAGCCGGTGACAGCGGGGTAGCCGAGCCCCAGAAAAAACAACAATCCGAAGCCCAGGCCGCTGAACGTCGTGAAGAAAATGACAGAGGGTGCCGGATGCATCAGAGTTTCTCCAAGGTCTTGTCGAGCCAGCCGAGGAAGCCTTTTGGCTCCTCCGCAACCGGTTCGAGGAAGGGGGCGAGCACATCGAATTCAGGTCCCGACTCCGGGATCGTGTCTTTCGGACGTGGGGGCAGGTATTGGTTGACCGGTTTGGTGCCCTGCTCGGGCATCAGATCCATGCCGCCGCGCTCCGCTACCAGTTTACTGACGTCGCTGTTTTCATCGCCAAGATCGCCAAAGTGGCGGGCGCCGGCGGGGCAGGTGCGTACGCAGGCGGGCTGGCGGTCCTCTTCGGGCAGGTTCTCGTTGTAGATCCGGTCGACGCAGAGGGTGCATTTCTTCATGACACCTTCGGCCTGATCCAATTCGCGGGCGCCGTAAGGGCAGGCCCAGGCGCAGAGGCCGCAGCCGATGCAATTGCTCTCATTGACCAGAACGATGCCGTCTTCGACACGCTTGTAGCTGGCGCCGGTGGGGCAGACGGTCACGCAGGGAGCGTCGTCGCAATGCAGGCAGGATTTGGGGAAGTGGATCAGCTGAGCGGCCGCATCACCTTCTGGTTGTACCTCGAAGCTGTGCACGCGGTTCAGGAAGGTGCCGGAATTATCGGCACCGTAGGCGTTCTGATCAGAGAGTGGCGCGCCGTAATTCTCGGTATTCCATCCTTTGCAGGATATCACGCAGGCGTGGCAGCCGACGCAGGTATCGAGGTCGATGACGAGCCCCAGTTTCTTTTCGGTTTTGGCTGGCAGAGTGGTCATGAGAGGCCCTCTTTTCTGGCTGTCGGTGCAACGCCGGTATCACGTCGGTTTTGCGCGGGTGTTACGTCGGTGCATCGTATGCGATTGAGTAGGAGACCGTTGAGGTTTGGGGGCTCTGCCCCCGCGCGCGCGGCGCGCTCCCCCGGGATATTTACGGCCAGAAGAAGCAGGGTCATTCGCCCACCTTCCAAGTCAGGTCTTTTGGGCCGGTACCCACGGGTGACTTGATTGGCGCGAAGCCTGGTTGGGATTCGTCCGGTGCTGCGGCCTTTTCGAGGCGCACTTTTAGGTCGAACCAGGCGGCCTGACCGGTGATTGGGTCGGAGTTGGCCCAGCGGAGGCCGTCGCCTTTCGGGGGCAGTAGCTCGTGGATCAGGTGGTTCAGCAGGAAACCGCGTGTGGCTTCGGGGGCGTTTTCCTCCAGTGCCCAGGCGCCCTTGCGCTTGCCGATGGCATTCCATGTCCAGACGGTGTTTTCGTTCAGCGCCGCCATCTCCAGCACCGGCACGGTGATTTCGCCATGCGGGGAGGTCACCTTGGCCCAATCACCATCCGTCAAACCGTTTTCGCGCATCAGCTTTGTCGGCAAGTAGAGCGGGTTGTGCCCGTGCAGCTGCCGCAGCCAGGCGTTTTGCGAGCCCCAGGAGTGGTACATCGCCATCGGGCGCTGGGTGAGCGCGGTGACGGGGTATTCGTCCGCTTTGTTTTCCTCCTCGGAGGAGTACCAGATTGGCAGCGGGGCCATCTTTTCGCGGATCCGGTCGCGCAGGTGTTCGGGCGGCTGCCGCTCGCCGTGGCCTTCGGCGGCCAGCTGGAATTTCCGCATCGGTTCGGAGTAAAGGGAGAAGAGGTAGGGTTCGGGCTTGTCATAGATGCCCATGCCCACCGCCCAATCCTGATAGGCGGTATTCCAAGGTTTGTAGTAATTGGCGCCAGCAGGAATGTGTTCGACGAAAAAGCCGCCGTTTTCGATGTAACGGTCCAGCTGGTTCGGGTTCACCTCTCCGCGTCCGGATTTATCGCCGTTCTCACCCCGGAAACCAGCCAGTGGCCCGATGCCCGGCTTGCGCTCGTGATTGACGATGTAATCACCGTAGTCCGCGTATTTCTGGCTGCCATCGGCGTTGATGAAACCGGGCAATTGCAGTTTCGCGCCCAGTTCGCAGAGCATGGACTGGAAGCCTTTCACATCGCGGTCGGGTTCGATCACCGGCCAGCGGATGGCGTCTGCCGCGGCATCGGCCTCGCAGATCGGACGATCAAGCAGCGAGATACAGTCGTGGCGTTCCAGATATGTGGTGTCGGGCAGGATCAGATCGGCATAGGCGACCATCTCGGAGCTATAGGCATCCGAATAGATTAGTTTCGGAATGACGTAGTCGCCATTCTCATCCTTGTCGGTCAGCATGTCGATCACGCCGCGCGTGTTCATCGAGGAATTCCACGACATGTTCGCCATATACATGAAGAGCACGTCGATCTTGTAGGGATCGCCTGCGTAGGCGTTGGAGATCACCATATGCATCAGCCCGTGGCTCGACATCGGGTTTTCCCAGGTGAAGGCCTTGTCGATGCGGGCAGGGGTGCCGTCTTCCTTGAGCGCGAGATCATCGGGGCCGTGCACGAAGCCCAGGTGCGGGCCATCAAGCGGCGTGTCCGGCGTCACCCTGCAGTGCGGTTTGGGGTGGGCGGTGGCCGGTTTCGGATAGGGTGGTTTGAAGCGGAAGCCGCCCGGCACCTCGACCGTGCCGAGGATGATCTGCAGCATGTGCAGCGCGCGGCAGGTCTGGAACCCGTTGGCATGGGCGGAGATGCCGCGCATGGAGTGGAAGGAGACCGGGCGGCCCACCATCTTGTCGTGTTTCTCACCCCGGAAGTCGGTCCATGCGTGGTCGAGTTCAAAGGATTCCTCGAAGGCCACGCGCGCCAGTTCAGCGGCAATGGCGCGGATGCGGCCTGCGGGGATACCGCAACGCTCCGCAACGCTTTCTGGTGCGTATTGCTCGTCCAGATACATTTCCGCCATCTGGTGGAAGACCGGGCGGTGGTTCTGGCCGTCTGCTTCATAGGTGGCGGCGAGGTCCGGCTTGACGCCGGGCTGGTCAAAGGGGGTGAGCTTGCCGGTGTTCCGGTCGATCACCAGTTCCTTGCCGTTTTCATCGCGCATCAGCAGACCGTGATCGGCGGCCCCGGGGTTGTTGATCACCAGCACTGGCGCGTTGGTGTATTGCGCGAGGTAGTTCAGATCCATCTTGCCCGCCTTCATCAGGCAGTGGATCATCGCCAGAATGAACAGCCCGTCGGTGCCCGGGGTGATGCCAACCCAATCATCGGCCACGGCGTTATAGCCGGTGCGGATCGGGTTCACGCCGATGACGCGCGCGCCGCGTTTCTTGATCTTGCCAATGCCCATCTTGATCGGGTTGCTGTCGTGGTCTTCGGCGACACCAAAAAGCATGAAGAGCTTGGTATGGTCCCAATCGGGCTGGCCGAATTCCCAGAAAGCGCCGCCCATGGTGTAGATGCCCGCCGCGGCCATATTGACCGAGCAGAAGCCGCCGTGGGCTGCGTAGTTGCAGGTGCCGAAGTTCTGCGCCCAGAAGGACGTGAAGCTTTGGGACTGGTCACGGCCCGTAAAAAACGCCAGCTTTTCGGGATTGTCCTTGCGCACGGGATCCAGCCAGTCGGTGGCGATTTGCAGCGCCTCATCCCATGAGATCTCTTCGAACTCGCCTGATCCGCGCTCGCCCACGCGTTTCAGCGGTGCGCGCAGGCGCGAGGGCGCGTTGACCTGCATGATGCCCGCCGAGCCCTTGGCACAGAGCACGCCCTGATTGACCGGATGGTCCTTGTTGCCTTCGATATAGGCAACTTTCCCATCCTTCATGTGCACGTTAATGCCACAGCGGCAGGCGCACATGTAACACGTGGTCTTGCGCACCTCATCAGAGACTTTCGGGCTCAGATCGATAACGGGCTGGTTCATGGAAAGCTCCTGAAGTTAGCGGGCGACCTGAAGGGTGGTCACGGCGATCATATTGGTCACATCCTGAGCGGTGCAGCCCCGGCTGAGGTCGTTGGCGGGTTTGGCGAGACCCTGAAGGGTCGGGCCGATGGCATCGGCGCCGCCAATGCGCTGCGCGATCTTGTAGCCGATGTTGCCCGCGTCGAGGTTGGGAAAGATCATTACGTTGGCATGCCCTGCTGTCGGGGAGCCGGGGGCTTTGGAGGCCGCAACTTCGGGCACAAAAGCCGCATCGAATTGCAACTCGCCATCGGCCTTGAGGTCGGGATGGTTGGCCTTCAGCAAGGCGGCGGCTTCGCTCACCCTGGTGACAGCGGCGTGTTTGGCCGAGCCCATGGTGGAGAAGGACAAAAGCGCGACCTGCGGCTCGACGCCCAGCAGCTGCTGGCAGGAATTGGCGGAGGCGACAGCAATGGCGGCGAGTTCCTCGGCGGTTGGTTCGATCACCAGACCGCAGTCCCCAAAGATCATGGCGTCACGACCGGAAGGGTGGCCTTCGGGCAGCGCCATCAGGAAGAAACTGGACACCAGCGGCGCGTCCTTGGCCTTGCCGATGACCTGCAAGGCAGCGCGCACGGTGTCGGAAGTGGTCGCAACAGCGCCGCCAACGGTGCCGTCAGCGTGCCCCTCGCGGACCATCAGGGCGGAGAAGACCAGCGGGTTCAGCACCTGCGTCTCGGCGATCTCGGGCGTCACGCCCTTGTGCTTGCGCAACGCGTAGAACGCCTCCGCAAGACCAGCGCTGAGCGCGGAGGTGGCGGGGTCTTCGATTGAAATGGCGGGATTGTTGGGCGCACCGGCAGCAACAAGCTGTGCGGTGACATCGTCCCGCGCGCCGACCAGCGTGATCCGGGCGGTTCCGGCCTGCACGGCGGCGATGGCGCCGGCCACGATCCGGGGATCGTGACCTTCGCTCAGGACAATATGGGCAGGCCGGGCGGCTGCGCGGTTGGAAAGGGCGCGCAGAACGCTCATGGCCTGATCCTTTGTTTTATGCAGTTCGTGATGTGCACCTAGGCTTACACAACCTGCGCGCGCATGTCGTCTTTGCTGATGCCAGCAATTTCGACAGGCTTTTTCATCGCGTCGCGGCGGAACGGGTCACCCAGTTCCTGGTTGATCATGGCTTCGATCAGCGTGGTCACGCCGTTTTCCATCTGGTCCTTGATCGCCTGATCCAGCGCCGCTGTCAGCTCTTCCTGTGTGCGGGCGATGACGCCTTTGAGGCCACAGGCATTGGCGATCCCGGCGTAGGACACTTCCTCGTCCAACTCGGTGCCGACGAAGTTGTCGTCGAACCAGAGTGTCGAGTTCCGCTTTTCAGCGCCCCACTGGTAGTTGCGGAAAACGATCTGCGTGATCGCAGGCCAGTCGCCGCGGCCGATCGCTGTCAGCTCGTTGACGGAGATGCCGAAAGCGCCGTCGCCTGCAAAGCCCACAACCGGCGTGTTCGGTTGGCCGATTTTCGCACCCACGATGGAGGGCAGGCCATAACCGCAGGGACCAAAGAGGCCCGGTGCCAAGTACTTGCGGGACTCATTGAACGACGGATAGGCGTTGCCGATGGCGCAGTTGTTGCCGATGTCGGAGGAGATGATCGCCTCGACCGGCAGAGCGGCCTGAATCGCGCGCCATGCCATGCGGGGGGACATCCAGTCCGGCTTTGCCGCACGGGCCCGCTCGTTCCAGTTGGTGCCGGGATCGTCCTGCTCTTCGTTCAGCGAGGTCAGTTCCTGCGCCCAGGCCGATTTGGTGGTGGCGATGGTGTTCTTGCGTTCCGCGCGGTTGGTGTCGCCTGCGTCGTCAGAGAGTTGCGCGGTGATGCCCTGGGCCACCTTGGCCGCGTCGCCGACGATGCCGACGGTGACCTTCTTGGTCAGGCCGATGCGGTCGGGGTTGATGTCGACCTGGATGATCTTGGCCTCTGTCGGCCAGTAATCAATGCCGTAGCCGGGCAGAGTGGAGAAGGGGTTCAGGCGGGTGCCGAGGCAGAGCACGACGTCAGCCTTGTTGATCAGCTGCATGCCGGCCTTGGAGCCGTTGTAGCCCAGCGGACCTGCGAACAGCGGGTGGTTGCCGGGGAAGGCGTCATTGTGCTGGTAGCCGACGCAGACGGGGGCGTCGAGCTTCTCGGCCAGCACGCGGGAGGCTTCGATGCCGCCCTTGGATAGAACCGCACCGGCGCCGTTCAGGATGACTGGGAATTTCGCGTTGCTGAGCAGCTCTGCCGCATTTGCGACGGCAGCTTCGCCGCCCTGCGGCAGTTCGAAGTCCACGATTGCCGGCAGTTCGATGTCGATGACCTGTGTCCAGAAGTCACGCGGGATGTTGATCTGAGCCGGACCGGAGGCGCGTTTGGCCTGCATGATCACGCGGTTCAGGGTCTCGGCGATGCGGGAGGGGTCACGCACTTCTTCCTGATAGGCCACACAATCGGCAAAGAGGTTCATTTGCTCCATTTCCTGGAAGCCACCCTGACCGATGGTCTTGTTGGCGGCTTGCGGCGTGACCAGCAGCACAGGCGTGTGGTTCCAGTAGGCGGTTTTCACAGCCGTCACGAAGTTGGTGATGCCGGGGCCGTTCTGCGCGATCATCATGCACATCTTGCCGGTGGCGCGGGTGAAGCCGTCTGCCATCATGCCGCCGGATGTTTCATGGGCGCAGTCCCAGAATTTGATGCCCGCATCGGGGAAGATGTCGGAGATCGGCATCATGGCGGAGCCGATGATGCCAAATGCATTGTCGATCCCATGCATCTGGAGTGTTTTAACAAAGGCTTCTTCAGTGGTCATTTTCATGGCGCGGGTCCTTGGATAGAGGTTTCGATTCTTAATTTTCGGCCAAAGTAGAGCGTCGGGCAGGACGCGGTTAGGGCCAGTTGCTTGCTTCACTTAATCCCAGATGACTCATGGCGCGCATTTCGTCCGCAACGATTGCAACGCCATCTGCGATGCGGTTTGCCGGGATGGAGGAATAGGCGAGCCGGTAGTAGTCCTTGGGGCGGGCGGGTCCGGAAAAAAACGAATGTCCGGGTTCGATCAAAACGCCGCGGGCCTGCAGGCGACGCGCGAGTTCGTGAGTGTCTACGCCGTTGTCGGCGCGCATCCAGAAAGAGGAGCCGCCATAGGCGCCCTGGCCTGCGATCTGCAGATCATGCGCCGCGATGGCCTTGGCCATGACTTCGCGACGCTCGTGCAGGGCGCTGCCCATGCGGCGGATCAGGGCGTCGTGGTGGCCAAGCGACAGGAAATAGGCCGCCGTGCGCTGAACATGTCCGGGTGGGTGTCGCAGGACGGATGCGCGCAGCGCGCGCGCCTCGCGAATGAAGGGCTCAGAGCCCACCAGATAGCCTAGGCGCAGGCCGGGAAACAGCGATTTCGAAAAGCTGCCCACATAGATTACACGCCCATCGGTATCGAGGCTTTTCAGCGCAGGAGAGGGGCTTTTGAGAAAGGACATCTCAAATTCGTAGTCATCCTCGACGATCAACGCGTCCATTTCCGCGGCCCGCTCCAGCAGGTCGTGGCGCCGGTGCATGGGCATGGTGTTGGTGGTCGGGCACTGGTGGCTGGGCGTGGTGAAGATCACGTCCGTATCTGGCGGGATCGCATCAGGTGGCATCCCGTCGGCATCCACGCGCACAGGCGTCGTATGGCAACGAGATTGCGAAAGGATGTCCCTAAGGGCATGATAACAAGGGTCTTCCAGCGCCGCGCGCCGCCGCTGTGTCAGCAGAACCTGCGTGGTCAGCCAGAGCGCGTTCTGCGCGCCCAGGGTGATCAGGATCTGTTCGGGTCGCGCCGCAATCCCGCGTCGCGGCAGCGTGTGCCGCGCGATGAACTCGATCAGCTGCGGATCGTCCTGATCGTAGTAATCCGTTGTGAGCGCAGTGAAATCCTTCTGCCCCAGCGCCTTGAGCGCACAGAGCCGCCAGTTCGCGTGGTCGAAAAGCTCCGGATCGGCCTGTCCGTAGATGAAGGGAAAGCGGTAGCCGCCCCAATCCGATGGCTTGCGGGGCATGTCACCGCCGGAAAACCGCTGACCAATCGCCCGCGTCCAGTCCACCGCATCGGGGCCCGCCTGACTGGGTGTGAAAGCCGGCGGCACGGGCGCGTTTTCTGAAACGTAATAGCCCGACCGTCCGCGTGAGGTCAGATAGTCATTGGCCAGCAATTCCGTATAGGCAATCGTCACCGTGATCCGGCTGACCCCGAGATGTATGGCGAGTTTACGGGTCGAGGGCAGCTTTTCCCCACGCTGAAACCGGCCCGAGAGGATCCCCTGGGCAATCATCTGCTGTATCTGCGATTGCAGCGTTCCCTGAGCATCAGGGTGCAGGAAAAAGGTTTCGACGGGCAGCGCCATGCAAGGAGCCTATACTGGACATAGACTGCCTTCAATCTGGTATTAATCGGACACCAAAAGCCCGATTTATCCCCCCATGCGTGCAGTCAGATTTGACTAAATATTGTATTATTGAAACTCTGAGTATCATTAATGCACTCATCTTGCAAGCGCTGTGCAAATCCGCAATGGCTTGATGCATCCTTGTAGCATCCATTTCTATGCGTTGTGGTGATTCTTGCAGAGCACAGGCGTATAAGCTTCGAGCCTGGCGTAAGGGGAGGGAAGGCGATGACACTGGATCGAATCGTGCAGACATATGGCGCCGCTTGGTGTGAGCCGGAGGTCTCCAAGCGACGGGAGTTGCTAGAAATTGCCTGGAGCGAGAAGGGCCAGTATCAGGACCCATCCGCCGACATAATGGGCCGCGAGGCGTTAGTGGATCATATCGGCGACGTGCATCGACAATGGCCGGGCGCGCGGATTGAGCTGACCAGCGGGGTCAGCACGCATCACGATAAGATCTATTTCTCATGGCGGATGATCACCGCAGATGGCGCGACGGCCATCGAGGGTGTGGATTTTGGCACCCTGTCGCCAGAGGGGCGTCTCGCGCAGATCATTGGCTTTTTTGGACCACCAGGTAGCTAGCTGCGCGCTGCACGGGATATGCCGCATGCGGTGCAGTTACCGAGCGGAAGGGGCCAAAGCACATGGGGGCCACACAGAAAGACCGATGCGGCCCCCACGGCAGGGAGACTGGGAGATTTGATCTAGCTCTTTCGGGTTTTCGGGTGGAGCGAGGCCGCAAAAATATGGTCCGAGGCCCGCACGATGCTACCCGCTTGATGCACGATATTCTGGTCAGGCCGCAACGCCACGGTCTCGTCCTTGTCCGGATAATCCAGATCGTACAGGAAATGCTTCATGCAATTCAGCCGCGCCCGTTTCTTGTCGTTTGACCGAATGACGGTCCAGGGCGCGTCGGCGGTGTCGGTGTAAAAGAACATCGCTTCTTTTGCTTCGGTGTAATCGTCCCACTTGCCGAGGCTGGCGCGGTCGATGGGCGAGAGTTTCCAGCGTTTGAGCGGATCGGTTTCCCGAGACGCAAACCGGCGCTTTTGTTCCTCCTGCGTGACCGAGAACCAGTATTTGAAGAGCTTGATGCCGCTGCGCACCAGCATGCGTTCAAACTCCGGGGTCTGCCGCATGAATTCGAGGTATTCGTTCGGCTCACAGAAGCTCATCACCCGTTCGACGCCTGCGCGGTTGTACCAGGATCGATCATAAAGAACGATTTCGCCTGATGTCGGCAGGTGCTTGGCGTAGCGCTGAAAAAACCATTGGCCTTTTTCTTCTTCCGTGGGTTTGTTCAGGGCAACAACACGCGCGCTGCGGGGGTTCAGGTGCTCGGCGAAACGTTTGATGGTGCCGCCTTTGCCAGCCGCGTCCCGGCCTTCGAACAACATGACGACCTTTTGCCCGGTTTCTTGTAACCAAAGTTGCACTTTGAGCAATTCAACCTGAAGTGCTGTTTTCTCCGCTTCATAGGCGGCGCGCCCGAGGCGCTCCGCATAGGGGTATTCACCTTGTTCGAAACCGATGATTTCCGCGGTAGGTTGTTTAACTTTCGCCGTTACCGGCGTTTTTACTTGCGTTGACATATAGTCCCTCCTTTTAGAAGGCGGAGTCTAGCAAAGTAGTTACAAAACCGTCGTTGACCTGAATCAACATCTGCGATGGGGTAAAAACCGCGCTCTGCCATGCATCATAAGCGTTGATCTAAATCATGTACGACCACGCGCGGACCTGAGATGCATGTTCATAGATGCCGAAAAAGAAAGTGGGGCGACGATGTTGGATATTGCTGTGACCAAAGTGGCTCAGATCATTCTCTATGGGCATGAGATTGACCGGGCGGAGGCTGAACTGCGTGGGTTTTTGGAAACCCTGAACGAAGATGAATGCCATAGCCTGATTGCCATCATGTGGATCGGGCGGGATAGTTTTAGCGCGGATGAGTATAGCGAGGCCTTGGAAACAGCAAAACGCGAGGCTGTGACACCGACGGCGGATTACCTGATCGGGACACCGCATTTTGCCGATCATCTTGAGGCTGGCCTGGAATTGCTGGGGACGTCAGCCTCGGATGCGGAGCAGTCACTGCTTTAAGACGCAGGAGGCGTGGCACAGAAACAAAGCCCCGGCGAAAACCGGGGCTTTTTCTTTTGCGAGCAGGGCGCGATCAGGGGCAGGCGGCGGTATAACGGGTGCCGTCGGCGTTCTGATAGACACAATCACCGCTGGCAGTGCGGCCGAGGAAATTGCCAGCAACGGCCCCGGCTGCCGCACCGATCAGGGCGCCTCTGCCACGGTCGTTGTCATCGAGGGCATACCCTACTGCAGCACCACCAAGGCTGCCGGCGATGGTATTCTGGTCCTGGGTGGCGCAGGCGGCAAGCGCCGCGATCACGGGCAGCGTGAGAAATGCTCTATTCATGATGTCACTCCTTTTGACTACCGAAAAAACGCAACGGGGCGCGGGAAGGTTCCCGCGCCCCGTTAATCTAGGCGGTGCGTCGCTCAGGCCAGCAGCCCGTCCGCGCGGGCTTTAGCCGAAGACGCGGGTAAGGGCGCCGTCGACGGCCTCAACGATCTGGTTGATGTCGTCCTTGGTGGCGATCAGCGCGGGCGAGAAGCACAGCGTGTTGTTCTTGCCGGGCAGCGAGCGGTTGGTCGCCCCGATGATCACCGCCTGCTTCATGCAGTCGCCGACCACCGCCTGCACCATCTTTTCGGCTGCCGGTTCGCGCGTGGTGCGATCTGCGACCAGTTCGGCACCGACGAAGAGGCCTTTGCCGCGCACGTCACCGATCACCGCGTGCTTGTCCTGCAACTCGCGCAGCTTGTCGACCATATAGTCGCCCATCTGCACCGTATTCTCGAGCAGGTTCTCATCTTCGATGATCCGCATGTTTTCCAGCGCCGCCGCGGGACCCGCCGTGCAGCCGCCGAAGGTCGAGATGTCGCGGAAGTAGTTCATGTGGTCGGACGTGTCGTCCTTGAACATGTCAAAGACTTCGTTTGTGGTCGCCAGGCAGGAGATCGCTGCGTAACCAGAGGCCACGCCTTTCGCCATCGTGACCATGTCTGGCTGGATGCCGTAGTGCTGGTAGCCGAACCATGTGCCGGTCCGACCCACACCGCAAACGACCTCGTCGATGTGCAGCAGGATGTCGTATTTCTTGCAGATCTCGGCGACGCGGGGCCAGTAGCCATCGGGCGCTTCGATCACGCCGCCACCTGCTGTGACCGGCTCAAGGCAGAGGGCACCCACGGTGTCGGGGCCTTCGCGCAGAATGATCTCTTCGATCTGGTTCGCGGCCCATTCGCCGTAGTTCTGCTCAGGCGCGCCGTCTTGTTCGTGCTTACGGTACTCCAGGCAGTGGGGCACGCGGATGAAGCCGGGGGTATAGGGCCCGTACTGCGCGTTGCGCTCGTCCTGACCGCCCGCGCTGAGGCACGCGATGGTGGTGCCGTGGTAATCGCGGTCGCGATAGAGGATTTTGTGTTTCTTGCCACCATAGCGCTTGTGCGCGATCTGGCGCACCATCTTGAAGGCTTTCTCATTCGCCTCGGAGCCGGAGTTGGCGTAATAGATGCGGTCAAGCCCGGGCATCTTGGTCAGCAGCTTCTCAGCAAAAAGCGCACCGGGCACGGAACCTACGGTGCCGCCGAAGAAGTTCATTTTCACGATCGCGTCGCGCACGGCATCGCCCATGGTTTCGCGGCCATAGCCCACATTCACCGTCCAGACGCCACCCGAAACGGCGTCGATATGCTCGATGCCTTTCTGGTCCCAGACACGCAGGCCCTTACCTTCGATGATGATCTTGGGATCGGCGCCGGTAAAGAACGGCTGGTGCTGGATCAGGTGGTGCCACACATTTGCGCGGTCCGCTTCGACGACGCGGCTAAGGTCGTTCTCGTTGAAATTGCCGTCCATGGGTCGGGCCTTTCTGTTAGCGTAGAATCAGGTGAAATCGGATGGCGAGCGATCCGGATTTGACCGACATGACTGTTTTTCAGGCACTGGAAGTAGGGCCAGATATACCACAAAGATAGAGCCAGATAAGCCGGTTGATCAAGCGATATCGGGTGCAGTGCCCTGTATTTATGGGCCAATTGGCACCAGCCAGTCAAATCCTGTGCCAATATCACCCCTTCGACCGGTGCCGCATTTGTGAGCAACACCCGCCGCCATTTAAATCCCTTACGCTCTTTGGCGTGCAACTGCCCCCGATGCCGCCCCAGCCCAAGCGCTGGAGGGTGATCTGACGCTGGACGTGGCAGGGCACAAAGTGACGGCGGCCTCGGTGATCATTGCGACCAATGGCTATTCCGACAGTCTGGTCAAAGGGCTGAAGCGGTTCGTGCTGCCGCTCTCTTTCACACAGACGGCAACCGAGCCGTTGTCGGAAAGCGAGATCGGGTCGATCCTGCCACAGGGGCTACGATCTCTGACACCCGGCGGCTGATCATGTACGCGCGGCGTGCGCCCGGCGGGCAGATGGGTTTCGGTGGCATTGGCTTCAACGACCTGCGGGGTGGCGTCGGTGGGTTCGGTTGGATTGAAAAAAGATGCACCGGAGACCTTTCCAAGCCGCAAGGGCGTGAAGTGGTGTTGCAAATGGCGTGGGCACATCGCCTTGACCGAAGATTGGGTGCCGCATCTGCATGACCCGGCCCCCGATCTGATTGTTGGTCTGGGGTACAACGGGCGGGGCGTGGCAATGAGCCATGTGATGGGCGCGAACTGGCCGGCCGGGCGCTGGGCACCCCGGCGGAGGATCGACCGTTTCCGGTTACGAAGATTCCGTCCTACAAAGTCCGCAGCCCAAAGGTGCTTGGCGCCGGGTTGGCCATGGCCTTGCTGCGCAGGCGCGACCAGATGGAGTGGAAAAGCGACCCCTGGGGGTAAACTGGACTCATCTAGATGCAGAAAGTGGACGTTTGTTCTGATGCGCGCAACGTCACTATGCCGGGCGATGGAAGGCAGAAGGCCCTCCTGACTTCAGGCTTTTGCAATAGAGACTTTCAGGATTTTACAATGTCCTGAGATGATCAAAAAAGAGAGGCATAAATATCGGGCAGTTCCATTAAGATGACAGTTTTGTGCCAATAATGCTCTTGCAGGCGCTTCAAAACTGACATTGGATGACGATGTGCAACGAAATCAAGAAGCGGCATGAAGCCGTGACGCACCAATAGAAGGCCGCCTTTGGAAGGTCGGCGTATGATCAACGGGAGAAAAAAATGATCAAGAAGACAGCATGTGCTTTTGTAGCGGGCGCCGTGATGGCGCTGAGCGCGCAAACAGCCGCAGCAGACGGCCACGGTGAGATCACCGTCGGCTATTTCCTTGAATGGCCGATGCCGTTCCTGGCGGCGAAAGCCTCGGGCGCTTATGATGAGGCACTCGGGATGAAGGTGAACTGGGTGTCCTTCGAGACCGGCACGGCGATGTCGGCGGCAATGGCATCAGGCGATGTGCAAATTTCCGTCAGCCAGGGTGTGCCGCCGTTCGTTGTGGCAACCTCGGGCGGCCAGGACATCCAGATCGTGGATGTGGCGGTCTCCTATTCGGAAAACGACAACTGTGTCGTGGCTGCATCGCTGGAGATTGATAAGGACAGCGCGGGCGAGTTGGCCGGCAAGAAGGTGGCTGTGCCGCTGGGGACAGCCGCACATTATGGCTTCCTGCGCCAGATGGACCATTTTGGCGTGGACCTGGCGTCGCTGCAGATCGTCGACATGGCACCGCCAGAAGGAGCTGCTGCCCTGAGCCAGGGCGCGGTTGACTTTGCCTGCGGGTGGGGTGGTGGCCTCGCGCGGATGAGAGAATATGGCAACATCCTTCTGACCGGTGCGGAAAAGCAGGAACTTGGCATTCTGGTCTTTGACGTGACCTCGGCCCCGGCCTCCTACATTGCCGAGAGCGGTGATGTCGTTGCGAAGTTCGCGGCGGTGACGGCTGCGGCAAACGCCGAGTGGAAGGCCAACCAGAGCGACGAGATGCTGGCGGTGATCGCCGAGCAATCCGGTATGGATTTGGAAGCGGCGCGCGCTTCGATTTCGGGCTTTGAATTCCCTTCTGTCGAAGAGCAGCTTTCCGAAGCCTGGCTTGGCGGCAATGCAGCGACCTTCATGAAAGGCGTGGCGGATGTCTTCGTTGAATCGGGCTCCATCGACAAGGCGCTCGACAGCTACGAGGACGCGGTGAACACCGGTCCGCTCTCAGCAGCCAAGGGTATGTAAAACATACTGTAACGGCGCGAGGCATCCTCGCGCCGTTACTCTTTAAGGACCAGAGGCGGGGCCAACCCTGCCCGGCAAGCCGCCCTTTTTGGGCAACAGGTGGGGACCTCATGACCGGATTATCTATAGAAAATTTATCGATGCGCTTTGAGTTGCCCAACGGCGATCATGTGCAGGCTTTGCAGGATGTGTCGCTTGACCTCAAGGCGGGGGAATTGCTGAGCGTGCTGGGGCCATCGGGCTGCGGCAAGACCACATTGCTGAATATCGTGGCGGGTTTTCTGGCGCCCACGGCGGGCGAGTTGATCCTGAACGGTCACAAGGTGACGGGGCCGGATGCCGAACGCGGCATGGTGTTCCAGCAGGGGGCCTTGTTCGAGTGGATGTCGGTGCGCGAGAACGTAGGCTTTGGCCCCTCGATGAAGGGCACGCCGAAGCGCGACAAGGACGAAACGGTGGACCATCTGCTCGATGTGGTCGGTCTGCAGGACTTCAAGGAAAAGGCGGTCTACGAGCTGTCAGGCGGGATGCAGCAGCGGGTCGCCTTGGCGCGCTGTCTGGCCAATGATCCCGATGTTATCCTGATGGATGAGCCGCTGGGCGCGCTTGACGCGCTCACGCGCGAGAAGATGCAGAGCCTGGTGCTGAAGCTCTGGAAAGAGACCGGCAAGACCATCATCCTCATCACCCACTCGGTGGAGGAAGCTTTGCTCTTGGGCGAACGCCTGATCGTGATGGCGCCGCGGCCCGGACGCATCCACAAGGAATACCGGTTGCCCTTTGCGGATCTCGGCGTGGATGCCGATCTGCGCGAAGTGAAGAAACATCCCGACTTTGGGCCCAAGCGCGAAGAGATCTTGAACATGATCTGGGATATGGAAGAAGAAATTATGGGCGGTAAGGAGGACGCGGCATGATCCCTTTACTGATCTATATCATCATCTTTGTCGCCGCTTTCTTCATTGTCACCAAGGTGGTGCAGGGGGCTGGCCTCTCGGACTACACCTCGCTGAAAACCGTGACCTTCGGGGATGAAAGTGCGGTGCGGCCCAACCGGGCGGCGGGCATCATCTCGATCCTGACGATCTTCCTGATGTGGGGGATCTTCACCGGCTCCAGCCTGTTGCCGGGGTTCCTGCATGCGCCGGGCCCCTATGAGGGCACGACGAGCTTTACCTATACCGCACAGGCCGAAGGCCAGGCGCCCGATGACGCGACCGTCACCGTCGTTGTGCATCCGCGCGAGGTCGCGACGGATGCGCCGGAAGTCGATCCGGGCGACGGCTTTGCCAAGAACGATTCCGCGGCAATTGCACAGTGGCGCACCGGTCTGATCAACGTGGACCGCAACGATGACATCACCAAGAAAGATGGCGCCAAAGTCATCGCCATCAACGGCGAAAAGATCGCGCCAGGTGAGACGGTGAAGGTTGATGGCGGTGCGGTGACCCTGTCGGACAAGGGCACGCCGAACTTTGAGCCCACCAGGGGCTGGCAGATGGAACCGCTTTATCTGCCCGCACCGGAGGCCGTCTGGACCCGTTCGCTTGAGATCATGAGCTCCGGCTTCCGCAACTTCACGCTGTTGGAGCATCTGGGCTACTCGCTCTTCCGCGTGGTCGTAGGCTTTCTGATCGGTGCTGTCGTTGGCATCCCGCTGGGCTATGCGATGGGTCTGAGTGACTGGTTCCGCGGCTGGTTTGACCCGATTGTCGAGTTCATGCGGCCGGTGCCGCCGCTGGCGCTGATCCCGCTGGTGATCATCTGGGCGGGTATCGGTGAGGCGGGCAAGATCATCCTGTTGTTCCTGGCGGCCTTGTGGATTATGGCGATTGCCGCGCGGTCCGGGGTCTCCGGCGTGAAAATCTCCAAGGTGCACGCGGCCTACAGCCTTGGCGCCAGCAAGTGGCAGATCATGCGCCACGTGATCGTGCCGAACTCGCTGCCCGAGATCTTCACCGGCGCGCGGGTGGCGATGGGGGTCTGCTGGGGCACGGTGGTTGCGGCTGAACTGGTCGCGGCCGAACAAGGCGCCGGCATGATGATCATGACCGCCTCGAAGTTCCAGAACACCGATATCGTGATCATGGGCATCATCCTGATCGGCGTCATCGGCTTCGGCATCGACATGCTCATGCGATGGGCCGAACGCATCCTCGTCCCATGGAAAGGCAAAGGGTGACGCAGCTGGAATCACCGAAATCCGGAGAGGCCCCGCGTGGGGCCTTTCTGCTATTGGCGACCGATCATGTGTGTAGCGGCATGCCAAAAGCAACATAACTGCGTCAGAAATCCCCAAAAACGTTCAGAATTACTCAATAAGCTTGTGTAATCGTGGATCATCAGTATCCCTGAGGAAACGAGCATATAAAAGGCAGGCTACCATGACATCCGAAACTCCCTTTGAGGGCGCCATGCCGGTGGATCCTGCGTCTAAACCTGCGGCTGCCTGGGTGAGCATTCTGGCCAAGTATCGCGACCCGAACCCGGCGCGGTCGACCTTTGAAATTGCGGTGAGCCTTATCCCGTTTCTGGCAATCTGGGCCATCGCATGGTGGCTGCTGTCGATCAGCTATTGGGCGGCCTTTGCCCTTGCCTGCCTCAACGGGCTGTTCCTCGTGCGCCTTTTTTGCATTCAGCACGATTGCGGGCACGGGTCGTTTTTTGCCAATCGCGTGCTCAGCGACTGGACCGGGCGCGCCTTGGGCGTGCTGACACTGACGCCCTATGACGTCTGGCGACGGTCGCACGCGTTTCACCATGCCAGCGCTGGCAATCTGGATAAACGTGGCATGGGTGATGTGGTCACGTTGACGGTCGACGAATATCGCGCGCGTGGCTGGTTTGGGCGGCTGCGGTATCGCGCTTACCGCAATCCCCTGGTTCTGTTTGTGTTGGGGCCAGCCTACCTGTTTTACCTCGAAAACCGGCTGCCTTTTGGCATGATGGACGATGGCTGGCGCATCTGGCTGAGCTCCATGGGTACCAATCTGGGCGTGGCGCTGACGGTGGGGCTGATCGTTTACTTTGGCGGCCTTATGCCACTGCTGCTGGTGTTCGTGCCGACAACGCTGGTGGCCGCGACGCTGGGTGTCTGGCTGTTTTACGTCCAGCATCAATTCGAAGAAACGCAATGGGACCAGCCGGAGGATTGGGCGCTACACGAAGCGGCGCTGCATGGCTCTTCGCATTATGTCATGCCCGGAATTTTGCAGTGGTTTACCGCCAATATTGGGATTCACCATGTGCACCATCTTTACAGCCGCATTCCCTTTTACCGGCTGAAAGAGGTGTTGCGCGATCATAGCGAATTGGCAGAGGCCCAACGGCTGAGCATTCGCGAAAGCATCGCCTGCGCGCGCCTGCACCTTTGGGATGAAAAACAACGGCGCTTGCTGTCATTTCGCCAGATGCGTGCGGCTTACGGCGTGATCTGAACTTCACGGTTAGGGGGTAACTCCACGGCGCCCATCACAGTGGCTTGCGCTTCGCGAAACCGCTGCTGACGATCGTGCCTGGCGACCATTCTGGTGGCTTTGGCATCCATGGTGCTGACGGCGCCAATGATGGGACACCAAACTCAGGATTTGCGGCGTGGTGTCGCATTCGGGCCCTTGCCGGAGGGTTTCCCGCGCTTGTGAGGCGGTACAAACCTCTTGGAGGGATCTGCCGCGCGTTTTTTGGACGCATTCTGATCGCGGGGCGCGCCGCCTTTGCCACCGGGTTTTGCATCCCTGCTGCGATCCCCCCGGTTTTCGTTATCGCGTGTCCGACGCTCAGCCTTGGCGGTATCACGATTTTCCTTCGTCCAGACCGGCTTGGCCCGCGGCCCGTCGGCGGGAGCAGTGGATTTGGCCTTCGGTTTTGCGCCCGGTTTCATCGGGGAGCGCTCGGTCTTGTGGGACTTGGGCGGCTTTTTCCCTTTGGGTGCCGCGGCTGGTTTATAGGGTTTGTCCGTGACTTCCGAGCGAGGCTTTTCGCGTTTGCGCGGCGTACCCGCGGCCTGCTCAGCCGCCAGCGGATCATAAGCAGGCTTTGCGCGTCCGGGTTTTTTGAAATCGGGCTTCGGGCCGCGCGGTTTCCGGTCTGGCGCCGGGCCGCGGTCCAGATTTGGCGCGGCGTCCAGACGCGTCAGCTGCGCACCCTTCTCAAGGACCATGTCAGGACCCACGGCTGCGACAAAAGCCTCCGCGCGACTGGCCAGCACCTCGACAAAACTGTGGCTTGGTTGAATGCGGATGGCACCGATATCGTCCTTGGTCAGGTTCCCCTTGTTGCAGACCATCGGCAGGAGCATCCGGGGCTCCGCGCCGTCTTTGCGCCCCAGGGAAATCGAGAACCAGACCGACGGGCCGAATTCCTTGCGCGGACGATCATCCTTCGCCGCGGAATCGGATAGCTCCTCCGGCGCAGACTTTCGCGCGCGGGTGAGGTTCACGAAAGCGGCAGCCAGTTGCTCTGAGGTAAACTCTTCGACCAAACGCGCCACGATGTCCTGGGCGCCCTCGGGCACCGGCTCCGACCAGGAGGGATCGGCCAAGAGACGCGCCTCGTCCTCCGCCAACACCTCTGCGGCGGAAGGTGGCTCGGCCCAGGCAACCTTCAGCTTCGCACCACCGATCAGCCGGTTGGCTTTGGAGCGCAGCTTCGGCGGAACGATCAGTGCTGAGACCCCCTTGCGACCCGCCCGCCCGGTGCGCCCGGACCGGTGCAGCAACGTATCGGAATTGGACGGCAGATCGGCGTGGATCACCAGTTCCAGATTGGGCAGGTCAATGCCGCGCGCGGCCACATCGGTGGCCACACAAACCCGCGCCCGCCCATCACGCAAGGATTGCAGGGCATTCGTGCGCTCAGATTGGGTCAACTCGCCCGACAGCGCCACAACCGAAAAGTTTCGGTTCGTCAGCCGCGAGGTCATGCGCGCCACAGCCGCACGTGTGTTGCAGAAGATGATGGCGTTCTTGGCCTCGTAAAACCGCAGCACGTTGATGATGGCATTGTCGATGTCGCGCGGATGCGTCGTCAGCGCCCGGTATTCGATGTCCGAATGCTGGCGCGTCTCACCGGCGGTGGACACGCGCTGCACATCTCGCTGGTAGCTTTGTGCCAGTTTGGCGATGGCCGCTGGCACCGTGGCGGAGAACAGCAGGGTGCGCCGATCCTCGGGTGTTTCCGACAGAATGAATTCCAGCTCTTCGCGAAATCCAAGATCCAGCATCTCGTCGGCTTCGTCCAACACCACCGCGCGGATCGCGGAGAGGTCAATATTGCCGCGCTTGATGTGATCGCAAAGCCGTCCCGGGGTGGCGACCACGACATGCGCGCCCCGCTCCAGCGCGCGCCGTTCGGTCCGGCTGTCCATGCCGCCCACGCAGGAGGTCACAACGGCACCGGCCAATCCATAAAGCCACGTCAGTTCGCGATTGACCTGCATGGCCAACTCGCGCGTCGGTGCGATGATCAACGCCAAAGGTGCGCTTGCCGGGCCAAAATGCAGCGCCTCGCCCAGCAGGGTCGGAGCGATGGCAAGGCCAAAGCCGACGGTCTTGCCTGACCCGGTCTGGGCCGAAACCAGCAAATCGGCCGCTACCAGATCGGGATCTGTCACGGCCTGCTGCACCGGGGTCAGCGTTTCATAGCCTTGTTTTGCCAAGGCGTCGGAAAGGGTCTGGATCACGGAAGTACCTGTCTCTTGGGCGGCATAGGGCCGTTAGGATGTACCAAGGCGCGCCGCGTTGCGGCGTCGTTATGCCTTTGGGGCGCAAGAGTCGATGAGAATCTGCGCTGGTGCCGTCAGGGCCTGGTTGGTCATAGGGCTCTTTGACGTTCAGGACCGAAGGTTGGCCCGCGCGAGGCGGCGCGCCTAGGTCCGTTCGTCAGGCAGATGGCCAAAGCTGACGGCCAACCGGTTCCATGCGTTCATCTGCGCAATAATCAGGGTAAGATCGACGATCTGCGCGTCAGAGAATTCGGCTTTTATCGCACCGAACAGGTGGTCGGGCGCGCCGTTATCAGGCAGCAGGGTGATGGCTTCAGCCCACGCCAGGGCAGCCTTTTCGCTGTTGGAGAAAAACGGGCATTCCCGCCAAACGGTCAGACAATCCAGGCGTTGTTCGGTCTCTCCATCGGCGCGTGCCTCGCAAGTGTGCAGATCGACGCAATAAACGCACCCATTGATCTGCGAGACGCGCAGTTCGATAAGCGCGCGCAATTTTGCGTCGATGGTGGGCATATGCGTCTTGGCTTTCGCCATGCTGGCGACCGCAGGTCCGTTCACGGAGACATAGTCCAGGCGTTCAATCATCATGTCGCTCCCAACAGTTTGCACTACTCTGGCAGGACTTTGATCTCGCGGCCAGTTCCAGGTCTCACGCGCCACCACGTTGACCATAATCAAGCCACTCCGCTTGAACAGGCAAGCCGCGGAAGTTGGTCAGCAAGCCTTAAGATATGTTGGGTCGGGATTTTGGTGGAGCCTAGCGGGATCGAACCGCTGACCTCCTGCATGCCATGCAGGCGCTCTCCCAGCTGAGCTAAGGCCCCATTGTGCGCCCTTGCGGGTCTCACGGGTTGGATCGTTAAATCCAGTGCGCCGCTGAATAGGCGCATCACGGGGCGGGATCAAGTCAAAAAACCTGCCGCCCCGCGCGAAATCGTCAAATCAGTTGTCGTCGTCTTCCGATGCGACGTCCGCAATCTCTTCGAGCGGCACGCTGTCATCATCGTCTTCGTCGTCATCCAGGATATCGTCTCCCAGATCAACATCAACGTCCTCTTCATCATCCAATACCACATCATCCTCTTCCGTAGAGGTTTTGGCCTTGGCCTTGGCGGATGCAGCATCCTCGGCGTCCGCCGCGATCATGCGTGATTTGCTGAGGTCAATCTCGACCACTTCGCCGGTGTAGGGGCTGACGATCGGATTCTTGTTCAGATCATAAAAACGTTTGCCGGTGGTGGGGCAGAGGCGCTTCGTTCCCCATTCTTCTTTGGGCATGAAAAACCCCCTTTTCAATTGCTGTTCTGCTGTAGATGATTCCGGCCAAGTGCCATATGAAACGGAGGCTGTAAAGGCCTGCCGCGCGGAAGGTCACCCCAGAGAGCCCGTTATGCCCCAGATCATCCTGCCCGGCGACCCGCCCATCCCCTTGATCCTGCGGCGATCGACCCGCGCCCGCCGCATTTCGTTGCGAATCTCCCAACTGGACGGGCGCGTTACGCTAACCCTGCCAAACCGGGTGCCCGAACGCGAAGCCATGGCCTTTGCCCGCGAAAAGGAGGGATGGATTCGCAAACATCTTGAGGCGCGTGGCGACGATGTTGCGGTGCGTCTCGGCGCGGTGTTGCCGGTGGGCGGTGTGATGCACGAAGTGGTTGCCGGTTCGGGTAGGCAGGTGCGCTTTGAGGGCGCGCGCGTCGCGGTTCCCGGCCCGTCTGATCGGATTGGCGCGCGTTTGGCGGGGTATCTCAAAACCGTGGCCCGCGCGCGTCTGGCGGAGGCGTCGGATCATTTCGCCGCCAAATTGGGAAAGCCCTATTCTGCGATCACCCTGCGCGACACCCGATCTCGCTGGGGCTCCTGCACGGCCGAAGGACGGTTGATGTATTCATGGCGGTTGATCCTGGCGCCGCCGGACGTGCTCGATTACGTCGCGGCGCATGAAGTCGCGCATCTGTCCGAGATGAACCACGCGCCGGCTTTCTGGAACGAAGTCCAGCGGATTCACGGGGAGTACACTGCGCCACGCGCATGGCTGCGCAAACACGGGGGCGACCTGCACAGATACCGGTTTGACAGGTGAAACGGGCCGGGGCTTGACCTGAGCAGGGTTTGTGATCACAAACCGATGATGATCCTGAACCCGCGCCCCGTTGATGCCACGCCCGTTGCCCATGATCGCGTTTATCGCGCGTTGCGCGGTCGGATCATGCAAGGCGATTTGCCGCCTGGGCAGGGGCTGACACTGCGCGGCATTGGCAAGGAATATGAGGTTTCGATGACCCCTGCACGAGAGGCGGTGCGCCGCCTTGTGGCGGAGGGGGCGCTCACGATGTCATCTTCGGGTCGCGTGACCACACCTGAGTTGAGCAACGAACGGATCGAAGAGCTTGCAGCGCTGCGCGCCCTGATCGAGGTGGAACTGGCCAGCCGCGCCTTGCCCCGTGCACATATGGCATTGATTGAACGGCTGCAGACCATCAACGCGACCATCGCCGAAGCAGTCGCGCATCGGGACGCGGTGAACTACATCAGGACCAATCTGGAATTCCACCGAACCTTGTACTTGCGCGCGCAAGCGCCTGCGATGTTGGCCATGGCCGAAACCGTCTGGCTGCAGATGGGGCCCACGATGCGCGCGCTCTATGGTCGGCTGCGCAAGACGGAACCACCGCAGTTCCACCGGTTGATCATCGCCGCTCTGCGCGCCGGGGATGAGCCGGGTTTGCGTCTCGCGGTGCGCTCGGATGTGACGCAGGGTTTGCGGATGCTGGCCAGCTAAGCCACGTTCTGACGCGACGTCTGCCCTTGTGTATTTCAACCATAAATTGAATTTTACCAAAATTCAGCCCTTTCGGGGACACAATTATACGTTGTATTCAGCGCATGGCGTGAGGGGTTGGACTTTGGTTATTTTTGGTAAGTGGTGTAATGAGCAAAGAGAAAAAAATGTTTTCCGGGAAGATCAGACCCGCGGAGGCAAATGATATTTCGGCTGTACTCAGGATGGTGTCAGAATTGGCTGATCATCACGGGGATGTGGCCACCGTCACGGCACGGGAACTGGTGCGGGATATTCTGGGACCGCAGCCTTGGGTGCGTATTCTGCTGGCCCTTCATGAAGACGAAACCATTGGCTATGCGGCTCTTTGTCCCTTGGCACAGATGCAGTTCGGGGTGCGGGGCATGGACCTGCAGCATCTCTATGTCATCCCGGAGGCGCGCCAAATGGGGGTTGGCAAAGCTCTGATCAAGGCCAGCCAAAGGCTCGCGCAGCACCAAGGTTGCCGATATCTGATCGTTGGGACCCATCCCGACAACACCCTGGCCCAGCAGATTTACCCAGCTTTGGGGTTTGACGAGATCGACCCTCCGGGCCCGCGCTTTCGGATCCGGTTTGAGGCGGCGGTGTAGCGATCAGGCCGCGAGGCCTTTTGCGCCAATTTCAAGGAATTTGTTGCGGCGGTCCGCGACCAAAGCCTGCGCGTCCTTGCCCTTCAGATCCTGCAACATGCCTTCAATGGCGCGTCCAACAGCTGCGATTGCCGTGGCTGCATCGCGGTGCGCGCCGCCCATGGGTTCGGGGATGATCCGGTCAATCACACCCAATTGCTTAAGATCGCTGGCTGTCAGTCGCAGCGCTTCCGCCGCCTCGCGCATCTTTTCCGCGTCTTTCCACAGGATCGAGGCGCAGCCTTCGGGGCTGATCACCGAGTAGACTGAGTGTTCCAGCATGGCCACCCGGTTTGCCGTTGCAAAGGCCACGGCACCGCCGGAGCCACCCTCGCCGATGACCACGGAAATCAGCGGGACGCCGATTTGCAGGCATTTCTCCGTCGCGCGCGCAATGGCTTCGGACTGGCCACGCTCTTCGGCACCTTTGCCCGGGTAGGCGCCGGGCGTGTCGACCAGGGTGATCAGCGGCAGGCCGAACCGATGGGCGATGTCCATCAGGCGGATGGCCTTGCGATACCCTTCAGGACGCGCCATGCCGAAGTTGCGCTCAATACGGGATTTCGTGTCATTGCCCTTTTCATGGCCGATTACCATGACCGGTGTGTCATTGAACCGCGCCAACCCGCCCATCACCGCGTGGTCATCCGCAAAGTTCCGATCACCCGCCAGCGGTGTGTAATCGGTGAAAAGGGCGTTGATGTAGTCCTGACAATGCGGGCGCTCGGGGTGCCGTGCAACCTGGCATTTGCGCCAGGGGGTCAGAGATTTATAAAGGTCTTCCAGCATCGCACTGGCCTTGACGTCCAGCGCTGCCGCTTCTTCGGTGACGTCCATTTCTTCATTGGCGCGCGCGAGGGCCCGGAGTTCCTCCGCCTTGCCTTCGATCTCGGCCAGCGGTTTCTCGAAATCCATGTATTGGGTCATGGTCGACCTTATCGTTGTTGCTCACCCGTATATGGCGGGCATTGCGGGGCAATGCAACGGCTCTCAGGCGGGCAACAGGACGGGGTAGATCGAGGCGATCAGCAATCCGGCCATTGTCCAGTTGAACACCTGCAGGCGGGTCGGATTGGTCAGCACGCGTGCCATCTGCTGGCCCAGGAGGGTCCAAAGCGTGATCGACGGCAGGTTCACAAGGCCAAAGACCACCGCGACGATGGCAAAGGCGGTCAGGGTTTGTCCGGGCGCATAGACCGAGAGTGCGGTGAGCGCCATTGCCCAGGCTTTGGGGTTGACCCATTGAAAGGCGGCCGCCTGGAGAAAGGTCATTGGCGTGCCTTCGGCGGCAGATTTCCGGATTGGTGCGGCGTTGGCGATCTTCCAGGCGAGATACACAAGATAGACAACCGAGAAGACTTTCAGAAGCGTGTAGCTGACCGGGTAGGCGTCAAAGATTCGGACCAACCCGGCGCCGACCAGGATGATCATTGCCGCAAAGCCGATGGAGATGCCCAACATATGAGGAAGGGATCGCGCGAAGCCGTAGTTGGCCCCCGAGGCCATCAGCATCAGGTTGTTCGGGCCCGGGGTTGCCGAGCTGACAAAAGCAAAAAGCGTGAGAGCGGAGAGTATTTCGAAGGTCATGGCGCAATTCTTGCGTTTTTTCGCGGTTAGAAATTGCGTTATCGTGTGTTTTGGGGCAAAGATCGCAACATATGGGCGGAATTGATGAGAAATCAGATCAGATATTGCGTGAGTTGAAGCGCAATGGACGCATCAGTAACCTCGAACTGGCCGACCGGGTGGGTCTTTCGCCTTCTGCGTCGCTCCGCCGGGTACAGGAATTGGAGCGCAGCGGTGTCATCAAGGGCTACCGCGTTGTGCTGGATCCGACGCCGCTCGGGATCGGGTTCGTTGCCTATATCGGGGTTGGGCTGGGGGATCATTCGAAAGCCTCGCAGGAGGCATTCGAGCGAGCGATTTCGCGGGCCCCGGAGGTTGTGGAGTGCCACAATATCACCGGTTCCATCGAGTATCTGCTGCGCGTGGAATGTGCCGATCTGCCCAGCTACAAGAGTTTTCACACGGACAAATTGGGGGCTCTACCACAGGTCAATTCGATCACGTCTTATGTGGTGATGGGGTCGCCCAAGGACGAACGGGCGTAGGCGGATCGCCCGCTGCGCCAAAAGAGATGAATACCTTCGGTGAGGATATTTCGGGCCAGAAGAAACCGCTACTGACTAGCGGCCGTGGCGATTGCGCTGAATTTGGCGTCAAGTTCAGCTGCGAGATCGGCAAGCGCCTGGCCGCCCTCATCTAAATAGGGCGTAAAGACGAAGCCCGGGGTTTTGTAAGAGAGGGTTGCGGTGCCATCCGCCTCTTCGGTGACGTAAAAGCGAATGGGCGCTTCGATCATCGCGGCGGTTGAGGTCGCCAATACTTTCACCGCAAAATCGTTGTTGAACACGCCGACCACGCGGTTTTCCGGAAGGGTAATGCCCCGGTTGCGGGCGGCCCCGGTTGGGCCTGCCTGTGTAACAACACCCATCTTGTTGGCCTTGACCGCCTCTTTCAGGTCGGCCAGGAGCGTTGCGTGCGCCTTGCCGGTTTCGATGACAACCCAACCCTCGCGCGGCGCGATGGATTGCGCCTGGGCGGAAGTGATCCACAGGCAGGTGACGGCAAGGGCAAAGAGTCGGTACATGGGAAGCTCCCGTTTTGGTGTGGACACTCAGCCACCAACCCGCGCGAAAGCCAAATCAAAGATACGTTAGCCGTGGATCATTTCGGACTGACGCACAATGACTTCGGCTTGTTTGATCGAGGCAATGTCCACCAGGCGGCCCTTGTAGACCGTAGCGCCTTCGCCCTTGGCTTTGGCCTCTTCCATGGCTGCGAGGATTTCGCGCGCTTCGGCCACGGCTTCGTCGGAGGGGGTGAAAACCTCATTGGCGATGGCAACCTGCTTGGGGTGAATGGCCCATTTGCCAACCATGCCCAGCGTGGCGGAGCGGCGGGCCTGGGCGCGGAACCCGTCATCGTCCGAGAAATCGCCAAAGGGGCCATCGACGGGCAGAACACCGTGCGTGCGGCAAGCCGCAACAATCGCGGCCTGCGCCCAATGCCAAGGGTCGGACCAGTGTTTCTGACCCTCGCGGATCATGTAGTAGTTTTCCTGCGTGCCGCCAATGCCGGTGGTTTGCATTCCCATGGAGGCGGCGAAATCAGCAGCCCCCAGGCTCATGGCCTGCAGGCGGGGTGAGCTTGCCGCGATCTCCTCAACATGTGCGATGCCAGCGGCGGATTCGATGATGACCTCGAAGCTGATTTTCTTGGCACGCCCCTTGGCGGCTTCAATGGCCGTGACCAGCGCGTCCACGGCGTAGATGTCGCCCGAGCAGCCGACCTTGGGGATCATGATCTGGTCCAACCGATCGCCCGCCTGCTCCAAAAGATCGACCACATCGCGATACCAGAAAGGCGTGTCGAGGCCGTTGATCCGGACGGACAAGGTCTTGGTACCCCAGTCGATGTCAGAGATGGCGGCAATGATGTTCGCGCGCGCGCTGTCCTTGTCGGAGGGCGCGACGCTGTCTTCGAGATCGAGATTGATCACATCTGCAGCGGAGGCCGCCATTTTCTCGAAAATCGCCGGGCGCGACCCGGGACCGAAGAGCTGGCAACGATTGGGGCGGGCAGGGGCGGCAGGCTGGATACGGAAACTCATGCGGGACCTTTGGGTAATAAAATTACGATTGTGTTGCGTCTGTTGGTATTAAATTGCGCAAGATGCTGCAAGTGCATTTTGCAGGTGCAGCATTGGATTCGATGCTCGCCTTTTGGTGTTGTGCTGAATTCTTCGTCCATAACCCTCATCATTAGAATAATCTTGCGTCTGACCGGCAAAACGAGCTTCATTCGCGATGTCATTGCAGGCAAAAGAAGTGAAATTGCACTGAAATTTACGGAGGCTTAACCATGATCCAGACACCATATCTTTTGTTCCTTGGCGACGCGCCGGATCAACTGGCCGCAAAGGTCGCGCAGGGCATCAAGGACTGGCGTCCGGAAAACGCGGTTGGCCAGTTCCGTCTGCCGGGCTGTGGTGCGGACATGGGTCTTACAGACCTGACGCTAGAGGAAGGCCTGAAAGCGGGGGCCAAGACGCTTGTGATCGGCGTGGCCAACCGCGGCGGCGTGATTTCGGATGAATGGAAAGTGGTTTTGGTGCAGGCGTTGCAGATGGGGTATGACATCGCTGCGGGCCTGCACAACCTGCTGCGCAACGAAGATGAGCTGCAGGCAGCGGCGAAGGTCAACGGCGGCACGCTGCATGATGTGCGTGTACCTTCGGTGGCCTATCCGATTGCAAACGGTGTGAAGCGCACGGGCAAGCGGGTGCTGGCGATCGGCACCGATTGTTCCTGCGGCAAGATGTATACCGCGATGTCCATGGACGCCGAGATGGTCAAACGGGGGCTGAAATCCGATTTCCGCGCCACCGGTCAGACGGGTATTCTGATCACCGGCAAGGGCGTGCCGCTGGACGCAGTGATCGCGGATTTCATGGCGGGGGCGGTCGAGTACCTGACACCGGACAATGACGCGGATCACTGGGATCATATCGAAGGACAGGGGAGCCTTTTCCACGTATCCTATTCCGGCGTGACCATGGCGCTGATCCATGGCGGGCAACCGGATGCGCTTATCCTCTGTCACGAGCCGACACGCACGCACATGCGCGGGCTGCCGACATATAGCCTGCCCACGTTGGAGCAATTGCGCGACACCGCACTGCCGATTGCGCGCGTGGCCAATCCTGACTGTCAGGTTACAGGCGTTTCGGTCAACACCAAGGCGCTGGATGAGGACGCGGCAAAGGCGTGCCTACAGGAGATCGAGGACCGGATGGGCCTGCCGGCGTCCGATCCGTTCCGCTTTGGCGCGGGCAAGCTGGTGGATGCGTTGCTGGCGCTGTAAGTCGGTCTTTGTGTCGCCGCGTCGGGCGTGAGTGTTTGAAGAAGGGTAGAGGAGCCAGCATGCGCATTACCGTCAGCCACGATGTATTCCGTCTCGCGCAGGTTTTCACGATCAGCCGAGGGTCGCGGACGGAGGCAAAGGTGCTGACCGTGCAGGTGACGGACGGGACGCATACAGGATGGGGAGAATGCGTGCCCTACGCCCGATATGATGAAACGCTCGACAGTGTAACGGCGGAGATCGAAAATCTGCCCGAGCATGTAACGCGTGCTGCGCTTTACGATCTGCTGCCTGCGGGGGCCGCGCGCAACGCGGTGGACTGCGCGCTATGGGATCTGGAAGCGAAACAAGCAGGCAAACGTGCGTGGGAGCTGGCCGGATTGCCCGCACCGGGGCCAGAGATCACCGCCTATACCCTGTCGCTGGACACGCCCCAAAACATGCGTGCGCAGGCGGCGGTACACGCCCACAGACCCCTGCTGAAAATCAAACTGGGCACGCCGGACGACATGCCCCGGCTGGAGGCGGTGCGTGCGGGCGCGCCGGATGCCAAGATCATCATCGATGCCAACGAGGGCTGGAGCGCTGAGGTCTATGCAGATCTTGCGCCGCATCTGGTGCGTCTGGGCGTGGCACTTGTGGAGCAACCCTTGCCCGCGGGAGAAGACGAGGCGCTGATCGGGATGGAACGTCCTGTACCGGTCTGCGCCGACGAAAGCTGCCATGACCGCGCGAGCCTGTCCAGGCTCAAAGGCAAATACGATGTGATCAATATCAAGCTGGACAAGGCGGGCGGGTTGACCGAGGCGTTGGCGCTGCGCAGCGAGGGGTTGGCGCAGGGCTATGATATCATGATCGGGTGTATGGTCGGTTCCAGCCTGGCGATGGCCCCGGCGGTTTTACTGGCGCAGGGCGCGATGGTCACCGATCTGGATGGCCCGCTGCTGCTGGCCGAAGACCGTGACACGCCGTTGATTTTTGATGAAAAAGGGGTTCACCCGTCTGATGTGGGGTTGTGGGGCTGAGGAATGCCGGTAAACCCTTGAAGACGTGGGATCGAAACCAGCAACCGGCGGCACCCGGACGAAGGAGACCAAAATGCGCACAGTATACTTGAATGGTGACTACCTGCCCGAAAACGAAGCATCGGTCTCGATCTTTGATCGCGGGTTTCTGATGGCTGATGGCGTCTATGAGGTGACCTCGGTTCTGGGCGGCAAGCTGATCGATTTTGACGGTCACGCGGTACGGTTGCAGCGGTCTCTGGACGAATTGGACATGCGCAGCCCGATCAGCAAAGAGGATCTGTTGGAAGTGCACCGCGAGTTGGTGCGCGTCAATGAGATCGACGAAGGCATGATCTATCTGCAGATTACCCGTGGTGCGCCGGGCGATCGGGATTTTGTGTTCCCTGATCCAGAAACGACGGTGCCGACAATCGTGCTCTTTACACAGTCGAAACCGGGATTGGCCAACAGCCCGGCGGCGCAAAAGGGCATGAAGGTCATCAGCATCGAGGACATTCGCTGGGGGCGTCGCGACATCAAAACGGTGCAGTTGCTCTATCCTTCGATGGGCAAGATGATGGCGAAAAAGGCCGGTGCGGATGACGCCTGGATGATCGAAGACGGATTTGTCACCGAAGGCACCAGCAACAACGCCTATATCGTCAAGGGCAACAAGATCATCACACGTGGTCTGAGCAACGATATCCTGCATGGGATCACGCGGGCGGCGGTGCTGCGGTTTGCGCAGGAGGCTCAGATGGAAGTGGAAGAGCGGAATTTCACAATCGATGAGGCGAAAGAGGCGGACGAAGCCTTTATCACCTCGGCTAGCACCTTTGTGATGCCCGTTGTGGAGATTGATGGGGTGGCTTTGGGCGAAGGTGTGCCCGGCCGGGTCGCGCCGCGGCTGCGCGAAATCTATCTGGAAGAAAGCCTGAAAGCCGCGATCTGACGGCGCACCGGCTTTTCTTGATCACGTTAGGACGGGGGGGTCAGCGGATGACCTCGCCTGGAATGTGACCGCAGCTTTCGATCATCTTGAGGTATGCGGCCGTAAAACCCGCCAGCGAAAAGGTTGTGACAGGCTCGCGTGCCGCGGTATCCCTGCTGACACGGTAGATTGAGATCGTCTGCGCGCTGCGCATCGATTGTAGCATCCACAGGATTTCCCGCGGGAAGGGCTGTACGCGCGCGAAGGGGAAAACACCTTCCTCATATCCGGTCTCCAGCGTGGCTTCGGCGCCGGAGCCATCGTCAAATTCATAGATGATGTAGTCGCCGGGCTGGATCTGGGTGCCATAGCCGCGGGGCGCCCGTTCCTCAATGAGCGGCGCGGGATAGTCCAGCGGCGGGCCGGCATCGCCATTGCTTGTGGTGATCGACAGCCGCGGCAGCCCATCACCGCCGGTCGAAGCAGAGCAGGTGCGGCGCAGATCCTGACCGGTGTCGACTTCGGTGATGTAAACCGACCAATCCTTGTACTGCACATAGGTGTTGGCAAGGGGCCAGCCGGGCAAGGCCGCAAGCAGCAAGATAAGCAGAGGTCGCATCCGAAGGCTCCTGTCTCGGGATGCACGGACCCTAACCGCAGATGACTTAACGTGTTGTTACGATTTCAACCCCTGCCCACGTTCTCCGCGAAACTCTTCTCGAATGCCTTTTGCTGATCGCCCGTCGCCTCGGTCTGATAGTTGGTTTTCCACGCGTCCATCGTCATCCCGTAGAACAGTTCGCGCGCTTCCTCTTTGCCGATTTCGACACCCTGTTCCGCGGCCGCCTCCGCATACCAGCGGCTCAGGCAATTCCGGCAAAACCCGGCAAGGTTCATCATGTCGATGTTCTGAACGTCAGTGCGATCTTCCATCAGGTGCTTTTGCAACCGGCGGAATGCGGCGGCCTGAAATTCGATCTCTTGTTGCGATGGCATGGCGGACTCCTTTGTATGACATGTCAGATTGGGTCGGCGCGCGCGCATGTCAACCGCGGACGGTGTGCTTACGTCCTGTACAAATGCGATGTCATCAAGGCTTAATTGAAACCACGCAGGGTGACGGCAGTTGCTCTGCGTGCCATCATGCGACATAAGGTGCGCAAGCCGTTAGCGGTAACAAGCCCAAGAAGGACGACTATCAAGATGAGACGCACCCGCAACGTCAAAATCGTGGCCACCCTCGGACCGGCGTCTGAGACCTACGAGATGATTCATGCGCTCCACACCGCAGGCGCGGATGTGTTCCGGCTCAACATGAGCCACGGCAGCCACGAAGAAATCCGCGAAAAGCACAAGATCATTCGCCAGATCGAAGAAGACACTGGCGGTAGCATCTGTATCCTCGCGGATCTGCAGGGGCCAAAACTGCGTGTCGGTGTCTTCACAAATGAAGATGGCGAGATGCTTGAAGAAGGTGCGTCCTTCCGCATGGATCTGGATACGGCGGAGGGCGATGCGACCCGCGTTTGTCTGCCCCATCCGGAGATTTTTGCGGCCCTTGAACCCGGTGCCAGCCTGCTGGTGAACGACGGTAAAATCCGCCTCAAGGTCAATGAATGTGGGCCCGATTTTGCCAATTGTACGGTGGTTGCGGGCGGCGTGATTTCCAACCGCAAAGGCGTGAATGTGCCGGATGTGGTGCTGCCGCTGGCTGCGCTGTCTGACAAGGATCGCAAGGATCTGGAGTTTGTTTGCGAATTGGGCGTGGACTGGCTGGCGCTTAGCTTTGTCCAACGGCCCGAAGATGTGCTGGAGGCTTCTGATCTTGCAAATGGTCGCGCTGCGATCCTCTCCAAGATCGAAAAACCGGCTGCGGTGCAGAACTTCGAGGATATTCTTAAGGTCAGCGATGGGATCATGGTGGCGCGCGGCGACCTTGGTGTGGAATTGCCGGTGCAGAATGTACCACCGATTCAGAAACGTCTCGTTCGCAAATGCCGGTCTGCGGCCAAGCCCGTGATCGTGGCCACGCAGATGATGGAAAGCATGATCGAAAGCCCGATGCCCACGCGGGCCGAGGTCTCCGATGTGGCAACGGCCATCTATGAGGGTGCGGATGCGGTGATGTTGTCAGCGGAATCCGCAGCGGGTGCCTATCCCGTTGAGGCCGTAACGACGATGAATAACGTCGCCACTGAGGTCGAGCTTGACCCGACCTACACCCAGATCATCGAAGCCTCGCGTGAGAGCAAAGGTGCCACCATCGCGGATGGGATCGTCTCGGCGGCACGGGAGATCGCTGAGACCACGGATATCAAGGCCATCTGCTGTTTCAGCCAAAGCGGTACAACCGCCCTGCTGGTTGCGCGCGAACGGCCCCGTGTGCCCATTCTGGCGATGACCCCGCTGGTGCGCACGGCGCGCCGCCTGACGCTGAGCTGGGGCACCAATTGCGTGATCACCGACAAGCTGGAACGGTTCAAGCTTGCGGTTGTTGCCTCGGCGCGGGCCGCCCTGCGCCAAGGATATGCCGAGGAAAACGACCAGATCGTCGTGACCGCGGGTGTGCCCTTCAATGTGCCGGGCAGCACGAATATTCTGCGCGTTGCCCCCTGTGACGAACGTTTGATTTTCAATACCGATCCAGAGTAAACTTGCCCCGGCGATACGGGGGAAGGGTCAGGCGATGGATGCAGACACAGCTATGGTGCTGGGGATCATCATTGGTGCGTTTTCACTTATTTCAATCTTTTCGGCGCTGGTGGATCGGCGGGTGCCGCGCGCATCGGCACTCACGGTTTTGCTGGCCACAGGGCTGATTGTCTACGCCTCTGCCACGTCTCCGGTTGGCTACACCGCCGCGTCGCTGCCCAAAACCTTCGTGCAGGTGTTTGTGAAATATCTGCCCTGAGACACCCGTGCCGTTGCTGGGGCCAATCGGCTCTTGCCATATTCGGTGCAACCTCTTAAAGAGCGGCTTCTGAGTTGCGGGACCGGCCAATGTGGCATGCCGAGTCGCGTGAGATACCGATCTGAACGATAGGAGACGGAAATGCCCAAGATGAAGACGAAATCGAGCGCCAAGAAGCGCTTCAAGGTGACGGCCACTGGCAAGGTCATCGGCGGTCAGGCTGGCAAACGCCACGGCATGATCAAACGGACGCGCAAATTCATCCGGAATGCACGCGGGACAACAGAATTGTCCGCACCAGATGCCAAAATCGTCAAGGGCTTCATGCCCTACGACCGCTAAGTGACAGGAGAACTGATATGAGCCGAGTTAAAGGTGGAACCGTCACCCACGCGCGTCACAAGAAGGTCATCAAGGCCGCCAAAGGCTACTACGGTCGTCGCAAGAGCACCTTCAAGGTTGCCCGCCAGGCCGTCGACAAAGCCAACCAATACGCCACCCGTGACCGTAAGAACCGCAAGCGCAATTTCCGGGCGTTGTGGATCCAGCGGATCAACGCAGCTGTGCGCAGCCACGACGAGGCGCTGACCTACAGCCGCTTCATCAACGGTCTGAGCCTTGCAGGTATCGAAGTGGACCGTAAAGTACTGGCCGACTTGGCCGTGCATGAACCCGATGCATTTGGTGCGATCGTCAAACAGGCACAAGACGCACTGGCCGCCTGAAGCCATTGTGAACAGGAATTGAGAAAGCCGCTCCAAAAGGGGCGGCTTTTTTCGTTTCAGACCCCATATGGGGTGGGCGGCAGAAACCGGTTCGGGCGCCCCGCAATAAGCTGACCGCAGCCTATTGAGCGGGTGCCGTTAAGTGATACAACCCCGGACAGAGAAACCTACAAGAATTTCAGATGGCAGCGACCGGCAGTAAAAATCAAAAGAGCGATGAAGAGCCTGATCTGAAGGATCGGATCGTCAGCGCCGTGATCATCGGGATCATCAGGTCACTGACGCTGTTGCCCTACCGGACGCGCGTGCCCGTTGGTGGTTGGGTGATCTCGCGGCTGGTGGCGCCGGTCATCGGGTATCGCGGGCGGATCCGCGATAACATGCATTTCATCTTCCCCGATATGCCCGAGGAAGACGTGGCGCAAATGACCCGAGATGTGCCCGATCAGATTGGGCGCACCTTGTGTGAGCTGTTTTCGCCCAAGAAACTTGTCGAAACCGCGCGGAATACACCGATTACGGGGGACGGGCTTGCCGCCATCGACGCAGCACGCGAGGCCGGACGCCCGGTCATTCTGGTGTCAGGTCATATCGGCAACTACGACATCGTGCGCTCTAAGCTGATCCAGCGCGGTCTGCAGGTGGGCGGGCTCTACCGGAGCATGAACTACAAGGGGTTCAATGACTTCTACGTCTCGCGCATTTCGCAGGTCGGCACGCCGCTGTTTCTGCGGGGGCGGCGCGGGATGGGCGAAATGGTCAGGTTTCTCAAAGCGGGCAACGCGATTGCCTTGCTGATCGATCAGCACATGCAGGCGGGTGCGCCGCTCACGTTTTTTGGTCACCGGGCCTATACCGCGCTGTCCGCGGCGGAGCTTGCGCTGCGGTACGACGCGCTCTTGGTGCCCTGCTATGGTATTCGCCAACCCGATGGGCTGAGCTTCGAGATGATTGTCGAGCCGCCCATCCCGCATACCACCCCCGAAGAAATGACCCAGGCCCTCAACGACAGCCTTGAGGCTCAGGTGCGCGCGAACATGTCGCAATGGCTCTGGGTGCACCGCCGCTGGAAATCATCCTAGCCCGATTCTCGGGCGGATCCTTGGCGCGCGCTCCTCTGCTGGCTGATCCGGACTTGCGCGTTGCAGGTGCAAAAGAGATAAACACTCTCAGAAAACCAACGATTTCGGGGAGAGATCATGATGTGGAAATTTCTGACCAGCGTCGCTCTGGGAACTGTCTTGATGGCTGGAGCCGCCGCGGCGCAAAGCTGCGCGGATGGCAAAACCCTCGCGGAAGGCAAGCTGACCATCGCAACCGGCAACCCGGCGTATTATCCTTGGGTGATCGATGACGCGCCGGAGAGCGGGCAAGGATTTGAAGCCGCCTTGGCTTATGCGCTGGCCGATGCGATGGGCTTTGCCGAAGGGGACGTGGTCTGGACCCGCACCTCCTTCGATCAGGCGATCCAGCCGGGCGCCAAGAATTTTGACCTCAACATGCAGCAATTCTCGATCACGGCGGAGCGTGACAAGGTCGTCGACTTTTCCGAGCCTTACTACACCGCCCCGATGGCGGTACTGGTCCGGGGTGGCGATGGTCTGGACCCGAGCCTCGATGCGATGAAGGAGATGAAATGGGGCGTGGTGGCCTCGACCACGGCGCTGCCGGTTGTGATGGAAACCATTTCGCCCGGCTCCAGCCCGCTCGTTTATGACGACAATGCGAATGTTGTCGAAGCCATGAAAGCGGGGCAGGTCGATGCGGCGCTGTTTGATCTGCCGACCGCGCTTTATCTCTCCGCGGTCGTGCTGGAAGGCGGTGCCGTCCTGGGTCAGTTTGCACCGGATGAGACGGCAAACCCCGATCACTTCGGTATGCTGATGACCGAAGGCAACCCGCTGAAGGAATGTGTGGATGCGGCGCTGGCGGCGCTGAAATCGGATGGCACATTGGCGGCCATTGAGGCCGAATGGCTGCAGGAAGCGACGGGTGTGCCATTGATCAAATAAGGCGCCGATGAACCGCAGACAGGCATATGAGGCGGGGCAGCGACGACGCGCGCTGAGGGTTGCGGGCATCAGTACGGCCCTTGTGCTGGCTGCGATCATGGTGCTTGTGCCCTTGGCGCCGGGTTGGCCGCAGGTGAAGGCCAGCTTTTTCGACGGTGCGGTCTTTGCGCAGACCTTTCCGACGCTGCTCCGCGCCTTTCTGATCGACGTGATGATCTTCGCCTGGTCGGTGCCGCTCATTCTGGCGTTGGGCTTGGCGATTGCACTGGCCAGGGGCGCGCAGGCCCCGGCGCTTTTCCCGCTGCGGATTTTTGGCGCAGTCTACGTCGACGTATTTCGCGGTGTGCCGGTTGTGTTGACGATCTACCTGATCGGTTTTGGTGTGCCGGGCCTGGGCCTGCCGCGCCCGTGGAACAGCCCCTATATCTGGGGTACCGTTGCCCTGGTGCTGACCTATTCCGCCTATGTGGCTGAAGTCTTGCGCTCTGGCATCGAAAGCATTCATGCCAGCCAGCGCAACGCGTCGATCTGTCTGGGGCTGAGCGAGCGTGACACCATGCGCTACGTCATTCTGCCACAGGCCATCCGCCGGGTTGTGCCCGCCAATATGAACATGCTGGTGGCGCTGCAAAAAGATGTGGCGCTGTTGAGCTTCATCGGTCCGGTGGAGATCCTGCGCCAGGCGGGGATCTACAAAAGCCTGCTGGCAAATTTTACACCCTATGTGGTCGCCGCGGTGATTTTCCTGCTGGTGACGGTGCCCGCAACCCGCTACGCCGATCATCTGCTGAACCGGGACCGCAATGCCAGAAGCTAAGCTGTCTCTGCGCGGTGTGACCAAGTCATTTGGCGACAATGCGGTCCTGCGCGGCATCGATATGGATGTGGCGGCAGGTGAAATGATTTGCCTGATCGGCGCGTCCGGATCCGGAAAGTCGACCTTGCTGCGCTGTATCAACCAGTTGGAACCGATTGACGATGGTGTTGTCTTGCTCGACGGGCTGGACATCTCGGAACCCGGACTCGATCTGGGGCCGATAAGACGCCGGATTGGGATCGTGTTCCAGTCTTACAACCTTTTTCCGCATATGAGCGCTGTGGAGAACGTGTTGCTGGCGCCACGACGGGTGCTGAAGGAAGAGGCCGGTGCACTGCGCGTCCGTGCCGAAGCCCTTTTTGAACGTTTCGGGCTGGCGCAGCATATCGAGAAATATCCCGATCAGCTTTCAGGCGGTCAGCAGCAACGTGTGGCGGTCATTCGGGCGCTGGCCATGCGCCCTGAGATCATGCTCTTTGATGAAATCACGGCGGCGCTGGACCCCGAGCTTGTGGGTGAGGTTTTGAATGTTCTGCGCCAGTTGCGTGGCGAAGGCATGACCATGCTGTTGGCGACCCATGAGATGGGGTTTGCGCGTGAGCTGGCGGACCGTGTGTGCTTTATGGACGGCGGTGTGATTGTTGAGGAAGGCCTCCCGGAGGAGATTTTTTCCACCCCACAGGTTGCCCGCACACAAGCCTTTTTACGGTCGGTGCTGCGATAAGCGTTGTTGCTGAGATACGCAGCCTGACCTATCGCCACAGATCATTCTATTGAAAATTTTCAAATATTTACAGAGCCTTGCCCTGGAAGGAGAATCGGTATGGCAGCCTGTGGCTATCGAACAGGGAAGATCCACGACCCGGCGCGTTCAAACTGGCAAAACAGCGGTGACCGGCCCATTGCGTGGTCGGCGTGGTACCCGATTGAGGGTCATAAGGATGCAGAGCGTGCCGAAGGGCATTTCTTTGATTTGGGGCATGTGATCCGGAACGCCGATCTGGCTGGCAAGGCGAGGCTACCGGTGGTTCTGCTGTCGCACGGCACTGGCGGCACAGCGGAAAGCCTGGGATGGTTGGCACGGTTCCTTGCGTGCAAGGGCCATGTGGTTATCGGGGCCAATCACCATGGAAACACCGGATTGGAACCCTACGATGCAGCGGGTTTCCTGTGCTGGTGGGAACGGGCGGCAGACCTCTCCCTGCTGCTGACATCGCTCAGCACAACGGGGTTTTTCGCCAATAGGTTTGACGATAATCACGTATCGGCAATTGGCTTTTCGCTCGGGGCTCATACTGTGCTGGCACTGGGCGGCGCCAGAACCTCGCTGACGACATTCGACGCCTGGCGCCGTGCCAACACCATAGTGGACAGCGGCCCGGCAGAATTTCCTGACGTGGCGGATCAAATCCCGGTTCTCGAAAAAACATCGGAGGCTTTTCGACGCTCTTGGGCCCGGCACGGCGAGGATTTTTCCGACAGCCGCATCGGGACGCTGGCCGCCATCGCACCTGCGCCGCCCATCCGGTCGTTCACCCCACAAACCATCGCGGCGCTGAAGTTACCTGTTACGGTGCTGACCGGCGGCGCGGACCTTGAGGCACCGTCCGCGCAATGTGCGGACTGGCTTATGCGGCAAAACAAGAGCTTTCAGCGATATGATCTGGGGCAAAACGTAGGGCACTACACCTTTCTTTCGCCACCGTCTGACAAGTCGCTTGTCGGGAAAATCGATGTCTTTTCAGACCACAAAGATGTCGACCGAAAGCAGGTACATCGCGCTGCGGCTGACATCGTACTGGCGGCGATAGGATGATCCACATATCAAGCGCATTGATCTGGATCGAAAAACATTTGGGTCCTGCCGCGCGGGCGCGCCTTGCAATCATCGGTCATTCTGCTAGCACCGCTTCAAGATGAACCTGCGAGGCAGAGATGGACGATCTCAAGCAAAAATACCTTGGTCAGATTGCAGATGCTGCAGATGAGGCAACGCTGGAATCCATCCGGCTGGCGGCTGTGGGCAAGAAGGGCGAAGTTGCGCTGAAAATGCGTGAACTTGGCAAAATGACCCCTGAGGAGCGCCAGGTGGCGGGGCCAGTTCTTAACGCGTTGAAAGACGAGATCAATTCCGCGCTTACAGCGAAAAAAGCCGGTCTGGCAGATGCCGCACTGGATGCGCGCCTGCGCGAGGAATGGCTGGATGTGACGCTACCGGCGCGCGGGCGTCCGCAGGGCACCATCCACCCGATCTCTCAGGTCAGCGAAGAGGTCACCGCCATCTTTGCCGAGATGGGTTTTTCCGTGGCGGAAGGGCCGCGGATTGACACGGACTGGTACAACTTCGATGCGCTGAACATTCCCGGTCATCACCCGGCACGGGCGGAGATGGACACCTTTTACATGCACCGCGCCGAAGGCGACAATCGCCCGCCGCATGTTCTGCGCACACACACCAGCCCGGTGCAAATCCGGTCGATGGAGAAGATGGGCGCACCGATGCGGATCATCTGTCCCGGTGGTGTCTACCGCGCGGATTATGATCAGACGCACACGCCGATGTTCCATCAGGTCGAAGGGCTGGCGATCGACACGGACATCTCTATGGCGCATCTGAAATGGGTGCTCGAAGAATTTGTGAAGGCCTATTTCGAGGTGGACGGTGTGGACCTGCGCTTCCGTGCGTCGCATTTCCCGTTCACGGAACCTTCGGCCGAGGTCGATATTCGCTGTTCCTGGGAAGGTGGTACGCTGAAAGTGGGCGAAGGTGACGACTGGCTGGAAATCCTCGGCAGTGGCATGGTGCACCCCAAAGTCCTGTCCGCAGGTGGGATCGATCCAGAATACTGGCAGGGCTTTGCTTTTGGTATGGGGATCGACCGGATCGCGATGCTGAAATACGGCGTTCCTGATCTGCGAGCTTTCTTCGATTCCGACCTGCGGTGGCTGCGTCACTATGGTTTCGCCAGCCTCGACCAGCCCAACCTGCACGGTGGGCTGAGCCGCTAGTAGCCGGGGAGGGGAAGCAACATGCTGAAAATTCTCATTGTTGATTCCGATCCCGGCGATGCCAACACGCGCAATCAGGCGGAGGTCGGGCACACCACGGGAGAGGGTTACGCCGACGCGCTGAAAGCCTGCCGCAGCGATCTGACAATCGACATCGTATCCCCCTACGACGGTGAAGACTTGCCCGACCTTGCAGGTTTTGACGGGGCCGTTTTCACCGGGTCGGGCGTTGCGTGGTGCACGGACGCGCCAGAGGCAAAACCCCTGGCTGCAGCCATGCAGCGGTGCTTTGCCGTCGGGCTGCCGACGCTTGGGTCTTGTAACGGTATGCAGCTTGCCGCGACAGTTCTGGGGGGTCGCAACCATGCCTCCCCGAATGGTCGCGAAGATGGTCTGGCGCGGGACATTCAATTGACCGCGCCCGGTCGGCGCCATCCGCTGCTAGCCGGGCGCCAGGATGGGTATGCGGTGCCTTGTGTGCACCGGGATGAGGTTGCGCAATTGCCCGATGGCGCGGTTTTACTGGCGACAAATGCGCATAGCGATGTGCAGGCCTTTGCCTATGAGCAGGACGGCATCCGCTTTTGGGGTGTGCAATATCATCCCGAATACACGCTGCCGTTTATTGGCGGGCGGGTGCGTGCGTGGGATCGTCTGCCGGATCAGCAAGCGCGCGATATCGAGATCGCCGACACGGACCCGGAGGCCGCAAAGCGCCTGCGCGTGCGCTACGAGGATATGCAATCGGACATGCGGTTGACCGAATTGCGCAACTGGCTTGCGAGCCTCTGATCCGAACTATCGCGCTTGTGAAGTGACAGTGGGTGCGTGATCCCTAAGGTGCTTTTCATGAAGTATTTGATAGCGTTACTGGGTGTCCTGCTGTGGGCAAATACTGCCACCGCCATGGGCCCCTGGAACAGGGAGTGCGAAGGTGAGACCCCCTGCCTTCTGGGCGACCGCAGCTATCATGTCCGCGCCCCGGACGATTGGGATGGGGTGACGCCTCTGCCCATCATGCTGCATTTTCACGGGTGGCAACGACAAGGCACTTTGATCGTACAACATCAGCGGATTTCCGGGGCAACACGCCGACGCGGGGTTTTGCTGGTGGCCCCGAATGGTCTCGGGCGCAGTTGGGACTTCTGGCGTGCTGGCACCGATGATGTTGGGTTCGCGCGCGCGGTTCTGCAGGATGTTAAAAAGCGCTACCCCGTCCTTGCAGATCAGGTTTTTGTGTCGGGCTATTCCTGGGGCAGCAACATGGCCTGGCGGTTTGTCTGTGAGGATGGCGCGGATGTGGCCGCCCTGCTGGCCATTTCTGGAACGCTTAGCCAGACAGAAGATTGCGTGACGGCGCCCCAAGAGGTGCGGCAGGTTTACGGTTTAAACGATCAGGTTCTGGATTATCCCTACGGCCCAAATGGCGAGTTGGACTACCCGGTGTATCTGTGGCGAGAGAAATTCGGTTGCGATGCCGGCGCCCCGCAGGGCCCGTGGAATGCGCGCGACTTTCTGACCTTTGAGCGGACGACATGGGACTGTTCCGGGGGGCGTGTCAGCCTTGATATCCACCCGGGTGGGCATTTTATCCCGCATGGCTGGATCGCGCGTCAGCTCGACGAATTGCTGGGGCTGCCGAACTCATATCCTTAGGCCGCACCATTGGCTCTGCTATGGCTTCCCCCTCTGGTCGCTTTGAGCTATCAGGGCGCGACATAGAATTGACGCCGGTGATACCCCATGAAATTCACGCTCTCCTGGTTGAAAGACCATCTGGACACATCTGCAACGCTGGATGAAATCCTCTACGCCCTGACCGACCTCGGACTGGAAGTCGAAGGCGTCGAGGATCGGGGTGCGAAACTGCGCGATTTTACCATCGGCTACGTCAAATCTGCGGAAAAGCATCCGGATGCCGACCGTCTGCGTGTGTGCCAGGTAGACACGGATGAAGGTATCAAGCAGATCATCTGTGGCGCCCCAAATGCGCGGACAGGTATCACCGTCGTTGTCGCCAAGCCGGGCGTCTACGTGCCGGGCATCGACACGACGATTGGCGTCGGCAAAATCCGTGGCATCGAGAGCTTTGGCATGATGGCCTCCGAGCGCGAAATGGAGCTGAGTGACGAGCACGATGGCATCATCGAACTGCCCTCGGGCGAGGTCGGGCAGTCTTTCGTCGATTGGCTGGCCGAGAACGATCCGGCCAAAGTGGACCCGGTGATCGAGATTGCGATCACACCAAACCGCCCCGATGCCTTGGGTGTGCGCGGCATCGCCCGCGATTTGGCAGCGCGCGGGCTCGGCAAGCTCAAGAAACGCGATGTGGACGCGGTCGAGGGGGTATTCCCGTGCCCGATCACCGTCACCATCGAAGGTGACACGCTGGACCAATGCCCGGTGTTCTATGGCCGCATGATCCGTGGCGTGACCAACGGGCCGTCGCCTGCATGGTTGCAGGATTGTCTGCGCGCGATTGGCTTGCGCCCGATCTCCTTTCTCGTGGATGTGACCAATTTCTTCACCTATGACCGCAACCGCCCATTGCACGTCTTCGACGCGGACAAGATCGCCGGCAACGCCCTGCGTGTTCACCGCGCCGCAGGGGGCGAAACGCTGGTTGGTCTGGATGAAACCGAATACACCTTCAGCGAGGGCATGACGCTAATCTCGGACGCCAATGGTGTCGAAAGCATTGGTGGCGTGATGGGCGGTCTGGCTTCTGGTTGTACGCCCGAGACCACGAATGTGTTCATCGAAGCGGCTTATTTTGATCCCATTCGGACGGCCTATACCGGTCGTGCACTCAAGATCAATTCCGACGCCCGCTACCGGTTTGAACGGGGCATCGACCCGGCCTGGACGCCCTATGGCATCGAACACGCGACCCGCATGATCCTCGATCACGCAGGGGGCGAGGCATCTGAGGTGATTGTCGCGGGCAAAGTTCCAGATACCGACCGCGCCTACAAGCTCGATGCTGCACGTGTGCAGTCGCTGGTGGGTATGGACATTCCCGAAAGCGAACAGCGGCAGACGCTGACCTCGCTGGGTTTCATCCTCGAAGGTAATATGGCGCATGTGCCAAGCTGGCGTCCGGACGTTCAGGGCGAGGCTGATCTGGTGGAGGAGGTCGCGCGGATTGCGTCACTGAAGAAGCTGAAGGGCAAACCGCTGCCGCGCCTTACGGACGGCGTGCCCAAGCCGATCCTGTCGCCGATGCAACGCCGCGAGGCGATTGCGCGCCGAACCTGCGCGGCCCGGGGGTACAATGAATGCGTGACCTACAGCTTCATCGATCAGACATCCGCCAAGCTCTTTGGCGGCGGTGACGATACCACGCGCCTTGAAAACCCGATCAGCAGTGACATGAGCCACATGCGGCCCGCGCTTTTGCCCGGGCTGTTGCAGGCGGCTGCCCGCAATCAGGCCCGTGGGTTTGCCGATGTCGCGCTTTTTGAAGTCGGACCGGCCTTTCACGGGGGTGAACCGGGGGAGCAGCATTTGCTGGTGAGCGGATTGCTGGTGGGACGCACCGGTCCAAAGGACGTGCACGGTGCATCGCGCGGTGTCGATGTTTTTGACGTCAAAGCCGATGCGGAGGCGGTTCTTTCCGCCATGGGCGCCCCGGCAAAGGTGCAAATTCTGCGTGGTGCTGCGGAGTGGTGGCACCCCGGGCGGCACGGCATGATCTGTCTGGGGCCAAAGAAAGTGCTGGGCATTTTCGGTGAAGTGCATCCGAGGGTTCTGGCGGCGATGGATGTGAAAGGCCCGGCAATGGCCTTCACCCTCTGGCCTGCCGAAGTGCCGATGCCACGCAAAACCGGCGCCTCCCGTGGTGCGCTGCACATCAGCGATCTGCAGGCTGTCGAGCGTGACTTTGCCTTTGTTGTCGATGCTGAAGTAGAAGCGCTGACCCTCGTCAATGCGGCGATGGGGGCGGACAAGGCGCTCATTCGGGACGTGCGCATTTTCGACGAATTCATCGGCGGCAGTCTGGGGGCGGGCAAGAAATCACTGGCCCTGACCGTACGGATGCAGCCGGAGACGGAAACGCTTAAGGACAAGGACATCGAAGCTGTTAGCGCCAAGGTCGTGGAAAAGGTTACCAAAGCCACCGGCGGTGTCCTGCGCGACTAAGCTGCGGGACATTCCATCGCCGCGTTCTATGTCGTCACCCTGACGCGGGGTGATCACACCCGTGCACCAAGGAGAAAGACATGACACTCAAAGTTTATCTGTCCGGTGAAATTCATACTGACTGGCGGGACCAGATCATGACGGGGGCGCAGTCTCTCGACGTTGCCTTTGACAGTCCGGTCACAGATCACGCAGCCAGCGATGATTGCGGGGTGTCAATTCTGGGCGCCGAGGACAACAAATACTGGCATGATCACAAAGGGGCGATGGTCAATGCGATCCGTACCCGCAAAGGCATCGCAGATGCGGATGTTGTGGTTGTGCGGTTTGGCGATCAATACAAGCAGTGGAATGCGGCCTTTGACGCAGGCTATGCGTCAGCCTTGGGCAAGTCGCTGATTATTCTGCATGGCCCCGATCACGCGCATGCTTTGAAAGAGGTGGATGCCGCCGCTCTGGCCGTGGCGCAGGAACCGGCGCAGGTTGTCGACATCCTGAAATATGTGCTGACCGGCACATTGCCGGCGTAAAGCCGGGCGGCCTTGCATCGGCATGTGTCCATATCTCGGACAAGGCATGCAGATTAGCTAAAGACGCTACTCTGCACGTTTGTTTATGATGGTTCGCGCGGTGGGATCAGCAACCCCTTGGCAACGGCCGGACGCTCAAGAAAACGCTCAAGATACGCTGCCGCATTCTTGTGATCCGCAAAGCCAACGACCTCTTTTGCTTCGTAAAAATCGAGTGCCCGCAACCAGGGCGCTATCGCGATATCCGCAATGGAATAATCACCGGCAATCCAGGTTTTGCCTTCCAGTACCCCGTCCAACACGCCCAACAGGCGTTTTGCCTCGTCAATGTAGCGTTGTTGCGGGCGCTTATCTTCCCATTGCGACCCGGCGAATTTGTAAAAGAACCCAAGCTGGCCAAACATCGGACCGAGCCCGCCCATCTGGAACATCAGCCATTGGGATATTTGCGCCTTCTCGGCTGCATTGGAACCATGCAGTTTTCCTGATTTTTCGGCCAAATACAGCAGGATCGCACCGCTCTCAAACAGCGTCACCGGGGCGCCGTCGGGGCCATTCGGGTCAATAATCGCGGGGATCTTGTTGTTTGGATTCAGCGACAGGAATTCCGGGCTTTTGACGTCCGCGTCCGACAGGGTCACCGTATGCGCCTCGTAGGGGATGCCCATTTCTTCCAGAGCAATGGATACCTTCACCCCATTGGGGGTGGGGAAGGAGTACAACTGTAGAACGCCGGGGTCCTTTGCGGGCCATTTGTCGTTGATCATAAAGTGTGACAGGTCGGCCATCAGGCATCTCCTTCTAAAGTTAGGGGTAAGACATAGGCGGATTTCCCCGCAAAAACAGTCTCGCCTGCGCGCAGCAATGTGTTAACAAACGCACATTGGGCAAAACCACGAAGAAAAAGCCCACGAAAGACAGTGTGAGGGACACCTATGATCAATGAATTCAAAGACTTTATCGCCAAAGGCAATGTCATGGACATGGCCGTCGGCATCATCATCGGGGCGGCATTTACGGCGATTGTGACATCGTTGGTGGGCGATCTGATCAACCCTATTATCGCGCTCTTTACAGGCGGCATCGATTTCTCCGGTTGGTTCTACGTTCTGGGCGAAGAAAGCTTTGCATCCATCGAAGCCGCCACCGAAGCAGGCGTGCCTGTGTTTGCTGTCGGCAAGTTCGTCATGGCGATCATGAATTTCCTGATCGTTGCCTTCGTGGTTTTCTTGTTGGTGAAGATGGTCAATCGCATCAAGGAAAACGCCGAGAAAGAAAAAGAGGCAGCACCAGAAGAGCCCAAAGGCCCATCTGAATTGGATGTGCTGTTGGAAATTCGCGACTCGTTGAAGCGCGCTGACTGACAAAAACAGATGTTCAAAAAGGCCCGCAGTTCGAAAGATGCGGGCCTTTTTCGTGTCTACAGCAGAGCGATCAGAGTCTCCGCACCCTTAGTGCGCAAGGCATGGGTTTCTGCAAGTTCCGGGTCGTCGATCCATGCTTGTGCGGCGTCCCGATCCGGGAACGTCAAGATCGCCACACCATCCGGCAGCGATTGTGCACCTTCCAGTCGGGTCAGCTCAGTAGAGGCCTGCAAGACCGCGCCACCGTGGCGCGCCAGGGCAGCCCCTGCTTTTTCGCGATAAGCGGCAAGCGCTTCTGGATCTTTGAGCTTCAGGGTGGCAACGGCATGTGCGGTCATTTTATGTCCTTTCGGTGAATGTCTGAACACGAAATTATGATCCCTGACCTTGTGCGAAAACACTTCAGCTGTGCATATCTCATGTGCAATAACGATCAGCATGGTGGATTGGGATGATCTCAGATACGTGCTGGAAACGGTGCGACATGGCGGGTTGAGCGGGGCTGCGCGGGCGTTGAAAGTAAACCACGCAACCGTGTCACGTCGCATTGCCGCTGCCGAACGTGCGATGGGCGCACGCTTGTTTGACCGCGCGCCGGGTGGCTATCGCCCAACCGATGCCGGACAGGAAGCGGCACGTATCGCGGAACGGATGGAGACTGCGAGCCATGAGTTGAGCCGCAGTCTGAGCGCCCGGGATCAGCAGCTTAGCGGTGCGTTGACCGTTACCGCGCCGCAACTGATGGTCGAAAGGGTGCTGGCCCCGATCCTGAAGGACTTTAAAGAACTCTACCCGGCGATCGAGCTGAAAATCATTGCCGCAAACCGCCAGTTAAACCTGGCTGCGCATGAAGCCGATGTGGCGTTTCGCATTTCTGACACCCCCGGCGATACCCTGGTCGGGCGGCGGGTGACGGAGCAATCGGCGGCAGTCTATGTGGGCAAGGAACAGGCCGCGCGCCTGCGCGCAGATCCGACGCTCCCCCTCGATTGGATAAGATTTGCGCATTGGCCGGGCCCGCCCGACGTGTTGAAAGAGGCCTGGCCCACGCGTCGTGTCACCCTGACGGTGGATGACATGTACGCGGCCCTCGCAGGTGTGCGTGCCAACATCGGTGCCACTCGGATGCCGTGTTTCCTGGGAGACGCAGAGCCCGAGATGGAAAGGCTGCCACGGGTGCCGCTGTTGCCCTACAGGCCGATCTGGGTACTGACCCATGCAGATCTGCGGGGCACGCGCAAAGTGACAACCTTCACCGAATTCGCCGCCTCCAGAATAAACCGCATGCGCCCCCTTTTCGAGGGGCGCTTTTTCGACACGCTTGTCAGCCCTTGATGGCCACGCTTGGGGCGATCACGTCGATCCCAAGCGCCTTACCCACCGCGTAATAGGTCAGCTGCCCAGCATGTACATTCAACCCGTTCATCAAATGCGGATCGTCGCTGCAGGCTTGGCGCCAGCCCTTATCGGCGAGGGCCAGCATGAATGGCATCGTCGCGTTCCCAAGCGCAATGGTAGAGGTCCGGGCAACTGCGCCCGGCATGTTTGCGACGCAGTAATGCATGATACCATCGACATCATAGATCGGGTCCTGATGCGTCGTGGCTTTGGATGTTTCAAAACAGCCGCCCTGGTCGATCGCGACGTCAACAAGTGCCGTACCCGGTTTGAGTTGGCTCAACTGCGCGCGACTGATGAGCTTGGGGGCGGCGGCACCGGGGATGAGGACCGCGCCGATGATCATGTCCGCCGCCTGCGCCAGTTCAAGCGTATTGCCCGCGGAGGCATAAGAGGTTTTGAAAGTCCCGCCAAAAACATCGTCCAGATAGCGGAGCCGTGGCAGCGACCGGTCCAGCACGGTCACGTCGGCGCCCATGCCAGCCGCGATTTTCGCAGCATGGGTGCCCACAACGCCGCCGCCAATCACGACAACGCGCGCTGGCCCCACGCCGGGAACGCCGCCCATCAAAACGCCGCGACCGCCGTTGGCTTTTTGCAGTGTCCACGCTCCAACCTGGGGTGCGAGACGCCCGGCGACCTCGGACATCGGGGCGAGCAATGGCAAACCGCCCCGGTCATCGGTCACGGTCTCATAGGCGATGCAGGTCGCGCCGGAGGCGAGAAGGTCGTGTGTCTGATCGGGATCCGGCGCAAGGTGCAGGTAGGTAAAGAGCAGCTGGCCTTCGCGCAGCATCTTGCGCTCACCGGATTGCGGTTCTTTGACCTTGACGATCATATCCGCAGTGCCGAAGATCTCCGCGGCCGTTTCGATGATCCGGGCACCAGCGGTGCGGTAGTCGTCGTCCTCAAATCCGGCACCGGCGCCTGCGCCAGCCTGGATCAGGACTTCATGACCATGGTTTACGGCTTCCTGAGCCGCATTGGGCGTGATGCCGACGCGAAATTCTTGCGGTTTGATCTCTGTTGGGCAACCGATAATCATGGGTGTCTCCTCCACCAAGTCGTTGTGTGGTGAATACGACAAGCCCCGCGCAATGTGGCACCAAATATGGCTCGTCAAACGGCTGCTTTTGTGAATAAAATAGCGTTCAGATGGGATTCTGTCGGAGATTTTTGCGGAAATGAGCTTGGACGCGATAGACAAACGTATCCTCAAGGCGCTGCAGCGCAAGGGGCGCATGGCGAATGCCGAACTCAGTGAGGTGGTGAATCTGTCGCCCTCCGCCTGTCACCGGCGCGTGCAGCGGTTGGAAAAGGATGGCTATATTCGTGATTATGTCGCCTTGCTGGATGCGCGCAAGATGGGTGTGCCGACGACGGTCTTCGTGGAAATCACGCTTCAAGGTCAGGCGGACGAGGTTTTGGAAGCCTTTGAAAAGGCGGTGCGTCGTATCCCGGATGTGTTGGAATGCCATTTGATGGCAGGCACCGCCGATTATCTGCTGAAAGTCGTCGCCGAGAATACGGAGGATTTTGCGCGGATACACCGCCAATATCTCGCACGGTTGCCGGGGGTGGGGCAAATGCAGTCGAGTTTCGCGCTGCGTACGGTTTTCAAAACAACCGCACTGCCGGTTTGAACATGATTTGATTTGTGGCGCGATATGTGACTTTTCTGCGCTCTCCTCGGGCGAGCGTTCGTCGAAGGTATTGTGCTCGATTGAAGCCTCAAACGCGGAACTGCTTTTCGGGTCTTGCAGTTTTAGGGTTTAAACGTCGCGCGTCACATCATGCGGCGGACACATTGTCATCGCCTTCGGACAATGCCTTCAGGGCCTGATCTGCTGGCATCGGTCTGCCGAAGTAAAACCCCTGGTATTGATCGCAGGCGAGCAAATCCAGCATGTCATGTTGCCGTTCTGTTTCGACGCCTTCGATTGTGACCTGCATCCCCATTTTATGGCCCAGAACCACGATGGTCTCGATTATTTCCTGATAACGTTCACGATCAAAGTCGAAGCCTTCCAGGAACACCCGATCAATTTTCAGTTTGTCGAAGTCGTATTTCCACAGATACCCCAGGCTCGAATAACCTGTTCCGAAATCATCCATGGCGATGGAAATGCCAAGCTGTTTCAGCCCAATCAGCTGATCCGAGACCCGTTGTTCATCTGCCATCAGCAAGCCTTCCGTGACTTCAAACTCAAGGCGGCTTCCGGGGAAATCAAAGGTCTCAAGCAATTCCGCGACTTGATCCACCAGATTCCCGTGCTTGAACTGGGCGGGCGACAGGTTGACGGATAGGAATACATGATCCGGCCATGACTTCGCAGCTGTAAGCCCGTTTTCAAGGACAAATCTGCCCAAGGGGTGGATCATCCCGGTCTCTTCGGCGATTGGAATGAACTCGTCCGGCGGTATCGGCTCACCATCTTTGTCGTCCAAACGCAACAAAGCTTCAAAGCCAACAATCGATTTGTCCTGCGGGTTATTGATGGGTTGGAAAACCGCTTCAAAGGTGTTGCTCCGCAATGCATCACGCATGCGCGTTTCTACCTCGCGCCGCCGGAGCATCGCTTTATCCAGCTCGGGGAAGTATTCCATCATGGCGTTTCGGCCATTGGCCTTGGCATGGTATAGCGCCAGATCCGCGGCATGTAGCGCGTCTTTTTTGGGTGTCTCCGCGTCCGCAAGATAGAATCCAATGCTGACGCTGGCCTGGATTGTGGTGCCTTTGAATGCAAAGGGCGCGCGCGATTTTTGCAAAATGGCATCACCGATGCTGTGCATTTCGGCCAATGTCGCATTGGGCAACACGATGACAAATTCATCGCCGCCCATTCGGCCAATCAAGTCGCCGGAGCGCACACTGCTGGCAAGTGCAGAGCTGACAAACTGAAGATAGGCATCGCCAAATTCGTGGCTGTACTCGTCATTGACGGTTTTGAATTTGTCGATATCGAGAAAGAAGACCCCGGTCATGTCATCCGGTTTCCGATGCTCAAAAATCTCGTGACACGCCGCGTTCATCGAATGCCGGTTGAGCGTTCCGGTCAATTGATCAAATCGCGACAGGAGGGCGAGTTTCTTGGTACGCGCATGGACCTGCTCGCGTTTCATGACATAAGCAAAGGCTGGAAACGCATATAGAATTGCGCAGCTTCCCGGCAGCAGCCAGCCAAACCATCCCATAACCTTTGCGTAAACGGCTGCACTTTGTGTTTTGTCCAGAAACAGCCCAACGGTACCGATGGGCGTGCCTTCGGCGCCAATGGCGGGCACAAATACCTGCACGAACACATTTTGAACATCGCTCGCAGATGTGCGTTTGATGATGTCTACCGCCGGGCTTTGTGATGCGAATACGCCTTTTGCCTGCAGGTTCTGGGATTGCTCCGAAGGTGTGGTTGCGACGCCGTAGTCGGATGAATAAATCAAGACGCCTTGCGGATCGAAGACCGTAAATGAATAGACTTCTGAAAATGACAGGGCCGCGTCGATGACCTTCTGCTGGCGTTCCGACAGCGCGCCAGCCTGGGTAATGGTCTCCAGATCGGTCAGTTCGGCATCAAAATTCGACGCCCATATCATCGCGACATGTTCGGCTTTCGCCATGATGGTCTTGTTCACCGCCCAGTCGATGGCCAGATGAAGCCCGATCCCGATCAGCACCGTCATGCAGAAAACAAATGCCAGCGGGGTTTTGCTCCGTTTCAAAAACGAGCTGTCTCGCGCTTTGGATGAGTATTGATCGACGTTCACGGCCGGTTTCCTGAGGCTGATCCTGCAGCAGAATTATCAGCGGGACCCTTAACAGCCGGTGGCGTCCGAACAGCGATATCTCTCGACTTTGACACTTAGTTTACGCATCGCGATATGACTGGGCAAAAAAGAAACCCCCGTATGACCAGCATACGGGGGCAAACTCTTTCGGCTTCGAGCGGTGACGATTTACATCATCCCTTCGCGTTGGGCCTTTTTGCGTGCCAGTTTACGGGCACGGCGGATCGCTTCAGCTTTCTCGCGCGCTTTTTTCTCGGACGGCTTCTCGAAATGTTGCTTGAGCTTCATTTCACGGAAGACACCTTCACGCTGCAGCTTTTTCTTCAGGGCACGAAGTGCCTGATCGACGTTGTTGTCGCGAACACTAACCTGCATGTGGTTTTCACCACCTTTCTAAGTTGAGTTGCAAGGATTTGCAGGAAGTGGGCATATAGCAAGGACAACCTATGTTGTCCAGTGTAGCGCCGCTTTGAAACCCGGAGAAATGCCATGACCGTATCTTACGAGACCGCAAAGACACAGCTTTTGGATGCCGCTTTGGCGCATGTGCCGTTTGACGGATGGTCAGAGGCGACGTTTCAGGCAGCGATTCGCGATGCGGATGTTGCCCCTGCCGTGGCGCGTGCCATCTGCCCGCGGGGTGCCATAGATCTGGCGATTGCGTTCCACCACCGCGGGGATGAGGCCATGCTGGACCGCATCAAGTCGGAAGACATGAGCGCGCTGAAATTCCGGGATAAAATCGCGGCGGCGGTGCGCTTCAGGATCGAAGAGGTGACCGACAAGGAAGCGGTGCGGCGCGGGACGACGCTCTTTGCGCTGCCGATGCATGCGGCTGACGGGGCCAAGCTGGTCTGGGGCACCGCCGATCATATCTGGACCGCTCTCGGGGACACGTCAGAGGACGTAAACTGGTACACCAAGCGGGCGACGCTCAGCGGGGTTTACTCGGCGACCATTCTTTACTGGCTGGGCGATGAGAGCCCGGACAACATGGCGACATGGGCGTTTCTGGACCGTCGCATCGAGGATGTGATGCAGATCGAAAAACTCAAGGCGCGTATGCGGCAAAGCCCGACGCTCAGCCGCCTGATGACGGGGCCAAACTGGGTGATGAGCCACATCAAAGCACCCGCTCGTATGCCGAAAATGGACCTGCCCGGCAGCTGGACCGCGCCGCGCGATTGAGGTTTCCCTCGGGTCGTTTCCCGGCGCAGCCATGCGGACCGCGACCTTTGGTTTGCCATTCCGCACCGTCCTGATACGGATAGGCCAGCAGAAAGGATCGCGAAAATGTCCCAGATGATGCGCGCCGTTGAAATCACCAGCCCCGGTGGCCCCGATGTCTTGCAACTGACCGAGCGGCCGGTGCCGGAGCCGGGTCACGGACAAGTGGTGATCAAGGTGGCCTGGGCCGGGGTGAACCGGCCCGATGCGCTGCAACGCGCAGGACTTTACGCTCCGCCACCCACGGCCAGCGATCTGCCCGGGCTGGAGGCCTCCGGAGACGTGGTGGCCATCGGCGAGGGTGTGTCCGGGGTGAAGCCGGGGGATCAGGTCTGCGCCCTTTTGCCGGGCGGCGGTTACGCGGAATATGTCGCAACCCCGGCGGCGCATTGTCTGCCAGTCCCCGACGGATTGGGGCTTATGGAAGCGGCCTGCCTGCCGGAGACATATTTCACCGTGTGGTCAAATGTCTTTACCCGCGGTGGGTTACAGGCCGGGGAACGGTTTCTGGTCCATGGCGGATCCTCTGGCATCGGAACCACGGCCATCCAGCTGGCGCATGCGTTTGGCGCACGGGTGTTTGCAACGGCTGGGTCCGCGGATAAATGCGATGCCTGCACCGCCTTGGGCGCGGAGATTGCGATCAACTACCGATCACAGGATTTCGTCGAGGTGGTGCGCGACGAAGGTGGCGCCGATCTCATTCTGGATATGGTCGGGGGCGAATATATTCCGCGCAACCTCAAAGCCTTGGCCGATGATGGCAGGTTGGTGCAGATCGCCTTTCTGGGCGGGCCGAAGGTGGAGGTCAACTTTGCCACGCTGATGACGCGACGGCTAACGATGACCGGCAGCACATTGCGTCCGCAAAGCGATCTGGCCAAGGCGCGGATCGCGCAGGATCTGCGCGAGGCCGTTTGGCCGCTGCTAGAGGCGGGCAAGGTCAAACCGGTCATGGATCAGACCTTTGAACTGGCAGATGCCAGCCAAGCGCACGCGCGCATGGAAAGCTCTGGCCACATTGGCAAAATCGTTTTGAAGGTGGGCGGATAGGCCGCGCCTGTGGCCGACTTTAGAGTTTGCCGCAGCGACGTAAACAAACACGAAGGACAGTCAAATGGCGCAGACCGTTATCATTGAAGAAGCCGGAGGCCCCGAGGCGATGCAGGTGGTCGACCGCGACCTGGGCGCACCGGGCCCGGGTGAAGTCCGGATCGCGCATAAGGCTTGTGGGCTGAACTTCATCGATGTCTACCAACGCACCGGCCTTTATCCGCTTGAGCTGCCACATGCTTTGGGCATGGAGGCCGCCGGGATCATCGAGGCCGTAGGCGAAGGGGTGACGCACCTCAAACCGGGGGATCGCGCAGCATATGCGGCAACGCCGCCCGGGGCCTATGCGCAAGCGCGGATCATGCCCGCAACACAGGTCTGCGCCCTGCCGGAGGGCATATCGTTCGAGCACGCGGCGGCCATGATGCTGAAGGGCATGACGGTCGAATACCTCTTTCACCGCACCACGCCCACCGCCCGCGGAGACACGGTGCTTTTCCACGCGGCGGCAGGTGGCGTCGGGCTGATCGCCTGCCAGTGGGCGCGCTCAGAGGCGATCACCCTCATCGGCACCGCCGGCACGGATGAAAAATGTGCACTGGCGTTGGCGCATGGTGCCACACATTGCATCAACTACCGCACCGAGGATTGGGGGACGCAGGTGCAGGAACTGACCGGCGGCAAAGGCGTGGATGTCGTCATGGACGCTGTTGGGGCTGATACGTTTGACGGTTCACTGGACAGTCTGAAACCGCTGGGCATGATGATCTCTTTCGGCAATGCGTCGGGGCCGGTACCGCCGTTCAATCTGGCTGTTCTCGCGCAAAAGGGATCGTTGAAGATCACGCGGCCCACGCTTTTTGCCCATATGGCGGATCGCGATGCCTGCCAGGACATGGCGGATCACCTCTTTGAAAAAGTGCTCTCTGGCGCCGTGGAAATACGCATCGATCAGCGGTTCCCACTTGCGGAAGTGCGCGCAGCCCATGCGGCGCTGGAAGCGCGCAAAACAACGGGCAGTACCATCCTTGAGATCTGATACGCCGGGTCTAACGGTTAGCGGATGGGGGTGAAGAGCGCGTCCGACCGGCGGCAATCCCGGATGACATCGCGCCCGCAGGGCACCGGCGCCAGATCTTTTGACAGGCAGATGCGTGCTTCCTGAATGTGACCATCGCGGCAGGTGATGGTGATCATATCGGCATCAAGCTGCGGATTTGCTTTCAGGAAGGCCTCCTCCACCACTTTGGCAGGCAGTTTGACGGGATCTTCTAACCGTCGAAACACCTCGGGCCGGATGATCGTGGCATAGGCCTCGCGGGACAGCGCGTAATATGCATCAGCATCCAGACCGGAACAGACACCATGTTTTTTCCATTGATGCCAGGCGAGACCCGGCGTGCCCATGATGTCGGCCATCTCTGCTGTCATCTGACGGCTCGGGGCCCGTGCGAGGGTTTGACAATAAGACGGGTACCCCCGCGCGTATTGCGGCCACAACCCATGCAGAATCCAGCCGTGGCCCCGATCTGCATCGCATTGCGGGGACCGGCGTGCATCCCCCTCAAGAGCACACCAATTGGGCGACCAACTGAGCGACATGACATAATAGTCAAACGCGCCGGGCTTGTTTTCCTGTGCGGCCAGCGGCACGGCCATCATCAGCCACAATAGGATCGCGCGCATTGGGTCTTTCCTTATTTCACCGTCCAGCCTATATAAGCCACAAGTTCCCCCACAATGGAAACCGTCCCAGACCACCGGGACAGCCTTTTCAGGCGACGGATGAGGTGTGGGCCGCGACATATGAGACAGGAGACCGACAATGGCAAAACCGATCATGGCGAAGGCCACAGCCGTATGGCTGGTAGACAACACAACAATCAGCTTCAAGCAGATCGCCGATTTTGTCGGTATGCATGAGCTGGAAGTGCAGGGCATCGCAGATGGCGATGTGGCACAGGGCGTGAAGGGGTTCGACCCGATTGCCAATAATCAACTGACACAGGATGAGATCGACACCGCGCAGGGCAACCCGCTGCACAAGCTGCAGCTGAAATTCAACGCCGCAGCCCAGGGTGAGGAAAAACGCCGTGGCCCGCGCTATACACCGCTCAGCAAACGGCAGGACCGGCCCGCATCGATCCTGTGGCTGGTGAAATTCCATCCAGAATTGACCGATGGGCAGATCAGCAAGCTGGTCGGCACCACCAAGCCGACCATTCAGGCGATCCGCGAGCGGACGCATTGGAACATTTCCAACATTCAGCCCATCGATCCAGTGGCCCTGGGGCTCTGCAAACAATCCGAACTGGACGCGGTGGTGCAGAAAGCGGCGGCCAAGAAAGCCGCCGATGCGCCAGTAATGAGCGACGACGAACGCCGCAAGCTGGTGAGCACCGAGCAGAGCCTTGGCATGGACGCGGAGCCCAAAATCCCCACCGCCATCGAAGGGTTGGAGACCTTCACGCTGGCGGGTGACGCGGAAGAGGCAACCGAAGAAGAATCTGCGGGCGACTTCTCCGATGCGGATAGTTTCTTCAACCTGCCCGATGGCACCCATGATGATGAGACCGAAGAAGAGACCAAGCGCGACTGACGCCTTGAAATTCAAAAACTGTCCTGCGTTGTAAAACCGCCGGGCAGTTTGTCTTTTCGGGCTCTGTTTGGAACCGGACAGACCTCTGACAGTTTATCCGTGGAAGGATTGCACCCCCATGGCAATGTCGTTGGCAGGTTACGCCCTCTGGAGCCTCACCGGTGCCTTGGCATTGGCCACCTTGCTCCCACTCTCGAAGCTGCCGTTCGGCGCGATACGGGGGTTGGCCTTTCCCCGCGCGCAAATGGCGATCCTGGCCGCTCTTGCGGCGGTGTTTGCCGTGATGATGGGCGGGCCGTTGCGCGGACCTGCGGTGATGCTTGGGATCATCGCTTTTGTGCAACTGGGCTATATCATCAAGTTCACACCGATTTGGCCAAAGCGATCGCACCGCGCGACCCCGTCACAGCTTGCCGATAAGACGCGCCAGATGTCACTGCTCTGTGCGAATGTCAAAATGTCCAACAGGTCCTACGCGCGGCTCATGCGCCTGATCAAAGACCAAGACCCGGACGTCGCGGTTGCGATTGAGGTCGATGCGGAGTGGACGCAAGCGCTCGAAGAGGCGTTTCGCGACACCTATGAAAATTGGGTGAAGGTCCCGCAGGACAATGGGTACGGTCTGTGCCTGATGTCTCGGCTGACCTTGCATGACACCAAAGTGCGCATGCTCATCACAGAAAATGTGCCGTCGATCCGGACCGGTCTGACCCTGCCGTCTGGCGATCCTGTAGAGCTGCATATCCTGCACCCGGAACCGCCTGTGATTGATCACGACACCAAGGGGCGCGACAGTGAGATCGCGCTTGTCGGGCTGGAAGCGCAGCGGGCGGCGGTGCCAACCATCGTCGCGGGCGATCTGAACGATGTCGCCTGGTCCACCACAACACGGCGGTTTCAGCGGCTTTCGGGCTTGCTGGACCCCCGTGTCGGGCGTGGCCTCTATAATACATTTCACGCGGATTATGCGGTGTTCAGATGGCCGCTGGATCATCTGTTTCACAGCGCGCAATTCCGTCTCGTCTCCATCAAGCGCCTCGATCATATCGGGTCGGATCACTTTCCGATTTTCTTCCAACTGGCGCTGACGGCTCAGCCTGCTGATGCCACCCCAATCGAGCCTGCGACCGTGGAAGAAGAGGTGGAGGTGCGATCAATGATCCGGGATGAAAGACAACGTGATCGCGCACCAATCGGTGAGGATTGGGAGAAAGACTGACGCGTTGGATGATACCGATGCGCCCCACTTCCGTTTCTTGCGTAGGCGGCTTTGATGCTATCTTGCGCGCTCGCATTTTTGCCGTCATTGAGGCAAGACCGCTGGTTAACCCGCAAAGGACCAAAGAATGATTGAACGCATCGATACTGGGGTGAGATCTTCCAAGATCGTGAAACATCAGGGTGTTGCCTATATCACCGGTCAGGTTGGCGAAGGCGAAACCATTCAGGCGCAGACCGAAGAGTGCCTGCGCCGTCTCGACGCCTTGCTGATCCAGGCAGGCTCATCCCGTGAAAAGATGTTGCGAGCGACCATATGGCTCTCGGATATGAGCGATTTCGCCGGGTTGAATGAGGTCTGGAACGCCTGGGTGCCGGAAGGCCATGCGCCAGCGCGCGCCTGTGGCGAGGCCAAACTGGCACGCCCGGAACTGAAGGTCGAAATTATCGTGGACGCCGCCTACGACTAGATCGTTTTGCGCGCCCGCATCGCCGCTGTGATGGTGCCGTCATCAAGGTAATCGAGCTCGCCGCCAATGGGCACACCCTGCGCCAGCGAGGTCAGGGTGACCTGCCCATCCAGTTGGTCCGCGATGTAATGCGCCGTGGTTTGCCCATCGATGGTGGCGTTCAGCGCCAGAATGACCTCTGTAATGTTTTCTGATGGCACCCGATCAATCAGGCGCGGAATCCGCAGCTCGTCAGGGCCCACGGCATCAAGGGCGGACAGCGTGCCGCCCAGCACATGGTAACGCCCCTTGAACACGCCGGAGCGCTCCATCGCCCAAAGGTCTGCCACATCCTCGACCACGCAAAGCTCGCCGTTTGCGCGCTTCTCCGAAGTGCAGATGTCGCAGATGTCCAGGGTCCCGACATTCCCGCAATTCAGACATTCGCGGGCCGTGACCGCCACCGTTTGCATCACATCCGCAAGCGGGGTGAGCAGCAGGCTGCGTTTGCGGATGAGGTGCAGCACCGCCCGCCGTGCCGATCGCGGTCCGAGGCCCGGCAATTTGGCCATCAGGTCGATCAGCGCGTCGATGTCTTTGGTGCTGCTCATATGTTGTCGGGGGGTGTTTCACTCAAAAGAGGGTGGGAAATCGCAGGCGTCCTGAGACAACCCGCTCTGTTTTACTATCGTTGGTTTGCCGAACAAGTTGCGCGCTAGAAGGGCAGCTTCATGTCGGCGGGCAGGCCCATCCCTTCGGTCAGTTTTGACATCTCTTCCTGCGCGCGCTCGGCGGCCTTGGTCTGAGCGTCCTTGATCGCCGCAAGGATCAGGTCCTCGACCACTTCCTTGTCGTCACCATTGAAGATCGAGGGGTCGATATTCAATGTTTTCAACTCACCCTTTGCCGTGCAGCTTGCCGTCACGAGGCCCGCACCGGACGAGCCTTCGACCATGATTTTCTGCATATCTTCTTGCAGTTGCGCCATCTTGCCCTGCATTTCCTGCGCCTTTTTCATCATCCCGGCCATATCGCCGAGTCCGCCTAATCCTTTGAGCATGTCGTGTTCCTTCGTGTCGGTTGTTGGCTTGCGCCGCTGTTGTCCTGTTACTTAGTCACTTTTAAGCCGGGCGACCACCTTAAGCTCAACAATCACGCCGGGGGTGGCAAAACCTGCTACCTCCAGGGCCGTCCACGCGGGGTAGGGCCGGTTTATCCGTTCTGCCCGCAACCTGCGAAACAGCGACAGATGATCGGCCAGCCCAACATGAAAGGAGGTCATCTCGACCACATCGGCAAGGCTGAGGCCCGCCTCAGCCAGCACCATTTCGACCATGTCGAAGGCGGTTGTGATCTGCGTTTCCGGATCGGGTGAGGGCGCGCCCTCCAGCGGGCAACCGTTGAACCCGGTCAGGAAAATATGGCCGTTTGACACGATACCCGGGGACATCTGCCAGTCCCGTTCCAGCGCGGCCATGGCGGGTGGGATCAGCGCCTGCGGTTCAGTCATCCTCAAAAGGATCCCACTCGTCCTCGACCTCGGGCAGCGCCTCCTGCACCGCTTCGGCCGCGATCTGATCGGGCGTGCGAATATCTTTTATCGTCGCCTTTGGAAACTGTGCAAGCACGGCCTGCATCAGGGGGTGCTCTTTTGCCTCGGCTTCAAGCGCGTATTTCTTGGCGTTTCGCACCTCGTCGATGGTCTTGTCACCACCATCGCTCACGACGGTCACGGCCCAGCGGTTGCCGGTCCACATTTGCAGCCTTTGCCCAAGTCGTTGTGCCAGATCCCGCGGTGCGCGCTCGGTAGGTTCAAATTCGATCCGGCCCGGTTGATAGGAGACAAGCCGCAGATCCGTTTCGACATCCGCCAGCAGCTTGCCGTCCCGGTTGGCGCGGATCAACTCAACGATGTGATCAAAGGTTGGGAAGCGCGCCAGCGCTGCGTCCAGATCAATCGCCTGCGCCGTGGCTGGTCCTGCGCCGGTGCCCGCGTTGCTCCGGGCCGAGGCGACAGCCGAGGCCCCCCCGCCCGCGGCACGCGCGCCTGCGCCCTGCGCAGGTCCACCACCGGATCCATTTGGCGCCGGTGTCGCAGGGGGCGTGGTACCCTGCAATTTGCGCACCAATTCTTCCGGGCTCGGCAGATCGGCTACATGGGTCAGCCGGATGATCGCCATTTCTGCCGCCATCATCGCATTGGGCGCACTTGCCACCTCATCCAGAGCTTTCAGCAACATCTGCCACAGCCGTGTCAGCACGCGCATTGGCAAAGCCTCCGCCATGGCCAGCCCCCGGCTGCGCTCGTCCGGTGAAACGGTGGGATCCTCTGCTGCTTCCGGTGTGATTTTCACAACGGACACCCAATGGGTGATTTCCGCCAGATCCCGCAATACCGCCATCGGGTCCGCCCCTTCGGCATATTGTGCGGAGAGCTCCGTCAGGGCCGCGGCAGCATCGCCTTTCAGGATCATGTCGAAGAGATCCAGAACCCGGCCCCGGTCCGCCAGCCCCAGCATGGCGCGCACCTGCAGGGCGGTGGTTTCGCCTGCGCCGTGGCTGATCGCCTGATCGAGCAGCGATGTTGCATCGCGCGCGGAGCCTTCCGCCGCACGGGCAATCAGGGCCAATGCATCCTCGGCAATTTCTGCGCTCTCAGCAGCGGCAATCTTGCGCATCAGGGCAATCATGACTTCCGGCTCAATCCGCCGCAGATCAAACCGCTGACAGCGGGACAGCACGGTCACCGGGACCTTGCGAATCTCCGTGGTTGCAAAGATGAACTTCACATGCGCGGGCGGCTCTTCCAGCGTTTTCAGCAGCGCGTTGAAGGCACCCGTCGACAGCATGTGCACTTCGTCGATGATATAGACTTTGTAGCGCGCGGAGGCGGCGCGGTAGTGCACGGAATCGATGATTTCGCGAATATTGGCCACACCTGTGTTCGAGGCTGCGTCCATCTCCATCACATCGACATGGCGCCCTTCCATGATCGCGCTGCAATGCTCGCAGACACCGCAGGGCTCAGTCGTGGGCCCGCCCGCGCCATCCGCGCCGATGCAATTCATGCCCTTGGCAATGATCCGCGCGGTCGTGGTCTTGCCCGTCCCGCGGATGCCCGTCATCACAAAGGCCTGTGCGATCCGGTCCGCTTCAAAGGCATTTTTCAGCGTCCGCACCATCGCGTCCTGACCCACCAGATCCGCAAAGGTCTCAGGCCGGTATTTGCGCGCCAGCACCTGATATTGGTTTTTTTCGGTCTCGGTCATGCACCTGCCTTGGGGTAGAGATTCGATGATCAGACCATAGCGTATGCGCAGCAAGGATGGACGTAAACCGGGGCATGGGGGAATGGTCGCTGTCGTCGATAAAGCGCGACATCCATGTTTCTTATGGACCTTTGGCCCGCCTCAGGCGTTATGATGCCCATGGCGATGGGAACAGGAGGGCGCCCATGCGGTTGCGCGGCATCAGATCCAGCAAGAACGTGTCTGTCAGGCGCGGTGGCCGCGCACGGGGCGGGCGTGCCGGTGGCATGGGGCTGGTTGGTATTCTGGCTGTTCTGGCGATTGGTTACTTCACCGGCATCGACGTCACGCCGCTGTTGCAAGGGGGCAATGCGCCGACCGAGCAAAGCCGCCCGGCCACTGCCGAAGAAACCGAGGCCGTCGCGTTTTCCGCCAAGGTTCTGACCACCACTGAGGAGGTCTGGAGCCAGGTTTTTGCCCAACAGGTCGGGCGTGCTTATGCGCCGCCACAGCTGATCATTTTCTCAGGCGTCACGCAAAGCGGGTGCGGTGGTGCTTCGGGCGCTACCGGCCCGTTTTACTGCCCGGCGGATCAAAGCGCCTATCTGGATACCCAATTTTTTGTGCAACTTGATCGGCAATTGGGGGCTGCTGGCGACTTCGCCGCAGCCTATGTGATCGCGCATGAGGTGGCGCATCATGTTCAAAACCAATTGGGCATTCTGGGGCAGGTGAATGACGCCCGCCAGCGCGCGAGCACCGTGGACGCCAATGCGCTGACTGTCCGGTTGGAATTGCAGGCGGATTGTTTTTCGGGTGTTTGGGCGCGGTCGGTTCAGGGGCTGATGGAGCGAGGTGATCTTGAGGAAGCATTGAATGCCGCGCGCATGATCGGCGATGACCATTTGCAGCGCCAGGCTGGTCGCGTGCCACAGCCGCATACATTCACCCATGGCACCTCCGCGCAGCGTGCGCGCTGGTTCGAGCGGGGATATGACAGTGGTGCGATCCGCGATTGCGACACCTTTGGTGCCCGCCAACTTTGAGGATCCATCGGGACGCAACCAGCAGTCTGTGCTAACCGGCTATGGCGAAAAGTTTTGGCAGGTCACGCAGAACCTCAGAGCTGCGCTTGGCGCGTGCCAATTGCCACCCACCCTGGATCAGCAGAAACAGATGGTCCGCACGTTGGCGGGCTTCTTTTTCGCCCATGCCAAAGCGGGTTGCGTGGTCCTGCACTTCCTCGATCCAGCCCTGATAACATCGGTCCGCGTGCTCTAGGAACGCAGCGTTTTCCGGCCCTTCAAACAGCGTTGAGCCAATCGGACAGCCGTCTTGCTGACCGGTGAGATCAAAGAGTTTGGCGAGCTTGAAACACAGCGTTGTCGCCCCGTCATCAAAGGATTTGGTGTCTGCAAAACTGGCCGCGATCACGCGGAGCATCTCATCCGATGCCCAGGTCGCGGCAGCCAGGGCCAGATCCGTCTTGCCGTTCGGAAAGTGGTGATAGAGCGAGCCCTTGGGGGCCGATGCCTCTGCCAGCAGGTCGTTGAGTCCGACACCATGATACCCGCGCGACCGGAAGAGCTGGGCGGCGGCGCGGATCAGCCGATCCTTGGTGGGCAGGGCAGCGGTTTTCATGAGAAGAGCTTGACAGAAGTAGACCAATTGGTCCAGAGATGTAACTAGACTGATTGGTCTAACGCAATAGCAGCAGAGAGATGTCCGCATGCTGAAAGTCGTCGAAACACCAAATGTGCGTCGCCGCCTGATCAAGACCGAAGATGGCGCCGAGTTGAGTGGCACGCTCTATAGGCCGCCATTTAAGCCGCGTGCCGCGCTGGTGCTGAACGGTGCCACCGGGGTGCCGCAGACATATTACAATGCCTTTGCCTATTGGGCGGCAGCTGAGCGGGGCGTGGCGGTTTTGACCTACGATTACCGGGGCATGGGGCGCTCGGCAAACGGCAGTATGCGGGCCTGCCGGGCAACGATGTCGGACTGGGGCCTGCGTGACAACTTAGCGGCGCGCGCGCATCTGCGTCGGGCTGTCCCTGATGCCCCATTGTGGGTCATGGGGCATTCGCTGGGCGCGATGATGCTGCCGATGCAGGCCGATGTCAGCGGCATTGACCGGGTCATCGGGGTGGGTGCCGGATTGGTCCACCATGCGGATCATCCATGGCCTTATCGCGGTCTTGCATTGTTCTTCTGGTACGGGTTGCCGCCAGTGATGTCGCGGTTGCTGGGGTATATGCCCGGCCGGTTTTTGGGGTTCGGCGCGGATATGCCAGCAGCCGCCTTTGCGGAATGGCGCAGATGGTGCACAACGCCAGGGGTCTTTGCCGGTGCCGTGACCCAAAGCCTGCCACCGCCCGATTGGTCCCGGTCGGGCGCACCGGTGCGGCTGATGTCCTTCAAGGATGATGATCTGGTGCCGGAAATCTGCACCCGGCGGCTGGCGCGGCTCTATGGTGGACAGGCAGAGGTTCAGCGGATCGCACCGGCGGACCATGGCTTGAGGCAGGTGGGGCACATCTCGGCGTTTGCGCGTCGCAATGATGCCCTGTGGGACGTCATGCTCGGCACCAAAGATATCGGGGTTTAAAGAAATACACGCGGCACAAGCGCGGGTGGTGAGAGGCTGGACAACGACCCAAGCGGGGCTCGTTACGGCTGCTTCCTTCCGGATCTGACCGGGTTGGCGAGGCGCTCGCCCGCGCCAACCTCTCAACGCTCCATATAGGCAAGGCAGCTCCAAGGCGCAAGCCCGGAGCCTAGAGGTGCAAGCGCAATCGCACAAAGCCGTCGCGCGTATAGCCACAGGCTTCCGGTCGCAGGTGCGCAATGTCGTGCAGGTGGTTCAGGGCGTCCGGCGCTGTATGCAGGAAAGCGCGCAAACCAAGATCGGCTTTGAAGCGCCATGGGGCGGCGGATCTTACCACATGGTAATCCGGGTTCTTCAGATATTCGATCAAGGCCTGCGACAGGGGTGCGTCGTTTCGCACCACGATGTTGTTGTCGCTGAACGCTCGAAACGTGCCGCCGCCGCCAGCGCGGTGATCGGTGACAGCGACCAGAAATTCCTGATCAGGATGGACCGGTTCACCCTGCCAGCGGATATCGCGGACGCGGCCAAGCGCGCCCTCGACCGGGCGCCCGGCGGCGTCAAAGCGAGATGGTTGGGTCAGATCGATTTCATAGGTCAGACCGTAGAGCGCATCATAGCGGAACCCGGGCACCTTAGGGTCCACCAGCATCTGATCCGGGGTGTCGGCGCTCAGGACATTGAACAGCAAAGCGGAGCGTTCGAGCCATCCCGAAAGCCGTGCACCGGAGGCTTTCACCGCCCAGACCTGATTTGAATAGGGAATGAGACCAGCAATATGGCGTCGTCTGAGTTGGCCTGCGGGGAGAGAGACAAAATTCTCCGGCCCGTCAAAGCCGCCGGTTGCCGGTGTGGCAACAGCCGCGATCAAGGGCAGATCGGCAAGCTCGGTGCCGATGATCGCCTGTTGGATCGCAAAGCGTTTTGCCTCCGCCATCATGGCGGGCACGTGACTGGGATGCGCGAGCGCAAAATAGCTGTGCATAGGCCCCGCGAGGGTGGCCACCGGCTGTGACAGATAGGTGCGAGTCTGAACATGGGCCTCTTGCGCAAGCGCCTCGACCGCCCTGTCATCAACGGTCTCTTTTGTGGGGTGGCGCAGGGCGGCGGCACGCTCCGTGACCTGCCACGACCCTCCGTGCGCGGTGCGGTGCAGGTCCAGGTCAATCACGCCCAGTTCAGATGCACTGCACCCTGGCATGACCACAGGTGTGCCGTTGATCATGCCGTTCTCGCAATCGACGCCGTTCACACCTGAATGATCGGGCCCCGGGAATTTCAGGTGGGTATGACCCGCGACCACGGCATCCACGTTCTTGAGCTGGGCGACCTCCGCGGTTTGGTTTTGTGCGTCATCCCCCTCGTCAAACTGGGCGATGCCCATGTGCGCCAGCGCAATCACGATATCCGCGCCTTCGGCTTTGGCGGCGGCAATTGCTTCTTCCAGCGCCGGAATGGGATCAGCGACCTGCGCCTGTCCTTCCAGTTGATGGCGGTTCCAAGATGCGGTCTGGCGTGGCAAAGCTGAAACGATCCCGACGCGCAGTACGTCGTCGGTATCGCCCAGGCCGGGCACATTCTTTTCCAGCAAAATATGGGTGCGAAGCCCCGGTAATGCGGCAGATCTCAGGTTGGCGCTGATCGCGGGCGCATCAAACTGATCGAGACATCGCGCCAGATACGCAAGCCCGTGATCGCAGTCATGGTTGCCGATACCAATCGCATCATACCCCAGATCATTCATCGCGGCAGCCATGGGATGTTTCAGACCAGGATGCATTGCCAGATGACCGCCCATCGGCGTGCCCTGCAAGGTGTCGCCATTGTCGACAAGCAGGCACATCGCGCCCGTTTCCCGGGCTTCGGATCGCGCCTGCCGGATGATGGTGGCCAGTTGAACGAGGCTGTCGCCGCCCGTCTTTTGATCGTTCACGTAGTCATAGGCGACCAACTGCATGTGCAGATCGCTTGTGGCCAACACTCGCAAACGGACGCGTAGTTCCGATGCATTGGACTCAGAAATGCCGGTTATCTTGGTCACATCCCTCGTCGGAAAAAATCAACTCTTGCACGAGTTTATATCCATCAGATCGCGCATGGGTTGGCAAGACCGCAGATGCGCCTGCGCGCTTTGGTCTTGCAACAGCGATAGCTGCGTGCCAGTCGTCAACGCCAAGGCGCGGGGGAACACGATGAAACATGCCGAAACAGTCACTTTTGGCGGGTCCGCGCTGGATCGCGCAGGCGAATTGCGAACCGATGATGGCGCGGTCGAAACGTTGCGAAATCATCCCGATACGCGGGCAATTCTGTTCTGGCGCGGCAAACCCCTGATCAATACGGAAAACCCGGCCAGTCTAGTGCGGCTCCCTCTCGATCATCCCGTGTTGTCCGAGGCCAGCGCGGAGACGATCTTTCTGGGTCGTGAAGAGGGTGCTGGTCGGTTCGGGTTTGATCTGTCGCCCTGGGTTCCCGAATACCTGGATCCCGAAGCCTTGGGTGGGTTTCTCGATCCGTCCGAGCAGCGACATCCAAAACTACCCGCCTCGATGGCCTTTGCCGAATTGCGGCGGATCATGACATGGCTCACGCCGCGGGATGCCGAATTGGCGGCAACCGGAAAGGCGATCTTCGGATGGCATGAAAGCCATAAGTTTTGCTCAAAATGTGGTGAAAAGTCCCACATGAGCCAGGCGGGCTGGCAACGCAAATGTCCGGCATGCGCGGGCTCTCACTTTCCGCGCACGGATCCTGTCGTCATCATGCTCATCACCTCCGGCAACAAGGTTCTGATGGGACGCTCACCGGGGTGGCCCGAGGGCATGTATTCATTGCTGGCCGGATTTGTGGAACCCGGCGAGACATTGGAGGCCGCCGTGCGCCGCGAAGTTTTTGAAGAGGCCGGTATCGCGGTTGGTCCGGTGTCGTATCTCGCCAGTCAGCCCTGGCCCTTCCCGTCCTCTTTGATGTTCGGCTGTCGCGGGGACGCTCTGAACGAGGACATCACCATTGATCCGGTGGAAATCGAAGACGCCCTATGGATCAGTCGCGAAGAGATGATGCAGATTTTTGCAAGCGACCATCCAAAGATATTGCCCGCCCGCAAAGGGGCGATCGCGCATTTTTTGCTGGAAAACTGGCTTGCGGACCGGCTGGATTGAACCGAGACTGGGCCAACAGGACTGAGCAGGCGACCGCATGAAATTCTCCACCCAAGAGGACATGGAAGCTCCCATCGCGGCAGTTTTTGAGATGTTGTCATCCTTTGAGAACTACGAACGCGCGGCGATGCGGCGGGGCGCGGATGTCAGGCGGGTGGACGGCCTGCCGGTGCCGGGCATCGGCATGAAGTGGGACGCGCAATTTGACCTGCGCGGAAAGCAACGGTCTCTGAGTGTCGAAGTCATCACTTACGATCCGCCCAACGAGATGGTGATGGAGCTGACCTCACCAGGGCTCTACGGCAGCACAAGTTGCGAACTCATCGCGCTGTCGCGCACCCGGACGCGGATCATGATCGCCCTCGAAGTGCGTCCTCAAACCCTGGCGGCGCGAGTCATGTTGCAACCTTTGAAACTTACCAAAGCGACGTTGAACAAACGCTTCAAGGCGCGGGCGGCGCAGTATCTCAAGGAAATCGAAGCAGGCTATCAGGCGCGCGCGTAGGGCCAGCGTCGCAAACGAACGTCTTGGATTTGCCCAAAGCGCGCCCCGACTCCACCGTTTTTCGATGGTCACGTCGCGCCATGATAACCCTTCTGCGTCTCCATTACCGCCGCATCCTGGTGGGTACCCTGTTTTTCGGCTTGGCGGGATTCTTGCAGTTTCACGCCGTTGATGATGGCGTGCCGCTCGCGTTCGACTTCCTGATCACCGCAATCTTTATGGGGATCATAGCGGTTCTGGGATTCGTGGGCGTGGCGCTCTTTCCAAGCTTTCGGGTGGTGATGGAACTCGGCGGGATCGTCTTTTTCATCACCAGCGTTTGGCAAAACACCGCTCTGTCGACGCTTTCGCGGGGCGTGCCCGAGTGGCTGTCGACCTTTTCGTTCTTCGTGCTGTTCGCCGTTCTGCATCATGTCCTTTACGGATCGTGGTGGCAGAAATCCGGCCTGGGGGTCGCAGTGCGCCTGCGGTCGCGGTTCAAAACCCGGTCGACGCCTGCGCAGGTCTGGGCGCGCCTGGTACCTGATCCGAACAATCTGGAGGCTTATTACTCCGGTACGTTGCGTGGCTTTGATCCCGTGCCGGGTGCACCCGAGCAGTATATTCAAAAAATCGGGTTGGGCGGAAGTGCAGTTTTGGAGTTGCACGTCGAGGTGACGGAGTTCGCATTGCATCGGCGGTATGCGTACAAATTCCACGCCAGAACCAGCGCCCGCAATCGGGATTTCAACAAGGGAACATGCGAAATCACGCTGACCGATCTGGGCGATGAGGGTACCCTGGTCGAGATCTTTGAAATCAACGAAAAGCTGGCAGTGGGCGAAGCCCTGTTGATGTGGTTTGACCACCTTGGCGCGCAGGTCAGCGCCTCGGCCCGAGCCGTCCTTGAGGGGTCGCGCGACCTGACGCTGCTCGGCAAGTTGCGGCGTGAGGTTCGAGCGCTCAGCTGATCCTGAACCTTCAGTTGCGCCCGGGGTCCGCCGGGTAGACACCCAGTATTTCGACCATATTGGTGAAGTAATCCAACTCATCCAACGCGCGACGCACGCCGGGATCATCCGGGTGGCCTTCGATATCGGCATAAAACTGCGTAGCGGTGAACGAGCCACCAACCATATAGCTTTCCAGCTTGGTCATGTTGATCCCGTTGGTGGCAAAGCCGCCCATGGCCTTGTAGAGCGCCGCCGGGATGTTGCGGACCTCAAAGACAAAGCTGGTGATCATCCCGTGATCGCCCCGGCGCGTGATATCGGCCTGGGGCGACATCAGCAGAAAGCGCGTGGTGTTGTTGCCCTCATCCTCGATGTGCCGCGCCAGCAGGTCGAGGCCATAGATCTCGCCGGCCAATTCGCTGGCGAGTGCGGCCATGGTCGGATCGCCGCCCGCCGCCACGTCCTTGGCCGAACCCGCGGTGTCCGCGCCGGTCACGCGGGAAATGCCATGTTGTGCGAGGAAATCCTTGCATTGCCCCAACAAAACGGTGTGGCTCATGGCACTTTTGACATCAGCGATTTTCGTACCGGGAAGCGCCAGCAGGTTGATGTGAACGCGGACAAAAGCCTCTTCGATGATGTTCAGGCCCGACTTCGGCAACAGCGAATGGATGTCCGCGACGCGTCCGTAGGTGGAGTTTTCGACCGGCAGCATCGCCAGCTCGGCTTTGCCCGACCGCACCGCATCAATCGCATCCTCAAAGGTGGCGCAGGGCACGGGGGTCATATTGGGTCGGGCCATGCGGCAGGCTTCGTGGCTATAGGCGCCAAGTTCACCCTGAAATGCGATACGGGCGGAAGTTGCGGTGCTCATTAAGTGGTCCTTGGTATTTTTCTTCTATGCGGGGTCGATTGGTCGCGGTAAGTACACCTTGCCACCAGCAAGGTGAAGCAATAGATACCGCGCAAATGCATAGCAACGGACCATAAAGCCATGTTTGATACAATGACCTTCACCAAAGCGGCCGGCGGCATCTGCGGCGCGCTGCTTGTGCTCCTTCTTGGTAAATGGATGGCCGAAGAGCTGTACCACGTAGATAGCCACGGCGAAGCATCATATGTGATCGAAGTGGAGGGCGGCGAAGAAGTTGCTGAGGTCGAGGAAGTGGATTTCGCAACGATCCTCGCATCCGCCAGCGCCGAGGATGGCGCCAAGGTTTTCCGCAAGTGTTCTGCCTGTCACAAGCTGGTTGATGGCGAGAACGGTACCGGTCCGCACCTTTATGGCGTGGTTGGACGCGATAAGGGCGCCGTTGGCGGTTTCAACTACTCAGACACGCTGGCTTCGATGGACGGTGCATGGAGCGCGGACAACCTGAACGGGTTCCTTGAGAAACCTTCCTCCTATGCTCCGGGCACGTCGATGAGCTTTGCGGGTCTTAAGAAAGTTGAAGAGCGCGCCGACCTGATTGCCTATCTGGACAGCCTCGACGACTGATATTAACCGGTCTTTAACCAAAAAAGCCGCTTGTTGAAATGCAAGTGGCTTTTTTGTTGCGCGTCGGCGGCTTTCGACACCTCGGATCACATTTTCGCAACTTGTAACTTGGCGCAACGTCCCGTTAGCTTACATGGTTAACGACAAGAACGCCGAACCGCGCGGCGCCAGACCGGAGGATATGCCAGATGAAAGCCCTACAGGCGAACACGATCATGCCAAACCCTGTTCTTTTTGCGCTCAAGCTGAGTCTGTGTTTGGTGGTGTTGTTGCTGGCATTGATCTGGTCGAATGACGCGCGGGCCGAAGAAAAGACGATCGTCAGCCACGGTTATTCCTTCTACGGAAACCTGTCCTACCCGGAAGACTACACCCACTTCAATTACGTGAACCCCGATGCGCCCAAAGGCGGCGAAATCTCATTCTCCGCACTGGGCACGTTTGATTCGATGAACCCTTTTACCCGCAAGGGCCGCGGTGGGGCGCTCAGCACCATCATGTATGAAAGCCTGTTGGGGGAGGGCACCGGCGGTACGACCGCGCCCGCCGATGTTTTCGCGGAATACTACGGGCTGGTGGCAGAACGTTTGGAATATGATGAAGGCAAGAATTGGGTCATCTTCTATCTGAGACCCGAGGCGCGGTTTTCAGACGGCACACCGCTTACGGCCCATGATGCGGCGTTCAGCCAGCAGCTTATCCTGGAGCAAGGGCTGAAATCCTACGCGGATGCGGTAAGCAAGCGCATCACCGACATCGAGGTGATTGACGACCACACCATCAAATATTCCTTCACCCCCGGCATTTCGCGCCGGAGCCTGATCGAGGTTGTCGGCGGCATGACGATTTTCTCAAAGGCCTGGTATGAGAAAACCGGCGCGCGGCTGGATGAAAGCCGATTGGATATTTCCCCTGGTTCCGGGCCCTATATGGTCGATACCATCGATGTAAACCGGCGGATCATCTACAAAAGAAACCCCGACTACTGGGGCAAAGACCTGCCCTTTAACGTCGGTCGGAACAATTTCGACACCATACGCGTCGAGTATTTTGGTGATGAAAACGCCGCGTTCGAGGCCTTCAAGGCGGGAGAGTATACCTTCCGAACCGAAGGGAATTCGCGTCAATGGGCCACGGCCTACGATTTCCCCAAGGTGAACAACGCGCAGATCGTGAAGAAGGAATTGCCCGATGGCTCGCCACCCACACCGACGGGCTTTGTCTTCAATCTGGGGCGGGAGGTATTTCAGGATCGTCGTGTGCGGGAGGCCATAGCACTTGGGTTCAATTTCGAATGGACCAACGAGTCGCTGCAATTTGGCCTGTTCAAGCCGCGCGCGTCCTTCAATCAGGACACGGACCTGATGGCTGTGGGTGCGCCCGAGGGAGCGGAGCTTGAGTTCCTGCAGTCTCTGGGGGATCTGGTACCCGCGGAAATGCTGACCGCCGATGCGCGTGTGCCGCACACATCCAACGGCGATCGGCTGCTGGATCGTCGCAATCTGCGCCGCGCGATGAAACTGCTGGACGAGGCCGGTTGGTCCGTGGATGCCAACGGCCAGCGCCGGAACGCCGATGGGCAACCTTTGAAGATCACCTTCCTGCTGAATTCCGCAGGCTCATCCACGCTCCGCGCCGTGGTCGAAAACTTCCTGTCCAACGTGCAGGCGATGGGCATCGAAACCGTTCTGGAAGCGGTGGATGCGTCACAATATACGAGCCGCGAGCGGGATCGCGACTATGACCTTGTCTATGATCAATACATCCCTTTCCTCAGCACGGGCGGCGGCCTGCAACAGTTCTTCGGGTCCGAAGCTGCAGCATTTTCGGTCTTCAACCCGGCCGGATTGGCCAGCCCGCTGGTGGATGAAATCATCGAAGCTTCCCAGCGCATGGAGACCAAGGAAGACACCGATGTGACCCTGATGGCGCTGGACCGGGCGCTGCGGTATGAGTTTTTTATGATCCCCACATGGTACAATGACAGCTTCTGGGTGGCTTATTACGACCAGTATGAGCACCCCGAAGAAATCCCACCCTTCGCGTTGGGTCAGCTGGACTTCTGGTGGTACAATCAGGACAAGGCGGACGCCTTGCGCGCTGCCGGTGCGCTGAGGTAGCAGCCAACCATGGGCGCCTATATTGTCAGAAGGCTTTTGCTGATCATCCCGACGCTATTGGGGATCATGCTCATCAACTTTGCGCTGGTGCAATTTGTCCCAGGTGGTCCGGTGGAGCAGGCAATCGCCCGCGCTCAGGGTGAGGGCGACGTTTTTGGCGGTTTTGCCGGTGCGGGCAATGATGCAGGCAATTCCGATCTGCCCAGCAATGACAGTCAATATGTCGGTGCCCGGGGCCTGCCGCCCGAATTCATCGCCGAACTGGAACGGGAATTCGGTTTTGACAAACCGCCCGTCGAGCGATTTCTGAACATGATCTGGAACTATATGCGGTTCGATTTCGGGGAGAGCTATTTCCGCTCGATTTCGGTCATCGAGCTGATCAAGGAGAAACTTCCCGTCTCCATCACGCTGGGGCTGTGGTCCACGCTGATCGCCTATCTGGTGTCGATCCCGCTGGGCATCCGCAAGGCGGTCAAGGACGGTACCAGTTTTGATACATGGACGTCGGGTGCCATCATCGCGGCCTATGCGATCCCCGGGTTTCTTTTTGCGATCCTGCTGCTGGTGCTTTTTGCGGGCGGGTCCTATTGGCAGATCTTCCCACTGCGCGGTCTGACGTCCGATAATTTCGACCAGTTGAGCCCACTGGGCAAGGTGGCGGATTACTTCTGGCACATCACGCTGCCGGTGCTCGCTTCGACTATCTCGGCCTTTGCCACGCTGACGCTGCTGACCAAGAACAGCTTTCTTGATGAGATCAAAAAGCACTACGTGATTACGGCGCGCGCCAAAGGTTTATCGGAAAGCCGGGTCCTATACGGGCACGTCTTCCGCAACGCGATGCTGATCGTGATCGCGGGGTTTCCTGCCGTTTTCATCGGCGTATTCTTTGGCGGGTCGCTGATCATCGAGACGATTTTCAGCCTGGATGGGCTCGGGCGTCTGGGCTTTGAGGCTGCTGTCGCGCGCGACTACCCCATCGTCTTTGGCACGCTCTTCATCTTTGGCCTCATCGGTCTGCTGGTCGGGATCATTTCGGACCTGATGTATGTGCTGGTCGATCCGCGCATCGACTTTGAACGGAGGGAAGGCTGATGGCACTCTCACCGCTCAACCAGCGCCGCTGGCGCAATTTCAAACGCAACCGGCGGGCGTTCTGGTCGCTGTGGATTTTCGCGGTTCTCTTCGGGTTGTCGTTGATCGCCGAGTTCATCGCTTATGACAAACCCATTCTGGTGCAATATCGCGGCAGCTACTACACGCCGATCTGGAATTTCTATCCCGAGACGGAATTCGGCGGCGATTTCCAGACCGAAGCCGTCTACCGCGATCCGGAGGTGAAATGCCTGATCGAAACCGGCGGCCTTGATCTGTGCTTTGATGACCCGGATGCCTACTATGAGGACGCGCAGGATGGCATCATCGACGGCGAGGAAATCGAAAAAGGCTGGGCGCTCTGGCCGTTGATCCCCTATTCCTACGACACTGCGGTGGACCGTCCGGGCGCGGCCCCGCTGCCGCCCAATGGGGAAAACCTGTTGGGGACCGATGGCACTAAACGCGATGTGCTTGCCCGGGTGATCCACGGTTTTCGGCTGTCGATCTTCTTCACGCTGCTGGTGACTGGCGCCTCCAGCCTCATCGGCATCATTGCGGGGGCCGTGCAGGGGTTCTTCGGCGGCAAGACCGATCTGATTTTCCAACGGATCATCGAGATCTGGGCCTCCACGCCCTCGCTTTACGTGATCATCATCATGTTTGCGATTCTGGGTCGAAGTTTCTGGTTGCTGGTCTTCTTGCTGGTGCTCTTCAGTTGGACCTCGCTGGTGGGGGTCGTGCGCGCCGAGTTCCTGCGCGCTCGAAATCTTGAATACGTCCGCGCCGCCCGCGCTTTGGGCGTCAGCAACATCACGATCATGTTCCGCCACATGCTGCCCAATGCGATGGTCGCGATGCTGACCATGCTGCCCTTCATCATCACCGGCACGATCTCCACGCTGGCGATCCTGGATTTCCTAGGCTTCGGCCTGCCGTCCTCTGCGCCGTCGTTGGGCGAGCTGACCCTGCAGGCCAAGCAAAACCTGCAGGCCCCCTGGCTTGCCTTCACGGCCTTCTTCACCTTTGCGATCATGTTGTCGCTGCTGGTCTTCATTTTTGAAGGCATCCGCGATGCCTTTGATCCCCGAAAGACGTTTTCATGACAGCATTACTAGAGGTCAAAGACCTGCGGGTCAGCTTTCGGCAGGATGGTGCTGTGACTGAGGCCGTCAAGGGCGTCAGCTTTGCCGTGGAGCGTGGCGAAACGGTGGCTCTGGTCGGCGAATCCGGTTCGGGGAAGTCGGTCTCGGCGCTCTCCACCGTGTCCTTGCTGGGGGAAAGCGCGGAGATTTCCGGCTCCGTCACCTATGACGGGAAACAGATGATCGGCGCGGATGAAGCGCAACTGCGCAAGGTGCGCGGCAATGACATCAGCTTTATCTTTCAGGAGCCGATGACCTCGTTGAACCCGCTGCATACGATCGAAAAGCAGCTCGCCGAAAGCCTTGCGCTGCATCAGGGATTGGCCGGGGCGGCCGCGCGCGCGCGTATTCTGGAATTGCTGGAGCAGGTGGGCATTCAGGACGCCGAAAGCCGGATTGCAAGCTACCCGCACCAGCTTTCCGGCGGGCAGCGCCAGCGTGTCATGATCGCCATGGCGCTGGCCAATGAGCCGGATGTGCTGATCGCCGATGAGCCGACGACTGCGCTCGATGTGACCATTCAGGCGCAGATCCTGGACCTTTTGAAGGAGCTCAAGGATCGGCTTGGCATGGGCCTTTTGTTCATCACCCATGATCTGGGTATTGTGCGGCGCATCGCCGACCGGGTCTGCGTCATGCAGCATGGCGAGATTGTGGAAACCGGACCGACCCGTGACATTTTCGACAATCCACAACACCCCTACACCAATAAGCTGCTGAGCGCGGAACCCTCCGGCGCGCCGGTGCCGGTGCCCGACAATGCCGAAGTTGTCGCGCAAACCGACAATCTGAAAATCTGGTTTCCCATTCAGGCCGGGTTGCTGCGCCGTACCGTGGGCCATGTGAAGGCCGTCAACGACGCGAGCCTGACCGTGCGGGCGGGTGAAACCATCGGGATCGTGGGTGAAAGCGGCTCTGGCAAGACCACGCTGGCCCTGGCGATCATGCGGCTGATTGCGTCAGAAGGGCAGATCGTCTTCATGGGGCAGGATGTGCGCAAGTGGTCGACACGCCAGCTGCGCGGGCTGCGCAAGGACATGCAGATCGTGTTTCAGGACCCGTTTGGCAGTCTGAGCCCCCGGATGACCTGCGCGCAGATCATCTCCGAGGGTTTGGGCATTCATAAGGTAGATGCCGACCGCGACCCCCGTGACCTCGTGCGCGAGGTGATGGTGGAGGTGGGCCTCGATCCGGCCACAATGGACCGTTACCCGCACGAGTTCTCGGGCGGGCAGCGTCAGCGGATCGCCATTGCCCGCGCGATGGTGCTGCGGCCGCGCCTTTTGGTTCTGGATGAGCCGACATCAGCGCTGGATATGACGGTTCAGGTGCAGATCGTGGATCTTTTGCGGAACCTGCAGGAAAAATACGGGCTGGCCTATATCTTCATCAGTCACGATCTTAATGTCGTGCGTGCCATGTCTCATCAGGTGATGGTGATGAAACGCGGTGACGTGGTCGAAGTGGGCGATGTGGACACGATTTTTGACGCGCCATCCCATGACTATACCCGCACGCTGCTGCAGGCGACGGGCTGACTACCTGGTTTCAGATCGCCGTGGCGTGCCCGGCACCTGAGAGCGCATAGGCGTCAAAGTGGCGGGCAATGATGCGGGCGAGCGCTTGTGCTTCTTGTCTTATGCGCAGCCCGTCTTCGGTGAGCTGCACCATTTCACCAAACCGCTCCGATGCATTCTGGAGCAGTTGTCTGATTTGGCCGCTGGCCTGCGGGAAACGGGCGATAACATCATCGTAGCTGACGTAGAAATCGCACATGATCGCTTCGATGATGCGGGCGCGCAGCTGGTCCTCTGCTGAAAACACATGCCCTCTGGAGACCGCAAATCGGCCCGCGTCGATGGACCTGGCATAGTCCGAGGTCGCCGCAGCGTTTTGCGCATAGCCCTGCGGGAACCGAGAAATCGCTGAGGCGCCCACACCAATCAAAACATCTGCCGGATCATCGGTATAGCCCTGAAAATTTCTCCGTAACTGGCCGGTTCTTGCCGCTATCGCCAGGCTGTCGTGCGGTGCCGCGAAATGATCGATGCCGATCTGCTGGTAGCCGTCCCATTCAAACAACTGCTTGGCGGTTTCAAAGAGTTTCAGACGTTTCTCTGGTGTCGGCAGCGATTCGGTTGGGATCATCGATTGTCGCCGCGCCATCCAGGGCACATGCGCGTACCCGTATAAGGCAATGCGGTCGGGGTTGAGCGTCAGCAATTTCTGAACCGAGGTGGCGATGCGCGCAGTGTCCTGATGCGGCAGGCCGAAGAGGATGTCGGCATTCAGCGACGTGATCTGCGCGGATCGCAACAATTGTGCGGCATCCCGCGTCACCTCGAACCCCTGAAGGCGCCCGATTGTGGTTTGTACCTCCGGGTCGAAATCCTGCACGCCGATGGAGGCCCGGGTCATCCCCGCACGTGCCAGCGCCGCCACCCGGGCCGAATCAATCTCCTTTGGGTCGACCTCGACGGAAAACTCGGCCCCTTCGGCAAGCGGTGTAACGGCGGTAATCGCAGCAGCCAGTTCGTCAATCATATCCGGGGACAACAAAGTCGGGGTCCCGCCGCCCCAATGCATACGACTTAGTGTCACACCATGTGGCAGGTTCTGCCCCAGCAAGGCGATCTCGGTGCGCAGTCTTTTGAGATAGCCCGCAACCGGTGAGAGGCTTTGCGTGCCTTGCGTCCGGCAGGCACAAAACCAGCACAAATGCCTGCAAAACGGGATGTGCAGGTAAAGCGATATCTGGCTTCCAGGAGCGATAGACCGTACCCACGCCTGCATCTGTGCGCCACCAACATCAGCGTTGAACTGAGGTGCTGTCGGGTAACTTGTGTAACGCGGTACCTTCGCGTCAAAAAGCCCCAGCTTGGCTAACTTGGACGTCATGTGCATAGTGGTACAATGGCCAGCGCAGTGTCAGCATTCTTTGACACAGATCAAAATGGGAAACCGACGTGCAACAACTAGTGTCTCCAACCATCAAAAGCTGTTCCGAATGCCCGATCCGTCACCGGGCCGTCTGCGCCAAATGTGACCGGGATGAGTTGGAACTGTTGGAAGACATCAAATATTACCGCAGCTTTTCAGCCGGTCAGACCGTGATGTGGGCGGGCGACCATATGGATTTCGTGGCCTCTGTGGTCTCCGGCGTTGCAACGCTGACCCAAACCATGGAGGACGGCCGGACGCAGATGGTGGGCCTGCTGCTGCCTTCTGATTTCGTCGGTCGCCCGGGGCGCGCTTCTGCGGCCTATACGGTATCGGCGACAACCGACCTGATGATGTGCTGCTTTCGGCGCAAACCCTTTGAGCAGATGATCAACACCACGCCGCATATTGCGCATCGGTTGCTCGAAATGACCCTGGATGAGTTGGATGCCGCCCGCGAATGGATGCTTGTCTTGGGCCGCAAGACAGCGCGCGAGAAAATCGCGAGTTTGCTGTCGATCATTGCACGGCGGGATGCCGTTCTGGATGGCAGTGCACCGGGCAAAGCGCTTGAAATCGAGTTGCCGCTCACACGCGAAGCGATGGCCGACTATCTTGGCCTGACACTGGAAACAGTCAGCCGCCAGGTCTCTGCATTGAAGCGCGACAAGGTCATTACGCTGAGCGGTAAACGCAGCATCACGGTCCCGGACATGGATCGGTTGCTGCTTGAGGCCGGCGATGACAGCGATGGCGGTATTTTGAGCTGATGGGAAGCCGCGTTGTCCGAAGATCTCGGGCGACCGCGCAAGCCTGATCAGTGCGCCATGAACACAGGCGTTTGCGCGTGTTCCAGCATTTCACGGGTGGCACCGCCGAGCACCGCCTCGCGGAACCGGGAATGACCGTAGGCGCCCATCACCAGCATCTGCGCACCGGTCTCCGTCGCATGGCGTCGCAGGCGCTCGCTGACCTTGGCCCCGCTGCGGGTCATCACCTGAATGTCGCAGCTGATCCCATGCCGCGCCAGCATCACCGCCAGCGCACCGCCGGGGTCGGACCGGTCCGGCGCGTGTTCTGGTGGATCGATGATCGCAATATGCACCTCCTTTGCCGATTGCATCAGCGGTACGGCGGCCCGGACGGCGCGCAGGGCCTCGGCACTTTCATTCCAGCCGATGACAATCCTCTCGGGCCGGCCAACGGGATCCACGTCCGGCGTCACCACGGTTGGACAACCCGCATCGAACATCATGGTCTCAAGGATGACGTTTTCTTCGGCCCGGCTGTTGCTGCGGTAGGGCAGGGAGGCCACACATAGATCCGCAAAGCGCGCAGCCTTCGACAGCGGCATGCTCATGTCGGTGAAGGTGGCGACCGAATTCGTCGCATTCCAGCGGATGTTGCTTTTACCGAGCCATTCTATCACTTGCTCTCTTGTGCTTTCGGCCTGAGCATGTGCTTCTTCTATAGCGGCCTGCATAATCACCGCATTTGCGCCGACCTCGTAATAATTGCTGCGTGACCGGTCGATCCCAAGGCACATGACTTCCAGATGGGCGTCCTGCGCCTCCGTCAGTCTGGCCGCCTGCACCAATGCCGCTTTGCTGGTATCAAAGGACGAAAGGGCAGTGAAAATGGTTTTGAAAGACATGGTCCGGATCCTTTCCAACGGTATTTGGACCGGACTATAGCGGTGGGTTTTTGTGGAGCCTTGATCGGTGTCAGGCAAAAACCCCACAATACTTGATGCAGATCAAGGTCGTTCGGACCATTCCGCGCGACATGAGACCAGTTACGAACTTCCCTGCGCCCGGCGCGGGGCAAAGCGGAAGGGAACCCGGACCAATGAATACCGGAACACTCAATTACGTGAAGCTGGTGGTGCTCGCGCTCGCCACGCTGTTTGCGATGATCGCAGCCAGCTACGCGCGCGATCTGGCCTATCAGCTTCACATGGTCATTTTCATGATCGTGGCGGCGGGGTTGTTTCTCACAACACTGCGCGCAACGGATGAACCCGTCACACCAACGCCCAGCCATGAATATTTTGACAGTGTGGTGCGCGCAGGCGTCATCGCAACCGCCTTTTGGGGGGTTGTCGGATTTCTGGTGGGCGTGGTCATCGCCTTTCAGCTGGCTTTTCCGGCGCTGAATTTCGCGTGGGCTGAGGGCTACGCCAACTTTGGAAGATTGCGACCGCTGCACACCTCTGCGGTGATTTTTGCGTTTGGCGGCAACGCTTTGATCGCCACGTCATTCTATGTGGTGCAGCGGACCTCCGCCGCGCGGCTCTGGGGCGGCAATCTGGGCTGGTTCGTCTTCTGGGGCTATCAGCTCTTCATCGTGCTCGCGGCCACTGGTTACCTGCTGGGTGGCACCCAGTCCAAGGAATACGCGGAACCCGAATGGTACGTCGATATCTGGCTGACCATCGTCTGGGTCGCCTATCTGGCGGTCTTCCTCGGGACAATCGTGAAGCGGAAAGAGCCGCATATCTACGTCGCGAACTGGTTCTACCTGGCCTTCATCGTGACCGTCGCGATGCTGCACATCGTCAATAACATCTCCATCCCCGTCTCGATCTGGGGCAGCAAATCGGTGCAGGTCTTTTCGGGCGTGCAGGATGCGATGGTGCAATGGTGGTACGGCCACAATGCGGTGGGCTTCTTCCTGACCGCGGGCTTCCTGGGCATGATGTATTACTTCGTGCCAAAACAGGCCGAACGCCCCGTCTTCTCCTACAAGCTCTCGATCATCCACTTCTGGGCGCTGATTTTCCTGTACATCTGGGCGGGCCCGCACCACTTGCACTACACCGCGCTACCGGATTGGGCGGCAACCTTGGGCATGGTCTTCTCGATCATCCTGTGGATGCCCAGCTGGGGCGGCATGATCAATGGTCTGATGACGTTGCAGGGCGCCTGGGACAAGCTGCGCACCGACCCCGTTTTGCGGATGATGGTGACCTCGCTGGCCTTCTACGGCATGTCGACCTTCGAGGGGCCGATGATGTCGATCCGCTCGGTCAACTCGCTGTCGCATTACACCGACTGGACCATTGGGCACGTGCACTCCGGTGCGCTCGGTTGGAACGGGCTGATCACCTTTGGCGCGCTCTACTACCTGGTGCCGGTGCTTTGGAAACGCGAACGGCTCTACAGCCTTGGCCTCGTCAGCTGGCACTTCTGGCTCGCGACCATCGGCATCGTGCTCTACGCGGCCTCGATGTGGGTGACCGGCATCATGGAAGGCCTGATGTGGCGCGAAGTCGACGCCAATGGCTTCTTGGTGAACTCCTTCGCTGACACCGTGAGCGCGAAGTTCCCGATGTATGTGGTGCGTGGTCTGGGTGGGGTCCTCTTCCTCTCCGGTGCGCTCATCATGTGCTATAACTTGTGGATGACTGTCCGTGCTGCGCCTGCCAAGGCCGGCCTCGGCACAGCTGTCCCTGCTGAATAAGGAGGGAACAGATGTCGATCCTCTCAAAACACAAGTTCATCGAAACCAACGCAAGCCTGCTCTTGGTGCTCAGCTTTCTGGTGGTCACCATCGGCGGTCTGGTACAGATCGTGCCGCTCTTCTACCTCGAAAACACCATCGAGAAGGTTGAGGGCATGCGGCCCTATTCCCCGCTCGAACTCACCGGGCGCGACATCTACGTGCGCGAAGGCTGCTATGTCTGCCACAGCCAGATGATCCGTCCGATGCGCGACGAGGTGGAGCGCTATGGCCACTACTCTCTGGCGGCGGAATCCATGTACGACCACCCGCACCAATGGGGCTCCAAACGGACCGGGCCGGATCTGGCGCGGGTCGGTGGACGGTATTCGGACGACTGGCACATTGACCACCTGCGCGATCCGCAGTCGGTGGTCCCGGAATCCATCATGCCAAAATATGGCTTTCTGGAGCGGACACTGCTGGAGCCCGATCATATTGCCGATCTGTTGAAAACCCACGCGTTTGTCGGGGTGCCCTACACCGATGAGATGATCGAAGCTGCCGCCGCCGATTTCCGCGCACAGGCGGATCCCGACAGCGATTATGACGACATGTTGGAACGCTACCCGGGCGCGCAGGTGCGCAACTTTGACGGGCAGCCGGGCATTTCCGAAGCGGACGCCTTGATCGCCTATCTGCAGATGCTGGGCACTTTGGTCGATTTCTCGACCTTCACCCCAGACGCAAACCGCTAAGGAGGATCAGATGGAAACCTATACCTTCTTACGTGAATTCGCGGATAGCTGGATGCTGCTCTTGTTGTTCTGCATCTTTGTGGGCGTGGCGTTCTGGGTCTTTCGACCCGGCAGCCGCAAGGTCCATCAGGACACTGCCAACATCCCGTTCCGCCATGAAGACAGACCCGCCCCAGATCAGGAGGCATCGAAATGAGCAAAGTACCCCCAAAACAAGAGGGCGATCCGAACACCACCGGCCATACCTGGGACGGCATCGAGGAATTCGACAACCCCATGCCGCGCTGGTGGCTCTGGACCTTCTACGTGACCATCATCTGGGGCATTGGCTATACCATCGCCTATCCGGCCTGGCCGCTGGTGTCTTCTGCGACCGCAGGTTTACTTGGGTACTCCACACGCGGTGAAGTCGCCGCGGAGATTGCAGCCGTGGAAGAAGCGAATGCAGGGATCAACGCGCAGCTGGCTTCGGCGGAGCTGACCGAGATTTCGGCCAACCCGGAGCTGAACGGCTATGCCGTCTCCGCCGGGGCCGCGGTCTTCCGGACCTGGTGCGCGCAGTGCCACGGCTCGGGTGCGGCGGGTTTTGTCGGTTATCCAAACCTTCTGGATGACGATTGGCTCTGGGGCGGTGATATCGAATCGATCCACACCACCATCGCCCACGGCATCCGCAACGAGGAAGACAACGACGCGCGCTATTCCGAAATGCCCGCCTTTGGTGAAATCCTGGAACCGGAGGAAATCTCCCAGGTCGTGAACTATGTTCTGGAGCTTTCGGGCGGGCAGGCGGATGCGGCGCTGGCGGGTCCGGGGGCAGAGGTCTTTGCAGACAATTGCTCCGCCTGTCACGGCGAAAACGGCATGGGCGACCGCGAACAGGGCGCGCCCAACCTCACCGATGCCATCTGGCTCTATGGTGGGGATGTCCAAGCGCTGACCGAGACTGTGACCTATAGCCGCTATGGCGTCATGCCACCTTGGACCCAGCGGCTGAGTGAGGCTGAGATCAGGGCGGTGGCACTCTACGTGCACCAGTTGGGCGGGGGCGAGTAACCCCGCCGGCTTCACCCTCTTTTGTGGTAGGGTGCTGTCAGATCGACGTTATCGCGACAGCACCACGCCCAACCCGCAAGGACAGTTGTGACAGATCAAGCACCAACGCCCAGCCTATACGCCGCCCGCGAGCCGATTTTCCCGCGGCGTGTTTCTGGTAAGTTTCGCAACCTCAAATGGGTGATCCTCGCTGTCACTCTTGGCATCTATTACCTTGTGCCCTGGATCCGCTGGGACAGGGGGCCGAGCCTGCCGGATCAGGCGGTGCTGCTCGATCTTGCCAATCGTCGTTTTTACTTCTTCTGGATCGAAATCTGGAGCCATGAGTTCTATTTCGTGGCCGGTCTGCTGATCATGGCCGGGCTGGGGCTCTTTCTCTTTACCTCCGCGCTGGGTCGCGTCTGGTGCGGCTACGCCTGCCCACAGACCGTCTGGACCGACCTGTTCATCCTGGTGGAACGCTGGATCGAAGGCGACCGTAATGCGCGCTTGCGGTTGCATCGGCAGGCCAAGATGGATGCGCGCAAACTGCGTCTGCGGGTGACGAAATGGGTGGTATGGCTGTTGATCGCGGTGGCGACGGGCGGTGCCTGGGTTTTCTATTTTGCCGATGCGCCGACGCTGTTCGTGGACATCTTCACCGGGCAGGCCCATGCGGTAGCCTATATCACGGTGGCGGTTCTGACCGCGACAACCTTTGTATTCGGCGGGTTCATGCGGGAGCAGATCTGCATCTACGCCTGTCCCTGGCCCCGCATTCAGGCGGCCATGATGGACGAAGACACCATGACCGTCGCCTATCGCGACTGGCGGGGGGAGCCGCGCAAACATAGCCAGGAGGCCAAGACCCAACCGATGGGCGACTGCATTGATTGCATGGCCTGCGTGAACGTCTGCCCGATGGGCATCGACATCCGTGACGGGCAGCAGCTTGAATGCATCACCTGCGCGCTTTGCATCGACGCCTGCGATGATGTGATGGAGCGGATCGGCAAACCGCGTGGTTTGATCGACTACATCGCTCTCTCTGATGAAAAGCTGGAGCGGGAAGGCAATGACCCCCGCAATCCCTGGCTGCATGCGTTCCGGCCACGCACGATCCTCTATTCTGCGCTCTGGGCTGGGGTCGGCGTTGCGCTGGTCGTGGCGCTCTTCATGCGTGCCGAGATTGAGATGACCGTTGCTGCCGTGCGCAACCCGACATTTGTCACGCTCTCGGATGGGTCGATCCGCAACACCTATGACGTCCGCCTGCGCAACAAGAACGGCGAGGAACGCCTGTTCCGGCTCTTTGCCAAGGGCGATCCGACCCTGCGGGTTCAGTTGGAGGGCACCCCATATGGGTCCGTCCCGGTGCCTGCGGACACCTCGTTTCTGCAGCGGGTTTACGTGATCGCACCGCCCGGATCCGCGCCAGCGGAGGCAGAAAGAACCGATCTGCGGTTCTGGGTCGAAGATCTGACCAACGGCGACCGCGCCTACAAAGACAGCAGCTTCAGTGGAAAAGGAGAAGCGCAATGACCACCACAACCCGCAATCTGACTGGGCGCCATGTTGCCATGATCTTTGTGTCCGCGTTCACGGTGATCATCAGCGTCAACCTCTTTCTGGCGTATAGCGCGATCAGCACATTCCCCGGACTGGAAGTGCGTAACTCCTACGTTGCCAGTCAGAAATTCGACGTGGACCGCGCCGCACAGACCGCGTTGGGCTGGTCCGTTCTGGCCGAAGCGCGTGGGGGTGAGGTGCATCTGTCGATCACCGATGCCGAACGCCAACCGGTGGAAGTCGCGGCGCTTGAGGCGACGCTGGGCCGGGCAACCCATGTGCGTGATGATCAGACGCCTGCTTTTGTCTTTGATGGCACCCGCTATGTCGCACCGGCAGCATTGGCACCGGGCAACTGGAACCTGAGGATGGTTGCGCTGGCAGACGACGGCACTGAATTTCGTCAGCGTGTGATCCTGCACGTGCCAAAAGGGTCGCCGTGACCACAGCCACGACAAATACGCCGGTCGCCTGTCCTGGCTGCCTGGCGACCCCGGTTGAGGGAGCGCCCATTGCATTGCCGGAGGCACGAGTGGTCCTGTCCTTGCCGACAATCCATTGTCAGGCTTGCATCGCGAAGGTGGAAAAGGCCCTGAACGCCCATCCCGGGATCAAAAATGCACGGGTGAACCTGACCCTGAAGCGGGCTTTGGTGGAGGCGGAGCCTGAGGTGACCGCGCCTGAACTGGTCTCCTTGCTAGAGGGCGAAGGGTTCGAGGCGCATGAGCTTGATCCCGGAGCGCTCAACGAAACAGCTACCCGCATGGCAAGCCGGGACATTCTGATGCGTCTGGCCGTCGCCGGGTTTGCGTCCATGAATGTGATGTTGTTGTCGGTTGCCGTGTGGTCCGGTGCGACCGATTCCACCCGTGACCTGTTCCACTGGATTTCGGCCGCCATCGCCATTCCAGCCATCGCCTTTTCGGCGCAACCGTTTTTTCGCAATGCCTGGGCGGCGCTGCTGGCAGGGCGGTTGAATATGGATGTGCCCATCACGCTGGCCATCCTGCTGGCCCTGGTCACATCGCTCTGGGAGACGTGGTTGTCCGGGCATCATGCCTATTTTGATGCGGCTTTGACGCTGACCTTTTTCCTGCTGGCGGGCCGGTGGCTGGATGCGCGCGCGCGCTCCGCCGCCCGTTCCGCCGCTGAAGAACTGACGGCGCTGGAGGTGCCCCGCGCGTGGCGCATCGAGGCGGAAGGTCCGAGCGAAGTCTCTGTCGCGGAATTGCGGGTTGATGACCTTGTTCTGGTGCGTCCCGGAGGCCGCGCACCGGTGGACGGTGTAGTGACCGAAGGCCATTCAGAGGTCGATCGGGCCATGCTTACGGGGGAAACCCTGCCCGAAGTGCGCGGTGTTGGGGATGTGATCAGCGCGGGTGAGGTCAACCTGACCGGGCCGCTGACATTGCGTGCCACAGCCGTGGGCCAGGATACCTCCCTGCAACGCATGGCACAGCTGGTTGCTGTCGCCGAAAGCGGGCGGTCGCGGTACACCTCGCTGGCGGATCGCGCGGCCAAACTATATGCGCCGGGTGTGCATATCCTCTCTGCGCTCGCATTCCTGGGTTGGCTCATCTGGTCCGGCGACATGCGGGTGTCGCTGAATATCGCGGCGGCGGTTTTGATCATTACCTGCCCTTGCGCGCTTGGGCTTGCGGTGCCCGCGGTGACAACCGCAGCCTCGGGCAGGCTCTTTGGCAAGGGGTTGCTGATCAAGAATGCAACTGCGCTCGAACGTCTGGCTGAGGTGGATACGGTGGTTTTTGACAAGACCGGCACCCTGACCACCGGCAAACCCCGCCTGTCAAATTGGGCTGACATGAACGCGCGGCAACAAGAGGTTGCCTATGCTTTAGCGCAAGGCTCGTCCCACCCGCTTTCCCGCGCGATTGTCGCTGTGGCGCAATCAGCCGGATCGCCGGTGCAGCCCCTGACGGGCCTGGTCGAGAAGCCCGGTTTCGGGACCGAAGCCGCGGCAAACGGGCAGATCCAGCGTCTGGGCCGCCCGGATTGGGTGGGCGTCGCGGTGGAGCAGGAGGGCATATGCGCAGCCCTTGACGTCGGGGATGGCGCGCCGGTGCTTTTGACCTTCGAAGACGATGCGCGAACGGGGGCGACGGATGCCATTTCCAGTCTCAAAGACGCGGGCATTCGGGTTGTGTTGCTGTCGGGAGACCGGGTTACCGCCGTGCGTGAATTTGTGGCAGAACTAGATGTTTCCGAATGGCACGCCGCTATGTTGCCCGATCAGAAAGCACAATTTGTCAAAGCTCTCCGCGAGGAGGGGCATCATGTTTTGATGGTCGGCGATGGGCTGAATGATACCGCCGCACTGGCGACGGCACATGTCTCCATCAGTCCGGCGCAGGCCCTGGATGCGGCGCGCGCCGCCTCGGATATGGTGCTGCTGGGGCAGGATCTGTCGCCGGTGGCGGAAGCTGTTTTGGTCGCGCGTCAGGCCACAAAGCGGATCAAGGAAAATTTCCGCATTGCAACGCTCTACAATGTCATTGCGGTGCCGCTGGCGGTGGCGGGCATGGCAACGCCACTGATTGCCGCGCTGGCGATGTCGACCTCTTCGATCACCGTATCGCTGAACGCGTTGCGAGTCAGGGGGCGAGGATGAACGTGCTGGCCTATCTGATCCCGATTTCCCTGATCCTTGGCGGGCTTGGTCTTGTTGGGTTTCTCTACACGCTCAAGTCGCGCCAATACGACGATCCGGATGGCGACAGTCGCCGTATTCTCAGCGATACCTGGGACGACGCGCCGAAGCCCTGATCCAACGATCCTAGGGCTTCTGTGGTCTAGGACGGTCCAACCATCATGCAGTTGATGTTTCGTGCAGCCAGGCGGCGGCAGGCGAGATCCGCGCTGTCGCGGGTCATCCCCAGGAAGTTGGCATCAAACCCCGTTGGCTTTTTGACAACTTTCCGCAATGTGCCGTCCAGCGTTGCCATTTCCGCAAGGGCAGTGGTAACAAGCGCGCGTTCCGCGTTGTACCGGCTGTTATACTGGCCAACGTTCACACCCCACTGGTGCCCCCCGGACGTGGAAAGCCGTGTTACAACCTCATTTTCCTGCACCGGCTCACCTTCAGGCGCGGTCGCGACGTCCGTCGGGCGCATGATAGGGCGCAACGTCAGGGCCGCCAGGCCGTTGTTTGGTGCGCCGGGCTCTTGTGTCACGACCGCGGGCTCCACCGGTGTCTGCTGCGCTTCAATCAAAGCGCTGGTGATGTCAGCTGACAACACGCCGCTGGTGCTGGCTTGCGCTGCCACGGTCGGCTCCGCCGGTTTCACGGATTGTGCCACAACGGTGGCCAGAACGTCTTCGACATCCGCCACGGGCCGCAGGCGCGGACGCAGGCTCTGGCGTGTAATGCCGCTGACACGGACCGTTTTGCCCGCGCCACCTGGGGTGTAGGCTGGTTTCCGAGGCTTTTGCAGCGCCACGCGTGTTGGCGCGCGTTTGAAGCCCATGTCGAGCAACTCTGCCACCCGTGCGTTGCGCGCGCTGGTCGAAGTGCCGCCGAAAACCGTTGCAATGATGCGTTCCCGACCGCGTTCAGCGGATGCTACAAGATTAAACCCGGCTGCACGTGTGTAGCCGGTTTTGATCCCGTCAGCGCCGCGATAAGCCGCCAGTAGGCGCCGGTTGGTGTTGGCGACTTCACGAACGCCCGCATTTGTCGAACGACGCGAGAAAAGGTTATAATATTCAGGGTAGTCATAAAGTACGTGCCGTCCGAGGATCGACATATCCCGGGCCGTCGACAGGTGGCCGGATTCCGTCAGACCATGCGCGTTTTTGAAGGTTGTCCGCGTCATCCCCAGCGCTTTAGCGGTGCGGGTCATACGACGGGCAAAGGCGGCCTCGGACCCCTCAAGCGCTTCGCCGATGGCAGTTGCGGCATCATTGGCAGATTTCACAGCGGCGGCGCGGATCAGATAGCGAAAGGCAATACGCTGACCTGATTTCAAACCCAGTTTGGAGGGCGGCTCGGACGCGGCATGACGGGAAATCTTCACCTTGGTATCGAGCGAAATCTCGCCGCGCTCCACCGCTTGAAACGCGATGTAGAGCGTCATCATTTTCGTCAACGATGCAGGGTGCAATCGTGTGTCGGCGTTGCGTGAGTGCAGAACTTTGCCCGATCGGGCATCCATCACATATGCTGCATAGGGAGCAGCGGCTGCGCTGAGCGGTACAACCACCAGTAACCACAGTGCTGCGAGAACAAATAGCCCGTAACGGGCCGGCATTGCGCGCCGAACCTTCATGATAACCTGCCTTTTTTCTGCCTCATGCCGCCGAATTGTTTCGACTGGCTATTTTATGTGGAGAGGCTAACACAGCTTTGGATTTCTATAAAGTCTTTGTTTTAAGGTATTTGCGTTAACTTTTGATGAAGCGTAATCCATATCTTGGGGCGCGCTGTGGCGCGTCACCCAATTGAGCTATTGTGGCAGGAATGTGGCAAGGCGTTCGCGGAAACGCGAAAGGACTCAGTCGCTGTCGATTTCGGCGATCAGCGCGGCCAAACCGCTCAGATCGTCCAGGGCGTGATACCGGTTCCCCGGTTCGGGCGCGGGTGCCTTTTCCAGCTCCCACTCATGGCCGTGCGGTACGAAGACCCCCCAGCCACCGGCATCGATCATCGGCAGTACATCCGAGCGCATGGAATTGCCGATCATCAACCCATTCTCCGCGCCGTTGCCGTGGCGGGCAAAAATGTCCCGATAAGTTTGTGGCGTCTTGTCGGACACGATTTCAACGGCGTGAAACAAATCCCCCAAGCCAGATTGCGCCAGTTTGCGTTCCTGATCCAAAAGGTCGCCCTTGGTGATGAGAACGATGGCATGGGTCTCGCGGGCCGCCACGACAGCATCGCGCGCGTGCGGCAAGAGTTCGACAGGGTGGCGCAGCATCTCGCGACCGGCCTCCATGATTTCCGCAATCACAGGCGCTGCGACCTTGCCGTCGGTCACGTCAATTGCGGTTTCGATCATGGAAAGGGTAAAACCCTTCACGCCAAACCCGTAGTGGCCGAGGTTCCGTTTTTCAGCCGCCAGCAGTCGGTCCATCAGGGTTTCAGGGGCGGAGTATTCCGCCAGCAGGTCCGCGAAATGCGCCTGCGTCATCTGAAACACGCGTTCGTTGTGCCAAAGGGTGTCGTCGGCATCGAAACCGATTACGCTGAGCTGCCGCGCCATTCTGCCCTCCCCCTTTTCTAAATGTTCAGACAGGTTATATAGAGCCCTCAACGACTCACCACGACCGAAAAGCAGATCAGGAGCAGAAATGCACCGCGACGCATTCATGATGGCAGACCGCACGGAAGACGAGGGCGATACCTCTATTCTGACAGCGACAAAGCCCAAGACCAAGCGCCCGCCGCTTTACAAGGTCTTGCTGCTCAATGACGACTTCACGCCAATGGAGTTTGTCGTGCATGTGCTGGAACGGTTTTTTGGCCTGAACCACGCGCAGGCGTTTGAGATCATGCTGACCGTGCATAAAAAGGGCGTGGCCGTCGTGGGGGTGTTCAGTCACGAGATCGCGGAGACCAAGGTGGCGCAGGTGATGGATTTTGCCCGCCGTCACCAACATCCGCTGCAATGCACCATGGAAAAAGAAGACTAGGCGCGTGATCGACGCCCGATTGTCGCTCGCCCTCGATGGGGGCGGTTTATCGTGGCCACCCGATGGGCGGATTGCGGTTTTTCAACCCACAATCGCCGCTGCTTTGACGGGTGTTCCCAAGGATCGCGCGCAGATATTGCAAGGTTTTCGCCCGGATCATGATGCCTGGGTCACCCGCGGATATGACTGCGCGGTCGCACCTGAGGGCCGGTATGCAGCCGCACTTATCGCCTTGCCCCGCTCGAAGGCCGAGGCCCGCGCGATGATCGCAGAAGCGATGCAATGCGTGGACGGCCCCGTTGTGGTGGATGGTCAGAAAACCGACGGTGTGGACAGCATCCTGCGCGACATGCGCAAACGCTGCGCTGTTGAGGGGCCGATTTCCAAGGCGCATGGCAAGCTCTTTTGGGTGAACGCCGCCGACCCGCAGGCTTTTGCGGATTGGGTGGCGGGTCCTGCGCTGACCGACGGTGGGTTCTGGACAGCACCCGGCGTCTTTTCTGCCGATGCGGTTGATCCTGCCTCTGCGCTTCTGATTGATGCACTGCCCGAAAAACCGGGGAAACGCATCGCTGATCTGGGCGCGGGTTGGGGGTATCTGTCCGCGCATCTGCTCGCCCGCCCGGGTGTAGAAGAGGTCCATCTGGTTGAAGCGGGGCATATGGCACTTGAATGCGCGCGCCATAACGTGACCGACACGCGTGCGCAATTTCATTGGGCGGATGCCACCTCCTGGCGACCGGATGACAAGCTGGATGCGGTTGTTATGAACCCGCCCTTTCACACATCGCGCGCTGCAGATCCCGGTCTGGGGCAGGCGTTCATGCAATCTGCAGCACGGGTATTGCATGCGCAGGGTCAGTTGTGGATGGTCGCCAACCGCCACCTGCCGTATGAGGCGACACTACAAACGCTGTTTGCGAAGGTGACCGAGATTGGTGCGGATCGGCGCTTTAAACTGTTCCACGCCAGCCGACCGCTTCGCAAACGTGGCTGAGGTGTCTAGGGTGGCAGGGCGCAAAAGGGGAACTGCATGTCTTTTTCGATAAACGGCAAAACCGCGATTGTGACTGGTGCAGCCAATGGCATTGGCCTGGCCATCGCGCGTCAATTCGCGGATCGGGGCGCCAATGTGATGTGCGCCGATATGGATGAAAAGAAGCTGGCCAACGAATGGGGCGATCAGGGTGAGGACAGCAATCTGCGCTATTTCGCGGGTGATTTGCGGCAAAGGCTGACCATTGCCAATCTGGTGTCCGCCACCATTGATGCCTTCGAGCGCGTCGACATCCTTGTGAACGCCTCCAGGCAGGTGATGTCGACCGATGCGCTGAATGTCGAGGACACCTCGGTTGCCGTGCTCTTGGAGCAGAACCTGATGACCTCGCTGCATCTGACGCAACAGGTCGCCAAGCGGATGATCAAGCAAGGCGCGGATCAGCCCGAAGGACAATTGGGCACTATCATCAACCTCAGTTCAATTGCGTCGCGCAGCACCCATCCGGAACTGATGGGGTATTCGGTTGCCTCGGCGGCTCTGGAACAAATGACCCGGTCGATGGCCCTGGCGCTGGCCCCGGAACGCATCCGGGTTAATGCGGTGGCTTTTGGCTCGGTGATGAGCGCCTCCCTGAAATCCTCTGTGGTGGAAAACAGCGATTGGCGCGAAGACATCCGCAACCACACGCCTTTGGGCCGCATCGCGGGTCCTGCGGAGCTTACCGAAGCGGTGCAGTTTCTGGCCGCCGAAAGCTCAGGCTTCATGACTGGCGAAATCATCACCGTGGATGGTGGGCGCAGCTTGTTGGATGCGGTGGCGGCCCCTGCGCATTAAGATTTCTCTCTTTTCCATATTGCGGTTTCCGGTCTAGACATGGTGTCAGGAAAAAGTGACACATTGGACCCTGTATGACCGACAGCTTCGCCTCCGAGAAATCCCGTGCATCCGATTGGTTTCGCAGCCTGCGCGATGACATCGTTGCCGCCTTCGAGGCGCTGGAACAGGATCATACATCAGGGCCACTTTCGGACGCGGCACCCGGTGCATTCGATGTCACCGAAACGCAGCGCAGCAGCGATGACGGGTCCGATGCGGGCGGTGGTCTGATGAGCGTCATGCGCGGGGGGCGTGTCTTCGAGAAAGTCGGTGTGAACATCTCTACCGTCTACGGCACGCTGGGGGAGCGCGCGCAGATGGCCATGGCGGCGCGCAAGGGCATTCCGGGCATGAAAGACGACCCGCGGTTCTGGGCCTCGGGCATCAGTCTGGTGGCCCATATGCAGAACCCGCACGCGCCGGCGGTTCATATGAATACCCGTATGTTCTGGACTCCACATGCGTGGTGGTTTGGGGGTGGGTCGGATCTGAACCCCTGCATCGAATATGCCGATGACACGGCGCATTTTCACGCGACACAGAAGACGCATCTCGATCCCCATGGGTCTAACTTTTACCCACGTCTGAAGGAATGGGCGGATGAGTATTTTTTCATTCCCCACCGCAAACGGGCGCGGGGTGTGGGCGGGATATTCATGGATGATCACTGTACCGGCGATTGGGAGACGGACTTCAAACTGACCCAGGACATCGGGCGGGCGTTTTTGCCGGCCTATGTTCCGCTGGTGCGCAAACGCCGGACGCAAGAGTGGTCAGATGCTGACAAGGATGCGCAACTTGTGCACCGGGGCCTCTATGCGGAATACAATCTGGTCTATGACCGCGGGACCAAGTTTGGGTTGGAAACCGGGCATGACGCCAATGCGGTGTTGATGAGCCTGCCGCCGCTTGCGAAGTGGGTCTGAGAGGGGCGCTGCCCCCGGCCTCTGCCGAGGCCTCCCCCGGGATATTTTTGGCCAGAAGAATGGATCAGCTACCGTGCCAGTCGAAGAAACCGGCACCGGCGCGGGCAAGCAGCTCTTCGGCCAGTTCTTTGCCCATCGCGGCACCGTCGGAAATAGCGCCTGAGCGCGCGCCACTGATCGCCTGACTGCCATCGGGACGCAGCACTTCGCCGCGCAGGTGCAGGGCGTCGCCTTGCAGTTCGGCAAGCCCCGCGATTGGCGTTTCGCAGGAGCCATCCAGCGTCAGCAAGAAGTTGCGTTCCGCCGCCAGCCGCTGCCCGGTCGGGATGTCATGGATCGCCATAAGCAATTCGGCAGTATTGTCATCTGCAACGCGCCGCTCGATGCCAATGGCGCCTTGGGCGACCGCGGGTAACATCTCCTCAGGATCGATGGGTGTCGCGGGCACATCCGCCATGCCGAGGCGGTTCAATCCGGCCGCGGCGAGAAATGTGCATTCCGCGACACCTTCGCTCAGTTTTTTCAGACGGGTCTGCACATTGCCGCGAAACTCCACCACGTTTAGATCAGGCCGCCGGTTCAGCAACTGCGCTTTGCGGCGCAGGCTGGAGGTGCCGACCACGGCGCCGGCGGCAAGATCGGCGATGCTGCTGAGGCTGGGGGAGACAAAGGCATCCCGCACATCCTCGCGCGGCAGATAGGTGTCGAGGACCAACCCGTCGGGCTGCAGCGTTGGCATGTCCTTCATCGAGTGGACAGCGATGTCAATTTTTCCTGACAGCAGGTCTTCCTCGATTTCGCGGGTGAAAAGCCCCTTGCCGCCGATCTCTTTCAGCGGGCGATCCTGCACCGCATCGCCAGTGACCTTGATGACCACGATCTCGAAGCATTCTTCTGACAGATCAAACGCTTGGGCCAGCCTGTCGCGGGTCTCATAGGCCTGGGCCAGCGCCAGTGGCGAGCCACGGGTGCCGATTTTCAGCGGGGAAGCGGGGGAGGGAAGGGTCACTGTCATGAGATCATCTTTATGCGCGTCAATTTATCCTGACAACCCGTCAGTCTCTTGACAACGGTCGCTGTGCCCCCGACCAACAAGCTACGCGAAAATGAGGACACCCATGGCCCCGACAAAAACCATCCTGCGCGCCCTTGCGGGCGAGACCCTTCCAACGCCGCCGATCTGGATGATGCGACAGGCCGGGCGTTATCTGCCCGAGTACAAGGCGACGCGCGCGCAAGCCGGGGATTTCCTCTCGCTCTGCTATAATCCCGAATTGGCCGCGGAAGTGACGCTGCAACCCATTCGCCGGTATGGGTTCGATGCGGCCATCCTCTTTGCCGATATCCTGCTGCTGCCGCAGGCGTTGGGGGCGGATCTTTGGTTTGTGACCGGTGAAGGGCCGCGCCTCTCCACCATCCAGACGCAGGCTGATTTCGACAAGCTCGGCCCCGTCGAAGATATTCACGAGACGCTGAACCCGATCTATGAGACGGTCCGTATCTTACGGCGGGAATTGCCTGCTGAAACCACGCTGATCGGTTTTGCGGGCGCGCCCTGGACGGTCGCCACCTATATGATCGCGGGACGCGGCACGCCGGATCAGGGACCCGCGCATGCGCTACGCCAGGAAAACAATGCGCTCTTTGAGGCGCTGCTGGCGCGGATTACGGCGGGCACCATCGACTATCTGGCGGCGCAGATCGATGCGGGCGCCGAGGTCGTCAAGATCTTCGACAGCTGGGCAGGCTCGCTCAAGGGTGAGGCCTTCGACAAATATGCGCTGGAGCCTGCGCGCGAAATCACCGCGGCGCTGAAGGCGCGCTACCCGCATATCCCGATCATCGGGTTCCCGCGCGAGGCAGGCGATCACTACATCGGATTTGCCAAGGCAACCGGTGTCGATTGCGTGGCACTGGACAATTCGGTCAGCCCGGATTGGGCGGCGGCCAAGGTGCAGGTCGATGGCTGCGTGCAGGGCAACCTGGCCAGCAGCCATATGGTGACGGGTGGTCAGGCGCTGGTGGATGAGACCTGCGCCATCGTCAAGGCCTTCTCCAAGGGACCGCATATCTTCAACCTGGGCCACGGCATCACGCCGGATGCGGATCCGGACAATGTCCAGCGGATGATTGACGCGGTCCGGACGTAGGAAACGCGCTTTCTGGCTTGACGGCAAAGCGGGGCTGGCATAGTCCACGCTCCGATGGCGTTATAGCTCAGTTGGTTAGAGCGAACGACTCATAATCGTTAGGTCCCTGGTTCAAGTCCAGGTAACGCCACCATTCCTCCCCTGACATCATTCAGATTGACCCCGGCAAGCCCCCGCGCAAAACATGGGCGCGGGAGAGCGTGATGCCGGACAGAGATCAAATCCTGATTGCGGGCGGCGGTATCGGCGGGCTGGCAGCCGCACTTGGGCTGGCGCAAAAGGGTCTGCGGTCGCTGGTGTTGGAAAAATCATCCAAACTGGGTGAAATCGGGGCCGGTATTCAGCTTGGGCCGAACGCCTTTCATGCCTTTGATACGCTGGGCGTTGGCGATCAGGCGCGGGCCATGGCCGTCTACATCGACAATCTGCGTTTGATGGATGCGTTAAGCGCGGATGAGATCACTCGCATCCCGCTGGATGATGCCTTTCGCGCGCGATTTGGCAATCCTTACGCGGTTGTGCATCGGGACGACCTGCACGGTGTTCTGCTAAAGGCCTGCAGGGTGAGCCCGCTTATTGAATTACAGACAAATGCCGAGGTCACAGCGTACGATCAGACAGAAGCGGACGTGACCGTAACCCTACAGGACGCGCGCCGATTGCACGGGCGCGCGCTGATTGGCGCAGATGGGCTATGGTCGAAAATACGCGCGCAGCTGCTGGGGGACGGGGCGCCGGTTGTCTCCGGGCATAGCACCTATCGGTCGGTGATTCCCGTGGCCGAGATGCCCGAGGATCTGCGCTGGAATGATGCGACGCTCTGGGCCGGTCCAAAGTGTCATATCGTGCACTACCCGCTGTCGGGCGGGAAGCTGTTCAACCTGGTTGTGACCTATCACAATGACGCCCCGGAACCGGTTGCCGGAAAACCGGTAACGCATGAGGAGGTGCGCCGCGGGTTTGAGCATGTGCATCCCAAAGCACGTCAAATCATCGACAAGGGATCGGACTGGAAGCTCTGGGTGCTGTGTGACCGCGACCCGGTGATGGGCTGGACGGAGGGGCGCGTTGCCCTGCTGGGGGATGCCGCGCATCCGATGTTGCAGTATTTTGCGCAAGGGGCCTGCATGGCGCTGGAAGACGCGGTGTGCCTTGCCGATGAACTGGCGGGTGCACGTGACCTGCCCGCGGCCTTGATCCGATATCAAGACCGGCGGCGCCTCAGGACCGCCCGCGTGCAGTTGCAGTCGCGTGAAATCGGCACCCATGTCTATCACCCCGCAGGCGCGCATGCGGCATTGCGGAACGCGGTGATGACGGCCCGTGGGCCGCAGGCATGGTTTGACCAAATTGCTTGGCTCTATGGCTCCACCGGCCTTGAAGGCGCAGTTTCCCATGAGACACAAAGAGAGCGGAAGTAAGCTGTTAACCCTTTCACTGATAGTTACAAACACAGGTGACATCGGGCAGTATCTGCAATAGCAATTTGTCAGGGAAGACGAGTCCAAGGCCGCAAAACGCAAGGCCGGACCGGGATTTAAGGGAGAAAAAGGATGAAAATCTCACGGAAATCATTTCTGAATGTGGCCGCAGGGGCGGCGCTGGCATTCGGATTTGGCGTAGCCCCTGCGATGGCGCAGGAGGTCACTTTGCGCCTGCATCAATTCCTGCCGCCACAAGCCAATGTGCCCAAGCTGGTGCTGGACGTCTGGGCGGATAGCGTCGAGGAAGACAGCGGCGGTCGCATCAAGGTCGAACGCTACCCGTCGATGCAGCTCGGCGGTAAGCCGCCGGAGCTGATGGACCAGGCCATTGATGGTGTCGCGGACATCGTCTGGACCGTGGTTGGCTACACGCCGGGCCGCTACCCGTCCACCGAAGTGTTCGAACTGCCCTTTATGATGACAAACGCCCGTGCGGCCTCCCGCGCCTATTGGGAAATGTTTGAAACGCATATGAAGGACACCGAATTCAAGGATGTGCACATCCTGGGCACATGGGTGCACGGGCCGGGCCTGATCCATACGAACAAGGAAGTGCGCAAACCCTCCGACATGGAAGGCCTGAAAATTCGCGGCGGCTCGCGCCTGGCTAATGCGCTGCTGGAAAAAGTTGGTGCAACACCTGTTGGGATGCCAGTGCCTGCGGTGCCAGAGGGGCTCTCCAAAGGTGTGATCGACGGCACCACGATCCCTTGGGAAGTAACGGCGGCGCTGAAAATTCCGGAGCTTGTGGACAACCACACGGAATTCACCGGCAACGCGCTTTACGTGCTGACCTTCGTTCTGGCCATGAACAAGGATCGCTATGACGGCCTGCCTGCGGATCTGCAAAAGGTGATCGACGATAACTCCGGTCTGGAATTCTCGGTCTTTGCCGGGGGCACTCAGGCCGATAGCGATGGCCCCGCGCGTCAGGCAGCGGCGGATCGCGGCAACAACATCGTGACGCTGAACGCGGAAGAAACCGCGGAGTGGAAGGCCGTGGCCGAACCGATTTATGCGGAGTGGGTTGCGGACATGAACGAAAAGGGCATCGATGGTCAGGCGCTGATCGACGAGGCCCGGATGCTCATCGACAAATACACCGAGTAACAGCGACACCACTGAAAAAGCCCGGTGCAAGCGCCACTTGCGTCGGGCTTTTTCACACCGGCAGCGGAGCCCCCTGAATGCATCACGCAATTAAACTGCTGGCACGCGGCACAGCGATCATTGGCGGTCTGGTGCTGGTCGGCCTGATCATCCTGACGGCACTCTCCATTGTCGGGCGCTCGCTGAACAAAATGCTGCATTCGGACGGGGCAGAGAGCCTGCTGGGCGGCTTTGCCCAGACCCTGCTGGATTTGGGCATCGGCGAGGTGAACGGCAGCTATGAATTGCTCGAAGCCGGGGTCGCCTTTGCCATTTTTTCGTTTTTCCCGATCTGCCAGCTTTATGGCGCCCATGCGACCGTGGATATTTTTACCTCCAAGCTGCCGAGGCGGCTCAACCGCGCCATTATGGCCTTTTGGGAGGTGGTGTTAACCGCAGCGCTGCTGCTGATCAGTTGGCGTCTTTATGAGGGCATGCAGCGCTACATTGGCAATGGCGAGACAACCCTGTTTTTGCAGTTCCCGGTCTGGTGGGCCTATTCGGCAAGCTTTGCGGCTTCCGTCGTGACCTGCATCGTTGCCGTCTATTGTGCCGTGATGCGCATCGGTGAAAGCCTCTCGGGGCGTGTTTTGTTGCCGACCGCGTAAGGATCTGATTGTGAGCAATCTCGAACTCGGATTCTGGTCCTTCCCGATCCTGCTGATCATGGTGTTTCTGCGCGCACCCATCGGGCTTGCGATGCTGCTTTGTGGATTTGCGGGCTGGTATTTTGCAATGGGCGGCAACCCCAACGTGCTGCTGAATAAACTGAAATCAGAAACCTATACGCAGTTTTCCAGCTATTCATTGTCGATCATTCCGATGTTTTTGCTGATGGGGCAGTTCGCAACCCTGTCGGGTATGTCCACATCGCTGTTCAAAGCCGCCGAGAGCTTTCTAGGCCACCGCCGGGGGGGCGTTGCCATGGCCTCCGTGGGGGCCTGTGCCGGATTTGGCGCGATTTGCGGATCATCCCTGGCCACGGCTGCGACCATGTCCAAGGTCGCGCTGCCGGAGCTGCGCCGCTACGGCTATTCCGGCGGGTTCTCCACGGCGACACTGGCGGCGGGAGGGACGCTGGGCATCCTGATCCCGCCATCGGTGATCCTGGTGATCTACGCCATCCTGACCGAGCAGAACATCGCGAAACTGTTCCTTGCTGCTTTCATCCCCGGCATTCTGGCGGCCCTCGGCTATATGCTGACGATTTCACTCTACGTGCGGCTCTACCCGAAATCAGCAGGCACGCGGCCCCCGCAACCGATGTCCGAACGCTGGGCGGCGCTGGCCGAAACATGGCCGGTTCTGATGATCTTTGGCCTTGTCGTGGGCGGCATCTATCTGGGCTGGTTCACCCCCACCGAAGGCTCCGCCATCGGGGCGGCAGGCACCGGGCTGGTGGCGCTTTTGTCCGGCAGCCTCAACTGGTCGGTCTTTCGGGACAGCCTGCTGGGGACCGCCCGCACCACCGCGATGATCTTCTTCATCGTGCTCGGCGCAAGTTTCTACAACAGCTTCCTCGCCCTCTCGGGCGTGCCGCAATTCATGGCGGATTGGGTGCTGGCGCAGGGGTTCAGCCCGTGGTTCGTGCTCTCCATCATCCTCATCTTCTATCTGATCTTCGGCTGTCTGATGGACAGCCTGTCGATGATCCTGCTCACCGTACCGATCTTCTTTCCGGTGATTTCGGCCATGGACTTCGGCATGTCGCCCGAACACGTCGCGATCTGGTTTGGTATCCTTGTGCTGATCGTGGTCGAGGTCGGACTGATCACGCCGCCTGTGGGTATGAACCTCTTCATCATCAACGCGATGGACCGCGAAACCCCGATGACCGACACCTACAAGGCGGTGATGTTTTTTGTCGGTTCCGACATCGTCAGGGTGGTCATTCTTGTCATGTTCCCGGCCATCACCTTGTTTTTGATACCCGCCTGACCGATGCCCCGGATGAGATCAGGGACATGCAGTAAACTGCACCAATTTGGGGAACGGCTTGCGGTCATTTGAACATAATGCAGTATAGATCCGAAGTCGCTTTGGAGCCCCGGGGGAGAAAACGGTGACCAGCACCACTGAAAATGCGGCGCATTATTTTGTCGACCGGCACCTCACGGAAGGACGCGGCGACAAGACGGCATACCGGGAAGCGGGCACCGGCCGCAGCCTGACATTCCAGCAGATGGCCGATGGCGCGGAGAGGCTTGCAGGGGCACTTCTACGCGCAGGCATCCGGCCCGAGGAACGCGTGGCCATGTTGGTGTTGGACACGGTGGAATTCCCGCAAATTTTCTTTGGCGCCCTGAAATGTGGCGTCGTGCCGATCCCGATCAACACATTGCTGGCCGCCCCGGTTTATGACGCGATCCTGCGCGACAGCCGGGCATCGGCGCTGTTTGTCTCCGCTCCACTCTATCAGACCATCGCCCCGGTTTTGGCGGAAAACCCCTACCTTCGCCATGTGATCGTCATCGGGGCAGCGGATATTGAGGGCACAGAGGCTTTCGAAGACTTTCTGCAGGGTGCGGAGCGGGTGCCAACCCGTCCGGTATCGGCAGATGAAACGGCTTTCTGGCTCTACTCTTCGGGCTCGACCGGGCAGCCCAAGGGGGTTCAACATGTCCATTCCAGCCTGCAAGCAACCGCAGATACCTACGGCGCGCATGTGCTGGGCCTTACCGAGGCGGACAGGGTTTTTTCGGCGGCCAAACTCTTCTTTGCCTATGGTCTGGGAAACGCGCTGACCTTTCCTCTGGCCGTTGGGGCAACCACGATTTTATTCGCTGATCGGCCAACACCGGTTGACATGATCGCGACCCTTAATGCAGAAAAGCCCACAGTTTTCTGCGGTGTACCTACGCTATATGCGGCCATGATCGCCGAAATGGACAAGACAGGGACGCCTGATGCCCCGCTTCGCAGATGTATCTCGGCGGGGGAGGCGTTGCCCGAAGACGTCGGTATGCGGTGGGAGGCGCATACCGACGTCGCCATTCTAGATGGTGTCGGGTCCACCGAGATGCTGCATATTTTTCTCAGCAATCGACCGGATGATCTGGAATACGGGACCTCGGGCACGGCGGTTCCGGGATATGACATGCGACTGGTGAACGAAGCGGGCGCAGAGGTCGGTGACAACGAAATCGGTGAGCTGCTGGTCAACGGTGCGTCTTCGGCTGCGGGATACTGGAACCAGCGGGCAAAATCCCGCGCGACCTTCGAAGGCGTGTGGACGCGGACGGGCGACAAATATGAGCGCCGCCCCGATGGGCGCTATGTTTATTGTGGGCGCACGGATGACATGTTCAAGGTGTCTGGCATCTGGGTGTCGCCGTTCGAGGTCGAGCAGGCGCTGGCCAGCCATGCATCCGTGCTGGAAGCCGCGGTGGTTGCCGCCCGCGACGCCGAGGGGCTGGAAAAACCCAAGGCTTTTGTCGTGCTGGAAGGGGCCGCGCCAGAGGATTTGGAGACGCTGCTGATCGAGCATGTGAAGAGCCGGATCGGCAAGTGGAAATACCCTCGCTGGATCGAGATCGTCGAAGATCTGCCCAAAACCGCAACGGGCAAAATTCAGCGTTTCAAACTGCGGGACGGGGCAGAATGATGGTAGCTTGGGCCGCTGATCCAGACCAGCGTCTGAGTGTTCGAGGGACCTGCTTGGAATACGCCTGCTATGGTCCGCCACCTGGTGCCGCGCCCACGCTGGTCCTGTTGCACGACGGTTTGGGCTCTGTCGCCTTGTGGCGTGATCTGCCGCAACGCCTTGCCGCGGCAACGGGGCTTGGTGTGTTTGTCTATTCACGGCAAGGCTACGGGCGCTCCGACAAGGTCGATTTGCCACGACCGTTGGACTACATGACCCGCGAAGCCGAAGATGTGCTTGGTCAGGTACTGGACGCGGCGGGACTGGGCGATGTGATCCTGCTGGGCCATTCGGATGGTGCCACGATTGCCGGCATCTACGCGGGATCGGTGAGCGACCGGCGGGTGCGTGGGCTGATCCTGATGGCGCCGCATTTTTTCACTGAACCCGAAGGTCTGGCCACCATCCGCGCCGCTGGGGAGGAATTCGGCACTGATGACCTCAAGGCAAAACTGGCGCGCCACCATGAGGACGTCGACGGTGCATTCCGCGGTTGGCACGACGTCTGGACCGATCCGGATTTCGAAAGCTGGAACGTTGCAGATACGATCGACCATTGGCGTGTGCCTGTGCTGGCCATCCAGGGCGACGATGACCCCTATGGCACGCTTGCGCAGATAGACGAGATCGAGGAGCGCATCTACGCACCGCTGGAAACCCTGGTTCTGGCGGGATGCGGTCATGCGCCTCACGTCGAACGCGCGGAGGCGGTTTTGCAGGAAATAGCAGCCTTCTGCGCCAGGCTTGTGCGGTTGGAGCAAGAGACCGTTGCCTTGGCCTGATCTGCCGCCCGGCGTTCGACTGCCGCCGCATGTTTATGTTCCCGGCAAAAACGCCCGCCACCCGGAAGATTGGTTTGACCCGATCAAGGCAAGTGTCACACCCGATATCCCATCCGACGAGCTGCACCGCACCGCCGCGTTTCAAACGGGGCTTGCCTATCTCCGGGCCGGATATTTTTGGGAGTGCCACGAGGTGCTGGAGGCAGTGTGGATGCAAACATCCGATCCCGGCCCGGAACGCGAGATGGTTCAGGCGCTGATCCAACTGGCGAATGCGCGCCTGAAACTGCTGATGGGCAAGCCGCGCGCGGCCCGCCGATTGTGCGACATGGTGACTGCGCATTTGTCGCGATGTGCCCCGCACGAACGCGTAATGGGCATGGGAATCGAGGAGGTGAAGATACAGCTTACCACTGTCCATATGGATGCAAAAAATGCAATATAATGCGCTAAGTTGTAAATTTCGTGCCAAGATAAGCTGCAATCACAGTTTGTATTTGTTAAAACATGAATTATAATTCCGCCCAGCAGCTCATATCTTGGTCTCAGGGAGGGATGGGTGTGACCCAGCGCATAGATTTCCAGGTTGATCCAGCCGAAATGAAACACTGGCGGGTCGAATATGATGGCCCTGTCGCGAACCTCTATATGGATGTCGATGAAGATGGCGGGTTGTTTGACGGCTATCAGCTCAAGCTGAATTCATATGACCTTGGTGTGGATATCGAGTTGTCCGATGTGGTGCAGCGGATGCGCTTCGAACACCCTGAGGTCAAAGTGGTGGTATTGCAGTCTGCCAAGGACAAGGTGTTTTGCGCGGGCGCCAACATCCGGATGCTGGGTGGTGCTGCACACGCGCATAAAGTGAACTTCTGCAAGTTTACCAATGAGACCCGCAACACCTATGAGGCGGCGCTTGAAGACAGCGGGCAGAACTACATCTGTGCCGTGCGCGGCGCCTGCGCGGGCGGCGGCTACGAGTTGGCGCTTGCCTGCAACCACATTATGCTGACCGATGACAGCACCTCCTCCGTGGCGCTTCCGGAAGTACCCTTGCTGGCTGTGCTGCCCGGCACCGGCGGTCTTACGCGCGTCACCGATAAGCGAAAGGTGCGGCGCGATCTGGCGGATGTATTCTGCTCCGTTGAGGAAGGCGTCAAAGGCAAGCGCGCCTTGCAGTGGGGGCTGGTGGATGAGGTGATCGCGAATTCGAAATTCGATGACGCGGTGGCGGCGCGGGCGCGGGCGATGGCCGACGCCTCGGATAAACCCGATGTCGCGCGGGGCATCCGCCTGACACCGCTGGACCGCGAATTCGCAGAAGATGGCGTCAGCTATTCGACCGTCGCGGTCACGTTGGATCGCAAAGGACGGCGCGCGGTTGTCACGATCACAGGCCCGGATGGCGATGCGCCCGCAGATATGGATGCGTTTACGGCGCAGGGGGCTGAGGCATGGATGCTCCGCTGTGCCCGCGAGCTTGATGATGCGATTTTGCACCTGCGTACGAATGAGGGGGAGTTGGGGCTGATCGAGTTTCAGACGCAAGGGGATCCGGCCAAGGTGATCGCGCATGAAGCCTTGCTGTTGGCGAACAAGGATCATTGGCTGGCCAATGAGGTCCTGGGGCTTTGGAAGCGGGTGCTGAAGCGCGTGGACATGACCTCGCGCAGCCTGGTGGCGATTGTCGAGCATGGGTCGTGTTTTGCGGGGGTGCTGGCGGAGCTGCTCTGGGCGGTGGATCGCAGCTACATGATGCTGGAAGACTTCGAGGATGACCCGCGCCCGATGGCGGCGGTGACGATGACAGACGGCAATTTCGGGAGCTTCCCGATGGGCAATGGTCTCAGCCGTTTGCAGACACGGTTTCTGGGCGCCCCGGAGCAGATTGATGTTCTGCGCGCCCGGATCGGCGACGCGTTAGAGGCCGATGAGGCTGAGGCGCTTGGCCTTGTAACCTATGCCTATGATGACATCGATTGGGAGGATGAGGTGCGCCTCTTCATGGAAGAGCGCGCCAGTTTCTCCCCCGATGCGATGACGGGCATGGAAGCCAATCTGCGGTTTGCCGGACCCGAGACGATGGAAACGCGCATTTTCGGGCGTTTGACGGCCTGGCAAAACTGGATTTTTCAACGCCCGAACGCTGTGGGACCAGAAGGCGCGCTGCAGCGCTATGGCACCGGCGTGCGCGGTGTCTACGACATGGAACGTGTGTGACCAAAGGCGGCTTTCCAGCCACTGAAGTTTGGAGGACAAAATGCTTGATCTGATCAATGTCAGCTATGACAGCCAAATTCCCAATAATGTCGGCCTGAGCTCTGACAAGAAGGTGCTGAAAGCTCTGGAAAAGTGGCATCCGGGCTATATCAACTGGTGGAACGACCTGATCCCCCAGAACTTCCAGGAATCGATGGTCTATCTGCGCACCGCGGTCAGCGTTGACCCCAAGGGCTGGGCCAAATTCGACTACGTGAAGATGCCGGAATACCGCTGGGGTGTCCTGCTCGCACCCGCGGTCGAAGAGCGCAAGATCCCGATGGGCGAACATATGGGCGAGACCGCCTGGCAGGAGGTCCCTGGCGAATATCGCAACATGCTCAAGCGCCTGATCGTTATTCAGGGCGATACCGAGCCGGGCTCGGTGGAGCAGCAGCGGTTTCTGGGCCTGACCGCCCCTTCGCTTTATGACATGCGCAACCTCTTTCAGGTGAATGTCGAGGAGGGTCGTCACCTCTGGGCGATGGTCTATCTGCTGCAAAAATACTTTGGCCGTGACGGTCGCGAAGAAGCCGACGACCTGTTGGTACGCTCGTCTGGTTCCGAGGAAGCCCCGCGGATGCTGGGCGCGTTCAACGAGGAAACCCCGGACTGGCTGTCGTTCTTCATGTTCACCTATTTCACTGACCGGGATGGCAAGATGCAGCTGGAAAGCCTCGCGCAATCCGGGTTCGACCCGCTCAGCCGCACCTGCCGTTTCATGCTGACCGAAGAAGCCCATCACATGTTTGTGGGCGAAACCGGTGTCGGCCGGACCATCCAAGCCACGCTGGAAGCGATGAACAAACACGGGATCACCGACCCCTATGACATCAACAAGATCCGTGATTTGGGGGTCATCGACCTGCCGACCATCCAGAAAAAGCTGACCCTGCACTACACGCTGAGCCTCGATCTCTTTGGCCAGGAGGTGTCGACCAACGCCGCCAATGCCTTCAACGCGGGCATCAAGGGGCGTTATATGGAGCAGCGGATCGATGATGATCACAGGCTGCAAAACGACACCTACGCGGTCACATCGATCAAGGACGGGGCGATTGTGACCGAAGACGTACCGGCACTGACCGCCATCAACATGCGGCTGCGGGATGACTATGTGCGCGATGCCGCAGGCGGGGTTGGCCGGTGGAACAAAGCCATTGCCAGGGCCGGGGTCGACTATGAACTCAAGCTCCCGCATGAAGGGTTTCATCGGCAAATCGGCGTGTTTTCGACCGTGGCGGTGGACCCCGATGGCAACATCATTTCGGCAGAGGAATGGGAAAAGCGCCGCACAGAATGGCTGCCGACCAAGGCCGATGGCGACTTCATCCAGTCGTTGATGGTGCCATGCTACGAGCCGGGAAAATATGCTTCCTGGATTGCCGCACCGAAGGTCGGGATCGACAACAAACCCGGCGATTTCGAATATGTGCAATTGCACATGGCTTGATCCACATCAAAGCAACCGCCCTGCGGGCCAGTGAAACTGGCCCGCGTCACCGCCAGTGACCTTGTTTTTCAAAGGAGACCGGACCCATGCAGACCCAAACCGCCAAGACATACGCAACGCCAAAACAGAACTGCCTCGGGTGCACCGATTGCAAAGGCTTGTGCCGCGAGATCTATGACCTCGCCTTTATTCCGGATGTGGTGCTGCAAAGATCCTCCGCCAGCCCATGAACAAACCCGTAAAACAGCACCTCATCGACCCCGAAATCTGTATCCGCTGCTACACCTGCGAAATGACGTGCCCAATTGGCGCGATCCAGCATGACGACAATAATGTCGTCGTTGACCCCGACACCTGTAATTTCTGCATGGACTGTATCCCGGTGTGTCCCACCGGCTCCATTGATGAGTGGCGGGTGGTTGAAACGCCCTATTCGCTGGACCAGCAATACGGTTTCGAAGAACTGCCCAAGCAGGAAGACATCGCGTTGGATGCAGAGGCGGAAGACGATGGCATCGAGGCGCATGATGATGCCATTGCCGCATTGCTTGCTGAGGCGCACAAAGGAGCAGGGGGCCGCGCCAAAGCGCCTGCGTCGGCGTCGAAACCCACGATCAACCTCTATAATCTCGGCAACCCGGCGACCGCCAAGGTGCAGGGGAATTACCGCCTGACGGACCCCGAGAGCGACAGCGATGTACGCCACATCATCCTCGATCTGGGTGCGCTGCCGTTTCCCGTGCTGGAGGGACAGAGCATCGGCGTTATTGCCCCGGGGACGGATGATGCAGGCAATCCGCACCTGCCGCGGCTCTATTCCGTTTCCAGCCCCCGCGATGGTGAGCGACCGGGATTCAACAACGTCTCGCTGACCGTAAAGCGCGAAGAGAACGGCCTGTGTTCGAACTACATATGTGATCTGGAAAAAGATGACGATGTGCAGATCACCGGCCCCTTTGGGTCGACCTTCCTGCTGCCCTCCGATCCAAATGCGCACCTGCTGATGATCTGCACCGGTACCGGGTCGGCGCCGTTTCGGGGGTTCACCATGCGACGGCAACGCGAAATGCCCGGTCTGGAGGGCAGTCTGACGCTGGTCTTTGGCGCGCGTACCCCGCGTGATCTGCCCTATTTCGGACCGCTCAAGAAGGTACCGGATCGTTTCATGCTCAAGGATTTTGCGTTCAGTCGACAGGAAGGCGCGCCCAAGCAATACGTGCAGGACAGGCTGCGCGCGCAGGCGGATACGGTCGCCGAGATGCTGAAATCGGACGCGGCGCATATCTATATCTGTGGGCTGAAAGCGATGGAGGAAGGTGTCGAAGAGGCGATGCGCGATATCGCGTCAGCCGCCGATATCGATTGGTCCACGCTGCGCGATCAGATGCGCGACGACGGACGATATCATGTCGAAACCTATTGAGATCGACGAAGGATGATGCGTGATAGTGCGCAATTGCTATCTGGTGCCGTTGATTTCGAACCTCCGAAGGCTAGGCTTTGCATTATTATTCACATTTGGACCAAGACTGTTTGATGACCGATGAGATTGTCCCCCCGGATCCTGCGGCGCTGCTGATCAAGCGCCTTGCAACGCGTGTGCGCGATATCCGCAAAGCGCAGGGGCTGCCGAGACGGTTGCTGTCGGAAAAATCGGGTGTGTCGCCGAGATATCTGGCACAGTTGGAAGCGGGAGAAGGCAATATTTCCATCACCCTTTTGCAGCGGATTGCAACAGCGCTTGATGTGAAAATCGAAACGCTATTGTCGGAAACGGCGCCCTGGGACCGCGAGGTGCAGCGCGTCGCAACGCTCTACCGTCATGCGCCGCGGGAGCTGCAACAACAGGTGCGGGGGCTGCTTGCCCCTCAGAATCCAGCAACCTTGCGGGCCGGGCGGATATGTCTTGTCGGGCTGCGCGGGGCCGGGAAATCTACCTTGGGTAAGCTTGCGGGCGACGCGCTGAAGATACCGTTTATCGAATTGAACAGAGAGATTGAGCAGCACACCGGGATGCCGCTTTCGGAGGTCATGGCGTTTTATGGCCAGGATGGCTACCGCGCACTGGAAGCCGAGGCAATCACCCGCGTGATCAGTGCGCATGACAAGATGATCCTGGCGGTCGCCGGCGGGCTTGTAGCCGAAGAGGGGACATTCGGGCAGGTTCTGGAGCGCTGTCATACGATCTGGGTACGCACCTCGCCCGCGGAGCATATGCAACGCGTGCGGGCGCAGGGAGATTTGCGTCCGATGCAGGGCAATCCCGCCGCGATGGAACAGTTGAAGCTGCTGCTGCAGACGCGCGCGCCGCTCTACCAGCAAGCGGAGGCCGAGATCAACACGTCGAACCGTTCGGTCTCGGCGTCATTGAACGATCTGGTCAAGATCATCGCCTCGCGGGGGTTTCTTGAGGTGTCTGCCGAGTGAAGGATGCGGCGATCGCTCTTGCGCTGACAGAGGGAGTGCGCGCGGCATCGGAGACCTTGCTGATGGATGCCACCAACCCCTGGGAACTGGATGCCGCGATGGTGGCACATGGGTTTACCGTTGGCGTTTGCGAAGCGCAGGATCTGGAGGGCTTGGACGTCGGCCTTGCCCGGCGTGCGGGTCCGCAGGCTGGCACGAATGAACGGACTATCCCCATCCTGCCCCGCATGGTTTCCGAGGGCCGGCTGGGACGCAGTGTGGGAGTTGGCTGGTACCGCTATCCGGGCGGTGGCGGGCTGGTCATTGACCCTCTGGTCGAAGACCTTTTGCGGGAGGAGGCGTGGTTTGCCGGTGTCACACGTCAGGATCTGGATGATGCGGTTTTGGTTGAACGTGTCATTATGGGCATGACACAACCGGCGCTTGCGCTTTTGGCGCAGGGCGCGGAACACGCGCGCATTGATCAGATCAGCATTGATGCGCTCGGATTTCCCCCAGGATCGGGCGGTGTGTTGAGCCATGTCGCGTTTCTGGGTCAGGCCAGGGTGACGAGGTGTTTCGAACGGATGTCCTGGCCTGCGCGATGTCTCCAACAGACGCAGGCCAATCTGGGCTTGTTTTTCGGCGCGGAGAACCAGATCAGTTCTGGCAGATGAGCACCATCGTTGCGAGGCCCCATAACGTCATCTGGTAATGGGTATTTTGTGCGTCTTCGTGACAGAACCAGTAGCAAAAATGGTTTCCGACGATGAGAAATCCGGCCCAGACGGCGGTAAAGCTGGTAGCACCCAACAGCGCCAAAGCCTGGCCTGTTTCGGGTGTTGCGGTCCCGATACTCCCCATCAGCAGCCCGATGGTCCCGACCCAAAGCAGGACACAGGCGAGCCCTTCGACCAGGATCACCAGGCGAAAGGCACCCCTTTGAAGCTTGCGATCTGATATGGCCCGGTGTGCGACCTCCTTGAAGGCGTCCGGGTAGGTTTCGCGCATGCGGGTCATGGCCAGGACTTCGGCGGTGTATGTTTCGTTCACTGAGGGATAAAGCAGATTGTCGCGCAGTCCCAATGTCAGCCACGATGCGATCAACCCCGTGGCAATGGCCTGTGCCAGCAATAATACGGTGTCCATGTCAAATCCTCTTGGTGCTTCGGAAAACAGGCAAGAAAAAAGGGGCCGCGCAGCGCGCGACCCCCTGTCATGTGGTCCGGATCAGGTCCAGGCGACACGCGCCGGATGGAACTCGAACGCGATGTGGTGGCCGGCACCCACAAGCCCTTCCTTGGTGAAGTTGTAGAGCGACCGCCAATAAGGCTGGATCGTCACGCCTTCTTCCTGGATCAGCGCCTGCATGTCTTTCATCAGCGTGCGGCGTTCTTCCACGTCCGCCGTTGCCAGCGCGACATCAAGCATCTTGTCGAACTCGGCATTGGACCAGCCGAATTCATTCCAGGCCTCACCGGAGCGATAGGCCAGCGCCCAGATCTGCACGCCCAGCGGACGGTGGTTCCAGTTGGTCGAGGAGAAGGGATACTTCGTCCAGTCGTTCCAGAACGTGGAGCCGGGCAGGATCGTCCGTTTGACCTTGATGCCTGCGTCGCGCAGCTGAGCTGCCACCGCATCGGTGGTGTCCTTGCGCCAGGCGTCGTCAATGGAGAAGAGCTCGTGCTCATAATCGCCCATGCCGGCCTCATCCATCAGCGCCTTGGCGGCTGCGGGATCGACCGTGCGGGCGGGCAATTCAGCATAGTCCGGATGCATCGGACCCACGTGGTGGTTTTCGGCTTCAATGCCGCGACCGCCATAACCCAGTTCCAGCAGCACCGCATTGTCCACGGCCATGGACAAGGCCTGACGCACGCGCTTGTCTTCATAAGGTTTTACGCCATCCACTTCGGCCAGTTGGTTCGGACGGATCACAATGGTCGCCGCGGTGGCGATGGAGTTTTCGACCCAGCCGTCCAGGGTGGAGAAGATGTCGATAAAGTCGCCCTCGATGGAATAAAGCGCATCGATCTCTTCAGCTTCAGCCGCGGCCACAAAGGCAGAGGGGTCGGTGCCGTAGTCGATGTATTCGATCCGGTCCATGTAGGGTCCGCCGAAGACCTCGGTACCCCACCACGTGTGCTCTTCGTTCTTGACGATTACGCCTTTTACGCCAACTTCGAGCGATTCTGGCAGGTAAGGGCCGGTGCCGATGGGATTGTCCATCATGGAGGCCGCATCAAAGCCCGCAGGGGTGATCGCCGCCGGGTAGTCCGCCATGCCAGGGATTAGTGAGATATCAGGGCGCGGCAGGGCCAGTTTGACGGTGTGGCTGTCTACAACTGTAATGGCGCCGTCGATGGCCTGGCCTGAGGCCTCATCGATGAGAACACCGAAACGGCCCGCCATCGAGTTGCCTTCAAGGGCCTTGTCACACCAGCCGGTGATGTTGCGGGCCACGTCTTCGGCGGTGAAATCGTCGCCGTTGTTCCACTTCACACCCTTGCGAACGTTAAGCGTGTATTCGGTGGCATTGTCGTTGATTTCCCAGCTTTCCAGCAGGGCAGGGGTAAATGTGCCGTCATTTTCGTAGATGACCAGATATTCCAGCCAGCCGCGGCTGTAGTTGGCGATCTGTGACCAGTCATAGGTGCGCGGGTCTTTCAAAGCACGCACTTCTTGCTGGTAGCGGACGGTGCCGCCGGTTTGATGGCCGTCCGCGCGCGCAGGTGCGGCCATGCCGATCATGGAATAGGCAGTGGCCGCTGTGGCGCCGAACGCGCTCGCCATGGCCAGGAATTCGCGACGATTTACCGGGTCCGTGCCGACCTTCGCGGCGGACTCCACGACCGTCTTCGGCAAAGGTTTGCCGGTGCGTGTGAAAAATGTCATTTTCTTCCTCTCTGTTGGTGCGCGCATCGTCGCGCGCAGTGCCGGATTCTTGCTCCGGAGTGGTGATGCAGTTGTTCTGCTTTCTTGGCGTCCTCTCGAGGACGGCTGGAGTGTCATTGCTAGAGCTTGTGGCGTCAACCCCATCGGAGCGTCACAAGAACCCTTGAGGCGGGGAAGCCCGGACAGTGAAACGCCTGGATCGCGTATGCCTAATTCTGATCGGCGCGTGGCTTGATGTGCCTGATGCGGGAAGGGCAGGTGCAAATTTTGCTGTTGGGGGCGCATTTTGAACAGTCAGTGTCGCTCTTGCACCTTGATCGCGCGCGGGAATTTGGCAGCCATCTGGCCAGTTCTTGATACGGATCAGTCCAAAAAGAGCCAAAAAAGGCAATCAAAGCGGTTTGAATTTTTTTTACTGCCTGTTTTTTATTCAACGGCAATCCGCCCGATTTGGGTGGATATGGTTTGGTTTTGGAGGAGATGCCTAGCCATCGAATCTTCTTTTAAACCGCGCGGCCCCTTAATTTCGCCATGGGTCATGGCGTCGATTGCCCATGGTTGCCGGTGCCGCCGCCACGGATAACGATGGGCGCATCATGGGCATAGGCCACCTGCAGCACATGCGCCATTTGATCGGGTGTTTTGGACGTACCACCAGATCGCCAAAACAGCTTTTCAGTTCCGCATTCAGGATCGGGCCGTACCAACAGAAATCGCGGCTGCCTTTTTTGACATGCACAGGCGTATCCATGACGTCAATAGGGGCGAGTGCCGCCGCAACGGCGGGCCAATCGATTGTGGTTTTGCCGGAAATAGAGGTTATCCCAAAGGCGCTCCATTCAAGGAAATCAACAGGCGGCCCTGTGAAACACCTGTTTCAGAAAGGATGATTTGCAGTTCCAAACTGGGCGTGCATCGGCAAGTATCAAGTGGCTCAGATAGATGGAGAGGCCAATGAAATCCCTTTTGCCCAGCAGCATCGCGCCACCCTTTGCCCGCTATTCTCATGGCGTGGAATTGCCTGCGGGTGCACGCGTGGTGCGCACATCGGGCCAGTTGGGTTTGGCGCGGGATGGCTCTGTCCCGGACGGTGCGGAAGCGCAGGCCAAGATCTGTTTTGCGAATATCCTGGCCATTCTGGGTGAGGCGGGCATGGGGGCGGCGCAGGTCTGCCATGTGAGCGCCTTTGTCACTGACCGGGCGCATATGGCGGGCTACATGCGGGCGCGGGATGCTTTTTTGGCAGAGGTGGACGTGCTGCCCTCCTCGACCCTCATGATCGTGTCCGGCTTTACCCGGCCCGAGTTTGTTGTTGAGGTTGAGGTTTGGGCCGCGATGACGCCCTAGGTTTCTCTAGAATACTCCTTGCGGATCAGTTTTTTCAGCGTCCACACGAATGTGCCGCCGAAAAACGCCCCGGCAATCCCCAGGGTCTCGAACATCGCAGGCCCCTGAGGCATGCCCCGATATGCAATGGCGCCGATCATCAGGATCAGACCGGCGATGGAGACATAAAGCCGGAATTGCAGTTCTTTCTTGTCGGGGCCGTATTTGCTCATTGCCAGTAAACCTGGGCTGACAAGGCGCGATCATATCGCAGGTGGAAGTCATCAAGCTGTGGTGGGTCAATGCCCAGTGCGTGCAGTTGAACATGCGCCTGCCCGCGGTGATGGACCTGATGCTGGAAGAGATGCAGCAAGAGGGCCTGAACCTCTTCGTGAACCGTTTCTTCATGTCGTTCCGTCGGGCGCATTTCCAAAAGCATCTCTGGGGTCAATTTGGCGCAAAACCGGATCAGCCTTGCATCAAGTTTCGCCTGCGCCTCTGCGAGATCAGCCATGGCTGGGATGTCTTCGCGCCGGTAGACCGCCCGCCCCAGTCCTTTCTGCTCAATTGCGTCCAGATAGTAGAGGTCGACCTCATGGATGTGATTGAGCGTCCTGCTGAGGGTCGGGAAAAACCCCGGTGCGGGGTCATGGGCGGCGGTCTCCGGCAGCCGCGTTGCGGCGCCAAAGAGTGTCGCATTTGCCCAGGCGTTGTTGGCCGCCATGGTTTTGAAAGCTTCGACCATCCTTGCCTCTTCTTGAAGAAGTGAATTGTCTTTCAGCGACCCTAACAGGTCCCCCCAAGCGTGCAGAGTTTTTTGTCGGCAAAACCGGTGGTGGCTCTACGGAAAGTCGATTGCGGGCAGGATTTTGCCGGTGCAGGCGCCAAAGCCCACTTTATAGCCGTCTCCTTGTGCATGCCCGGTCAATGTCAGCGTGTCGCCATCGTCGATGAAGCGGCGCGATGTGCCATCCTGCAAAGCAATCGGTTCCTCGCCGCCCCAGCTCAGTTCCAGCAGCGAACCGCGCTGATCTTTCTCCGGGCCTGATATGGTGCCCGATCCCAAAAGATCACCTGCGTTCATCGCGCAACCCGATGACGCATGATGTGCCAGTTGCTGTGCGGCGGAATAATACATTTCCTTGTAGTTGGTCCGGGCGATCACCTCCGATGTGCCACCATCCGGTTCAATCAGTACCGCAAGGTCAATGTCGAACAACATGGGCCGCGGTTCCTGCAGATAAGGCAGCAGGTCTTTCTCGCGTTCCGGCGTGGAGGTGCGGAAGGGATCCAGCGCGGCGGCGGTCACGATCCACGGGCTGATGGAGGTGGCAAAGGCCTTGGCCTGAAAGGGCCCAAGCGGCTGGTATTCCCAGGCCTGGATGTCACGCGCGGACCAGTCGTTCAAAAGCACATAGCCAAAGATCATCTGATCGGCTTCGGCCACAGAAATCGGTTGTCCCATTTGCGTCGACATGCCGACGACCGCGCCCATCTCCAATTCGATGTCGAGCTTCTGGCAAGGGCCGAAAGCGGGCATGTCGGCATCTGGCGCCTTGGTCTGGCCTGAGGGTCTGCGGATCTCCGTCCCGCTGACGACGACAGTGCTGGCGCGGCCGTTATAGCCGATGGGGATGTGCAGCCAGTTGGGTGGGAGCGCGTTTTCAGCGCCCCGAAACATGGTGCCGACATTGGTGGCGTGATGCCGACCTGCGTAAAAGTCGGTGTATTCGGAGACGACCAGCGGCATGTGCAGGCGGACCTGAGACATGGGCACCAAATGCTGTGCGATCATGGCTTGTTCCGGCGCGTATTCTTTCAGCAATTCAGTGAGCCGGTCGCGTAGCTTTTGCCAGGCATCGGCCCCCAGCTCCATCACGTCATTCCAGAAGGGCAGATCAAAGACTGGCTCTTCGCTCAGCCTGATCAGGCCCGCAGCTTCAACCGCTGCCATGTCCAGCACCTGATCGCCAATGGCGACGCCACAGCGCGCGTCATGCGGGTCGTTGGAGAAGACGCCACACGGCAGGTTGTTCAGCGGGAAATGCGTATCGGGATCATTCGCGCTGGCAACCCAGCTTTTTGTCAGTGGCATCTGGGGCGGTCCCGATTTGACGTCCCTTGAAATACCTGCCTCTGTCTGCGGTCGAAGGGGCATTTCGGGAGATCTGTTTCAATGAAAACCGGAAACCTTTCAGTCATCCTTTGGAGTGTCTCCGCGCTTCTTGCGGGCTTGAAGCCAGCGGAACAAAAAGAAAAAGGCGACGAAGACGCCGATCCAGAATAGGAGGTCAACAAGTGCAGTGTTCATGCACAGTACTTATTTCTTCCCGGGCGTTCCGTCGAACTTTTTCTCAATATCGCGCCAACAATCGATGTAATCGTCCTGCAGCGGCGCTTCCTTCGCGGCAAATGCTGTCAGGTGCTGCGGGAAGCGGGTCTCGAACATGAAACTCATCGTATTGGCGAGGTATTCGGGCGCCAGTTCGGCGTTGGAGGCGCCGTCAAAGGCGTTCTTGTCCGGGCCATGGGGCAGCATCATATTGTGGAGGCTCATACCCCCTGGCACAAACCCTTGCGGTTTGGCGTCATAGATACCGTAGATGTTGCCCATCAGTTCCGACATGACATTCTTGTGGTACCACGGCGGGCGGAACGTGTCTTCAGCCACCATCCAACGGTCCCGAAAGAGCACGAAATCGATGTTGGCGGTGCCCTCCACGCCGGAGGGGGCGGTGAGCACGGTAAAGATCGACGGGTCGGGATGGTCGAACAGGATCGCGCCGACCGGACAGTAGGTGCGCAGGTCGTATTTCACCGGCGCGTAGTTTCCGTGCCAGGCGACCACATCCAACGGGCTGTGACCAATCTCGGTCTCATGAAACTGACCACACCATTTGATCGTCACGGTGGAGGGGGTTTCGCGATCCTCAAAGGCGGCAACCGGTGTCTTGAAGTCGCGGCGGTTCGCCATGCAGTTGGCACCGATGGGGCCACGGCCCGGCAGTTCGAATTTCTGGCCGTAGTTCTCGCAGACAAAGCCCCGGCACGGCCCCTCCAGCACCTCGACCCGGTAGAGCAGACCGCGGGGCAGGATCGCGATTTCCTGCGGCGCGATGTCGATGACACCCAGTTCGGTGCAAAACCGCAGACGTCCCTCTTGCGGCACCACCAGCAACTCGCTGTCGGCGGAGTAGAAATAGCTGTCCACCATGGATGCCGTGACCAGATAGATATGGCTGGCCATGCCGACCTGCGTGTTGACATCGCCCGCCGTTGTCATGGTGCGCATGCCCGTCAGCCAGGTCATCTCTGCTGCGCCATGCGGCACCGGATCCCAGCGGTATTGTCCCAGCGAGGTGACATCCTCGGGGATATGTGGCGCGGATTTCCAATAGGGCAGGTCGATCTTTTCATAGCGGTGCGAATGTTTGACCGAGGGGCGGATGCGATAGCACCAGGTGCGTTCGTTCTGATGGCTTGGCGCGGTGAAGGCGGTCCCTGAAAGCTGCTCGCCGTAGAGGCCGTAGTTCACCTTTTGCGGTGAATTCATCCCCTGCGGCAAGGCCCCGGGCAGCGCCTCGGTCTCGAAATCATTGCCAAACCCGGGCATGTAGCCAGCAACCGTGCCTGCACCGCTGGCTGCTTGCGTTAAACCTGTTGGTGTCACCTGTCTATTCACTGCGCGCTCCCTTGCCAAAGACCTGCGCGCTTGTAATAGTTGTTTTTGTAACTAACAAGGGATCCCAATGACGACGCCCGAAAATGACACCTTCGATTTACAGGATTTCCTGCCGTATCTGCTCAATCAGGCAGCAGAGGTCAGCAGCCTTGAGTTTCAGCAGGTGTACAAGGATCGCTATGGGATGTTGCGAACGGAGTGGCGGGTGCTGTTCCATCTGGGGCTCTATGGCAGCATGACAGCGGTTGAGATCGGGACCGCCGCGAAAATGCACAAGACCAAGATCAGCCGCGCGGTGCATCGGTTGGCGGAGCGACGGTTTCTGACCCGCAGCCGTGACGAAAGCGACCGCCGGGTGGAGCATCTGGGCCTGACAGCGCGTGGGCAGGCGGCATACAAAGACCTGCGGGAGGTTGCCCGAACCTATGACGAGACGCTGAGCGGGCAGTTTGACCCGGCTGACCTCGAAACGCTGCGCAAGGCCCTGCGGTTGCTGGCGCAAATGCCCCCGGTGGACAAGGCGAAAGGCCCCTGAACAGGCCTTTCGCGTGATGTGTCAGCTGCGGGTTTTGCGACGGTGGCGCCATCCCATGAAGCCTAATGCGCCCAGCAGCAGTGGCGCGGTTGCGGGCAGGGGGACCGGCGCAACTTCTGTGATCTGGATGGTCAGCAGATTGAAAGCACCCGGGTTCGAAGTGAAATCGATCAGCGCCGGGTTCAGTGTGTCGCCTGTTGCAAGCAACACGCCTTCGCCAAAAAGCTCATCCGACAGCGAAAGGCCTTGCTGGATAGACCCTTCGCCGGTCGGGCTGTCCTCAATGTCGACGCCCTGAATGAAGGCGGCGCCTTCAAGCCCGTTGGCTTCGGTGCCTGCGTCGTAGATTTGCCCACCGGTGACGTTGATCGTGCGGTTGCCCGTGAAGTTACCGGCTGCGTCAAAGATCTGATAGGCCAGCGGATCATCATTGCCGATGAAATGGTCGTTGGAGGGCAAAAGCATCGATAGGAAGGTGAAATAGAGCGCTTCGGACGCGTTCACCTCGAGGATGCCGGACACGCGTTCGCCGGGTTGTACCGGCGGCGGACCATTGGGCGACGCCAGCACCAGCGGCTGGGAATCCCCATCGATCGCACGGCGCTCCGCGGCAATTGTTGAAGGCATTCCCGTTTCAGCAATCAGTTCCAGCCCCGGCGAGGCCGTACCCCCCAGATCAAAGGCATCAAAATTCCCGTCGTGTAATGCGGTGTAGAGCGGTGTAATCGACAGACCACCGGGAGCCTGATTGTTCGTCACGGTGATCTGGAGGGTGGTCGCCTGCGCCGAAACGGCGACTGTCGCGCCCATGGCAGTTACGGCCAGAGCCAAAAGGTTTCTGGATACAAATCTCATTTTTCACTCCTGTCAGATGAGCTCTCCGAATGGAAAAGCTGCGGCACCTTAGGAGCAAGGTCTGATCACCTTATACTCACACCTGCGTGACACCAGCGTGCCTACCGGGGTTGTGAAAAAAACTGAAATTTCCGTGAGTTGGCAGGATCAGAAATCGACGGAAACGCCCGGCAGTTCCAAGGCTTTCATCAGGTCACGCAGCTCCTGCCGGGCTGCCACGTTAGAGATGTTGAGCTGTTTCACACCAATGTCCTTGAGGTCGAGCAAGGTCAGACCTCGCGGGAACAGCTCTCGGAAGACGACGCGTTCGGAAAACCCGGGCGCGATGCGAAATCCAATGCGTTTGGACAGGTTCTTGATCGCACGTTCCATCTTTTCCTTGTTGACCATGCGCTGCGCCCCCATGCGGTTGCGCACCACGATCCAGTCAATGGGGGTGAGGCCGGCCTGTGCCCGCAATTGTCGCGCGTTCCAGACCATTTCCGAATAAACCGAAGGGCCGAGAATTTCGTCCCCCGAGGAATCCGTCCGGGCCAGCAGGTCGAAATCCACGAAGCTGTCATTGAGGGGGGTGATCAACGTGTCCGCCAGCGAATGCGCCACCTGGCTCAAGCGCGTGTGCGACCCCGGGCAGTCGATGAGGATGAAATCATTGTCCGGTTCCAGCGAGGCCACGGCTGCCGAAAGGCGATGATCATAGATGTTTTCGCCGGGCTTCAGGCTGTCAGCTGATATCTCGGGCAACTCGTGTGTGCTCGGGCTTGCGAGCTCCAGCCCGGCTTTTTTGAGAAAGGATTTCCGGTTTTCGGTATATCGCCCAAACGTGCGCTGGCGCAGGTCCAGATCGAGGGCGCTGACCTTGTGTCCCATGCGCGCAAGCGCCGTCGCCACATGCATGGAGACAGTAGACTTCCCCGCGCCGCCTTTTTCATTCCCGACGACGATAATATGCGCCATGTGCCCGATCCTTTGCCCCAGCTGCTTTATGCGGCTTTCTATTGGCGGGCACTATATGTTGGGTTTCGAGATTTGGGAAGGTGTACAGAGGCTGAATCTACCGCTGTTTTGCGGCAATTCAGATGTTTTGGAGCGCGTGGTGATCTGCGGGCAAGGGCAAGCAGTGGGTATGACCCGACAGGTGTTCTGAGGTCAGAAATCGCTGATTTCCCTTAGCTGATTGTAAACCAGTGCCCGATATGAACGCTCCGATGAGTTTGGAGCTGCCATGCCAGTGATTGCATATGCATTTGTTTTAACTGTCGCACTGCTCGCGGGGCCTGCCATTGTGCTGGCCAATGCAAAGCCGGTTCCCGGAGAAATCGTGCTGGTTATTTCACCGAACGAACGGGGGCGTGCGGCGTTGATCCAGCAGTCTGGCGGCAGAATTCTTGGTCCGGAAACGGCGCTTTTGGGGGCGCTGGCTATCTCGGATAACCCGGACTTTCCCGACACGTTGAAATCAGATGGCGCTTGGTTTGTCCTGGATGGCAGACAATTCGCGTTGTTGTGTGGAGTTGCAATATGAATGTGGTAGCGAACGAGAGTAACGGTGTGCTGGAGGAGAAGCCGGACACATCCCAGATGCGCCTTGCCTTGGGAAGTATTGCGCTGGTGCCGGTGTCACTTGGTGCCGCAATGCTCGCCCAAACGCCGCTCTTGATCGTGGGTGCAATGGCTGCATTTTTTGCCATCGTCGCGTTGACGGGCGCGAAAATGCAAACGGTGCATGGACGCATATTTGTCGCATTGGGGCTGGTCGGCCAGGCAATTTGCATAACTGCCGCGTTGTCGGGGCATCCCTGGCAGATCGACAGCCATATGATTTTCTTTGCCGTTTTGGCGGTGTGTATGGTGATGTCGGAACCGATTGTCATTCTGGTTGCTGCCGGGGCCATCGCGGCGCATCACCTTGGTCTGTCCCTGTTCCTGCCTTCCATGGTCTACCCGTCTTTCGATCTGGCGCAAAACCTGCAGCGGACTGCGGTGCATGGTGTCATCGTCGTCGTCGAGGCGGCTTTCCTGTGGACCGCATTGCGTGCCCGCAACCGCGCCTTGGCCAACAGTGTCGCGAAAAGCAAAGAGGCGCAGGCATCGGCTGCGGAGACGCGCACCGCATTGGCGGCGGCCGAAGCGGCGCGTCTTGAGGCGGAAACCGCGTTGCGCGACACCAAAGAGGCGCAGAAAGAGGCGCTTGAGGCCCGCGCGAAGGCGGAAGCGGGCACGGCCGAAGCAGTCGAAGCTGACCGGAAAGCCCGCGCGTTTGAATTGGAAGAGCGTGAGAAACGTGCCGTGATCGAGCGGGATCAGCGGGCAGTTGTGGAAACACTCCGCACTGCGCTCAAACACCTCGCAAACGGCGATCTGTCCAAGCAGATTGATACGCCACTGCCCCAGAAATACGAAGATCTGCGAGCAGACTTTAACAAAGCGGTGTCAGAGTTGCGGGAGGCGATCGGGGCCGTCCAGCACAACGCTGGTATCATCAACGATGACGTTGGATCTGTTGAGGCAGCCGCCGAATCTTTGGCAAAACGCACGGAGTCCCAAGCGGCAACACTCGAAGAATCGACCGCTGCGATTTCCCAGATCGCAGTGAATTCACAGCAATCGGCGAAGAGTGCACAACAGGCAGATGAGATCGTGCGGACAGCGAAGACGAGTGCTGATTCATCTGATGAGATCGTTCGAAACGCCGTTCAGGCAATGGGTGAAATCGAGGAGTCGTCCGGTAAGATCAGCAAAATTGTCGATGTTATTGAGGACATCGCGTTTCAGACAAATCTTCTCGCTTTAAACGCAGGAGTTGAAGCCGCCCGCGCTGGCGACAAGGGCCGTGGGTTTTCGGTGGTTGCGTCCGAAGTGCGCGAGCTTGCTCAACGCTCATCAGAGGCTGCTCGCGAAATTGGCAGCCTCATCGAAAACAGCGAAAAACAGGTAGCAACCGGGGTGCAATTGGTCAGCGACACTGGTGTCGCCATTAGTAAGATCAACGCGGCGGTTGGGGAGATTTCGTCGTTCGTAGCAAAAATCAAGGTTTCTGCGGAAGAGCAATCTCTCAGTATTTCGCAAACCAATGATGCGATGGTGCAGTTGGAAAATGTCACGCAACAAAATGCCGCGATGTTTGAAGAATCCAATGCTGTGACCCATTCTTTGGCAAAGCAGGCCGGGTTACTTCAGACGACATTGGGACGTTTTGAGATGGGTGGGCATCGGGCCGTCAACACGCCAATTCACGAAAAGGCTAGGGAAACGGAAGTGCCGTCTGTAGCCCAGATGGAACGCAATGCGCCCGCCGCGAGACTATTTGAGGGAAATGCGGTTCTTGCGCCACCAGAAGAGGATCTTGATTCCGGTTGGGAAGAGTTTTGAGCGGACCAAGATGTTCATTTGCCAAGACGATATGCCTCGTCTGTACAGAGTTAGCAGCAGGCAATTGGATATAGTGGAACGGTCTTAGGTGACAAAAAAGGCTGCACCGAAAAGGTGCAGCCCGTGTTCGTCAGATCCGGCGGGTGTTTAGAAGCCCAGGCCCGCGTATTTATTCTTGAACTTGGACACGCGGCCACCGGTGTCCATCAGGCGCGATGTTCCGCCAGTCCATGCGGGGTGCACGGAAGGATCAATATCCAAAGAAAGCTGATCGCCTTCCTTGCCCCAGGTCGACTTCATTTCTACGATCGTGCCGTCGGTCATCTTGACGTTGATCGTGTGATATTCGGGATGTGTATCGGCTTTCATGAGACCGGTCCTTACGCGCTGGCGCCCGATTTGGGCTTGTAGTGAGTGTTTTCGGCGATCCGTGCGGATTTGCCGCGACGGCTGCGCAGATAGTAGAGCTTGGCACGACGCACGCGGCCACGGCGTACGACGGTGATGCTGTCGATGTTTGTCGAATGCAGCGGGAAAACACGTTCCACACCTTCGCCAAAGGAAATCTTGCGCACGGTGAACGACCCGGCAATGCCATGCCCGTTGTTGCGTGCGATGCAAACACCTTCGTAGTTCTGCACGCGGGTGCGGGTGCCTTCAGTCACTTTAAATCCAACGCGGACCGTATCGCCGGCGCGGAAATCGGGGATATCTTTCCCAAGAGCGGCGATTTGTTCCGCTTCGAGTTCTGCAATCAGATCCATCTGATCGTCTCCTATGATGCTCGTGGTTTTGTCCACGAAGATTTACCGCGTCTCAGAGCTTCCGGTCTGTCATCGGGTCCGCGTATCGCGCCCGCCGGAAGGGTTCAAACGTCATTCCTGGTTTTGTCCGTCTTCTGGGCGTTCGGTGGGTGACAGAGCAACCCACCAGTCAGCACATAAGAAACGGGTCCCGAGCCGCTGTTGCGACTCCGAACTTGCGCGGTATAGGGGGGAAACTCAATGAGATCAAGACTAAACGCATACCGATGATCAGGCTTGATCACCATGTTTCCGGGCGCTTATGAAGCTCTCGGTTAGAAGACCCACGCCAGAAGGAAAACAAATGCTGTTGTCTTCAGGGAGGGCCTGTTTTGGCTTTCGGAGGGGTGTCGCGAAAACCTCTCGACGCCCGGCGGGCTCTCTACCGATGGGGAACCGACGTCACGCGATTTCGGCAAATCGTATCGGCAGGGCACGGCGCAAGACGGCGACAGAAACGCGTGCCTCAGAATGCAGATGCGCCGCATCGTCGAATTTGGGCTCAGCTCTTTTAGCAGCAAGAGAAGCCGGACGGTAAGCGGCAACAGGGGCAGGCGTTTGGCGTGCTGGCTGGACCGGGATAACGACGTCCTCGGATAGGGTTTCACGCACATGGCGTGGCTCAAAGCGCGAAAACTTTTCGGCAGACGTCGCGATGATGCGGTCATGCTTCGCGGTGTTTAGTGTATTGAACAGTCTCAACATGTGACATCTCCCCAGACTTTCACTTTGGGAGAGTGTCTCCAGAAACTTTGACGAAACTTAGTCAAATTGATCTTAATTTGCGGCAATATTGGGGCTTGTTAACCAGTCTCGAAAGACAGCGCTGCGCGCCTAGGGCTCGTCTCGCGCCTTCTCCCAAAGATCGGGACGCCGTTGTTTAGTCAGTGCTTCCGACTGTGCGCGGCGCCATTCCGCGATGTCGCCATGGTTGCCCGACATCAAGACATCCGGGATTGCGCGATCTTCCCATATTGCCGGGCGGGTGTATTGCGGATGCTCCAGAAGGCCATTCGCGTGGCTCTCTTCCACGGTGCTTTGCGCATTTCCCAGCACGCCCGGCAGCAGCCGTACCGTCGCATCAATCATGGCCTGCGCGGCCAATTCACCGCCCGTCATCACGAAATCACCCAAAGACACTTCCGTAATGTCAAAATGCTCAATCACGCGTTCGTCGACCCCCTCGAAACGGCCACAAAGCAAGGTCACACCATCACATCGCGCCAGATCACGCGCCATCGCCTGATCAAACGGCCGCCCGCGTGGTGACATATAGAATATCGGCCAACGCCCGCGCGCGTGAGATTGCGCGGCGGCGAGAGCAGGTCCAACGACATCCGCGCGCAATACCATGCCCGCACCACCCCCGGCAGGCGTATCATCAACATTGCGGTGCTTGCCGATCCCGAAATCACGCAGATCATGCGTGTGCAATTGCCAACGACCGTCCTGCAACGCTTTTCCGGTCAGCGACAACCCAAGCACGCCGGGAAACGCATCCGGAAAGAGCGTGACAATGCGCGCTTGCCAGACGCCAGCCAATTCTGCGTCCGTATCCATCAATGACCGTGGTTTCAGTGTTGGCCGAATGGTCTTGCGACCGTGAGATTTCGGAGTGTCGCTCATTTTTGTCCCATCTGCTGAACCCATATTCGGTTTTTGTCCCGGTGGGTACAAGGGGCGAACCCCTGTCGTAACCTGTTGTCTCTTCTTTGCCGCGCGTGTGGCATCAGCTAACTGGCGGGATCGGTCGTATTCATTTGGTGCTGCAGGTTGATTGTTTATGCTCTCAGACGAAGGGTCTGCCAGAGCGCGCGGCGATCGAGCAGCAGGATCAAAACAACCCATCAGGCGGATCCGCGACAATGCGTCCTGCGCCGAGGTCGACCGTTGGGACAGCGGCAAGCGTGAAAGGAAGTAGCACAGTCTCCGATGAACTGGGGCGCTGCACTTCCAGCAGGTCACCCGCCCCGTGGTCCAGAACATTCTTGACGCGTCCCAACATGGTGCCACCCGTGTCCAAAACCTCCAGCCCAATGAGGTCGGTGTGATAGTATTCATCGTCCGGCAAGCTCGGCAACTGATCGCGGTTGGCAAAAAGCTGTACGCCTTTCAAGGCGTCAGCGGCCTCTTTCGTGGCAACTTCGGCAATGCGCGCGACAAAGCCGTTTTTGATGGGCCGGATCAGCGCCAGATGGAAGGTTTGCCCCTGATCTTCCGAGGTCAGCGGGCTGTAAGTTTCGATGTCTTCGGCGACAGCGCAAAAACTCTTGATGCGCAGTTCGCCGCGCACGCCATAGGCCCCCCCGATGGCACCGACACAGATTCTGTCTTCGCTCATTCCTCTGCTCCCAGACACAAACCTTCAGACATTGCACCGCCTCGATCAACACAGGCGTCGCGATGCGCCGCCCGTTCAAAGAATATGCCGGTTACAAATGCAACGACGATCAGGATCAGGGTTCGAATGGGTCTGAACATGATCGCTCCAAACGTGGTGTGAAAAAGGCGCCGGCCCCATGAAAGAGCGCAGCGCCGTTCTTGCCCAGCCTATGGGTTGGTCCGCTCAAAAAGCTCCGATTACTCGGCGCCTTCTGCTGCAGGAGCCTCCTCGGCAGGCGCTTCTTCCGCCGGTGCCGCAGCTTTAGCCGCCTTCTCTTCGGCGCGTTCCTGGGCTTTCTTGCCTGGCGTGCCTTTGTTGGGGTTGTTGCGCTCGGCTTTCTCTTTCAAGCCAGCCGCTTCGAGCATGCGCGCAACGCGATCTGTGGGCTGTGCGCCCTGGCCCAGCCAGTGCTGAACGCGCTCAACATCCATTTTCACGCGCTCTTCGCTGTCTTTTGGCAGCAGCGGATTGTAGGTGCCCAGCTTTTCGATGAAACGGCCATCGCGTGGCATGCGGCTGTCTGCGGCAACGATACGGTAAAACGGGCGTTTTTTGGAGCCGCCACGGGCGAGACGAATTTTCATAGCCATAGTTTATTTCCTTTTGTGTTCAGTAGGTAAGGTGGATTTCAATCCATCCTATGATTGGTGTGTTTGATGGTGCTGAATCACTTCAGCGATGATGAAGTTGAGAAACTTCTTGGCGAATTCCGGATCCAGATCGGCCCGGTTCGCCAAATCTTCGAGCCGCTCGATCTGTGCGGCTTCGCGCGCAGGATCGGACGGGGGAAGGTCGTGTTCGGCTTTGAGTTTCCCCACAGCCTGCGTGTGTTTGAACCGCTCGCCCAGCGTGTAGACGAGGATCGCGTCGAGCCTGTCGATGGAGGCGCGGTGTTCTTTCAGCACCGCGGCGGCGCGGGTGACAACATCAGTCAATGGCCCATCCTTTCGGTTTGAAGAGAGGATCGGCGTAGTGGCTGATCTCCATTTCGATGCCATGCGCCAGCTGCGATCCCTTGAGATCGGCAGGGGCTGGATGGCGGTAAACGGCATCATTGCCATCGATGGTCGCGGCGTCATGGTCCTTGACCGCGCCAAGACGTTCGGCGAGCCGGATACTGTCGAGGTTCTTGGGATCGATGTAGCTGACGGCAGCGTCCCAGCCCTTCTGGGCGTATAGGTAATCGCGCACCGCATGTGTGGCTTCCAGCGCGTAGCCATGGCCTGCCTTGTCCGGCCAGATCACCCAGGCGATTTCAGCCTCTGGCCAGGCTGCGGGTTTCCAGGCGCCCGCCATGCCATAGGTCTCATCGGTGGTTTTGTCGTGGATCATCCACATGCCATAGCCACGGATCTGCCAATGGCCAATCTCGGCGGCATAGAGCATCCACGCTTCATAGGCGTTCAGGGGGCCGCCCATATACCGCGCGCGGTAACTGGTAAATGTTGCCTTGAAGTCCGGGTAATCTTCCGGCTCCGGGCCACGCAGGCTCAGCCTGTTGGTTTCCAGCTTGGGGATCTGCGTGCTCATGCGGATGCCCTCGGATGACGGTAGACCAGCCCGGGTGTTTCGGGCTTGGGCTGCAGGGCTTCGCGGTCAAGTGTGGCTCCGAGGCGCTCCGCCAGTGCAATTGACGCGGCATTATCCGGATGGATGTAGCTGACAATCGTATCCCAATTGAGCACAGTCCAGGCATGCGCAATGCAGGCCTCCGCGGCCTCGCGCGCGATGCCCTGACCTTCGCTGGCGGCGTCAAAGAGCACCCACCCCACTTCCTTTTCCGGCCAGCCATGGGGATACCAATGTCCGACAATGCCAAGAGGATCATTCGATCCCTTGCGGGTGACGACGAACATGCCAAAGCCGCGAATGGTCCAGTGACCGATTTCAGTGCCAAAGAAGTTCCAAGCCTGCCGGTCGGTCATCGGCCCGCCGGTGTATTGCGACCGATCCGTCCTGTAGAATGCCATGAAGGCTTCCGCATCAGACGGTTGGGGGCCGCGCAGGATCAGGCGTTCTGTTTCGAGCGTTGGAAACTCTGTCATCATGCCCGTCCTTCCGGGGCCGGATGCCGATAAACCAGAATGTCGTCCGGCATGGCCGCTTCGGCCTTCAGATCGCGGCGCGCGCCAAGGCGTTCGGCCAGTTTGCAGGACCGTGTATTTGCAGGCTCGATTGTGCTGACAAGCGTTGGCATTTCCAGCACCGCATAGCCGTAGTCGCGCGCGGCGAGCGCTGCTTCGCGGGCATAGCCTTTGCCTTCTGCAACCGCGCGCAGCATGAAACCAAGCTCGGCTTCGTGATCGCCCGGTTCAAACCCGAGCAAGACAAACCCCAGAACGGTACCGTCTGATTTCAGCTCCACGGTCCACAGACCATGGCCGCGCAGGGTCCAACCTGCGATCATCTGCGTGAAGTCGTACCAGGCCGCCTCGCGGGTCGGGTCCTCAAGGATATGCTGACCACGGGGGCCCACAGTGATTTCGGCGTAATACTTGAAGTCGCCTATATGAGGCGCGCGCAGGCACAGCCGTTCGGTTTCCAGGACCGGTACAAGCGATTGGAAATTTGCGGCCAATGCCGCCGCGGCACCGATGGACGGTGTCTCACATGGCAATGTGTTCATGCGATCAACCCGAGCTCGGAGGGGGTGGCGCCCTGCAGCACCGGGCGGGTAAAGCTGCGCTGGTAAGACAGAATGCACTTGGTTTTGGCGGCAAAGGCAAAAGCCGCCTGGCATTCGCCATCCTCGGCCATCTCGGCGCGGTAGGCTTCGTAAGCGGCCAGCGACGGGAAGGAAAACATGGCCCAGGCCAGGTCATTTGCGCCTTCGTGCGGCAGGAAATAACCGTGATGCGTGCCGCCCATCCGGGTCACCAAATGGATCCAGACCTTGGCATAGGTCTCGAATGCGTCCACCTGATAAGGGTCGATCCGGTATGTGAGCGTGCAGGTGATCATTTCTTCTTGCCGAACCCTGACAATCCCGGGGGCAGGGGCATGCCGCCGCCACCACCGAGGCCACCCAGACCGCCGGGCAGCTTGCCCCCCATGGCTTTGGCCGCCGCTTCAAGCTGTTTGGGATCCATCTGCGCGGGGTCCATGCCGCCCTTACCCATCATCCCCTTCATGGCCTGTTTGAGCATGCCGCCTTTGCCCATTTTGCCCATCTTCTTCATCATGTCGCCCATCTGGCGCTGCATCTTCAGAAGCTTGTTCAATTCGGAAACCTCGAGCCCTGCACCCTTGGCAATGCGCTTTTTCCGGGAGGCCTGCAGGATCTGCGGATTGGCGCGCTCTTTCTTGGTCATGGACTGGATGAGCGCGATCTGGCGACGCAGGATGCTGTCGTCAAACCCGGCATCTTCCACCTGCTTGGCCATTTTGCCCATGCCCGGCATCATGCCCATCATCCCCTGCATGCCGCCCATCTTCAGCATCTGTTCCAGCTGCATCTTGAGGTCGTTCATGTTGAACTGCCCCTTGGCCATGCGCTTCATCATGCGCTCGGACTGTTCCAGCTCGAGCGTTTCCTGCGCCTTCTCAACCAGCGCGACGATGTCGCCCATGCCGAGGATACGGCCAGCGATGCGTTCCGGCTCGAAGGTTTCGATGGCGTCCATCTTCTCGCCGAGGCCCACGTATTTGATCGGTTTGCCGGTTACAGCACGCATCGACAGTGCCGCCCCGCCGCGCCCGTCGCCGTCCATCCGCGTCAGCACGACGCCGGAGACGCCGATCTTGTCGTCAAATTCGGTGGCCACATTGACCGCGTCCTGACCGGTTAGACCATCGACCACCAGCAGGGTCTCACGCGGGTTGGCCACGTCGCGTACGGCCGCGGCCTGCGCGATCAGCTCCTGATCGATATGCAAGCGGCCCGCGGTATCGAGCATGTAGACGTCGTAGCCGCCCAAACCCGCCTGGGTCTTGGCCCGTTTGGCGATGGCGACGGGATCCTCGCCTTTGACGATCGGCAAGGTGTCCACACCTATCTGTGCACCCAGGATCGCGAGCTGTTCCATCGCGGCGGGCCGGTTGACGTCAAGCGAGGCCATCAGCACGCGCTTGCCGTCGCGGTCCTTGAGCCGTTTGGCCAGTTTCGCCGTCGTGGTGGTTTTGCCGGAGCCTTGCAGGCCGACCATCAGGATCGGCGCTGGCGGGTTGTCGATCTTCAGGGCACCCGGTTCACCTTCGCCTTTGAGTACGTCAATGAGCGCGTCATGCACGATCTTGACGACCTGCTGACCGGGCGTGATCGATTTGGTGACCGCCTGGCCTGTGGCCTTTTCCTGAACCGCTTTGACAAAATCACGCGCCACAGGCAGCGAAACGTCAGCCTCCAGCAAGGCCACGCGCACTTCGCGCAGGGCGGTTGCGACATCCTCCTCGGAAAGCGCACCCTGTTTCGTCAGACGGTCAAAGACACCAGAAAGGCGCTCGGAAAGATTTTCAAACATGGGCCATGGCCCCCTTTGGTTCGGTTGCGATACCCCCGATGTAAGGAGCATGCGATCAATGCACAAATGCCCGGGGCCATTTCGCAAGAGGGCAAAACCAAATGGCTTTGCCCCCGTGGGCGCAACGCGCTGACGGAGGGCGATCCCGAATGGTTCGGGACCGGAAGATCGAGGCTTCCGGATGTTGTGACGGCGTTTAGGCTGTGGGCCTTGCGGAGTCAAGCCAGGCATTGATGCGCTGCACGATCTTTTCCGCCTGCGGACCGCTGCGATAGCTTTGCGTCAGCCCGTGACGATTTTCCAACCGGTCTGCGCCAAGCACAAGTGCTACGCGGTGCGTGTCTATATTGTCATGATCGCCTTTGCGGGTCTGGATCATTGCCCGGGTCACATCGGATAGCGGATGGATCTGGCGCTCATCCCCTGACATCCGACGTCTCTGCAGACTGCAGATTTGTGCGCGTCGGTCAAAGACCACCTGCACCCGTTCGACCGCGAACCACAGGGAAGGCCCCATTAATAGAATTGTGATCACCAGGATAAACAATGCCTTGCCGGTGTCCTTGGCCGAATAAGCCGAAAACGCAGCGTACAGCAGGACCAAAATCATGGCCACCAATGCCAGTGACAGCAGAATAGGTCGACTTTCAATCACCAGCCGGTCCGGAGTGTCGATCAAGATTTTCATGCCCACAGAGATGCAGATGATATTGGTGTTTTCTGGGCCGTTCCCGCACAAAAAAATGGCGCCGGGAATGGTCCGGCGCCACCTTGCTCGATGTTCGGGGATGTGTCTGCCCTCAGGCGGCCAACGCGTCGATTTGCGCGTGAGCCCCTGTCACGGCCTTTTCTGCATCCGCCATCACCCGGTCAGCGGCGATGATCTCGACATCCGAAATGCCGATGAACCCCATGATGTGGCGCAGGTAGCCAGAGGCGAAATCAATCTCAGACCCAACCGGCGTCCCTCCGGTCGCCAGCGCGATCACCGCACGCTTGCCCTCCAGCAGCCCTTTTGGCCCGTTTTCAGTGTAAGCAAAGGTGAGCCCGGCGCGGGCGATCAGGTCGATCCAGGCCTTGAGCGCGGCCGGGACGCCAAAATTATAAACCGGTGCGCCGATCACGATGACGTCGGCGGCTTTGATTTCGTCCACAAGCGCATCAGAAAGCGCGAGTGCTTGTTCCTGCGCTTCGCTGCGTTGGTCGGCGGGGGTGAAGTTGGCGTTGACCCAGGCTTCGTTGATTTGGGGCAGCGCGTCGGTCAAATCGCGGCGGATAACGTCACCGCCCAATTTCTCGACGATGCGTGAGGTCAGCTGGCGGGTGGTGGAACCGGCAAGGCGCGCGGATGCATCAATGTGCAGAATGGTCTTTGTCATTGCAGAGGTCCTGTTATCAGTGGCACGAATGTTGTGTTGTGCAACAAATATGATTATTGCAATTTCGAACGCAATTGGCGTTATTGAACAAAAATCGTGCGTTTTCGCACATATCTGGGCATCAGTGCAGCGATATGGACAACTGGGACGAAATAAAAACGGCGTATCAGGTCGCGCGCATGGGCACGGTGAGCGGGGCAGCTGATGTGCTGGGCGTGCACCATGCCACGGTGATCCGGCACATTGATGCGCTCGAAGGACGTCTGGGCGTCAAACTGTTTCAGCGTCATGCGCGGGGATATACCGCCACCGAAGCGGGGCAGGATCTGCTGCGGGTGGCGCAGGCCACGGATGATCAATTCAGCCAATTGGCCGGCAGAATCCGGGGGCTTGGCAACGAGGTGTCCGGCGATCTGGTGGTGACCTCGCTGATCAGCCTTGCGCCGCGCATGGTGCCGCTGCTGGCAAGGTTTCAGACGCAATATCCGGATGTCGTGGTGCGGTATCTGACCGGGGATCGGTTGTTCCGCCTGGAATACGGGGAGGCGCATATTGCGATCCGGGCGGGGTCGGCGCCCGATCAGCCCGACAATGTGGTGCAGGCTTTTCACCCGCAGAAAATGGGTCTCTACGCGACAAAGGCCTATCTGAGCGCAAATGGCACGCCCAAAGGCCTGGACGATTTTGCCAAACACCGGTTTGTGGGTCACGACAGCGACAATAGCCGCGCGCCGTTCAATAGATGGTTGCGGTCTCACATCCCTTCCGCATCACTCACCTTCCGCTCCACCGACACCCATGCGCTGGAGGAGGCGATCAAGGCGGGCGCAGGCATCGGGTTCCTGCCCGTGATAGAAGCCCGTCAGGACCCTGATCTTGTGGAAATCTACGAGCGCCAGGAGGAATGGTCCGCACCGCTCTGGCTGGTGACGCATGTCGATTTGCATCGTACCACCAAAGTGCAAGCCTTTCTGACCTTCCTGAAGGAACAGTCGAAAGACTGGATCGTATGACACCGGGCCAGCAGGGGCACCTGGCGATGCTGACGTTTTCAGCGCTTGTCGCTGGATCCTTTGCGCTGGGTGCACAGGTGGCCAATGTCATCGATCCGGCGGTGCTGAATGCCGCGCGGTTTGTTCTGGCCGCCGCGGTGATCGGGGCTGTGGCAGCGGCGACCACCGGGTTGCCGATAGCTGCGTTCCGCGCGCCCTGGCGTTACATCGTACTCGGCGGCACCTTCGTGACCTATTTCGTGTTGATGTTCGAGGGGCTGAAGACGGCGGCACCGGTAAGCGCTGCGGCGGTCTTTACGCTGACACCGGTGATGGCGGCAGGCTTTGGCTGGATCCTGTTGCGGCAGGTGACAACGCCGCGCATGGCCTTGGCGCTGACCATTGGGGCGGTGGGCGCGTTATGGGTTATCTTTCGCGCGGATTGGTCGGCATTCCGGGCGTTTGAAGTTGGGCAGGGTGAGGCAATATATTTTGTCGGCTGTGTGGCGCATGCGGTCTACACGCCGATGGTGCGCAAGCTGAACCGGGGTGAGCCAGCGGTGGTTTTCACCTTTGGCGTTCTGGTGGCCGGGGCCGTGGTGCTGACGCTTTATGCGTGGTCCGACATCATGGCCACCGATTGGGCGGGCTTGCCCATGATCGTTTGGATCACACTCATATACATCGCGGTTTTCGCCTCATCCGCGACTTTTGTGCTGCTGCAGTTTGCGACACTGCGCCTGCCAAGTGCCAAGGTCATGGCCTATACCTACCTCACGCCCAGCTGGGTGATCCTGTGGGAACAGGCGCTGGGTAACGGTGCGCCCGGCATGGCGGTCTTGGGGGGTGTGGCGCTGACAATGGTCGCGCTCTGGCTCTTGCTCAGGGACGATGGTCGGCCACAACTGGAACCGAAACCGACAGGCGCGCGTTGATCCTCCACAGAAATTGAGAGGGAAAAACAATGCACGGTATTATTTATCTTGTCGGACTTGTGGTCATTGTGATGGCTGTGATCAACTTTGCGACCTGATCAAAACCGCGCCGTTCAGGCGCTCTCTTCAGGCAGTTCGGATTCCAGGAACCTCTCAAACGCGTCGAGGTTGACCGGTTCGAACTGCCCGAAGCCCTGCATCCAGACCGATGCGGCCCGCAAGGCGTCGGGCTCCAGCTTGCACCACTTTACACGTCCACGTTTTTCCTGAGAAATCAGGCCCGCATTTGTAAGGACGGTTAAATGCTTTGAGATCGCGGCAAGCGACATCTCAAACGGCTCCGCGACATCCGTGACGGCCATATCGTCTTCCAGCAACATTGTCAGAATGGCCCGCCGTGTCGGGTCGGCAAGTGCCGCAAAGGCCTGGTCGAGGTCGCGTGTCATACCCCGTCATAACGCCCGCCCCGCCGGAGGGAAAGCGTGTCATCCGCGCGGGTGGAACGTGGACTGCGAAGGCAGGGTCAGCCGGTGGCGTTCCATTTCTGCCGGGCTGAGGCCGATGTCGCGCGCCATATGATCACTGAGATCACGGGCATGCGGGATATAGGGTCGGGGCCGCAGAATGTTCAGAATTTGGCGCCAGAGGCTTTTGCGGGGTGTGACGGGTGCGTTTACGACACATCTGTCTTGCACGCAGCAAGCTGCGTTTAAGGTCTGAGTTTGCATGAAAATCACCTGTTTTCAGAGTTTCAGGTTAAATTTAGTATCCCCTATGTTATTTCACAAAGACAATTGCTTGACAGAACCTGTGCAAAAAACGCACGTAAATACCATGTCGCGCAAACTCCCCCCGCTGAATGCCCTGCGTGCCTTTGAGGCGGCGGGGCGGCATGAGAGCTTTTCCCGTGCCGCCGATGAGCTGGGGGTTAGCCATTCGGCGATCAGCCGTCATGTGCGCGGGCTGGAGCATCGGTTGGGTGCGCAGCTCTTTCGTGATTTGCCACGAGGAGTGCAGCTGACGCCCGACGGCAAGGCCTATCTGACGCGGATCATCCCGGCGCTTGATGTGATCAGCGAGGCAACCGAAGAACTGGAGGAGGCCCCGGCAGGGCAGATCACCGTCAGCAGTGAGACCCTGTTTGCGCAGCGGTTCCTGATCCCCCGGCTGCCTGACTTCTACAAGGCATATCCTGACGTAGAGGTCCGGTTGGATGCCTCGCAGAACCTCGCGGACGTCGAACGCTACGAGGCCGACCTGGCCGTGCGGTTCCTGATCTCCGGCGGGGTTGATGCCCCATCCGATCTGCTCAGCAACGCGCCGCTCTATCCCTATGCGGCCCCAGGCCTGATCCCGGAGGGCGGGATCGCAGCGGCCGAGCTGCTGAAATTCCGCCTGCTCAAGGACCGGGGGCGCAATGTCTGGCAGCAATGGTGCGAGGCGGCGGGCATCGGTGCCGACGCCATCACCGAGCCACGCTGGCGCATGCGCTCCACCCTCGCGATCGAGGCGGTGCTGCATGGTCACGGCATCTATCTGGGGTCTGCGGAATGTGTCGATATGGAGTGCCGCATGGGCCGGCTGATCCGGTGTTCCGATGTGGGCATCCGGTCGGGCAGCTACCATCTGGTCTATGGCAGTCGCGGGATGCGCCGCAAAGCGCTGCGCCAGTTCCGCCGGTGGCTGCTGGAGCAGACCGAACCTTTTCGCGAGACCGGGCTATCCGATTAAGGTCAACCAATTGGTTGAATAATGCAAACCGCCGAGGCAGCGCGAAATAAGCCTGTGACATCCTGTACCGGCGTTTTTGCGAGGTCAGGTAAATGTAGATAAATCAGATATTTAAATGGTTCTTGGGGCCTCTCTGCCGGTGCTTGACTCGCAGCGCTGTGCACAATAGCAACAGCGCAACCATCCAAAGGGGTGTTTCGACGTGACGGATCCCGACCAAAAGCAGCGCATGCAGCAGCTTGAGGACAAGATCGAAGCGGCAAAACAGGCGCAAGCGCCAGCGCCCCGCGCGGATGAGCACTACTCTCAGGCGCAACTTGCCTGGCGGATGGTGATCGAATTGGTGGCCGGTCTGGGGATCGGTTTTGGCATCGGATACGGGCTCGACGTTCTCTTTGGAACACTCCCGATCTTCATGGTGCTGTTTACAATGCTGGGTCTGGCAGCCGGGGTGAAAACGATGCTCCGCTCTGCGCAGGAAATCCAGGAAAAGAAATTGGCCGACGAGGCCGAGAAACGAGACGAGGGAGCCCGGAATGGCGGATAAGGCGGAAGAAGGCGGTCTGGTTTTCCACCCGATGGACCAGTTCATCATCGAGCCGATTTTTGGCGGTGATGTCACATGGTACACGCCGACAAATGCGGCGCTCTGGATGGGTCTGTCGATTGTCGCCATCATCCTTCTGCTGGTTCTGGGCAGCTCCAAACGCGCCATCGTGCCAAGCCGGTCGCAATCGGTTGCGGAACTCGCCTACGGCTTTGTCTACAAGATGGTCGAAGACATCTGCGGCAAGGAAGGTCTGCGGTATTTCCCGTATATCATGACCCTCTTTATGTTCATTGTCTGCGCCAACTTCCTTGGCTTGATCCCTACATCTTTCACGCCGACATCGCATTTCGCGGTCACCGTGGTGCTTGCGCTTGCGGTCTTCCTGACCGTGACAATCCTGGGTTTTGTCAAAAACGGCGCGGCGTTTTTGGGTCTGTTCTGGGTATCGTCGGCGCCTCTGGCCCTGCGGCCCGTACTGGCCATCATCGAGCTGATTTCATATTTCGTGCGCCCCGTGAGCCATTCCATTCGTCTGGCGGGCAACGTCATGGCAGGTCACGCGGTCATTAAGGTTTTCGCCGGTTTTGCTGCACTGACGCTTGTAAGCCCGGTTGCGATCCTTGGCATCACCGCGATGTACGGCCTGGAGGTCCTGGTGTCCTTCATTCAGGCCTATGTCTTTACCATCCTGACGTGCGTGTACCTCAAGGACGCGCTTCATCCGCATCACTAATTCGGGCGATTTTAACACCCGTCCAAATACTCAACTTCCAATCGTAAGGAGAATTCACATGGAAGGCGAACTCGCACACATCGGCGCAGGTCTGGCAGCAATCGGTTCCGGCGCCGCCGCAATCGGGGTTGGCAACGTTGCAGGCAACTACCTGGCAGGCGCACTGCGAAACCCATCTGCTGCTGCAAGCCAAACAGCTACACTCTTCATCGGTATCGCTTTCGCAGAAGCGCTGGGGATCTTCGCATTCCTCGTCGCTCTGTTGCTGATGTTCGCCGTCTAAGAGCAGACGACGACTATCCTTACGGTCGGGCGGCGCGACATCTCGCGCTGCCCGATGTAACGGCCCGCCGCGCAGGAGACCGACATGGCAACCGAAACACATAGCGCTGACGCTGCCTCCTCGGGAGGGATGCCACAGCTCGACTTCTCGACATGGGGGAACCAGATTTTCTGGTTGGTGATCACGCTGATTGTGATCTATTTTATCCTGTCTCGGGTGGCCCTGCCCCGGATCGCCGCTGTTTTGGCAGAGCGCCAGGGCACCATCACAAGTGACCTCGCCGCCGCTGAGGATCTGAAAGTCAAAGCGCAGGAAGCTGAAGCCGCCTATGACAAGGCGCTAGTGGACGCACGTGCCGAGGCGCACCGCATTGTTGGTGAGGCCAAGGCAGAAATTCAGTCGGATCTGGATGCCGCTATCGCCAAAGCCGATGCGGAGATTGCGGCCAAGGCTGCAGAATCCGAAAAAGCGATTGCCGAAATCCGTGCGGGCGCGATGGATGCGGTCAAAGAAGTGGCTGCCGATACCGCCGGTGAAATCGTGGCCTCAATGGGCGGCAAACCCGATGCCAAGGCAATTGCCACGGCGGTCGGCGCCCGGTTGAAAGGATGAACGCAATGCGCAAAACATTTTCCTTTTTGACTGCCACATTTGCACTGGGCATTGCGAGCCCGGCGATGGCCGCAGGCGGTGGCATATCCTTGAAGAACACCGACTTCGTGGTGTTCCTCGGCCTGGTCGTTTTCATCGGCATTCTGATCTACTTCAAAGTACCCTCGCTGATCGGCGGCATGTTGGACAAACGCGCCGAAGGCATCCAGTCCGAACTGGAAGAAGCCCGTGCGCTGCGCGAAGAGGCGCAGTCCCTGTTGGCCAGCTATGAGCGCAAACAGCGCGAGGTGCAGGAACAGGCTGATCGCATCGTCGCCGCTGCCAAGGAAGAAGCACGCACAGCCGCCGAGCAAGCCCGCGCCGATCTGGCCGTTTCACTGGAGCGCCGTATGGCTGCCGCGGAAGAGCAGATTGCAACGGCACAGGGCGCTGCGGTCAAGGAAGTGCGGGATCAGTCGATCACCGTCGCTGTCGCCGTGGCCCGCGAGGTGATCGCCAAGCAGATGACCGCCGCGCAGGGCAACAGTCTGATCGATGGGGCGATTGCCGAGGTGGACGCCAAACTACACTGATTGGCTGTCTGAAGTTAATGTGATGGAAACCCCGGTCTTTTGATCGGGGTTTTTTTGTTGGCTGAGTATGAACGCGGGCAATTTGCATTCTTGCCTGATGCGGCCCCCGGGCAGATATCGCCGCTAGTGGCGTTCCACCTCGTGATCAAGCCGTTGTCGCGCGACTTCTTCGTTGCGATCCGCCTTGATCTGCCCGTGCAGGCAAGTCTCCACATAGTTCAGATGCGTTTCCACAGCCTGTCTGGCGCCTTCCGGATCGCGCTGCTGCAACCGGTCATTGATCGCCCGATGTTGGTCCAGCAGCATACCGCGCGTGGCGCGTTGCTTGAACATGACCTGTCGGTTGTAGAACACGCCTTCGCGCAGCAACTGGTACATTGACCGCATCATATGCAGCATCACCACATTGTGGCTGGCCTCGACAATTGCCATGTGAAATTGCGCGTCCAACTGCGCTTCGTCTTCCGGATTGCGCTTGGTATGGGCCACTTCCATCTTGTCAAAAACAGTCTGCACCACGCGCAAATCCGTATCGGAGCCGACCTGCGCAGCACGCTCGGCGGCGAGCCCCTCCATGTCTTTGCGAAACGACAGGTAGTCGAATACAGCTTCGTCATGCCGCGCGAAAAGCTGCACCAACGCCGGGGCAAAGGCAGACCCAAGAACATCCGCGACATATACGCCCGCGCCCGCGCGCGTGCTCAACAGCCCTTCCTCCTGCAGCACACCGATGGCATCCCGCAGACTGGGGCGCGAAACTTTCAGACGCTCTGCCAACTCCCGCTCCGCAGGCAACCTTTCACCCGGCCGCAGAATGCCGCGCAGGATGAGCTGCTCGATCTGGCGCACAACGGCGGTTGAGAGTTTTTCGGACTGGACTGGGCGAAAGGGCATGGGGCCTCCTATTGGTCAAATAATATGACCACTTTGACGCGCGGTAAACAACAATAGCGATGTGACAACACGCTTTCGGCGACGGGAGCGGTTGACCGCCTGCATCCGGAAAACCGGATATTGACTGTCGGATAGGCTCAGGGCAGGGAGATCGCAGGAGGGGGGATTGCATCAATATCTTGTGGATAACTGATAAATGGTCCCCATCTTGTGGGGTGAATTGGTTGACAGACCACCCCCTGTCCCCTCACGCTAACGCACCTTAGGAATCATTGGACACCCTGCATTGCGCTTTTCCAAACTGCGACTGACCGGCTTCAAAAGCTTTGTGGACCCCACGGATCTGATCATTGCGGATGGTCTCACGGGCGTTGTCGGGCCCAATGGCTGCGGCAAGTCCAATCTGCTCGAAGCGCTGCGCTGGGTCATGGGGGAAAACCGCCCCACGGCGATGCGTGGTGGCGGTATGGAAGATGTAATCTTTGCCGGGGCAGCAACCCGGCCCGCGCGCAACTTTGCGGAAGTGGCCCTGCATATTGACAACTCCGACCGGCTGGCACCTGCGGGGTTCAACGATAACGACCAGTTGGAAATCGTGCGGCGGATCACGCGCGATGTCGGCAGTGCCTATAAGGTAGGTGCAAAGGACGTGCGCGCGCGAGATGTGCAGATGCTCTTTGCCGATGCGTCGACAGGTGCCCACAGCCCGGCCCTTGTGCGGCAGGGGCAGATTGCGGAGCTGATCAACGCCAAACCCAAGAACCGTCGTCGTATTCTGGAAGAGGCCGCGGGCATCAGCGGGCTCTATCAACGTCGCCACGAGGCGGAACTGAAGCTGAAAGGGGCGGAGACAAATCTGGCCCGGGTCGATGATGTGATCGAACAGCTCGCAAATCAGCTTGCGCAGCTGGCCCGGCAGGCCCGGCAGGCGGCGCGCTATCGCGAGATCGGCAATGATTTGCGGCGCGCCGAAGGCATGTTGCTCTATCGCCGGTGGCGCGAAGCGGATGACGCGCGTGCCAGCGCAGAGGAAAGCTTGCGGGGCAAGGTGACCGAGGCGGCGCAGGCAGAAGCGGCGGTGCGTCAGGCCGCCAAACACCGTGAAGAGGCCGAAGGCGCATTGCCGCCGCTGCGGGAAGAAGAGGCCATTGCGGCTGCGGTCTTGCAGCGGTTGACGGTGGAGCGCGACACGCTGAACGATCAGGAAGCCCGGGCGCAGGCGCTGATCGAAACGCTGACCGGGCGCATCGCGCAACTGGGCCACGATATTGAGCGTGAAGGCGGCTTGAACCGCGATGCGGGTGAGACCATCGCGCGGCTGGAATGGGAAGCGCAGGAGCTGTCCAAGGCCGCCGAGGGTCACGAGGAAAAGCTCGAAGCGGCTGCCGAGGCGGCGCGTGAGGCCGCCGCGGTTTTGCAGACGCGTGAGGGTGAGCTGTCGCAGCAAACCGAGGATATGGCGCGGCTTTCAGCCCGACATGGATCCGCGCAGCGCCTGCTCGAAGACAGCCGCAAAACGCAAAGCAAGGCAGAAGCCGAGGCTGTGAAGGCCCGCGATGCGGTGGCGGAAAGCCAGGCCGCGCTGACCAAAGCCGGGCAGGATTTCGCAGAGGCTGAAGCGGCGGAAAAAGCCGCGGTTACGACAGCGGAGAACGCAGAACGGGCGTTGGTTGAGGCGGATGAAGCCCGGGCGGAGACGCAAGGCCGCGAAGCGGATGCACGAGCGCTTCGTTCAGAGGCCGAGGGCGAAATGAACGCGTTGCGCGCCGAGGCGGGTGCGCTCGCCAAGCTGGTGGACCGTGACACGGCGGAAGGCGGGCAGGTGCTCGATCAGTTGCAGGTCAAAAGCGGTTATGAGAAAGCGCTGGGGGCTGCCCTGGCCGACGATCTGCGCGCGCCGGAGGTGGCCGCGGACGGGCCGTCTGGTTGGGCTGCATTGCCTGCCTACGAGCGTCATCAGGCGTTGCCTGAAGGGGTTAAACCCCTGTCTCTTTTTGTGGATGTTCCCGAAGTTCTGGCGCGCCGGATCAGTCAGATCGGTCTTGTGGATGCCGACGAGGGCCCGCGTTTGCAGGCGGCACTGAACCCCGGGCAGCGGCTGGTATCGCTCGAAGGGGACTTGTGGCGCTGGGACGGGTTCCGCGCCTGGGCCGAGGATGCGCCATCGGCGGCGGCCTTGCGCCTGCAACAGCTCAACCGTCTTGAGGAGCTCAAGCAAAACCTGGAACAGGCGTCGCAACGCGCAGATGGGGCCAAGGCAGCGCATGACCATCTGGGCGCGCAACTGGCGGAGCTGACAAAGGCGGATGCCCTGGCGCGCGAGGCGCGCCGCGCGGCGGACCGATTGGTCGCTGAGGCGGGTCGGCGGCTGAGCCGCGCGGAGGCGGATCGAAATCTGGCCGAAGGTCGGCTGGAGTCCCTGGGGCTTGCTGTAACGCGCCACGAAGAAGAAGCGATGGGCGCGCGGACGCGGCTGAAGGAAGCGGAGCGCGCGCTGGAAGACCTCGGCGATCTGACTGAGGCGCGCGAGATGGTCGACGCAGTCCGCATGGCCGTAGAGGCCGCGCGGATCACCATGATGTCGCGTCGGTCTGCGCATGACGAATTGCGCCGTGAGGGCGAGGCGCGCACCAAACGCGCGCAGGAGGTCACCAAGGAAGTCAGCGGCTGGCGGCACCGTCTGGAGACGGCAGAAAAGCGCAGCGCGGAGTTGGTGGCACGCAAAATCGCGACCGAAGCGGAATTGGAGGAGGCCAGCGCTGCGCCTGCAGAGATTGCCACCAAGCGCGCCGAGATGGGTGAAGCGATCACGGTGGCAGAGGCGCGCAAGGCGCAAAGCTCGGATGCTTTGTCGACGGCTGAAGGTGCCTTGCGTGAGGCGACCATGGCGGAGCGGGAGGCGGAGCGTACAGCCTCGGAAGCCCGTGAAGCGCGGGCGCGGGCGGAGGCGCGTAGCGATGCCGCGCGCGAAACCGTGGCACTGGCCGCGGAACGCATTGCCGATGAAAGCCAGATCACGCCGAACCAGCTTTTGGGTCAATTGGACGTGACCCCGGATCAGATGCCGGGCGCGGAGACCCTAGAAGCGGATGTGAACCGCTTGAAGCGCCAGCGTGATGCCTTGGGCGCGGTCAACTTGCGGGCTGAGGAAGATGCCCGCGAGGTGCAGACCGAATACGACACCTTGACCGGTGAGAAGGCGGATCTGGAAGAAGCGATCAAGACCCTGCGCGGCGGCATTGCCAGTCTGAACCGTGAGGGGCGCGAGCGGTTGTTGACAGCTTTTGAGCAGGTGAACTCCAATTTCTCCATGCTGTTCACCCATCTTTTTGGAGGCGGCGAGGCCAATCTGGTCATGGTCGAGAGCGATGACCCGCTGGAAGCGGGTCTTGAGATCATGTGTCAGCCGCCGGGCAAAAAGCTGTCGACGCTGAGCCTGCTGTCAGGCGGGGAGCAGACGCTGACCGCCATGGCGTTGATTTTTGCGGTGTTCCTGGCCAACCCGGCCCCGATCTGCGTGCTGGACGAGGTGGATGCCCCGCTCGATGATGCAAATGTGACGCGGTTCTGCGATCTGTTGGACGAGATGTGTCGCCAGACGGAAACCCGTTTCCTGATCATCACCCACCACGCGGTAACGATGGCGCGGATGGACCGGCTCTTTGGCGTCACGATGGCCGAACAGGGTGTAAGCCAACTGGTATCTGTGGACCTTAAGAAGGCTGAGACGCTGGTCGCATGACGCGCTGCACGTGCGCAGGTGTGCGTGCCGGGAAGATCACCTGATCGTGTAACGCGCGGCCCTGGTTCCGGGCTATGCTGTTCGTCATGTCCCGGATCATCTCTCTGATTGCAATGTTCTTGATACCAACTGCCGCCGCCGCGCAGGATTGGGCGCTGCGGGCGGGGGACAAATTGCTGTCTCACATGGAAGTGGCGCAGCTGACGACCGGTCAGACGCTTGTGTTTTATGACGACGGGCAGTCCAAGTTTTCGGCGGGCGGGGCGTATTCCTACACTTATGCGAGCGGCCAGTCTGCCTATGGCCGCTATACGATCGAACCCGACGGGACGGTCTGTATCCAGTATCGCAATGGTTTTGCGCGATGTGATCGCTACGTGCAAAGCGGCACCCGCATCGTGCTGCTGACCGAGGATGGGCAGCGATTTCCAATTCGACCTGAGGTCCTGGAATAAAAAAGACCCCGCGCTGCCTCAGCGCGCAGGGTCGAGTGGTAGAAAACAAACCTGAATGTAAGTTTCACCCGAGAAACTACGTTTTCTGCGGTAAAGAAAGGTTAACGGCGAGGGCGTCAAAGCCGCGAGAGGAGGGTCGGGGTGGGCCAGGCATCCGCAGGTAGCCCCAGCCGTTTCTGCTCGGTTTGCACGGCAGCGCGCGTGCGTGCGCCCAGAATGCCGTCGACCTTGCCCACGTCATGGCCGCGGGCCTGAAGCTTGCGTTGCAGCTCCTTGGTTTGCGCACCGGAAAGCCCGGGGTCGGGATTGCCTGCGTCGTAAACGGGTGCGCCTTGTAGCCGAGTGGCGAAATATGCGGCGGTCATGACATAGGTAAAGCTTTGATTCCATTCAAAATATACATTGAAATTTGGATAGGCGAGAAAGGCAGGCCCCTTGTGCCCCTGCGGCAGGATCAAGGCGGCGGGCAAATTCTTTTCAAGCGCACCGCTGCGCGCTTCGACGCCCATGGCAGCCCACTGCGATGTCGGTTTGACAACCTTGAGCCCGCTTTGCGACCAGTCAAATGTACCCGGTACGCTGACCTCTTGAATCCAGGGCTCGCCAGCCCGCCAGCCGAGGCTCTTGAGCATGGATCCCCCCGACATCAACGCATCCACCGCCGAAGTCTTTAACGAAACCTTACCATCGCCATCACCATCTACGCCGTTTTCAAGGATATCCCGGGGCAGCATCTGGACCATACCGATCTCACCCGCCCAGGCGCCCGTGGTGGTTCTGGGATCAAGGGCACCACGCTCATAAAGCTCAAGGGCGGCAAAGACTTGTGGCCGGAAAAGCTCGGGACGACGACAGTCGTGAGACAGGGTGACCAGCGCATTGACCGTGTTGAAATCGCCCTGAAACCCGCCGTAATCCGTCTCAAACGCCCAGAAAGCCAGAAGCACGCCGCGATCAACGCCGTAGGTCTGCTCGACCCGGTCAAAGGTCGCGTCATATTTCTTGGCGTTGCTGATCCCGCGCTTGAGCCGATCTGCCGAAATCAGGCGTTTTGAGAAATCGAGGAAAGGCCGTTGAAAAACGCCTTGGGCTCGGTCCGCCTTGAGCACCCTGCTGTCCTGGGCAACGCCAGCAAAGAACTGGTTCACCTTTGCCCCGTCATGCCCCTTTGCAATCGCCTCCGATTTCAGCCCGCTGACGAAATCGGAAAAGGAGCCACCGCAGGCCTGCGCGGAGAAGGGCAAGGCAGCAAGACACAGGGCAATAAGGGGTAGTCGCATCAGAAACCTCCGGAATATCGGGTTACAAAAGAACAATCAGGGCGCAGAGGGCCAGAAAGGCCCCCCATGCTTTCCACAGCATCACGATACTGGCGTCGATGTCTACAGGTGTCAGCGCGCGGCGGCCTTCGGCGTTCACCCAGGGGAATTCACGCATTTCACCCTCATAGGCGCGGGGGCCGGAAAGGGCGATGCCAAGCACACGCGACAGGGCGGCCTCCGGCCAGCCGGCATTGGGAGAGCGGTGCAACCCGGCATCTGATCGGATGCCGGTAGTGTCCAGACATCCTGCGGGCAGGGCAATCAGCACCGCGGTCAGCCGCGCCGGGATCAGGTTCAACAGATCGTCCAGGCGCGCGGCGGCCCACCCGAATTCTTCATGTCGTGGCGTGCGGTAACCGATCATGCTGTCTGCGGTATTGATCAACTTGTAGATCACCAGCCCGGGCGGGCCCGCAATCAGGAACCAGAACGCAGGGGCAATCACGCCATCCGACAGGTTTTCAGCGGCGCTTTCAATGGCGGCGCGCGCGATCTGGTTGTCGTCCATGGCCGCGGTATCGCGGCCGACGATCCGGGCCACCATGCGGCGGCCTTCCCGCACCGAGATCCTGAGCCCGACGCCGACGATTGAGACATGCTGCACCAAAGAGCGCTGCGCGAGCAATACCGCCGCCACCAGGATTTCGACCACTGGCCCGAAGGCGCTGAGCATAGCGCCAATTATGGCACCGGTGATCAGGAGGATGAGAACGCAAGCGAGGCCTTTGACCCGGCGCTGGTTTCCAGTGTTAAAGCGGTGGTCGAGCGCGCTGACAAGCTTGCCCATCAGTACGGCGGGATGGGGCATGCGGTTCCACAGCCATTTCGGTTCTCCCATCGCCGCATCGAGTAGCAGCGCGCACATGATCAAAAGAGCGTTGCTCATGCCAATGCTGCTTCGACCCGCGGCCAGTGCAGCGGATGTGGCAAGCCGAGGCGCAGCCAACCGGGGGCGTAAGGGAAAGTCCGGCTCCAGATTTTATGCTGTGCCAATCGCGTTTGCCACTCAATTGCCTCGCCCACGTCATAGAGACGGAACAGCGGGGTGCCGCCAACGACCTTGGCGCCGGCAATCTGCATCAGCGCGTCAAGACGTGCGGCATCCTCAGAAAGCCGGTCACGTGTCGCGCGTGCCCAATCCAGATCAGAAAGCGCCTGCGTACCGATGTGCAACGCCGGTCCGGATACCGCCCAGGGCCCCAGTGTGTCGGCCAGTCGATCGATCAATTCAGGATCTCCGGCAAGAAAGCCCAACCGCATCCCGGCCAGCCCCCAGAATTTACCAAAGCTTTTCAGCACGAGGGTGCCGGGCCTGCCCGCGCTGTCAATCAGCGATAGAGAAGGCGCGATGTCACAAAAGCTCTCATCAATGATCGTGAGCGTTGCATCCCGCACCGGGAGTGTATCCTGCGTCCATTGGCGACCATCGGGATTGTTCGGATGCACCACAACCTGAACATCGGCAGGTCCAGCCTGTGTGACTTCCCATTCGTAAGTCCTGAAGGCCGCTGCATGCTCGTTATATGTCGGCTCGGGGATGCAGACGGTCCCTTTCGGCAGCACCTGCGGGATTTGCGCGATCACGGCTGATGCGCCCGGTGCCGCGATCAACCCGGCCTGCTCCGGAATGCCCCAGAAGCGACGTGCCGCTTTGAGCAGGTTGGCCTGTGCGGTCTTGTCGGGCAGGGCTGTCCAGGCATCGAAAGGCAGGTTGGAGACAGGGAATGCTACAGGATTGATACCCGTCGAGAGGTCAATCCACCCGATTCGCGTGCCCCCGAAGCGAGCAACTGCAGCATCCAACCCACCGCCATGATCACGCCCAAGTCCCGTCAACAATATGCCTACTTTTCCAAGATCGTGGCGCAAATCCGCGCCTTTCAAACCCGCTAAAAGCGGAAATCAGCCGGTTGTTCAAGTCTATTGCCAATTGATAAAGATGTCGCTGAGTGCTTAATCGTTTGTTAACCTTTGAGGCAGACCACGGGTATGCGGTGCAAACATATTTCAGCAAAAGCTGGAATGGAGGACAGATGAAGGTTCTAATCGTTGAGAGCCAAAACGATCTGGCTACACTATGGCAAAGACACCTTGAGCGCATGGGCATGACAGTTGCACGTGCGTCGGGGCAAGTCGATGCCATCAACCACCTGAGCACGCATCAGACCGACGTGATCATCATGGATCTGATGCTGGGCGATGGATCGGCGTTGGCGGTTGCAGACTATGCAAGTTATAGGTTGCCCGACGCGCGGGTAATCTTTGTCACCAACACGTCGTTTTTCTCGGATGGCTCGATTTTCCGGCACGCAACGAACGCCTGTGCGTTTGTGCAGAGTGCCACGCCCCCCGAGGATTTGGCTGCCATGGTCGAGCATTATGGCGGTGTCTCAGAGCATTCCGGGGCGGCCTGAACGGGCCACCCGCTGCAAACACCCGTTTTAGGCATCACCCGCGATTGTGGGGAGCCAAAAAATCGAGTTCGGGTCCGATCGGGATGATCCGGTGCGGGTTTATGCTTTCGTGACTGAAATGGTAGTGACGGATGATATGCGCGAAATTCACCGTTTCGGCGACCCCGGGCGTTTGAAACAGGTCGCGCGTATAGGCCCAGAGGTTGGGAAAATCGACTAACCGTTTCCGGTTGCATTTGAAATGCAGGTGATAGACCGGATCAAAGCGCACCAGCGTTGTGAAAAGCCGCCAATCTGCTTCGGTTTGCCGGTCGCCCATCAGGTAACGGCTGTCTGCAAGACGGGTTTCCAGCCAGTCCAGCGTCTCGAAAAGTGGCGTTACAGCCGCATCATAGGCCGATTGGCTCGTCGCAAATCCACATTTGTAAACGCCATTGTTTAGGGTGTCGTAAATGCGGTCATTCACCGGGGCAATGGCATCGTGCAGCGCGTTTGGCCAATAGTCATTGGTGTTCCCCGTGATGCCATCGAAGGCCAGGTTGAACATCCGGATGATCTCTGAACTTTCATTCGAGACGATGGTTTCGCGCTCCTTGTCCCAGAGGATGGGCACCGTCACACGCCCGGAAAACACCGGATCTGCCTTGGTGTAGATATTGCGGGCAAACGGCATCTCGTAGAGCGTGTCGCCTGTGGCGCCCTGGTCGTCCGTCTCAAAGGTCCAACCATCGATCAGCATGTCTGGATGAACCACTGAGACGCCGATGTGATCTTCTAATCCTTTGAGTTTACGGAAGATCAACGTGCGATGCGCCCAGGGGCAGGCATAGCTGACATAGAGGTGGTAGCGGCCCGAATCGGCCTTGTAACCAGCCTCTCCTGAGGGGCCTGCAGCGCCATCTGTGGTGATCCAGTTGCGAAATTTCGCTTCGGACCGCTTGAATTTTCCACCGGTGGATTTGGTGTCATACCAGGTGTCGTGCCAGATGCCGTCGACCAAAAGTCCCATTCCGATTCCCCTTATTGCGTTGGCCGTTTTCTACGCAGTCAGCATCAAATATGACAGCGCAAGTCCCGCGCATAGACCTCCGCATGAGTGCACAGGACAGTCTTTATGACATAAAAACTTAACTTGATTTTTAGCGCATTGGCGCATCAATGTGCTGTGGGGATTATGTAGGGTATTAACGATATGGAAGCGATTTTTTCCAAGGAAATTCAAGCAGGTTTGGACAAGGCGCGCGTTGCGTCATTAAAACGCGCCTCTCGGCTGCGTGTGAGCGCCGGGGGTAAAATTCACCCGATACTGCGCATGTGGAAATCCGGTTTTGCGATGGAAGCAGAAGCGCCGAGCCTGCGTGGTCGGGTGGACCTCTATGATGGCAGTCTGCACCTGATGCAGTGCCTGATCATTGCCAGCGATGACGAAAATGGCGAACGCCGCTACGAATTCAAACGGGCCACGGCGGTGTCGCAGGCGCCGGCAGTGGATTTTGAAATTGCCGATGACGCGCCGGTTGGTCTGATCGAAGACGCGCGGTAAGGCCCGAGAAAGCTACTGCAAGTCGCTGAAAGCAGCGGTGAGCCTGTTGCAGGCTTCCTGGATCGTCGCACGCGGTGCTGCCAGGTTGAAGCGCAGGAACGTCTCGCCACCAGCGCCAAATTCCGGGCCTGCACTGGGCGCGATACGCGCGTCTTTGAGCACGCGTCTGGAGATCTCCTCATAGCTCATGCCAGTCCCGGCAAAATCTACCCAAGCCAGATAAGTTGAGCGCAGCGGCAAAGAATGCACGCCCGGGATCGCATCAATTGCGGCATCAAACAGCGCGCGATTGCCTTCCAGATAGGCGACCTGCGCGTCGACCCACTCAGCCCCTTCCGGTGAATAAGCCGCGGTGATCATCAGCAGGCTGAGCCCAGCAGGCTTGTAATCCAGCGCATTCAGGCGGTTTTGCATGTCCCGGCGCAAGGAGGCATTCGGGATGATCATGTTGCCGGTGCGCTGCCCCGCAATATTGAAGGTCTTGGAGGCGGAGGTCAGCACGATCAGCCGGTCTTCATGGTCGGGGGCGGCGATATGCATGGGCACAAATGTGCTGCCCGCGTAAACCAGATCATGATGCACTTCATCCGATACCAGCGTGAGGTCATTGTGCGCGGCGAAGTCCGCGACGGCGCGCAACTCCTCCGCTGTCCAGACCCGGCCGGATGGGTTTTGCGGTGAACACCAGATCAGCATTTTTTCACGCCCGGTCATGCGCGCCTGCGCATCGTCCAAATCTAGCATGTAGGTGTCGCCGTCCCGTCTCAGCGGGCATTCGTTCACTTCCCGGCCCGATTTTTCCACCTTGTTGCGGAACTCATGGTAGACGGGGCTAAAAATCACGACCTGATCGCCCGGCTCGGTCCAGACATCCAGCGACAGTCCAATGGCATTGCCAAGCCCCTGAGCTGTCAGAATCCAAGAGGGCTCGATCTGCCAATTGTGCCGGGTCTTCATCCACCACTGGATGGCCGCAAGGTATTCGTCGTTGACCGGGTAATAGCCGAAAATCCCGTGATCTGCGGCGCGGTGCAAGGCATCGGTGACGCAAGCCGGCGTCGGGTAATCGCTGTCAGCGGTCCACATGGCCAGCCCGCCCTCCGGTGACACGCCGTAGTATTTCTCCATATAGTCCCATTTGCTCGATTGCGTGCCGCGCCGGTCGATCACGGTATCAAAACGGGCGTCGTGGCTATCGTCGAGGCTCATGGGGGTCTCCTTTGGGGCTGTCCTATAGCTAGCGAGATTTCGGCTGGCTGCAAGCCCGGCAATGTTGCAGCCAGCGGGCTCCTGTCTTACATGAAGTTTTATGAAACGAAATATCCTTTTGCATCCGGACCCGCGGCTGAAGAAACACGCCGCGCCCGTCGCTGATCTGAGCGATGAGCTGCGTGCCCTGGCCGATGATATGCTGGAGACGATGTACGCCGCGCCGGGCATCGGGTTGGCCGCCCCGCAAGTGGGCATCCTGCAGCGACTGGTGGTGCTGGATTGCGTCAAAGGTGAGGCCGAAACGCCGCGGCCACTGATCATGTTCAACCCCGAGGTCATCGCTTCCTCGGATGAAACAAATGTCTATGAGGAAGGCTGTCTGTCGATCCCTGAACAGTTTGCGGATGTTACACGGCCTGCCGAGGTTGAGGTGCGCTGGATCGATCGCAACGGCAAGGAGCAAACCGAAGTCTTTGACGGGCTGTGGGCGACCTGTACGCAGCATGAGATCGACCATCTGGATGGCAAGCTGTTTATCGACTACCTCAAGCCGCTCAAACGCCAGATGATCACGCGGAAAATGGTCAAACTCAAGCGCGAGCTGGCGCGCGCATGACCGTCAGGGACATTGTGCGCTGGCCGGACCCACGGCTCAGCACTGTTTGCGCACCGGTGGCGGTGATTGACGCTGATCTCCGTGTTCTGGCGGCGGATATGTTGGAAACCATGTATGCCGCACCGGGCCGGGGGTTGGCCGGGCCACAAGTGGGCGCTATGTCGCGTATTTTCGTGATGGACACCGATTGGAAAGAGGGCACGCCCGCGCCGCTGGTCCTCATCAACCCGGCGATTGAAGCGCGCAGTGCAGCGCGCGCGACGCAAACTGAAGGGTGCCTGTCGATCCCGGGCGTCAGCGCCGAGATTGAGCGGCCTGCCGAAGTGACCGTGGCATGGACCGATCTGGAGGGCGCACGTCAGGTGAGAGCCTTCACCGGGTTTGCCGCCGCCTGTGTGCAGCATGAGTTGGACCATCTCGATGGTATCGTCACTTTCGATCATCTGACACCGGATACGCGCGCCAGGCTGGAAGCGGAATACGCCGAGGCGGTGCAATGACGGTGCGCCGCTGCCTGCCGTGGCCGGACCCGCGTTTGCGCCGACCCGCCGAAGCGGTAGCAGAAATAACCGATGAAATCAGGGCCATTTGGGAGGACATGATCGACACGATGGATGCCATGCCGGGCGTTGGTCTGGCTGCGCCGCAGATCGGCATCGGCTTGCAGCTGGCGGTTGTCGACGCGTCCGACACCCGCGACCGGCGCATCCGCATGGCCAATCCGACGGTGCTCGACGCTTCGGCGATCATGAATGATCATGAAGAGGCAAGCCCGAACCTGCCCGGATTTTCAGCCAAAGTATCGCGGCCCCGCGGCGTGGCCGTGCGCTTTATGGATGAAAACGGGCTTTATGTTCGCCGCGATTTTGTCGGCCTGGAGGCGACAAGTGTGCAGCACCAGATCGATCACTTGCAGGGCAAGATGTATTTTGATCGTCTCAGCAAGGTGAAGCGCGACATGCTTTTGCGCAAAGCACGGAAGGCCAAAACCTGAAGCAGCGGACACCCCACCGAGTGACCCGTCGCAAATCCTGGCGCCTTGGTGCGTCGTGGACCGTCGCATGTTGGAGATGAAGAAATGCGCGTGATTTTTATGGGCACTCCGGATTTTTCGGTTCCGGTGCTGAATGCTTTGGTCGACGCCGGGCATGAGCTTGCATGCGTGTACTGCCAGCCACCGCGCCCGGCGGGCCGTGGCAAGAAAGAGCGCCCCAGCCCCGTGCATGCCAGAGCATTGGAGCTTGGCCTGCCCGTGCGAACCCCTGTGTCCCTTAAAAGCGCCAGTGCCCAGGCGGAATTTGGGGCACTGCAGGCAGATGTGGCTGTCGTTGTCGCCTATGGGCTGATCCTGCCACAGGCGGTGCTTGATGCACCGGCGCGCGGGTGCCTCAACATTCATGCGAGCCTGCTCCCGCGTTGGCGCGGGGCGGCGCCCATTCATCGCGCGATCATGGCCGGTGATGCGAAAACGGGCGTTTGCATCATGCAGATGGAAGCCGGGTTGGACACCGGGCCCGTTCTTACCCGCCGTGAGGTCGACATCGGACCGCATGAGACGACCGCGAGTTTGCATGACCGTCTGAGCGAGATGGGTGCGTGGCTGATTGTCGAGACGTTGACTAATTTGGATTGGCTTTCCGCCACACCGCAGCCGACTGAGGGCGTGACTTATGCTCAGAAAATCGACAAATCGGAGGCGCGTGTAGATTGGCACCAGCCCGCCGAGGATGTGGACAGGCTGATCCGGGGGCTGTCACCTTTTCCCGGCGCCTGGACGCTTGATGGCGAGACCCGGATCAAGCTTTTGGAGTCCCGCACCGCGCAGGGTCAGGGCGCGCCCGGTCAGGTGCTGCACGACCCCCTGCGTGTGGTCTGCGGCGCAGGAGCCGTGGAACTCATCCGCTTGCAGCGCGCGGGCAAAGGGGTACAGGATGCAGAGGCGTTTCTGCGGGGCTGGCCGCTGGAAGCCGGTAGGCAGCTGGAATAGGAGAGGCCCATGTTTCTGACGCTCTTTGGCACCGTCGTGATTGCGGGGATCGTGGGGTATCTCTGCGAAAAGACCGGATTTACTCACAATGGGTATTTGCAGAGCATCATCATCTGCATTGGCGGGGCGTTTTTATTCTACTTCGTCCGGATCATGTTTGGGTTTGGCTTTTCAAGCCCAGGGATGAACGCCATCGCCGCCTCCATCGGGGCCCTGGTCATCGTGCCGTTTCACTGGCGCAAGTAAACCTATTGCGCTGGCGTGCCTGAGAGCGCCGCATCCTCGTCAGGCTTCGGAGCGCGCACGCAGAGGCGCAACAACGGCGGGACCGTCAGCAGCGTCAGGAAGGCCGACATCGAGAGCCCGCCGACCACCACAGCCCCCAAACCACGATAAAGCTCGGACCCTTCGCCGGGAAAGACCACCAGTGGCAGCATGCCGAAGACACTGGTGAGCGTGGACATGAAAATAGGGCGAATGCGGTTCCGCGTGGCCTCTTCAATGGCATCAATCGGCGCCATACCTTCGTCCCGCAGGTGATAAAGGGTCTGGTGCACAATCAGGATCGCGTTGTTCACCACGATCCCCACCAGAATGATGAATCCCAGCAACGTCAGCATATCGAGCGGTTGGTTTTGAAAGGTGTTGAGCAGCGCCAGCCCGCCTACGCCACCTGCTGCCGCCACAGGCACGGAAATCAGAATGACCAGTGGCAAAACGAAACTCTCAAACAGGATCGCCATGACGAGGAAAACAATCACCAGCGCCACGGCGAGGTTGATCTGGATCGCATCCCATGTCTGGCTGAGCTGATCTGCGGTGCCGGATACGCTGACGCGGATGCCATTCGGCAGACCCTGCGCTTCAAGGACAGAGACCACCTCGGTTTCCAAGAGCTCCACCGCCGCTTCGAGTGGCAAGGCATCCGAAGGGCGCACTTCGAGCGTGACCGTCCGCAACCGATCCCGGTGCCTGATCTCGGTGGGCCCCGCCGTCACAACCACATCAGAGAGCGCCGTGACCGGCACGATCTGACCCCCCGGGGTGACCACAGGGTAGTTGCCGATGTCTTGCGTGCGTTGCGCCACCTGCAGCCCCGGATCGCCCTTGAGCATCAGGTTCAACCGTTCCGCGCCGACGGTGATTTCCGCCACGCGCAGCCCGTCGTTGAAGGCATCGACCGTAAGCGCAAGATCGGAGGCCGTGAGACCTGCGTCCGCCAACCTGAGCCGATCCGGGACGAGCCGTACCTCCGGCGCGCCCAGTTCGAGCCCCGGGATCGGGCGGAACTGGTGACCCTCCGAGCGGGGCAGGAGGCCTGCGATTGTGCCTGCGGCCTGACCGGCCACAGCAAGAATTTCATCCAGATCCTGCCCTGAAATATTGAGCTCAATGGTGCGCCCGCCGCCCACACCCCGCCCGAAAAGCGAAGGCTGTGTCATGAAACCAAAGGTGCCGGGTTCCGCGAAAATAGGGCCCGACAAAACGGGGATCAGCTCCCCCGCGCGCGCGCCGTCCACTGCAGCCGCCCCGACAAAGCTATTCCCGGGGGTCGCCACGAAAAAGAAATTCTCGATGGTGGGTGTGCCATCTTCCATGGCCGGGGCAGGGGCCGCTTCCCAAAGGGGGCGGGCCACGCCTTCGATGCGTTGTGCGATGGTTTGTGTGGTGTCGAGGTTGTATCCCGGCGGTGGGATGATCAGGCCAAAGACTAGGTTGCGGTTGCCTTCGGGCAGGTATTCCAGGCGCGGCAGAAAGGCGATGGCGGCAACCCCTGCGCCCCCTGCGATGGCCGCGACCATCAACAGCCCGACGCGCCGGTAGCGCACGGTCAGGCGGACATAGGACATCACCAGGCGGTGGAACCCATGGGCTAGATGATCAAGCCCCCAGATCCTCATCGTGACCTGTTCGCCGCGCTTCAGCAGGCGACTGGCGAGCGCCGGGATCACCGTCACCGCGACAATCAGCGACAGCAGAACAGAGACGGAAATGGCCACAGCGATGTCACGGAAAAGCTGCCCGGCCTCCAGTTGCATGATCAGGATGGGGACAAAGACCAGAACTGTTGTCAATGCAGAGACAAGAATCGCGCCCCAGACCTGTTTCGCGCCGAGATAGGCCGCCTCGCGCCGGGATTTTCCCTGTTCCCGCAGCCGGTAGATGTTTTCCAGAACCACAATGGCCGCGTCTACGATCATGCCGACGGCAAATGCGATCCCCGCCAGCGAGATGACGTTCAGCGTCCGCCCGGTGGCCGCCATGGCGACAAATGTGGCGACGATGCTGACCGGAATGGCCAGCGATACCACCAGCGTCGCGCGCGGACTGCGCAGGAACATCAACAGGATCAGGGCCGCCAACCCACCCCCGATCCAGATGTTCTGTGTGACGAGCTGAATGGCGCCGTTGATATAGATGGTTTCGTCATAGACTTGGCGCATCTTGAGGCCGGCATCGGTTACCGGCCCCCTATCCAGCGTGGCCAGGACCTCTTGCACGGCCTCCATGGTTTCAATGACATTTGCGCCCGGTTCCCGCACGATGTTGAAAGCCAGACCCGGCTCGCCCCGGAACCGCAGCCGTGCGGTCGGGTCACCAAAGGCAAAGCCCACATCAGCCACATCGCCCACGCGCACACGACCAGACCCGCCGGTGCTCCGCTCGGAGCGCAAAACAACCTCCTCGATGGCCGCGACAGTGTTGAGGTTACCTTCAGCCCGCACGATATACCGGCGTTTGCCTTCCTCCACATCGCCTGCCGACAGCGAGATGTTTTCATTGCGCAGCGTGCGGACCACATCGGGAACGGTCATGCCGAAACGGGCCAGCTGGCGCGGGTCCACGACAACCTGCAACTCGCGCGTCACGCCGCCGAACACATTGACGGCGGACACGCCTTCTACCCGCTCGATCCTGTCCTTGATGATGTCTTCGACAAAATCGCCATAGGTCGGCATGGAACGTGTGTTGCCTTCCTGAGCGGTCAGCAGCACCCAGGCAATCGGGCTGTCGTCGGCGCCGGAGGTATCCAGCGAAGGTTCGCCCGCCTCGTCAGGGTAGTCGCCCACGCGGTCGAGCCGGTTGGAGACGAGCAGCAGCGACTGCCCCATATCCGTGCCAATCCCGAATTCCAGCGTCACCTCAGCTTCACCCGACCGGGCGCGGGAGGTCATGATATCCAACCCCTCAAGGCCGCGCAGCGCCTCTTCCTGCGGGTTGAGGATCTCGCGCTCAACCTCGGAAGGCGCAGCCCCCGGCCAATCCGTGCTGATCACCACGATGGGTTTGCGGACATCAGGCGCCAGCTGAATTGGGATGCGGGTGACCGCGATGATGCCGAACAGAACCGCCATGATGACCGCCGCGAGTACCGCGACAGGTCTATCGATGGCAAACCGGATGAAATCCATGGCGGTCTCCCTAGTTGCTGGCGCTCATGGGCGCGATGAATTGGCCCGGGCGCAGCCGTTCGTTGCCGCGCGTGACCACGACATCCCCTTCTGTCAGACCGCTCAACACTTCGAACCGGTCCCCCAGTGCCACGCCAATCTGCACGGTGCGCGGCGTGGCCTGCCCGTCCTCGGCGACAAAAACCGTCCATCCGCCCCGTGCCTGTACCAAAGCGTCTTTGGGCACGGACAGCACTTCGCGCGGCGCACTGATAGGGATCGAAACTGTGATCGATTGCCCGATGGCAATGGTTTGCAAATCCGCAAGACCAGGCGAAGAAAAGCGCACTGGCCGCGTGCGGGTCGCTGTATCTTCGACGGGGAGGAGGACGCGCACGGTGAGGTCCAGCTCTTCACCCGCCTCGCTTATGCCAATGACGCGCAGCCCCGGCTCCAGAACACGCACGTATTTGGACGGTACGCTGGCCTCGATCTCAAAGGATTGGGTGTCGAGCAGCGATACCACCGGCGCGCCGGAACTGATGAATTCGCCCGGATTTGTGTTCACCTCAAGCACGATGCCGGAAAACGGGGCCCGGATCAGCGCGCGTTCCAGTTGATAAGTGGTCTCTGCGACATTGGCTTGCGCTGTTTGAACCCGTGCTTCGGCTTCTGCCAATTCTCCTTGTGCTTCAAAGAAATCGCTCTGCGCTTCGTCGAAACGGCTGGTTGAAAAGGCGGATGTCCCCCGTAGCCCTTCGATGCGGGCAAGGGATTTGGTTGACCGGTCTACGCGCGATGTGGCCGTCGCAATCCCGGCCCGCGCCTCCGCCAAAAGCGCGCCTGCCTGGCGCGACAGGATTTCCAGAAGTTCGGTGTCCAGCTCGGCGAGGATGTCGCCTTCATTCACGGTAACCCCTTCCAGAACATGAACTTTATCAACCGTTCCGGCAATGCGGCTGGCCACGGTGCCTTCGCGGGATGTCACCACTTCTGCGAAGAGTGGCACAGTCTCCGCGATGCTCTGATAGTTTACGGTTTCGACGCCAACCGCAGCGGGCCCGCCCTGCGCCAGAGCTGATGTGGCTGAAAAAGCAAAAGCCGCCGCCCATGCAAGAGGCTGCGCCAGCCGAAAAATGGATAATAGACTCATGGAGCATGCCTTTGGGGTCAGTCAGCTGTGATACCGAACGGTCTAGCATATTCCTGCGGGAAGCAAATAACGCTTAGGTGCGCAGGCGCAGTTTTCCCTGCGGGTTCACCCGAAGACTAATCGCCTTGTTTCTGCGCCTCCACCGCGTCCGCATAGCGCACAAGGGCAGCGATTTCATCCTGACTTGCCTGTTGCCCGGTAAAGCCCAGCAGGTAGCTTGGCAACAGACGGCTGCGGTCTTCCATGGGCTCACCCAATTGGGCATCGTCATATCCGATTTGCATGTAGTAGAGAATGCGCGCGCGGGCGACGGCCTCAAGGTCTTCGTAACCGTGGCGGAGGAACATGGCGTGCAGCGCTTCAAGTCGCTTGTTTTCAGAGGCGTGCAGAATTTTGCGCACCTTGGGTGATCTGCGCGCCCAGTCCCGAATGGCGAAATCCAGCCGCGTGTTAAAAAGCTGCGGGTTGATCACACATCGAAACACATTGCCCACGGCTTCGGTGATGGTCTGGGCAGGCTCTTCGGTTTTTGCCACAAGGGCCGCGGTATTTGTCTTTTGCCAATGGTCGAGCAGGGCATTCAGCAAGTCCTGGCGCGACTTGAAATACCAGTAAAAGCTAGAGCGAGAGACATCCAGCTGCGCGCCCAGCACCTGGATTTTCACCCCTTCAACGCCATTGGCAATCAGAGCTTCGCGGGCTGCGTCCAGCCAGTTTTGGCGTGTGACCTTGACGTTGCCGACCAGACGATCGCCCTCTGGCGATGGGTGGCCATTTGATGTGTTTTGCGAGTGCTCCAAGGATCAGCTTTCCGGCGGGGCGCCGCCCGCCTCGGACTTTGTGCGAATATACCCATGCAGCCGCGCCAGTGCATCCGCGTCTATGGACGGCGCTTTTGCCTCTGCCACGATGCGTTTCCACATATGCGTCGCGCGGCTGGTTGTGTCCAGCGCGCCGCGTTCTTCCCAGGTTCCGAAATTCGACAGATCGCCGATCAATGGCTCATAAAATGCTGTCTGATAGCGTTCCATTGTGTGGGCTGCGCCAAAGAAATGCCCGCCCGGTTGCACTTCGGTCAGGGCATCCAAAGCGATGTCGGCATTTTCCGCCGGGGTGGTGGCGCATAGTTCTGCAACCATCTGCAGAACCTCCAGATCTGTGATGAGCTTTTCATAAGACACGGTCAATCCCCCTTCCAACCAGCCCGCGGCATGGATCACCACCGTTGCTCCGGCCAACAGGCACCCCCAGGTCCCGAATTGCGTTTCATTGGCCGCTTGGACATCGTTCAGATTGGCAGCGGACCCGCTGGCGCACCGCCAGGGCAGGCCAAGTTTACGGGCCAATTGACCGGCGGCGAGGCTGGCCTTGAAATGCTCTGGCGTCCCAAAAGCGGGCGCGCCGGATTTCATGTCCACGTTCGAGGTGAAGGTGCCGTAGCACACGGGTGCGCCGGGGCGCACCAGCTGCGTGAGGGTGATCGCCGCCAGCGCTTCGGCGTGGCTGAGGGTCATGGCACCTGCGACTGTAATCGGGGCCATCGCGCCCATCAGGGTAAAGGGGGTGACGATGCTGACCTGACCGGCGTTGGCGAAATCCATCAGCCCCTGCGCCATGGGCACGTCGAGTGTGCGCGGTGAATTGGTGTTGATGATGGTATAGCAATGGCTGACGGCGGCGAATTCCGCGTCGGACAGACCTCTGAAGTCGCGGAGCATTTCGAAGCTCTGTTCGACCTGTGGCGTGCCCCGCGAGAAGATGAAGGGCACCTTGTCCGACAGCGACAACTGCGCGTCGAGCGTCGCGTAGTGACGCAGGTGCATGGGCACATCCTGTGGCTCAATCAGCGGTGGCACCATGTGCAACACATCGAAATGCTGGGTGAGCTGCACCAACTCGCGAAAATCGCGTTCCGTGCCGGGACGGCGGCCCCGCTCCAGGTCGGTTGCGTGTGGCGCGCCAGCGCCCGGCTGAAACACCAGATTGCCAAGCTCCAACACAATATCGCGCTCCCGCGCCCCTGCCGTGACGGGGATCGACGTCGGCGCGGTGGCCAGCGCGGCGGCGACGATTTCACGACCGATGTGCACCATTTCGGTGCTGTCATCGACCCGTGCACCGGCGGCGCGATAGGCTTTGCGCGCCTCCGGCAGCAGCACCTTGATGCCGAGTGTCTCCAGCACATCGAGGGCTGCTTCGTGAATGGCCTCAATGCGATCTTCGGAGAAAATCGTCATCGGTGGGAAAGGGTTGCGCAGGTTTCGGTAGTCCAACTTGCGGGTTTGATGCGCCGCGGCCCCACCGCCCCGGCGTGTGCGTCTGCGGCCTGAGTTTTCTGCCAGCGTCATCCCCGCATCGCCTTGCCTTCAGGGTCATAGGGCGAGGGTGGGATCACCTTCGCCTGACGTTCCACGCCGACAACGTGCACGCTCAGCGCGGTGCCCGGCGTTGCGTTTTCCGCATTGATCAGCGCCATGGCGAGCGATTTGCGGGTTGTGTGCCCGTAGGCGCCGGAGGTGACAAAACCAACTTGCTTGCCCTCTGACCAGATGGGCTCAAAGCCGCTGGCATCCGCGCCCTCGGCGTCGATTTCCAGAGTGACCTGGATTTGCGCGGGGCCATTGCCGTCGCGCTCGGCGATAGCGGCGGGTTTGCCCACGAAGTCCTTGTCCCAGTCGATCCAGCGGTCCATGCCGGTCATGCCCGCCGTGTAACCTTGGGTGAATTCGGCGTTCCAGATGCCAAAGCTTTTCTCGATCCGCAGGCTCAGGAGCGCGTTGAAGCCAACCTCGCGGATGCCTTGATCCGCGCCCGCCTCCAGCAGAATGCGGCGTAGGGTAGCATGATCGCCCGCACGGCAATGGATCTCATAGCCCAACTCGCCGGTCACCGACAGTCGTCCAACCTTGCAACGCAAAAGGCCGATGTCGAAGGCACCGCAGCCCATGAAAGGCAGATCGCTTACAGGGCCATCGGTCAGTCTCTCAATAACCTTTGTCGAGGCCGGGCCCGAAAGGGAGAAACCGGCCGTGTCTTCACCCAGATCGCGGAGGGTGACGCCCTCCTCCATATGGTCGTCGAACCAGCGCATGTGCCAGGCGCGCAGATAGTAGCTGCCCATGATCCACCAAGTGCCGTCGCCCCAGTTGAAGACCGTCAAATCCCCTTTCAGCCGTCCGTCTTCAGCCAGCATCGGTGCGAGTCGTGCGCGGCCCGGTTTCGGCAGTTTCGAGGCCATAACGCGGTTCAGCCAGCGTTCCGCGTTTGGCCCGGAGACCTCGAAGCGGGAAAAGCCGGTGATGTCGAGCAAGCCTACCCGTTCGCGGACCGCGTGGCATTCCTTTGCGACAATATCGTGGGCGTTTGAGCGTTTCAGCGAAGGCGTCTCTGCGAACCCCGGCTCTGCAAAATAAAGCGGTACCTCCAGATCCCAGCTTTGCCCCCATTGGCAGCCTGCGGCGGTCATATCCTCATGGGCCCCGGCAGTTTTCAGCGGGCGACCCGCGGGCAGTTGCTCGTTGGGGTAGGTCATCACGAAGCGGCGGGTGTAGAACTGGCCCGTGGTCTCCTTGATATATTGCTTGTTCTCCGCCCAGACGCCGTAACGCGCCACGTCCATGCCGTAGACATCCGCTTCCGGCGTGCCGTGGATCATCCATTCCGCCAGCGATTTGCCGACGCCACCGCCCTGCAGGAACCCGGCCATCACAGCGCAGGCCGACCAGTAGCCACGTTTGCCCGGCACCGGGCCCACCAGCGGGTTGCCATCGGGCGAGAAGGTGAAGGCGCCGTTGACCCAGGTTTTCACGCCCACCTCCTGCAGGCAGGGGTAGCGTTCAAATCCGAGCGTTAGTTCGTGTTCGATCCTGTCCGGGTCTTCCTGTTGCAGCTCAAACCCATACTCCCAGGGCGCGCCGTCCATCATCCAGTGCTGATGGTTGATCTCATAGATGCCCAGCAGCACGCCTTTCTGGTCCTGCCGCAGGTAGGTGAAGCCTTCGAGGTCCACGGTCATCGGCACCTCGAAATCCAGTCCTTCCAATTGCGGGATCGTATCGGAGATCAGGTAGTGGTGGTTCAGTGGGGAGACCGGCAGTTCGATGCCCGCCATGCGCCCCACCTGCTTGGCCCAGAGCCCTGCGGCATTGACCACATGTTCGCAGGTCACCGTGCCTTTTTCGGTGACAACTTCCCAGCCCTCAAGGGTCTGGTTCAGCTCGAGCACACGGTTGTGTTCGACGACCGTGGCCCCGCGTTTTTTCGCTGCCCCCGCATAGGCGTGCACCGTGCCGGTGGTATCGATGTAACCTTCACGGTCGGCCCACATGCCGCCGAGCAGCCCCTCGCCCGACATGATGGGGTTGAGCGAAACCGCTTCTTCAACACTGACCAGACGGCAGTCATCAATGCCGATGGACTGGAACGTCCGGTAGGCCGATTGCAGCCATTCCCAGCGGTCGGGCGTGCCCGCCATGGTCAACCCACCGGTCATGTGCAGTCCGATGTTCTGACCGCTTTCTGCCTCGATCTCGCTCAGCAGGTCGATGGTATAGGCCTGCAATTGCGCGATGTTGGGGTCCGCGTTCAGCGCGTGGATGCCGCCCGCCGCGTGCCAACTGGACCCGGCCGTTAGCACCGAGCGTTCAATCAGGCAGACGTCCGTCCAGCCCAGTTTGGCCAGATGATAAAGGACGGAGGCGCCGACAACGCCGCCCCCGATGACAACAACGCGGTAGTGCGACTTCATGACGGATCCTCCCGATGATCTTAGCGATAGCTCTGGACAGCACTGTACATTACTGCCCAGACGCTAAGATCAAACCTGTCCGTCCGTCAAGAAGTTGCTGCAAGGAGGGGCAGAAGAAATTTCTGCCCAACCGGAATGAGACCTATTCGCGTTGCAATCCGGGTTGCGTCATCCCGAAAAATGCAAGGCTTTCAGGGTTGGCGATGTTGCGCGTGACCAGGTCGCGCAGGGCCGCCGTCTGTTCCGGGGTTTGGCCACAAAGCGCGCAGAGATCGATATCGCGGTTCGACGTGTTGTGCTTGAGGTGATCCGGATCGGATTTATCGGTGACTGTCCGAATGAAACCATCCGTCAAACACTGCGCAGATGAAGGGAGCAGGCAGGTCGATTCCGTGCAAACCCGCTGGCTTTTCCCGGTGCGCGCAAAAAGCGAATGCAGTTTTCAAATGCAGATGTTGCGTCTTTCCGGCAACCGGGAATTGAAACGTGTGTTGGCGAATCTGAACGCGCGTCTGCGGTTGGTGCGTTGGGTCGACATGGCAGACTGTTGCGGGCTCACGTCTGCGCACCATTCGAAAGTGGTGACCGCGCTGGCTGCGGGCGACGGGCCGGGGGCAGTTGCCGCGATGCGCTCCCATATCAGCAGGCGGCGCGCGCAGGCAACGGAAGCCACGCGCAAGACCATCCTGCGCCCCTATGCTCCATCCTGAACCGTGGCACCCCGCCGAGGCGCTGAATTGTGATTGCCATCCCCGTCAGAAGCGGCTTTGCATGGCGCATCGCGGCAAGGAATTGATCAGGAGGGGCAGCATGGAACGCATCGTCGTATTGGGTCTGGGCAAGGTGGGCACACTGGCCGGTGAGCTTTTGCAATCTGCGGGGTTCACCGTCACGGGCATCGATATGCAGCGGAAAGCGTCGGATCTGCCGTTTGAAACCAAAACCCGCGATCTGTCGGACCCTGCGCAGTATGAGGATGATCTGAACGCGGCGGACGCGGTTTTGTCCTGTCTACCCTATCATCTGAACACCTCCGTTGCGACGGTGGCGCATGCGGCGGGCATTCATTATTTCGACCTGACCGAAGATGTGCCAACCACCAAGACCATTCTGGAGCTTTCCAAAAATGCCAAAGGGTTGATGGCGCCGCAATGTGGTCTGGCGCCTGGATTTGTGGGCATCGTGGGGGCCGATCTGATTAGCCAGTTTTCCGAGTGCCGCGCCTGTAAAATGCGGGTGGGCGCGCTGCCACAACACCCCACTGGGTTGATGGGGTATTCGTTCAACTGGTCGCCGGAAGGCGTGGTAAACGAGTATCTGAACGACTGCGAGGTGCTGGAAGATGGGCAGATCAAATGGGTCTCCCCGATGGAATGGATCGAGAAACTCTACATTGACGGGACCGAGCTGGAGGCTTTCACTACCTCCGGCGGGCTTGGCACCATGTGCGAGACCTATCTGGGACGCGTGCCAAATATCGATTATAAAACAATGCGCTATCCAGGTCATGTGGATTTGATGAATTTCTTTTTCCATGAATTACTGATGCGGGAACGTCGCCGCGAAGCGGGAGAGATACTGGTCAATGCCAAGCCACCCGTTGAAGATGACATCGTCTATGTTCATGTCTCCGCCGAAGGCGATATTGAGGGCCGGCTTGCGCGGCGCGAATTCGTGCGGGGCTACAAACCGATCACGCTGGCAGGCAAGCGCCGCACGGCCATTGCCTGGACAACCGCATCCTCGGTTGTGGGCATCATCGAGATGGTGCGCAAAGGCACGCTGCCCGATCAGGGGTTTCTGAAACAGGAAGACGTGCCACTCTCCGCCTTTCTGGAGACGCATACTGGCTCGGCCTACGCCGAACACGGAGCGTTTTAAGGGCTGTCAGCGCGGATCGTTCAACGCCCCTGCAAAACTGCGGGGTGACAGGGCGCTCTGAAACCACGTCACCAGGGTGTAGATGGAATAGATGGGCAGCCCGGTCGCCACCCGGATGTCGGATGCGTAGGGCACCATATTGGTGCACTCCAGAACGATGGCGCCGATGTTATCGTGTTCTGCGGTCAACGCGCGCGCGGCATCGATCATGTCCAACCGGCAGGCCTCGAAGTCGATCTCATATTCATCGTCGAGGATGGCTTGCGAAAAGCAGCGCCCCCCCACCGTGCCCATGATCGGCGTCTCGGGCGCCACCCCCGCGCCTTTCAGATGATCCGGGGTCAGGCTCTCCTTGGATATGGTCAGGATCCCAACGCGCTTGTTTGCAGGCAGGGTCTGGGCAATCATCGGGACCTGCATCAGAGATGAACTGGCCACTGGCACCCCCAAGGCAGCCTTGAGATCGTCCTGAAGGATCGACAAGAACCCGCAATTGGTGACGATCCCGTCGCAGCCCATGCGCACCAGCGCCTGCGCCTCGGTGATGAACGCATCGCGCATGGCGCGCGCGTCCCCTCGTACGATCAGATCAGGCGTCGCACCCTCAACCACGCGGTAGTGCACCGGAAAGGGCCAGGTCAGGGCATTGCCGATATCACCGGGAATGCGCGGGAACCGTGTTTCCAGCATCAGAATACCGACCGTCGCACCGTAGACCGTCTTGCCCCCTGATTGTACGGTCATCTGAAACCTCCCGAAATCCCTGCGTTCCAAGCAGCGCAATTTGCTGCAAATGTCCAGCCCGGCGATGTTTTCATCATCTTCTGAAAACGATACATATGGTGCATGCAGGCTGGGTGGCCTGCTGTCCGAGGAGATGTGATGACGGCAAACTCCCTCAACGGTGCCGAGGCGATGGTCCGAATGCTGGACGCGCATCAGGTGAAACATGTCTTTGGGCTCTGCGGGGATACCAGCCTGCCATTCTATGATGCGATGCGTGGGCTCGACCATGGGATCACGCACGTGCTGACCCGTGATGAACGCTCGGCGGCCTATATGGCGGACGGCTATGCGCGGGTGACCGGCCGACCGGGCGTATGCGAGGGGCCATCCGGGGGCGGTGCCACCTATATTCTGCCGGGGCTGATTGAAGCGAGCGAGAGCTCATATGCGGTTCTGGGCATCACCACCGACATTTCGGTGGGCACCTATGGCAAGTACCCTCTGACCGAGGTGGATCAGGAGGCGCTGATGCGCCCGGTGACCAAGTGGAATACCGTGATCAAACAGGCGACCCATGTGCCGCGCATGGTGCGTGCGGCCTTTCGGGCCATGACAACAGGGCGGCCCGGTGCGGCGCATCTGGGTCTGCCCTATGACATCCAATATGACGCGGTCGATCCGGAAGATATCTGGGCCGATCCCATGCACCAAAGCTACCCCGCCTACCGCGCGGCCCCGGCCCCGGGCGCCGTCGAAGCCGCGCTCGACGCGATCTTGTCAGCGAGATCCCCGGTGATTGTCTGTGGCGGGGGTGTTGTGATCGCCGGCGCGATGGAAGAGCTTGACCGTTTGGCGACACGTCTTGACTTGTCGGTTGTCACATCGATCTCGGGGCAGGGGTCACTGGCGGAAACGCACCCGCAATCCGTCGGCGTGGTCGGCTCAAATGGCGGTACTGATGAAACATGGGAAGCGCTGGCGGGCGCGGATCTGGTGATTTTCATGGGCTGTCGTGCGGGCTCCACCACAACGGCGCGGTGGGAAGCGCCGAAACCCGGTGGCAGGGTCGTGCATCTTGACAGTGATCCGATGGTGATCGGCGCGAACTACCGCGCAGAAGTTGCGGTCGTGGCGGATTTGAAACTGGCCTTGGCGGCGGCGAACGCAGTGCTGGACCGTAAGGGGCAGGGGCATGCGACCTTCGGCGGTGCAGCGACGGCAGAAGACATCAAACGCCGAAAATTCGCGCAGTTTCAGACCTTGGCCAACAGCAATGACGCCCCGATTCGACCGGAACGCGTGATTGCGACCCTGCAGCGCGTATTGCCGGAGGACGCAACCGTTGTGTCCGATCCCGGCACCAGTTGTCCGTATTTCTCGGCTTATTATCAACTGCCAATGGCCGGGCGCTATTTCATTACCAACCGGGCGCATGGGGCGCTCGGCTATGCGATGTCGGCGGCGTTGGGCGCGTGGTACGGCAGACCGGAGAGCAAAATCGTCGCGCTGATGGGTGACGGCTCCTTCGGGTTCACCTGCGGCGAGTTGGAAACGGTATGCCGCGCGCGCGCGAACATCACCTATATCGTCTTTTCCAACAGCAATTTTGGTTGGATCAAGGCAAGCCAGAAGGACGACAAGGGCGCGCGCTATCACAACGTGGATTTCACCCGCGTCGATCAGGCCGCGGTCGCCGCTGCTTACGGTGTCACGTCCTGGAAAGTCGAGGCTCCGGAGGATCTGGAGGCGGTGCTGCGCCGCGCGATTGCCCATGACGGCCCAACCCTGGTGGATATCATCACGCAACCGCTTGAAGAGAGCAACGCACCGGTGCGCCGCTGGATGGGCTGATGGTCCTGATCGTGAAAACGGATTGACGAACACATGCGTGCCGTCATTGTGACGGAACCCTCGGGCGCGGTCTCGGATCAGGAACAACAGGCAGGCAAGCTCAACCGTGACACAGAAAATTATCATCGTCGGGGCCGGTATTGTGGGCGTCTCTACGGGCATCTGGCTGAAACGGTTTGGTGCGGATGTCACCCTTTTGGATCGCGCGGTACCAGGTCAGGGAACCTCCTATGGCAATGCAGGGGTGCTCGCCGCCTGCTCGATGGTGCCGGTGACCGCGCCGGGGCTGGTGCGCAAAGCACCGGGCATGTTGCTGGACGCGAATTTTCCCCTGTTCCTGCGCTGGTCTTACCTGCCGAAACTGGCACCCTGGCTGATGAAATACCTCGGCCATGCCAGTGATGCCGAAACCCGCCGGATCGCTGCCGGTTTGACGCCGATTGTCGCGGATGCGGTCGAACAGCACAAAGCGCTGACCGATGGTACAGAGGCCGCACATTGGGTCACCGACAGCGATTACCACTTCGCCTATGCGGATCGTGCGGCTTTTGAAGCGGACAGCTATACCTGGTCGCTGCGGCGTCAGGCCGGGTTCGAGCCGCACCTGCGTGAGGGCGCAGAGGTGCAGGCGGCGGAGCCCAATCTGTCCTCCGCCATCGGCTGTCTGGCGACGATGAAAGACCATGGGTTTATTCGGGATCCGGCCGGTTACGTCGCTGCACTGGCCGAGGTCTTCACCAGGATGGGCGGGCAGATCCGCGAGACCGAAGTGGTGGACTTCGAGATGTCGGGCGGGCGCATTGCGTCGGTGGTGACAAAAGAGGGTGCGATGCCTTGCGACGCGGCCATTCTGGCCACGGGCGTCTGGTCAAAGCCGTTGATGCGCAAACTGGGGCTTTCGGTGCCGCTCGAAAGCGAGCGCGGCTACCACATCGTATTTGAAGGGGCAGAAAGCGGGCCAGCCGCACCGACAATGGTGGCCAGCGGCAAATTCGTGGCGACCCCCATGGCCGCAGGTCTGCGCTGTGCGGGAATTGTCGAGTTCGGCGGGTTGGAGGCCGGGCCTTCAAGAGCGCCCTTTGCGCTGCTGCGCCGAAAGGTCAAAGAGGCCTATCCCAACCTGACCTATGGGCGCGAAGAGGAATGGATGGGCCACCGGCCAGCGCCTGCGGACAGTTTGCCGCTGATCGGTGAGATTGGGCAAACCGGTGTGATAACGGCTTTTGGTCACCACCACATCGGCCTGACCGGAGGGCCAAAGACCGGGCGGCTGGTGGCCTCAATGCTCACCGGGCGCGCGCCGAACACCGATCTGAAACCCTATGCACCCGACCGCTTTGCGACCCGTTAGGGTTTGACAGCCCGAAGCTTGCATTGCCATCGCCGGATGGATCCAGTGCTGAAAGCGCCTCTCGTTTAGGTTGATTTTGATCGGATTTTAGCGGACGCTGGTGCCTATCGCGCCGCGACAGGTTTCGCTGCGGGCTGCGGCCTGTGCCTTTCTGAAGTGAGGGTGTTGCCCCTCCGAACACGGCACAAAAACATCAAAAAGCGGTATCTCAAGCCGCACGACCCCGTGACTTTGGCGTGCTTTGACAACCTGTAATTCAATGGGAGGAAAATATGAGATTTTGGTATTGGGCGGTCTGCGCCCTTTCTGCAGCGGGTGTGGCATCGGCCGAACCCCTGAGCGAAGACCGGATACGTGACATCACCGGCGGCATCGATACAGCGGCGATCATTGAGAACGCCTCCGAGACGCGAAATTGGCTGAATTACGGGTTGGATTACGCAGAGACACGGCACTCCAAACTGACCGCAATCAACACCGAGAATGTGGGCGAATTGGGTCTTGTCTGGTCACATGACATGCAGTCGCGGCGGGGTGTCGAAGCAACGCCGATTGTCGTGGATGGCGTGATGTATGTCACCGGCTCCTGGTCGATTGTGCATGCGCTGGATGCGGTCACGGGAGAGGAATTGTGGGTCTATGATCCGGAAGTGCCACGGGAATATGCCCACAAGGGCTGTTGCGACGTGGTGAACAGGGGTGTGGCTCTCTACGAAGGCACAGTTTTTGTCGGTGCCTATGATGGCTATCTGCACGCGATTGACGCGGCCACCGGCGCGCAGATCTGGAAAACCGACACCATCGAGAACCGCGAGATGTCTTACACGATCACCGGCGCGCCGCGCGTGATCGATGGGCGTGTGATCATCGGCAACGGCGGCGCGGAGTTTGGCGTGCGCGGCTATGTCAGCGCCTATGACGCCAAATCCGGCGCAATGGACTGGCGGTGGTATGTTGTCCCCGGCGACCCGGCAGAGGGATATGAGGATGCGTCGATGGAAGCGGCAGCGGCCACCTGGGACGCGTCTGCGGAATACTGGAAGGCCGGTGGCGGCGGTACGATCTGGGATGCGATGGCCTATGATCCGGAACTGGGTCTGCTCTATGTGGGCACGGGCAATGGCTCCCCTTGGAACCGGCATCTGCGTTCTCCGGGTGGTGGCGACAACCTCTATCTCGCATCGATTGTCGCGCTTGACCCGGCCACGGGGGAATACCAATGGCACTACCAGAACACGCCCGGCGATACCTGGGATTACACCTCCACGCAGCACATCATTCTGGCCGATCTTGAAATCGATGGCGCCGAGCGCAAGGTGCTGATGCAGGCTCCGAAAAACGGCTTCTTCTACGTGATCGATAGAACGAATGGGGCGTTCATCTCGGCAGAGCCCTTTGTCGAAGTGACCTGGGCCACGGGCTATGATGAAAACGGGCGGCCCATTGAGGCCGAAGGTGCGCGCTCAAAAACCGATCCGTGGGAGACCATCCCCTCGGCCTATGGCGCGCACAACTGGCACCCGATGAGCTTCAACCCTGAGACCGGGCTGGTCTACATCCCCGCCCAAGGCGTGCCTTTGGTGCAATCGACCGATCCCGCCTGGGAGCTCAATTCGCATAAACCCATGTCCACCATGTCCGGCGTCGGCTGGAACCTGGGGTATCTGTTCAACGTGGTCGCACCCGAGGCCACGGCCTTCGGGCACCTGCTGGCCTGGGACCCGGTCGCCCAAAAAGAAGCCTGGCGCGCGGAATACGTCTCCCCCTGGAATGGCGGCACGCTGACGACGGCGGGCGGTCTGGTGTTTCAGGGCACCGCAGACGGGCGTTTCATGGCCTATGACGCGGCCACAGGGGAGGTCTTGTGGCAAACCCCTGTGGGCTCGGGCGTCGTTGCAGCTCCCGCGACATGGGAGAAGGATGGCACTCAATATGTGACTATCGCCGTCGGTTGGGGCGGCGTTTATGGCATGATGCAGCGGGCCACGGATAAGGTCGGTCCGGGGCGTGTCTATACCTTCAAAGTTGGCGGCGATGCGCCCTTGCCTGAGACGGTAAAGAGCGAACGGCTCACGCTTGTCGAAGGGGTGCCCTATAATCCGGATCACGTGGGGGACGGGTTGGCGATCTACGTGTCCAACTGTCTTTTCTGCCACGGGGTGCCGGGCGTGAACAATGGCGGCGGCGTGCCCAATCTGGGCTATTCGGATGCTGACCTGCTGATGAATGCCGGTGATATCGTTCTGGGCGGCAGCATGGTGGCCGGTGGCATGCCGTCGTTTGCGGACAAGCTGACCGAAGAGGATGTGGAAAAGCTGATCGCCTTTGTCCAGGGCACAGCCGATGCGGTGCGTCCGCAATAGCAAACACGGTCGCGCGGCATGGCATTCATGTCGCGGGACCAACCTCTGATGCCCCAGATCACCACATGTGGATGGTGGCGCCGCCGGGTTCGGTCTAGATTGACCGGACCAGAGACTGTGGCGCAAGCCACCCGGGGCAAGGCGGCTGATGAAGATTTCCCAGATGAACCTGACGGCTTTGGCCGTTTTTTCTCGCGCAGCGGAGCATGGCTCCGTGAGCCGGGCAGCGCAGGAAACCGGTCTTTCGTCGAGCACCGCGTCACATCATCTGCGCAAGCTTGAAGAGCTGATGGGTGTGGCCCTCTTTGATCACCAGCGCCGCCCCCTGACCCTGACGACCGAAGGGGAAACCTTCCTGCCGCGGGTCCTTGCGGCGCTGAGCGCGTTGGAGCAGGGGGCGACGGAAACACTGTCCGGCGCGCTTGGCACCACCCGGCAATTGCGCATGGCGATGGTGGAGGATTTCGACAGCGAAATCTCCCCCGAATTGGCCCGGCATCTGGCGGTCGCGCTGCCCCGGTGCACGTTCGAGCATCTGACGCGGCCCAGCCACGAGGTCATCTCGCTGGTCAAGGCACGCGACATAGACGTGGGCGTCGGGACCGAGCCAACCTTTGGCGCGGATGACATCACCAGCTTTCCACTGCTGCGCGACCCCTTTGTGCTTGTGGTGCCGCGTGGGTTGGCCCACCCCGCTGAGGCCTATCTGGACAACACGACCGGGCTGCCTTTTCTGCGCTACAGCCACCGGCAGATCATGAGCACCCGGATCGAGGCGCAGCTGCAGCGCATGCGCGTGCAGCTGCCGCAACGGTTCGAGTTCGAGAGCAACCAATCGCTGCTGGGTCTTGTCGCGGATGGGGCGGGATGGACGATTACAACGCCCACCAACTATCTGCGCGGTCGCAGATTTCACCGGCAGGTTTCTCTGCTGCCGTTTCCGGGCAGCGACTTTGGCCGCACTCTGTCGATTTACCTCGCAAAAGGGTATTCGATGGATGTGCTTGAATTGATCGACGTCACGCTGCGGCGATTGATCGAAGCGCGTGCTATTGACCCCTTAATCGCCGACTATCCCTGGCTGCGCGAGCAGTTTCGGCTCTTGCCGCGCATTACGCCAGTATGTTGAAAATGCGTCGGATATCCGCGTCCTGATCGGGTGTCAGGTAATCCGGGTGATGGTCTTGCAGAATGGTCCCGGCCCGCGCATTGGCGCGATACCAAGCATCCTGCGCACCGTTTTCAAGCCATGTGACCGGTTGATCGCGGTCAGCGAGTTGCGGGTAGAAATAGTCCCGCTCCATCGCAGCATAGGTGTGTTGGGCTCCCAGAAAGTGACCGTCGCCCAACACCGCGTCGCAAATCGCGTCAAAGCCCAGGTTCTCTTCAGTCACTTCGATCCCCCGCAACGCGCGATAGGTTGCCGAATGCATTTCATCGTCCAGGACGAAGGCTTCGAAGCTCGCACCCAGCAATGAGGCCGTCATGCCCGAGCTTTCATAGATGAGATTGCCACCCGCGAGGGCTGCTGCGAGCGATGTCATCCCCTTTTCCGCACCATATTGCGCGTCGATCGCCTTGGCATCGGTCATTGAGGCCGCAACGCCTGAGGGCAGACCCAACCAGTTGGACAATTGCGCCGAGGCTGCGTTCAAAACTGCGATTTCGCCACCGCCCCCGGCAAAGGCCCCCGTGCGCAGATCGATCACCAATGGCCAATTGGAAAAGATCATCGGAAACCCAGGCTGGATCGCATGCACCATCACCAGGCTCGCCAGCGTCTCCGCCAGCGATTGCGCCAGAAAACCGGCCAGCGTGGCAGGGGCCGTTGCTCCCGATTGCGCCGCCGTGATGCAGGAGACGGGGATATTGTGGCGGATGCATTCGTAGACCACATCGACCGCGTCTGCGCCAAATCGCATGGGTGAAATCACCGGGCTGATATGTGCCTTGACGAAAGGTCGCTTGGCAAAGGCACCCTCGCCACCGGCTGCGATGTCAAACATCTGCACAATCGGAGCGACATGCTCGGCCAGCGTAAAGGCGGTCGCGACCGGCTTGGTGGTGTGCCGCATCAGGGCATAGGCGGTGTTGACGTCCAGATCGAAGGTATTCGGCACATCCGTGGCGATGCAGCAGCGGGTGAACCAGCTGACGTTGGCCAAAGTGTCCTGAAGACGCGTAAAATCATGCAAGTCCTGCAAAGTCGACGGTCGGTAAAGGCGCGTTTCGATATCGAGCGTCTGGACCGCTGCACCGCCTGTCCCGAAGTAGACCTTGTCGCCGCCCACCTCGATGGAGCGGTCCGGGTCGCGCCCATGTAGGGTGAAACGGCGTGCCGCCTGTGCAATGGCCTCTTCCGTCAAGCTGCGCGGCAGGGTGATGCGACCGTTGCCCGCCACCTCTGCGCCGACGGCCAACAGATCTTCCTGCAATCGTTTTGGCACGTCGCCCATGCCAAGCTCGGCGAGCAGGCGCAGGCTTGTGTCATAGATGGCCGTGAGTTCGGCTGATGTCAGCGGCGTGTAGCGACCACCCGACTGGCCTGGCGCCGCAGGGTTCACAGCGGGTTTTGCCGCGCGCTTTGCGATGCGGTGTTTGCGCCCGGATCGGCGGAGGCGGGAGTTTTGGGTGTCCATTGCGATGCGTATCGGGTTTCCCAGGCGGATCAGATGATCGGTGCAGTTTACACGGGCTCAGGCAACCAAATTTTATATTTCGGCGAAAATTTGAAATGCTGGATCCTATTTTTTCGAATATGTGCCGCTTTGCTTGACCTCAACGGTCCCGGCACGTTTGGGTTTGCGAAATCTACGGGAGCGTTCGATGAAGACACAATGCAAGGCGGTGGTGATTGGCGGCGGGATCGCGGGATGCTCGACCCTCTATCATCTGACGCAAGAGGGCTGGACGGACGTGGTTCTGGTCGAGCGGAATGAATTGACCAGCGGCACAACCTGGCACTCCGCGGCTCAGGTGACGAATTTCGGGATGACGCAGACGATGGTGGGTCTGAAAAGCCACTCCATCGCGCTCTACAAGGAGCTCGCTGATGACCCCGACTATCCAATCAACTACCACCACGCAGATGGCGGCATTCGTCTGGCGAACACCGAAGCGCAGATGGAAGGCTATCGACACTTTGCCTCGATGGCCCGCGGTATGGATGTTGAATTCGAAGTCATCGATGCTGCGGAATGCGCGCGCCGGCACCCGCTGATTTCAACGGAGAATCTGTTGGGGGGGCTCTGGGACCCGCTGGATGGCGATATCGACCCGGCGCAGCTCTGTCAGGCGCTGGCGCGGCGCGCGCGCAAGGCGGGGGCGGAGGTTTACCGCAACACGCCAGTTATCGGCTTGACCCAAAAACCGGATGACAGTTGGGTCGTCCATACCGAGAAAGGCGACATCGACTGCGAGGTTGTCGTCAATGCTTGCGGCTACCGGGTGAACGAGGTCGGTGCGATGATGGGGGTGCACCACCCGGTGATTTCGATGGAGCACCAGTATTTTCTGACCGAAGAAATCCCCGCGATACGCGATGCGGGACGCCGCATGCCGCTGCTGAGGTGTCCGATCAGTGATTATTATTGCAGGCAGGAAAAGCACGGCTTGCTGGTCGGGTTTTACGAACAGGATTGTAAAACCTGGGGCATGGATGGGATCGACCCGAACTTCGTGAATGCGCTTTGCCCCGACGACCTGGATCGTGTGACCGATGTGCTCGAAGGTGCCTTTGCGCGGATGCCGACGCTGATGGAAACCGGAATCCATACGGTCGTGAATGGGCCGATAACCTATACAATTGACGGCGCCCCTTTGGTGGGGCCGATTCCGGGCAAACGCAATGCTTTTTGTATCATCGGGCTGCGGGCCGGTCTGGGCGAAGGCGGTGGCCATGGTTGGCTTCTCGCGCAGCAGATCGTGCATGGTGAAGCCTGCTATGACACATGGGTGATCGATCCCCGACGATTCACCGGGCATGCGACTGTCGAACTGACCGCGCTTAAAGCGATCGAGGATTATCAGAACGAGTTCCGCTTTCACTTCCCACACGAACACCGCCCTGCCGGGCGACCGATGAAAACGACCCCTTTAACACCCGTCCTGGCCGCCGAGTGCGCCGCATTTGGTGTGGTCAATGGCTGGGAGCGCATCGAGTATATCATGCCATCGCCGGAGTTTACCGAGACCCACAGCTATCGGTTCAACGAAGCCTTTGACGTGATCGCATCCGAGGTCGCTGCGGTGCAGAACGCCGTGGGGCTGACCGAAGTGAACGGATTCAATCGGATCGAACTGACGGGGCGTGACGTTCATGATTTCCTCGACCGTATGATCTGCGGTCGTGTGCCACGCAAACCCGGCAAAGTGGGGCTGGGATATTTGTTGAATGAACACGGTCGATTAAAGGCAGAAGCTACAATTGCTAACTTGCCAAACGATAGCGTATGGTATGGGTCTGCGGCCGCATCGGAATTTCATGACCTCGACTGGTTACAGGCGCATGTGCGGGACGATGAGGATGTGCACATCCGGTCCCTTACCAATGACTGGACCATCCTTGTGCTCGCGGGGCCAAAAGCGCGAGAGGTCCTGCAGTCTGTCTCGCGCGGCGATTGGTCAAAGACGGCTTTTCCCTGGCTGTCGGCGCGTGAAGCTTTTGTCGGTATCGCGCCCGCGTGGGTCATGTCCGTCAGCTTTTCCGGTGAACTGGCCTATGAAATCCACGTCCCCAACGCCCAGCTATACGCCGCCTATCTGGCCTTGCGCCAGGCTGGTGAAGCACATGGCCTGAAACTCTTTGGCAGCAGGGCCGTTGACTCAATGCGGATGGAAAAAGGGTATCTTCATTGGAAGAGCGATATCCTGACAGAGTTCGATCCTTTCGAGACAGGCCTGCAGCGCTTTGTCGATGTGAATAAGGGCGATTTTGTCGGGCGTGATGCGCTTTTGAAGCGTCAGATTAGCGGGCCGCGCAAAAAATTGGTCACTTTGAGGGTCGCCGCAAACCATGCTCCAGCCCCGGGCGGTGCGTCCGTGATGCAATATGGCAAGGTGGTTGGCACCGTCACCTCAGGCGACTGGGGGCATCGGGTTGGCGCAAATCTGGCGCTTGCCTTTGTGGATGCCGATATCCTCGATAATCCAAAAGAATTGCAGGTGGATATCCTAGGTATTCTTTGCCCAGCCGAAATTGAGCTTACCCCGCTATACGACCCCGAAAATACGAGGGTTAAGGCGTGAGGACGATTATAGCAAATGCATACGTCTCCGTATGGTTTGAAACGACTTAAATGACCAGCTCACCAATAAGGGCGGCCCATGACGCGCCGTGCATGTCTCGATCCCCAATGGCACCTTGAACGGTCGGACGCGGCAAAGAGAATTTGACGACGTTCAGATCAGGAATGTCAAAGCGCTTGATTGTCTGCGTGTCGGCCTTGAAAACTCCGGCCACATGCGATGTGCTTAGCCCGGAGCAAACCTGTTTGTAGGCATCATTTGAGCCGCAGAAAATGTCGATTGTTAGCCAGAACGGCCCGGCGTTTTTGCTGCGCACTTTGGTGACAAGGCTGCGAAGTTCAGGCAAGGTCAATCACCTCCAGTTGAAACGCCTCCATCGGATCGGTGAGATGCAAGACGTGGTTCAGGGCAAACTCATAGATCACGCCCTGATGCATCTCCGGGGGTGAGAAGAGAAAGGCAAAGGTCGGCTGTTCCTCTTCCTGCGTCAGCGGATGGTGCAGGAGATAGGGGTTCAGCAGTTTCCCGATCTCCGCGGCGTGCGCCTCCGTGGGCGCGGTGATGATGCCGATCACGCCGATCTCAACGGGGTCTGCTGTCCTGGTCTCCAGCGCGCCGAAGCTTGCGGAATGGCCCATCAAGCGGATTTCCAGGTTGAAGTCTGCTGCGGCGATATCCATGCGCTGCAAAACCTTTGCGGAGCATTTTGCGACAATATCATCGGCCCAGACCGACGCCTGCGCCACATAGTGCGGGTCGCGTAGTAGCGCCATGACCACTGTGCGTGCGCCAGCGGGCCGCGCCCCTTCGAGCTTCACAGTGTACCGATCCGATGGGAGCCAGGCGGAGCCCTCAACCCGGACGGAGGTCTCATCCAGCGCCGTATAAGTGGCGGCCGTCACGTCCAGATGGCCGCCGGGTTCATAGAGGATGAAGGGGTCGGAATTCTCATAGAGCATATGCGCCGACACCGTGTGCGGGCTTGCATGGGCGCCGTCGGCGAGCGGTGTCACCGTAAACCCGGTGGCGTCGAAATCGATCATGATGACGCCCGATTGCGGGTTGGTGGCGCAAAGTGCGCCGCATTCGCCGATCTTGGCCCCGTGCCATGCCGCGCCCGCGTGGCAGTCGTGCATCAGGGGCAGGGCGGCGATGATCGCAGTGTCAGTGGTGCGCCCGGCGATGATCACATCCGCACCGGTTTCGAGCGCTGCGGCAATCTGCTCCGCCCCTGCCAGCGCCACGATATTGGAACAGGCGCGGATGGTCTCGGAGGTGATCTCCGGCGCCCCTGCCAGCGGTGTGATCTCGCCTCCCTCAAAGCTTTGCGCGATGCGGTCGGGGTCCTGAGAAGAGCGCAGTACGGCCACTTTCAAGGGGGTGCCTTGCTCATGCGCAATCTCGCGCGTGATGTCGAGCATCCAGTCCACCGCACTGTCCGCTCCGCAGGTGCCCGCCGTGCCGATGACCAGGGGCACGCCAGCCTCCGCTCGTGCGGCCATCAGCCCGGCCCATTCCAGTTTGGTCGAGGCACGGGCATATTTTGACACGCCGCGCCCGAGATAAGAGGGGCCGCTGTCGGTAGAGCCGCCATCAATGGCGATGATGTCCGGCTTTGCAACAATCCCGCGCTGCAAAGCCTCTGCGTCATAGTTCAGGCCCAGAGCGCCGGATGGAACCAGAACCCGGACCATCAGTCTGTGACCGCTTGTGGCTTTTTCAGAACCCCTCGGAGGAACATCGGTGCCACAAAGCCGGCAATCGCGGCGATCCAGAGGCCGATGGCGATGGGTGTGGAGAAGAGGAACATCGCGTCCCCATCTGACAGCACCATCGCACGGCGCAGCGCGTCCTCCATGTTGCCACCCAACAGGATGCCGAGGATGACCGGCACGGTCGGGATGTCGAGTTTGCGCAGGATATAGCCGAGCACCCCGAAACCGACCATCAACAGCAGGTCAAAATAGCTGCCGGACAGCGAATAGATGCCCACAAAGGAGATCATCGTGACGCCCGGCAGCAGCACCCAGGCGGGCACCATCAGGATTTTCACGAAGATCTTGACCATCGGCACATTCATCAGCAGCAACACCACATTGGCGATGAGCAGCGAGGCGATGAGGCCCCAGACCACTTCAGGCCGCTCGGTAAAGAGCGTGGGGCCGGGGGTGATGTTCAGCGTCATCAGCAGCGCCAGCAACACGGCGGTGGTGCCCGATCCCGGCACGCCCAGCGTGAGCATCGGGACCAGTGCGCCACCCGCCGCGGAATTGTTACCCGCTTCCGGCGCCGCAACCCCCTTGGCCACACCTGTGCCAAAACCACCCTTTTCACCGGCAATGGATTTTTCAGACATATAGGCGAGGAATGAGCCCAAGGAGGCCCCCGCGCCCGGCAGGATCCCCGCAATGAAGCCCACGAAAGACGCACGCAACATGGTCCATTTGGTGGATAGGATATCTTTCCAGGGGATGCGCACCTTATCGAGTTTCACCCCGATGGAGGAGCCTTTGCCGTGGCTTTCGATGAAGAAAAACACTTCGGCGATGGCGAAGAGGCCCACAATGGCCACGAGGAAATCGATGCCGTCATAGAGGTGCAGATTGCCACCCGTCAGACGCGGCAGCCCGGAGGAGCTGTCCACCCCGATCATGGCGATACCCAGACCGATACAGGAGGCCAGCGCCGCCTTGGCCTGATTGTTGGAGGCCATGCCCCCCAAAGTGCAGAAGGCCAACAGATAGAGCGCGAAATACTCTGCAGGGCCAAAGAGATAGGCCACGCGCGCCAGCATCGGCGCCAGCAACATCAGTCCGATGGTGGCCAGAAAAGCACCGACGAAAGAGGCCACGCCGGAGAGCACCAATGCGTCGCCCGCCCGGCCTTGTTTGGCCATCGGATAACCGTCGAGCGTCGTCATTAGTGCGGGTTCATCGCCGGGGATGTTCAGCAGGATGGAGGAAATCCGCCCGCCGTACATCGCGCCGTAGTAAACAGCCGTCATCAGCACGAGCGCAGAGGTTGCATCCAACCCCATGGTGAAGGTCAGGGGGATCAGGATCGCCACGCCATTGGACGGGCCAAGCCCGGGCAGTGCGCCGATGATCGTTCCTAGAAAACAACCTGCCACGGCAAGCGCGAGGGTGAAGGGGGAGAGCGCCACGGAAAAACCAAGGCTGAGATTTGCCAGCATTTCCATATCAGAACCAGCCTTTCGGGAAGCCCACGAGGCTTAGCCCCAGCGCGTATTTGAAAAGCAGAAAGAGCCCGATGGACAGACCCACGCCCGACAGGGCGGCCGGAACCATGCGTGGCGAAATCTGATAGCTGAGGATGCCCGCCGCAAAGACGGTTGGGATCACAAAGCCCAGCGGTTTCAGGGCGTAAGCATAGATGATCAGCACGATCACGGCGATGGCCAGCGCACCCCAGGTGCGTAGCATGGGCCAATCGGGATCGGGATCGGGTTTGACGATCATGACCAGCGAACAGAGCGCCGCAACCGCGCCGATCAGCATCGGAAAGGCCTTGGGGCCCACGGGGTCGGTCAGAAAACTGGTCTGGATCTGCGTGGCGCTCGCGATATACCCGAGCGCCACAAAGAGCGTGACCAGACCGAAAATCCGGTCACTGGCCATTACTGGATGACCCCCAGCTCTTTGGACATGGTGTTGATTTCGGCCACGAGGCCATCAACATACGACTGGAAATCGCCGCCCACTTTGGTGAAGGGGGCCAGACCGTTGGCGACCATGGCTTCTTTCCACTCGTCGCTGTCCGCCACCTGTTGCAGCTTGCCGGCCCATTCGTCGAACTTGGCGTCCGAGATGTCCTTGGGCACGTAGAGCCCGCGCCAGTTGACCGCAACCACGTCAAGCCCCTGCTCCTTGGCAGTTGGGATATCCTCGAAACCCGGGATACGTTCTTCGGTCAGAACCGCGATGACGCGAACCTCGCCCGCTTTCAGAAAGCCCACAACCTCGGACATGTCGCCGGTCATGGCTTGGGTGAAACCGCCCACCGTCTGGGTGATTGCGTCCGCGCCACCGTCAACGCCGATGTATTTCACCTTCTTGATGTCGGTGAAGCCCGCGCGCTGCAGGATCATCAGCGGTTTGATATGGTCAAATCCGCCTACCGCCGAACCGCCCGCAAAAGCAACGGAACCTGGGTCTGCCTTGATCGCATCCACCAGATCGTTCAGCGACTGGTATGGGCTGTCTGCGGCCACGACGATCACGCCCGGGTCTGCCCCGATGGCACCGACAAAACGGACCTGATCTGCGGTCATGCCCGCGTAGGCGTTTTGCGCCAAACGGGTCGAAGTTGCCGTAGAGGCGGCAACGATAAGGTCTTCGTCTGATCCGCGCTCAGCCACGACATGGTTGTAGGCAAGACCGCCACCGGCACCGGCCATGTTGGTGACCTGCACTGGCTGGTCGACCACACCGATGTCATACATGATCTTGCCGATCTGGCGGCAGGTGAAATCCCAGCCGCCGCCGGGGTTCGCGGGCGCGATGCATTCTGCGGCGTATGCGCCACCGGTCACACCCACGGAAAGCACGGCACCCGTCATGAGCGCCTTGAAAAAGCGTTTTGTCATTGGTTCCTCCCATTTGACACACGGGTCTCCACCCGTTTCATGTGGTCACAGGACTGTAGGAACCTGACACCAACCTGTCACGTAGGAAGAACATACGCCGCACATGAGATTTTTACTGGTGGAGGACAACGCCGATCTGGCCCGCGCATTGACCGGTCGTTTTGCCGTGGAGGGTCATGTGGTCGACCACGCGACCTGTCTTGGCGATGCGGAGCTGGCGACGCGTACGGTCGCTTACGATATGATTTTGCTGGATATTATGCTGCCCGATGGCGATGGGCGTGAATTTCTGCGCCGTCACCGGGCGCAGGATGACCCCACGCCGGTGATCGTGCTGACGGCGCGCTCGGAGGTGTCTGACCGGGTTGGGTTGCTCGACCTTGGGGCCGATGATTACATCACGAAACCTTTTGATTTTGCCGAGCTTGAGGCCCGCGCGCGGGCCGTGATGCGGCGTCTGGGGGGCTCGGCGGACAATAAAAAGGAATTCGCAGGGCTCATATTCGATTCGAATGCGGGCACGATCACGACAGGGGGGCGTTCCGAGCGATTGCGGAATCGCGAGATGCGGTTGTTGGAGGTTTTCTTTGCCGCGCCGGGGCAGATTTTCTCTAAATCTCACCTGATGGACCGTCTGTTTTCCTTCTCTGATGACGTCTCGGAGAACGCGATCGAGGTTTATGTCGGTCGGCTCCGTCGTAAACTGGGTGAGACGCAGGCGCATATCGAAACGGTGCGCGGGCTGGGCTACCGCATGGTGAAACGCGAATGAGCAGGGTGGTCGCCCCTGTTTCCATACGGAGGCGTCTTGTTGTGCAACTGGCGCTGGTTGCGGCGCTTCTGTCGGTCGCGTTCTTTTTCTCCCTGCGGGTGGTGGCCGAGGGCGCGACGGAGGCCACGCAGGACAACATCCTTGCCGCCTCCGCCACCTCCATTGCCGATGCGGTTTACACTGACGCGGGCGTAGTGCGGGTCGAAATCCCCTATTCGGCGCTGTCGATGCTGGGCACGGTCAGCGAGGACAGGGTGTTCTACCGCGTCATCGTGAACGGAGAGACGCTGACTGGGTATGACGACCTGCCCGTGCCCGAGGGCCGAAGCTCCCGGAACCAGCCACTCTTTGCCACCTATGGCTACCGTGATGACACCTTCCGCGCCGTGGTGGTGAGCCGTGCGCTCAGTGTCGCGAACCAGCCGCGCCGGGTACAGGTGGTGGTGGCGCAGACCCGGCTGGGGCTCGCGGCGATCTCCTCGCGGATTACCACTACGGCCACGGCCATCGGCGTGGCCTTCTTTCTCACCGCCACGGCGCTCAGTACGCTGGCTGCGCAAAATGCGCTCTCACCGCTCAGCCGTCTGGCCGAGGCGGTGGCGCGGCGCGGGCCCAAGGACCTGCGCCCCGTGACCGCTGAAACGCCCACCGAACTGGCGCCGCTGGTGGGAGGGCTCAACGGATTTATCGCGCGGCTGAGTGCAGCGCTTACCCGCTCCGAAGACCTGATCGTTGAGGCGGCGCACCGCGTCCGCACGCCGCTGGCCACGGTGCGCACGCAGGCCGAGGTGATGCATTTGCAGATGGAAAAGCCCCACAACCGGCAGGCCCTGCGCCAGATGATTCGTGCGGTGGATGAAAGCTCCCGTTCCGCAGGCCAACTCCTCGATCACGCGATGGTCACTCTGCGCTCCGACCAGCTGGAGACCGAAGAGATTGATCCGGCAGACCTGTTGCGCGACGCGATCAGCCGCCTGTCGCCCACTGCCGATCTTAAGGACATCGCGATCACGCTGGACCTGCCACAAGAGGCTCTGCGCGTGCAGGGGGATCCGATCCTGTTGCAGAACGCGGTCCGCAACATCCTCGACAACGCCATTAAGTATTCTCCTGCGGATACGGAAATCACTGTGCGGCTCGTGCCCGGCATCCCCTGCCGGTTGCAGGTCTGCGATCAGGGCCGGGGCTTTGCCGCCGAAGACATCGCCCGCCTGCCGGATCGCTTTTCGCGCGGCACCAATGTTGATGACGTGATCGGCTCGGGCCTTGGCCTGACCATCGTGCGCGACGTCGCACAGGCCCATGGCGGCGCGCTGGAAATCGGCGCTAACCCGGAAGGAGGTGGCGCATGCGTCTCGCTTGTCTTGCCCTCTTACTGAGCGTCGCGGCCTCGCTGGCCCCGGCCTTCGAGCTTGAGGAAAGCCGCAGCTACCCCGCCACCGGCCCTGGTCATTTGCGCATCCTGTCCACTGCTGATGTGGATGTGTTCGAGCCCATCATCCACGCGTTTCAGGCCCGGCATGCTGTGTCGATCACCTATGATGTGGCGAGTTCCGCGCAGGTCATGATCGCGCTCTACGACGAGGGCGCGGAATACGATCTGGCCATCTCCTCGGCGATGGATCTGCAGACCAAACTGGCCAATGACGGTCTGGCGCAGACCTATACCTCCGATGCGACGGCGCTGTTGCCGCCCTGGGCGAAATGGCGCGATCAGATCTTTGCCTTCACGCAGGAGCCTGCGGTTCTGGTGTTGAACGCCGCCGCCTTCGAGGCCCTGGAGGTGCCGACAAACCGCGAAGGGCTGATTGCGCTCCTGCGCGATCATCCGGAGGTTTTCGACGGGCGCATCGGCACATATGACGTGCGGGTGTCTGGGGCGGGGTATCTCTTTGCCACGCAGGATTCGCGCAATACCGAAAGCTTCTGGCGCATGACGGAAGTGATGGGGCGGCTCAACACACAGCTTTTTTGCTGCTCCAGCGACATGATCAACGCGGTGGCCTCGGGCCGGCTCCTGCTGGCCTACAACGTGTTGGGCAGCTACGCGCGGGCGCGGCTGGCCGATACACCCGGCGTACTGGTGGTCGAAATGGATGACTTTGTTTCCGTCATGCTGCGCACCGCGCTAATCCCCCAAACGGCAAAGGCCCCCGAAGCAGCTGGCTTGATGATCGATTTCCTCGCCAACATGCGGCTGCGGCCTGAGCTGGTGGCGCAGACGGGCCTGCCCCCCGTGGTCTCCGCCTCCGGAGAGGACAAGGGGGTCATCCGCCCGATCCGCCTCGGGCCGGGGCTCTTGGTGTTTCTGGACCGGATGCGGCGCGATACGTTCCTGCGCAGCTGGGTCAGCTCGATCATGCAGGACTAGCTGCGCGGCGGACGGCTTTTGTAGACGGGGAGGCGCCAGCCAAACGCCAACGAGCCCGCGCGCAAGGCCCATGTTGCAACCGCACAAAGCATCAGCGGCACCAGCGCATCCGGGAAATAAGGCCGTGTGAAGGCCGCAACCGTCGCCCCGGCAAAGGCCGCCGTCACGTAAAGCTCACCCTGTTTCAGCACCAGCGGCACATCGTCCAGCACCACGTCGCGCAAGAGCCCGCCCATGCATCCGGTGATCGTGCCCATCAGCACAACCACCAGCACCGGCTGGCCCAGTGACAGCGCCACGCCCGTGCCCGCGGGCACGGCCACGGCCAGCGCGAAACTATCCAGCCAGATCAGCGTTTTCAGCCTGCTTTCAAAGAGATGCGCGGTCAGGAAGACCAGCAACGCCGCCGCACAGGCCACGCCGATATAGCTGGGCTGCGCGATCCAGAAGATCGGATTACGGTCCAGGAGCACGTCGCGCACCGTGCCGCCGCCCACTGCCGTGAGGCAAGCAACAAAGGCAAAGCCCACGATGTCGAGCTGCTGGCGGCTCGCCACCAGTGCCCCCGTTAGTGCAAAGATAAAGACAGATGCATAATCCAGCAGCGCAATCAGGCTCATAGGCTGCCTCTGATCCAGTCACAGGCGCGCTGGAACGGTGTGGCGAACCCCTTGGGGAGCGGCGCATCAAGGTCGATCCAGAAAAAGCGGAAAAGATGCCCGCCGTCATCTGCGCAGCGGTGCTGCCATTGCTCACGCAGTGGCCCCGCCAGACGGCAAAGGCTGAAATGCCAGCGGCTGTCTGCAGCGATCTCTGTGCTCTGACCCAGATGGATCGCCGCGCGTGTCTCCAGCCCGCTTTCTTCATAGAGCTCCCGTGCGGCGGCCTGTTCGGGCCGCTCCCCTGGCTTAATGCTACCTTTCACCAATTGCAGACCGGCCTGCGGGTGCTCAAAACCGGCGATCCGGCGCGGCACCCCGTCAAGGTGCAGCGCGACCGGGCAGGCGACCTCACGCATTGCCAGCCTTCTTGAAGGGGGCCATGCCCGCGCGCGCCAGCTCATCCGCGCGCTCATTTTCCGGATGGCCCGCGTGGCCTTTGACCCACTTCCATGTCACATCATGGGCCGCGTTTGCCGCATCCAGCCGCTGCCACAGCTCCGCATTGGCCACGGGCTTTTTCGCCGCATTCTTCCAGCCGTTTTTCTTCCAGCCGTGAATCCAGGAGGTGATCCCGTTTTTGACGTAATTGCTGTCGGTCACGATGGTGATCGTGCTGCGACGGTTGAGCGATTCCAGCGCGTGGATCGCCGCCAGCAGCTCCATCCGGTTGTTGGTGGTTTCGGGCTCGCCGCCCTTCAGCTCGCGCTCCTTGACCACGGTCTCGCCGTCCATCGCGCGCAGCAAGGCCCCCCAGCCGCCGGGGCCGGGATTGCCGGAGCAGGCGCCGTCGGTATATGCGAAAAGCTCAGCCATGAGCCGCGAGGCATATATAGGGGGCCTCCACCCCGTCAAGGCCGGTTGTCACACCGGTCTCCCGCGCGGTGACGAACAACCCGGCATTCTTCAGCAATCCGGTCAGTTCGGCGTCGGTGTAATAGGTGTAAAGCCGCCCGATGGGATCGCGCTTGCTGCCGGTGCCAGTTTTCACGCCGATGTGGAACCGCCCGCCGGGTTTCAGGGCTTGCGCGATGGCGGCCAGGTGGCGCGGCATCTCGGCGCGCGCGGCGTGCAGCAGGGAGAAATTCGCCCAGATGCCATCGTAGACATCTGTACCGCTCAGATCATCGAAACCTGCCAAGCGCGCATCGACATGCGGGTGGCGTCTGGCCAGCGCGATCATTTCGGGCACAGGGTCCATGGCCGTAACCTGCAAGCCGTGATCCGCCATCAGCGCCGCCGATGCCCCGGGGCCGCAACCCAGATCCAGCACATGCGCGCCCTGGGGCAGGGCCGTCATGAAGGTGCGCAACCTGTGATCGGTCTTGTTGAAATCATCGGTCATCTGGTCATAGTCCTGCGCCTTGGCGCCATAGACCTTCAGGGTTTCGGGGTCGCTCATCAGATCACCCCCACGCCCAAACAGATCACCACGATTGTCGTGAGCAGAAGGCGCAGCGACATCCACCACCGCGGCGTCAGGCCCCACTGCCAGAAGGCATAATCCAGCACCAGCAGCCCCAGAAACCCGAAGATCAGATTGGTCCCCGCCGAGACCGGCCCGCCGCCAGTCATGAAAAACGCCCAGAGCGCGGGGATGACGGACAGCACATAGCCCATCGCGGCCTTGCTGCCGCTGGTTTTTGTGGCAAAGCCCCAGAGCACGCCCGACATGAACGACAGGATCACCGAGCCGTAAAAGAGTTGTACGTAAGGACCGATGAAGCGCGGCCCGAGGGCGGAGATGCCCCAATCGGCCAATGCGCCATTGAGCGTGGTGGCCGCGCCCCAGACAAAGGGGATCAGCCCCGCCAGCCCCAGAACCAGAGGTGCGGTGGGGATGCGCGTCACAGACCCGGCACCGAGGCGGTGATGTGGTGCGCGCGCGTTGTCGCCAGCCCGTCGATCAGGTCAGCGGATCGGTGTCTTAAGGCGTCGATGTCCTTGACACATGCCGCCGGTGAGATGGTCGCTTTGCCCGTCATCCCATTGCTCATGCACGTTCAAGTGCAAGACGCCCCGCGAGGGCAGCGAAGATCGCGGCAAAGGAGCGGTTGAGCCAGCGCATTACTGCCTCCGAACCCAGGAGCCAGGCGCGGGCCTGTGCGGCAAAGAGACCGTAGAGCACGAAGACTGCGAAGGTCAGCGCCATGAAAATGCCGCCCAGCACGGTCATTTCCAGCGTTGCCGTAGCCGGGTTGCCTGACAGGAAAGGCGGCAGCAGCGCCAGAAAGAAGATCGACAGCTTCGGGTTCAGGATATTGATCAGCGCGCCGCGCCGGGCGATGCGCCAGCCGTTCTCGACCTTGCGGTCCGCCGAGATGGCCAAAGCGCCTCCGGAGCGCAGCGATTGCCACGCCAGATACAAAAGATATGCGACACCTGCGAACTTCACGACTGTAAAGAGCACGGCAGAGGTATGCAGCACCGCTGCCAGCCCCAGCGTCGCCGCAGCCAGATGCGGCACGATCCCGAAGGTGCAGCCCAAAGCGGCCCAGAGCGCAGCGATGCGCCCCTGCCCCAGACCCAAAGCCAGCGTGTAGATGACCCCTGTGCCGGGGGCGAGCACGACGACAATCGCCGTCACCAGAAATTGCAGCGAGATCATGCGGGCTCCCTCAGAACGCGTGGGACTTTGAATTCGACGTTTTCGACCGCAGTCTCCACCAACTCGCGCGTCACGTCGTAATGCTCGGAAAAGGCGTCCATCACCTCGTTGATCAACACTTCTGGTGCCGAGGCCCCGGCGGTGATGCCGATGCTGCGGATGCCCTCCAGCGCCCGCCAGTCGATATCGGTCGCCCGTTGCACCAGCTGCGCATACTTGCAGCCCGCGCGTGCGCCCACCTCGACCAGCCGTTTGGAGTTCGAGGAATTGGGCGCGCCCACCACCAGCATCGCATCGCACTTGGGTGCCATCGCCTTCACGGCCTCTTGCCGGTTGGTGGTGGCGTAGCAGATGTCTTCCTTGTGTGGGCCGACGATGGCGGGGAACCGTGCCTGCAGGGCGGCGACCACCTCTGCAGTGTCATCCACGCTCAAGGTCGTTTGGGTGACATAGGCCAGCCGCTCCGGGTCGCGGACCTCGACGGTGGCCACATCGGCGGGGGTTTCGACCAGCAACACCTCGCCTTCGGGCAACTGCCCCATGGTCCCGACGGTTTCGGGGTGACCCGCGTGGCCGATCATGATCATCTGCAAGCCGTTGTCGGAATGGCGCTGCGCCTCGATATGCACCTTGCTCACCAGCGGGCAGGTGGCATCGACATAGACCATCTCACGCTTGGCGGCGGCGGCGGGCACCGCCTTGGGCACCCCATGGGCGGAGAAAATTACCGGACGGTCATCGGGGCAGTCATCGAGTTCTTCGACAAAGACCGCGCCCTTGTCACGCAACCCGTCGACGACGAATTTATTGTGCACGATCTCATGGCGGACGTAGACGGGCGCGCCCCACTTTTCCAGCGCCATCTCAACGATCTTGATGGCGCGGTCCACGCCCGCGCAAAAACCGCGCGGGGCGGCAAGATACAGGGTCAGCGGCGGTTTTGTCATAGCTTAGCTCCGGTTCATGTCCCCAGAGGTAAGGCTTTGCTTTGTCAGCGTCCAGAGTGTCGTGTCGCCGCGTGCCCAACTTGTCGGGCAATCACGGCGCCATCCTCCCCGGCCTCAGCCGTTTGCAGCCGCTTCCGGGAATTCACGGGGCGGGCGGCCGATCACATCCTTGAGCTCGTCGAGCTCGATGAAATTGTCAGCCTGACGCCGCAGGTCATCGGAAATCATTGGCGGCTGGCTGCGGATGGTCGAGACCACCGAAACGCGCACGCCGGATCGCTGCAAGCTTTCCACCAACGGTCGGAAATCGCCATCTCCGGAGAACAGCACAATGTGATCCACCCGCGGGGCCAGCTCCATCGCATCCACGGCCAGTTCAATGTCCATGTTGCCCTTCACCTTCCGGCGACCCATGCTGTCGGTATATTCCTTGGCCGGTTTGGTCACCATCGTGAAGCCGTTGTAGTTCAGCCAGTCCACCAGCGGACGGATCGGAGAATATTCGTCATTCTCCAGCAGCGCGGTGTAGTAGAACGCCCGCAAGAGCTTGCCTCGACGCATGAATTCTTGGCGCAGCAGTTTGTAGTCGATATCAAAGCCAAGAGACTTGGCTGCCGCGTAGAGATTCGAACCGTCGATGAACAGCGCTAGCCGTTCGTCCTTATAAAACATTTGTTGTCCTTCCGATTGGCCAGACGCTAGCGTTTAAAAAAACGACATGACTTAATAAGCAGCGAGCTGACACGTTGAAAATAGGGGTTTTTATTGGTGCCGCAAGAGTTACTGAGCACGAAAACAGGCGAAATGCTGCCACAAATCCGGTCAATCGGGCTGGTTGCCCTAGGGTCAAATAGCCCTTCGGCGCAGGGTGACCCTAGGGAAACTATCGAAAAAGCTATTCTAGCACTGGTTGAATTTTTCCAAGTGATTCGCGGGGTTAGCAGGCTCTATCGGACCCCTGCTTTCCCCCCAGGCAGCGGGTCGGATTTCGTCAATGCAGTGGTCGCGGTGGAGACCGATGACCCTCCCGAAAAAGTGATAAAAAAACTTCATCAGCTCGAGGAGGGGATGGGACGCACCCGCAAAACGAGATGGGGACCCAGAACGCTGGACCTCGACCTCATCGCGCTGGGTGATTATGTGATGCCGGATGCCGAAACGCATCTGGCCTGGCGCGATCTGCCCTTGAGCCGGCAAATGACCCAAGCACCGGATACATTGATCCTGCCGCATCCCCGCGTGCAGGAGCGTGCCTTTGTTCTGGTGCCGCTGGCAGACGTCGCGCCCGATTGGGTGCACCCGGCGCTTGGTCTGTCGGTGGATCAGATGCTCGCAGCGCTGCCGGATGCGGTGAAAGAAGAGGTCGTTGCGCTCGAATAGGCGCTTGTAAATCTCGAAAAAGGGGCCTAAATACCGCACTTCTGACAAATCCCCGATTTATGGAGTGTTCCATGGCCCGCGTCACCGTTGAAGATTGCGTCGATAAAGTACCCAACCGGTTTGAACTGGTCATGCTTGCGGCACACCGTGCGCGCGAAATCTCTGCCGGTGCGGCGATCACCGTGAACCGCGACAACGACAAGAACCCGGTTGTATCGCTGCGTGAGATCGCGGACGAGACACAAAGCGCCGACGAGCTGCGCGAGCGCCTGATCGAGAGCAATCAGAATCAGATCGAGGTGGATGAGCCCGAAGAGGACGCAATGGCGTTGCTGATGGGGGCAGAGCAGGACAAGCCCGAAGAGGACAGCATGTCCGAAGAGATGCTTTTACGGCAGCTGATGGCAGCGCAAGGGCAAAGCTGACACTAGCTTCCCCGCCCTGAGGGCAGATGAATGACACCGCCTGACCAGCTCGACATTTCCGCGGACGATCTGGTCAGTCTCGTCACCAAATACAATCCAAAGACAAACGAAGCGCTGATCCGCGCGGCCTACGATTATGGTCGCGACATGCATGACGGTCAGTTTCGCCACTCGGGCGAGCCCTATTTCAATCACCCGGTTGCCGTATCCGCGATCCTGACGGAGCAGCAGCTGGATGACGCCACCATCATCACCGCACTGCTGCATGACACGATCGAGGATACGAAAGCCTCTTATGGCGAGGTGTCCAAGCTGTTTGGCGAAGAGGTGGCGGTATTGGTCGACGGCGTCACCAAGCTGACCAACCTGCAACTGAACTCCAGCGAAACCAAGCAGGCCGAGAATTTCCGCAAGCTATTTATGGCGATGTCCAAGGATTTGCGGGTCATCCTGGTCAAGCTCAGTGACCGTTTGCACAACATGCGCACGATCAAGGCGATGCGCCCGGAGAAACAGGCGCAAAAGGCGCGGGAAACCATGGATATCTTTGCCCCGCTGGCGGGCCGGATGGGCATGCAATGGATGCGCGAGGAACTGGAAGACCTTGCGTTCCGGGTGCTCAACCCCGAGGGACGCGCCAGCATCATCCGCCGCTTCATCAACCTGCAGCGCGAAACCGGCGATGTGATCCAGCGGATCACCGGCGACATGCGGCTGGAACTCGACAAGGCCGGGGTGGAGGCCGAAGTCTTTGGCCGCGCCAAGAAACCCTATTCGATCTGGCGCAAGATGCAGGAGAAGGAGCAGACCTTTTCGCGTCTGAGTGACATCTACGGCTTTCGGATCCTCACTGAGAGCGAAGAGGATTGTTACCGTGCATTGGGAGCGATCCACCAGCGCTGGCGCGCGGTGCCGGGACGGTTCAAGGATTACATCAGCCAACCCAAAAGCAACGGGTATCGCTCGATCCATACCACCGTGTCGGGGCGGGATGGTAAACGGGTGGAGGTTCAGATCCGCACCGGCCAGATGCACGATGTGGCCGAAACCGGCGTGGCGGCACATTGGTCCTACCGGGATGGTGTGCGCAGCCAGAACCCCTTTGCCGTCGATCCGGCGAAATGGATCACGCAGCTATCTGAGCAGTTTGACGCAGAAGTCGACCACCAGGATTTCCTCGAAGCGGTCAAGCTGGAGATGTATTCGGACCAGGTCTTTTGCTTCACCCCCAAGGGCGAAGTGGTCAAGCTGCCGCGCGGTGCGACGCCGATTGATTTCGCCTTTGCCATCCACACCCGGATCGGCATCGCCTGCGTGGGCGCCAAGGTTGATCACATGCGCGTCCCGCTCTGGACCCGTTTGAAAAACGGCCAGAGCGTCGAGATCATCACCGCCGAAGGGCAAAGCCCGCAGGCCACATGGCTTGATATTGCCACGACGGGCAAGGCGCGCTCCGCGATCCGCCGTGCGCTGCGCGATGAGGACCGCGCACGTTTTGTCAAACTGGGGCGCGAACTGGCCCGCTCCGCCTTTGAGCACGTGGGCAGAAAAGCCACCGACAAGGCCTTGGCCACGGCCGCGCGTCATATGCGATTTGAGAATCGCGACGATCTGCTGGCGCGCCTGGGCAGTGCCGAGATCACCGGTCGCGAAGTGGTGCAGGCGGTCTACCCTGATCTTGCGCCAAAAGCCGGTGAAAAGGTCGATGCGCGCCGTGCTGTGATCGGCCTGTCACAGGGGCAGTCGTTTGAACGGGCGTTCTGTTGCCAGCCACTGCCCGGCGAGCGGATTGTCGGCATCACCTTCAAGGGCCGCGGCGTCGTGGTGCACGCCATCGATTGCGACCGTCTGAGCGCCTATGAAGACCAGCTCGACCGCTGGCTGGATCTGCGCTGGCATGAGGGCCCGCATTCCGCAATTTACGGTGCGACACTCGATGTCACGCTCAATAATGACGCCGGGACACTGGGGCGTATTTGCACCTTGATCGGGGAATCTCGCGCGAATATCTCGGATTTGCAATTTATCGATAGGAAACCTGACTTTTACCGTCTTCTGATCTATGTGGAACTCAGAGATGTGGCACATCTGCATTCGTTGATGCTGACACTTGAGGCAGAAAACGATGTGGCGGCAATATCGCGCTCCCGCAATCTGCCGCAGGGATCGGTCGAAACACCTGCCTGATGCCGCGACCCGGCCATTTAGAGGTCATAATTTTGGGGTTTTTGCACGGGCAAATGCCTCTCAAGGATTGAAAAGGACCCCGCCCGTTGGTTTTTAAACGCCGCGATCCCAAAAGTTGGCCTCGCGCCCTGGTCGAGCTGCTTTGGCCGCGCGGGGGGTGGGCGCGTGCGTTCCACTACGTCAAACATCGGATGCGGCGCTTGCCGGACAGCCCGGAACGTATCGCGCGCGGCATCTGGGCTGGCGTATTTGCCTCCTTCACACCCTTTTACGGATTTCACTTTTTCATCGCGGCCGGGCTTGCGACGCTGATGCGCGGGAATGTGATTGCGTCGCTCATGGCGACGTTCTTCGGCAATCCGCTGACCTACGTTCCGATTGGTGTCGCGGCGCTTTCGACCGGCCACTGGTTGTTGGGCGATGACATGGACGCGCGGATCCCCCGTTCCTTCGGTGGTAAATTCGTCGACGCAGGTGCCGACCTCAAGGACAACTTCATGGCCATGTTCACCGAAGCCACAGCGGATTGGTCCCGGCTATCGGTCTTTTATGACGAGATTTTCTTTCCATACATGGTCGGCGGTGTGCTGCCGGGCATCTTTTTTGCGAGCCTTTGTTATTATCTTTCCGTGCCGGTCATCCGCGTGTATCAAAAACGACGCAAGGGGATGATCAAATCGAAATTTGACGCCATAAAAGCCAAAGCTGCTGCAAAAGCAGATGCAAAACGCAAAGCGGAACACTCAACCGGGGACTAATTGGGGGCTGATATGGCCAATACCGAAAAACTGCGCCTTGGCGTAAACATTGACCACGTGGCAACGGTGCGCAATGCGCGCGGCGGGGCCTACCCGGATCCACTGCGCGCGGCGCGTATCGCCGAAAAAGCGGGGGCGGATGGGATCACGGCGCACCTGCGCGAAGACCGCCGCCACATCTCGGACGCAGATATCGAAGGGTTGATGGAGGTGCTGAACGTGCCTTTGAACTTCGAGATGGCTGCCACGGATGAAATGCAGAAAATCGCCCTGCGCCACAAACCGCATTCGGTCTGCATCGTGCCAGAAAAGCGCGAGGAGCGCACCACCGAGGGTGGCCTGGAAGTGGCGCGCGAGGAAAACAAGCTCGCGCATTTCATCGCCCCGCTTCGGGACGCGGGCTGTCGCGTGTCGATTTTCATCGCAGCGGACAAACGCCAGATCGACGCCGCGCACCGCATCGGGGCACAGGTGATCGAGCTGCACACCGGCGCCTATTGCGATGCTTATGCGGATGGTGAACTCGACACCCACCACGATGAACTCGACGCCCTGCGCGAGATGGCGACATACGCCCATTCGCTGGGGCTCGAAGTGCATGCGGGACACGGCCTTACCTATGACACGGTAATGCCGGTTGCGGCCTTCCCCGAGGTGATGGAACTCAACATCGGTCATTTTCTGATTGGTGAGAGCATCTTTCTGGGCCTTGAACCGGCGATCACCGAAATGCGCCGCTTGATGGATGAAGCCCGTGCAGAGCGTTGATCTGTTGCTCCCGCTCTCGGCGGTACTGCTGGGGTGGATGGTGATGGGCGGCAGTCCCGGGCCGGCGACGCTCGCGATTTCCGGCACCTCCATGCAGCAGGGGCGCCTTGCAGGTCTGACGTTGGCGGCGGGCATCGTTGTGGGCTCCGCCAGTTGGGGGATTGCAGCAGCGCTGGGATTTTCAGCGGTGATGATGGCCAATGTCTGGCTCTTTGAGGTGATCCGCTATCTTGGGGCCGCCTATCTGCTCTATCTTGCGTTCAAATCCCTGCGATCCGCATGGCGAGGTGCCGGGGTTACGGCCCTGCCGGTGCCACACAACCGGCTCTTTGCAAAAGGTCTGTTGCTCCATCTGACGAACCCCAAAGCGATCCTCGGGTGGGGCGCGATTTACGCGATTGCCCTCGCACCTGGATCAGGCCCTGCCGCGGTCTGGAGCCTGTTTGCCGCGCTGATCTGTTGCTCCATGGTGGTCTTTTTTGGCTACGCGCTGCTCTTTTCATGGGGGCCGATTGCGCGGGCCTACGTGCGCGCGCGCCGTGTATTCGAACTGACATTCGGCCTTCTCTTCGGCGCGGCCAGTTTCAAAATTCTGACGGCAAGGTTGGTATGATCCTCGGCATCGGCACCGATCTTGCGAATATCGAACGTATTCAGGGTACGCTCGACCGTTTTGGGGATCGCTTTCGTAACCGGGTCTTTACCGACATCGAACAACGCAAGGCGGAGCGGCGCAAGGATGTGGCGGGCACCTATGCCAAACGCTGGGCCGCCAAGGAGGCCTGTTCCAAGGCGCTTGGCACTGGCCTCGCGATGGGGATTGCCTGGAAGGATATGTCCGTCACCAATTTGCGCAGCGGCCAACCGGTGATGCATGTGACCGGATGGGCCAAGGATCGTCTGGAGGCGATGACACCGGAAGGGCATGAGGCGGTCATTCATGTGACGCTGACGGATGATCATCCCTGGGCGCAGGCCTTCGTGGTGATCGAGGCGCTGCCAAAAGCCACCTGACCCGACACATCACTCGCGTCACATCCATGTGATGTCGAAAGCCCGCCCGCGCCAAATTGGCGACCAGCCCTGCAATTTGCAGAATACCATCAGCCAAGACTGTCCGACGCCGCGTGACCCCGCCTTGACTTGCCCCCCGCGCCCCCGCATTTAGGCGCAGACCAAATCATGGGAGCGCCAGATGGCCGCCACAGAAAAAAAGCAGCAGAACGCCTTTCTTGAGACGATCAAAACCATCGTCTATGCGCTGCTCATTGCCGGTGTGTTCCGCACCCTGTTTTTCCAGCCGTTCTGGATCCCGTCAGGGTCCATGAAGGAAACGCTTTTGGTGGGCGATTTCCTTTTCGTGAACAAGATGGCTTATGGCTATTCCTATGCATCCTGCCCCAGCCTGATCATGCCGCGATTTGGCGTGAATGTGGACGCAAAAGACATCTGTGGGTTTTTCGATGGCGACAACACCCGTTTCCTTGGCGGTGAGCCTGAGCGGGGCGATGTCGTGGTTTTCCGCCATCCCGTCTCCGGTCGTGACTACATCAAGCGATTGATTGGGATGCCCGGGGACAGCATTCAGATGCGTGACAGTGTTGTTTTCATCAACGGGGTGGCCGCACCGCAGGAACCCGCGGGTGTTTTCGAGGAAATCATGGAGCCACAGGGACCGGAAGGCCGCCGCCCACGTTGTGGCAACGGGCCCGTGGGCGATGGTGGTACCTGCCAGAAGACGCGTGCGATCGAAACCTTACCCGGTGGCACCAAACATGTGGTGCTGGACATCGGGTTGCAGGCCTCGGACCGCACAGGCGTCTACCAGGTGCCCGAAGGTCATTACTTCTTCATGGGGGACAACCGGGATAACTCTGCCGACAGCCGTTTGGCGCAGCAGGTGCAGGGCGTCGGGTTTGTACCCTTTGAAAATCTGATTGGTCGGGCGGACCGTATCATGTTTTCCTCCGGTGGTCGCTCCATGCTCTTTTTCTGGACATGGCGAGGTGATCGTTTCTTCAAGGCGGTGGAGTGAAGCTTTCTGCGGAATTGAGGTCCTTTCAGGACCGCTTGGGGCACAGGTTCGCGCGCCCGGAGCTCTTGGCGCAGGCCGTCACCCACGCCTCGATGTCATCGGCCAATCGGGATGATAATCAGCGTCTTGAGTTTCTGGGCGACAGGGTGCTGGGTCTGGTCATGGCAGAGGCCCTGCTGTCCCTGGATAAATCCGCGACCGAGGGGCAATTGGCCCCGCGTTTCAACGCGTTGGTACGCAAGGAAACCTGCGCCGATGTGGCCCGCGAGATTGATCTGGGCGCGGTTCTGCGTCTGGGCAGGTCGGAGATGCTGTCGGGCGGCAGGCGCAAGCAGGCCCTGTTGGGAGATGGCATCGAGGCGGTGATTGCGGCGGTCTACATGGATGCCGGGTTTGAAGTGGCGCGCGCGCTGATCCTGCGCCTTTGGGGCACACGCGTGCACGAAGTGGAGGAAGACGCGCGGGATGCGAAGACCGCATTGCAGGAATGGGCGCAGGCCCGTGGGCTGTCCCCGCCCGCCTATGTCGAAGTTGCGCGCACCGGGCCGGACCATGCGCCGGTCTTTACCATCGCGGCAGAACTCGAAACCGGCCAAAGCCAGAAAGCCACTGCTGGCTCCAAACGGCAGGCGGAACAGGCGGCTGCCGGTAATCTGTTGGCCGAACTGGAGAAATCGCCATGAGCAAACGCGCCGGTTTTGTCGCTCTGATTGGGGAGCCGAATGCGGGGAAATCCACGCTGCTGAACCGCATGGTCGGGGCCAAGGTGTCGATCGTGACCCATAAGGTGCAAACCACACGTGCGCGCATTCGCGGCGTGGCGATGGAGGGCGAGAGCCAGATCGTTTTTGTGGATACGCCGGGATTGTTTCAGCCGCGCCGCCGCCTGGACCGCGCCATGGTTGCTGCGGCCTGGGGCGGGGCGGCGGATGCCGATGTTGTTGTTTTGCTGGTCGAGGCACAGCGGGGCGTGACGGAGGGCGTGGAGCGCATTCTCGAAGGGCTGGTCGATATTGGGCAGGGCCGGAAAGTTGCGCTTGCGATCAACAAGATCGACCGGGTGCAGGCCGAGGTGTTGCTGGGGCTGAGCAAGGATCTGAACGACCGCTATCCGTTTGTGGAGACCTTCATGATCTCCGCGGAGCGCGGGCACGGCGTGGATATGTTGCGGCAATGGCTGGCGGCAGAGGTGCCCGAAGGTCCCTGGCTTTACCCCGAAGATCAGATCGCGGATTTGCCGATGCGGATGATTGCCGCCGAGATGACACGCGAAAAATTGACGCTACGGCTGCATCAGGAGCTGCCCTATCAGCTGACGGTCGAAACCGAAGGCTGGGAAGAGCGCAAGGATGGATCCGCCAAGATCGATCAGTTGATCTATGTTGTGCGGGACGGGCACAAGGGGATCGTTCTGGGCCACAAGGGGGAGACCATCAAAGCCGTGTCCAAAGCCGCGCGTGAGGAGCTGGAGGAATTTCTGGGCCGCAAGATTCATCTGTTTCTTCAGGTCAAAGTGCGGCCAAACTGGCTGGACGAGGCCGAGCGCTATTCGGAAATGGGGCTGGAGTTCAAAGATGGCAACACCTGAGCGGGTTGCGCGTGTGGGAGCCTCCGGCGGGGATGTTTTTGGCCAGAAGAAGGTGGCGGCGCAATGGCCCGGCTGACGGCGCGGTTCTGGATTGATGCCTATCTGGCGCGGTTGCGGACCCAGGACATTCCTGCGTTCATCGTCACCCATGGGGATGACACCGCGGGCAGTGTTCTGGTCAAGGTGAACCAGTTGGATGGACAGGCCACGGTGTATCAGCGCAGTTACAATCTGTTGGATGACAAGCACTCCTGGGCCATTCTGGAACAGGGGGATGAGGTGCAGGTCGATGCCAGTATCACCCGGCAACGGGGGTTCGATCCGGATATCTGGGTGGTTGAGGTTGAGGATCGGCAGGGACGGCACCTGCTCGATCAACCCGGGATGACCTGATGGAGTGGCGTGACGAGGGCATTTTGCTGAACACCCGGCGTCACGGCGAAACCTCCGCGATCATCGAAGTCTTTACACCGGAACATGGGCGGCACGCGGGTGTTGTGCGAGGTGGCACCAGTCGAAAAATCGCACCGATCCTGCAGCCCGGCGCGCAGCTGGATGTGGCGTGGCGGGCGCGGTTGGAAGACCACATCGGCAGTTTTCAGGTTGAGCCGGTGCGCAGCCGTGCTGCGGTGGCCCTGAGTGACCGACTTGCCCTGGCCGGGCTGAATGCCGTGACCGCATTGCTGGCGTTTTGTCTGCCGGAGCGGGAGCCGCATCCCCGCCTATATCAGCGGTCGGAACAATTGCTGGATCTGCTGGATCAGGCGGAGTTGTGGCCGCTGGCCTATCTGCGGTGGGAAATGTGCCTATTGGAAGAGATGGGCTATGCGCTGGAGCTTGAGACCTGCGCGGTGACGGGCACGCAGGACGATCTGGTCTATGTCTCGCCAAAATCGGGGCGTGCCGTTTCAAGAGCGGCAGCGGGCGTATGGGCGGACAGGTTGTTGCCGTTGCCGGATGTCCTGAGAGGGCAGGGAGATGCTGACAATGACCAGATTGCTCAGGGTCTGGTGACCACCGGGTATTTTTTGACGGCACATCTGGCGCAAGATCTGGGCAACAAGCCGCTGCCAGAGGCGCGCAGCCGTTTTGTCGAAGCTTTTACTCGTCAGCTTTGAAAATCATCGTTCTGCCCTCTTCGGTTGACAGGATCAGCGTGTCGCCCAAAACCTCGGATTGGCTCATCTCGGAGAGGGCCGAGAAATAGGCTGTCTCGGCCTCCAGATCGGAGCAGGCCATGCGCGTCGCCGCAATTGGGCCCATCTCGAACCACGGATAGGGCGCTGTCATACTGCCTGTATAGCTGTTGCAGGGGGCCTTGCCGGTGACTTGCCCGGGCTCCGGAAAAATCAGCGTTGCTGCATAGTCGACTACCGACTGATCAACTTCGACCAACCGCCAGGTTTCCCCCGCCGCACCATAGGCATTCACAGTTTCGTCCTGATAGCATCCCGCGACGAAGAGCAAAGACGCCAGCGCAGCCGACGCCAGTCGCTTTCGGGCCATCATTTCAACGCCAGCACGAGGTCAATCATCGTGTCAAAGGCGGTTGCGGGATCTGCTTGATCCTTCAGTTGCGGCAGGCCGATCAGCGCGCCCAGGCAGCTTTGCGCGAAACCGGGATTGGTCACGCCGAGCTGTCGCAGCAGGTTAGTGAGATAGGTGAGGCGTTCGGCGTCAACCTGGGAGATGGCGGCGGCGACCGTGGGCGACTTTTGCGCCCAGGCTCGGAAGGCCGGGTCTTGCGCGTCTGACAGAATCAGAGACCCAAAGCGGCGCAGACGTTGTTCTGAGGTGCCGTCTTCGGCAAGTGCGGCCAGCACTTGTGCAAAGGCACGGGACTGCCAGTCGGAGATGATTGCGTCCTGAAAGGCGGGCACATCCTTGAAATGCCAATAGAAAGACCCTTTGGTGGTGCCGATCTTGCGCGCAAGAGGTTCCGCAGCCAAGGCGGAGGCACCTTTTTCGATCAGCTCCGCAAGGCCGGCATCGATCCATGATTGGCGGGTGAGTCGCTGGTGTTTCATGCCTTAGGCATAGGTAGCTGCCCACAATGCTGCAAGTGCGAAGAGAGCGCAGGTGGCAAAATCGCGCGGCAACTTGAGCCCGGCGCAGCAGAGGCCCGCCGGTGCCCTCAAATCGAGCAGGTTTTTGCCGGCTTTTGCTACCCGAGTATGCGGCGGGCGATGACCTGGGCCTGGATTTCAGCGGCCCCCTCGAAGATGTTGAGAATCCGTGCATCACACAGCACACGGCTGATTTTGTATTCCAGCGCGAAGCCATTGCCGCCGTGGATCTGCAAACCGTTATCCGCCGCGGCCCAGGCGACCCGTGCACCCAGAAGCTTGGCCATGCCGGCTTCTACATCGCACCGCCGCCCTTCGTCCTTCTCGAATGCGGAGAAATAGGTCAGCTGACGCGCGACCATGATCTCAACGGCCATCATCGCCAGCTTACCTGACACGCGGGGGAAATTGATCAAGGCTTTGCCAAATTGCTTGCGGTCCTCTGCATATTGCATCGAAATGTCCAACGCGGATTGGGCCACCCCAATGGCACGGGCCGCCGTTTGAATGCGCGCGGATTCGAAGGTTTCCATCAGCTGTTTGAAGCCTTTGCCCTCTTCGCCCCCCAGAAGGTTTTCACCTTTAACGTGGAAATTGTCGAAGCCAAGCTCGTATTCTTTCATGCCCCGGTAACCCAGGACCTCGATCTCACCACCGGTCATGCCCTCGGTAGGGAAAGGATTGGCATCATCCCCGGGTGTCTTTTCGGCCAGAAACATCGACAGGCCCTTGTAGTTGGAGGTCTCCGGGTCGGTTCGGGCAAGCAAAGTCATGACCTGGGTGCGTGTCGCATGGGTGATCCAGGTTTTGTTGCCTGTGATCCGGTAGTCATCACCGTCCTTGACGGCGCGGGTGCGCAGGCTGCCCAGATCGGAGCCGGTGTTCGGTTCTGTGAACACGGCTGTGGGCAACGTTTCAGCCGACGCCAGACGCGGCAGCCATTTCTCTTTTTGCGCATCGGTGCCGCCCGCGAGGATCAATTCCGCCGCGATTTCCGACCGGGTGCCCAGGCTGCCGACCCCGATATAGCCGCGCGAAAGCTCCTCTGAGACCACGCACATAGAGGCTTTGGAGAGCCCGAAACCGCCGTATTCTTCCGGTATCGTCAGGCCAAAGACCCCCATTTCAGCGAGCTCTTCGATGACTTCCATCGGGATCAGCTCGTCCTTGAGGTGCCAATCATGGGCGAAGGGTTCGACTTTTTCGACGGCGTAACGACGGAACTGTTCGCGGATCATTTCCAGCTCATCTTCAAGCCCTGAAGCGCCGACCGTGATGTCGGCGGAGTGCTCTTGCATCAGCTCGACAAGCCGCGTGCGCGCGGCTTGGGTGTTGCCGCCCTGGGTCAGCGTCATGATGGCCGGTTCCATCAGCGCGCGCATGTCGGATTGATCAAGGCCCAGATCCTGCAACCGCAGCATTTCGCCCTGGTTCATCTGGATGCCACCGTAAATCTGCCAGAGGTATTCGCCAAAGGCGATCTGATGCAGCAATTGCTCCGTTTCGCCAAATGACCCCTTTGCATTCAGGTCTTCTGCCCAGCGTTGCATTTGCCGCAGTGCTTGCGCGTAGGTCGCCAACCAGGCCAACCCATGTGCCGCGGTCTGGTGCGTTTCAATCAACGCGCCCGACACCCGCCCGGCGTCGGATACAAGCTCCCGTACCCGCGATGTCGCGGTTTCTAGTACGGCATCCACGGGGGCCAGTGCCGCTGACGTCAGATCGAGAAGGTTTTCCAGAATAACCGGGCTGTGCATCGGTTGTGTCTGTCCATCATGGGGCATCATAAGCTTCCTCTATACATCGCCAGCGGTGTAATTCTTTCGCACCTGCAGCGCAACAAAAATACCAAGAGATGCGGCAATTTGGACGAAAATTGCGCGACAAGTTTATTGATGACGTGGCGGAAAACGTGCTTTGTGCTTTTAGCACAGGGCACAAGATCAAAAAACACCCCTAAAACGGGAAAAACGCCGCTAGTGCGGCGCTGCCCAGTCACATACTGATTAACGATTCTAAGGGATACATTTGGCGTGTCAGAAGGCAGGAGAGCCTGTCTTCTGATACGCCGAAGACCAGGGACTAGCCCTGACGTGCGACTGTCACACCGGAAACGTCTTCAATAAACGTTACGATGCGTGTCTTGATTGTATCATCACGGATGGCAGCCAGTGCCGTGACGATTTCGAGACCGGGATCGCGTCGTTCGGATTTTTCCATTGACGCATCAAGGCCTTCGAAGAAGTAAGACGTGGGCACATCAAGGATGCGCGATAACTCGTAAAGTCTGCTGGCAGCAATTCTGTTGGACCCGATTTCGTATTTCTGGATCTGCTGAAAAGACAGATCCAATTCCCGTGCAACATCTGTCTGGGACAGACGGCGCATCGTGCGGATTTGCTTCAATTTGCGACCAACGTGAACATCAACTGGATGGGACATAACTATTTAACACCTCTGGTTGTGACTGCCCTCACTCATCGCGGGAATCGGCGAATCGTTCAACTGAGTACCTTTTTCTTTTTTTTGACTAAAAATGTTCCGGTGATGTATGAAAAATGTTGCGTTACTGGATGATTTATTTACCATCGATCCCGATGAACCAGATCGTGGCCCCTTCAGAAACAACCCAGGCAGTGAAGAAGCCTGCCGAAACGCATGGCCTTCTGCATGAGATGATCCGGTCGTTTACAACCCTCGCCAAGACGCTGAACCTCAGCCACGCGGTTAAGGAGCTGGGCAGCACCCGGCAGACCGTGCGTCGCCACATCACACAGCTCGAAGAGGCGAAGGGTGCGGCGCTCTTCACGGTGGAGGATCGGCAATACCGTCTGACCGAAGAAGGGGAGCGCGCATTGCCAGAAGCGCAGGACCTTCTGGCGCGGGGGAATGCCTGGTTGAACAGCAACGTCAGCCATGTCCACGGGCTGCAGCTTTTCAGTGCGAGCCTGCCGAACGGTTGGTGTTTTTGGCAACAGCAGCACTCGCTTAGCCGGATTTGGAATGCGCCATCCTGCCTGATGCGGGAGACGCTCCGCAGTTGGGCCATGGCAGGGGGCGATCTCGAATCACCCTGCATGGAACATGTGCGTCCCTATCTTATCGTTTACCGCCACACGATCGCTGGGTGGATCTGCGTGGAATTTGGGGAGGAGTCCTTTTTTGTGAAGTGGTTCGGATGGGCCAAGGCGCGCAGCAGCGTTGGCCGGTCTCTCGGCCGCATGCCAGGTGGCGACGACTTCGCCCGCATGCTCGATGAACCCTTCCACGAAGTGCAAACAACGCAAAGCATGCGCCTGGATCACGTCTTTACGCTGGTTCCGCGCGAATCCGACGGAACTTTGCAGCCTGTTAACTATCAGCGCCTAATGCTTGGGGGACGATTCCCTGACGGCAGTCTGGCACTTTATGCCCTGGTTGAGCCATCAGCAGATGTTGAGATAGTTGGTCTAGATCATGGCAAAATTGTGCAGCCTTCGCCTGAAATTATGGTGCATTTTAACCAAATTAACGCAAAATACGAGCGTTAATCAGTTATTTAGGATAGCCTTTGCCAGAGGATGCTCGGCAAAGGAGTTTTGGCATGTCATTTCATAGTATGAACGAGGGGGCACAATTCGTCGCAACCAGTCGCGATATTTTGCGCCAAAATCAAATTACGGTCACAATTGGGACAAATTTCCTCGCCTATCGCAAGCTCCTCAGAGAGGAACGTCCGCAGCAAATGATGGGCGCGCCATTCGATCCTGACATCCACAATCTTAACGATAAAAACGCGTTCTGGCTGGTCGCGCGCGACGCGGATGGGCAGTTGATGCATACGCAGGCGTCACGGCTTCTGAACCTGCGGAAACAGAAGCTGAGCGGGTATCTGTTGAAGAAGTTTCGCGACTTCCCGCCCCCCCTGCCTGACCTCGATCTTGAACGGTCGCGGTACCGTGCAAGCCCCGGCGCTGGCCGTATCACCGGCAACGTGGTGTATCATGGAGAAGTCTGGATGGGTGACACGGGTCCCTATCGCGGCACCGGCCTCTCTACCGTTCTGGCGCGCTATGGCATCCATGAAGCGATGTGCCGCTGGAACCCTGACCATATTTTCGGGTTCATGGCCCGGACGGTGGCCTTCAAAGGGTTCGCCGAGCGTATGGGTTACATGCACAATGAGCCCGGTGCCGTGCGCTGGTTTCGCAAAGGCAGTGACATGCCGTTTGAAGGGTTTCTTAGCTATCTGAGCAACGAGGACGCCCGCTACATGCTGGAAGTGCCTGTGGTGGACGTTGTCGAGGTACCAGAGCGTCGTCGCAAGGCGGCCTGATGCCTTCAAATGCGCCAAGCCATTTTGCAGCGGTGATCAACTGATCGCCGCTGCTTTTACATCGTCGTCAATGAAGGGCAGGTATTGTTCAAAATTGTCGGAGAACATTTTGACCAGCTTGGCCGCCTGACGATCATAGCTCTCTGCATCGTCCCAGGTGCGACGCGGGTCGAGTAGAATATTCGGTACCCCTTTCACGTCCACCGGCACGTCAAACCCGAAATTCGGATCCTTGCGGAACGCCGCATCGGCCAATGATCCGTCCAGCGCCGCCGTGAGCAAGCCACGTGTCGCCTTGATCGGCATCCGGCTGCCGGTCCCATAAGCGCCGCCGGTCCACCCGGTGTTCACCAGCCAGCAGGTTGCCCCATGGGTGGCGATCTTTTCACGCAGCAGATTGCCGTAAACTTCCGGGCGGCGGGGCATGAACGGCGCGCCGAAACAGGTGGAAAACGTCGGCTCCGGCTCGGTCACTCCCCGTTCGGTGCCCGCGACCTTGGACGTAAAGCCCGACAGGAAGTGGTACATCGCCTGCGCCGGGGTTAGCCGCGAGATGGGCGGCAGGACACCGAAGGCGTCGCAGGTCAGCATGATGATGTTCTTGGGGTGCCCGCCGCGCGCCGAGGCGGAGGCATTGGAGATATAGTGCAGCGGGTAGGCGCAGCGCATGTTCGCGGTCAGGCTATCGTCTTCGAAATCCAGATCCTTGGTTTCCTCGTCGTAGATCATGTTTTCGATCACGGTGCCGAATTTTTCGGTGGTCGCGTAAATCTCTGGCTCGGCATCCGCACTCAGGCTGATGGTCTTGGCATAGCAACCGCCTTCGAAGTTGAAGGTGCCGGTATCCGACCAACCGTGTTCGTCATCGCCGATCAGCATGCGAGCGGGATCCGCGGAGAGGGTTGTCTTGCCGGTGCCCGACAGGCCAAAGAAAACAGCCGTATCCACCGGGTTGCCCATCGCGTGGTTGGCCGAACAGTGCATCGGCATCACGCCTTTTTCGGGCAGCAGGTAGTTCAGCAGGGTAAATACTGACTTCTTGTTTTCGCCCGCGTATTCCGTGCCGCCGATCAAAATAAGCTTCTTGTCGAAGTTCATGGCAATCACGGTCTCAGAGCGGCAGTTGTGTTTCGCCGGATCCGCCTGAAAGCTGGGGCAGTTGATCACGGTGAAATCGGCGATGAAGTCATCCAGGTCTTCGCGATCCGGACGACGCAGCATATGGCGGATGAAGAGACCGTGCCACGCCAGTTCCGTGACCATGCGCACGTTGATCGCATGTTTGGGATCGGCGCCGCCGGTCAGATCCTGCACGAAGTAGTCGCGCCCTTCCATATGCGCCAGCATATCGGCATGCAGCGCATCAAACCCCTCCGGGCTCATGGCCGCGTTGTTTTCCCACCAGATCGTGTCGGCAACGCTGTCTGTTTTCACCACATGTTTGTCTTTTGGCGAGCGGCCGGTGAATTTACCGGTGGTCACCAGAAATGCACCGCCCTTGCCCAAAGCACCTTCGCCGCGCTTGAGGGCGTATTGGATCAAATCGGGTTCGATCAGATTGTAATAGACGGTTCCCGCCCCTTTGATCCCTTGATCTTCGAGCGTGAAGTCCGGGTTTACCCGTCCATGTGTCATCCGTCGTTCTCCTTTTCAGCGCTTTCGCCATAGGCGCAGAGGCCTCTTAACATGACGTTTTTGTTGTTGAACAGGACGCTTTGATGCAGTTAGCGCCACCATAGCAAACTTTGTCTCAGGGCGGTCTCAGACCCCCTGTTTTCCTGTCAGGACTGCGTCATGACGACAGCAGGAATGTGCGGCAATTTAGCCATTAGTAATCAAATTATGATGCAAATACCGCGGAGTGCCGTGCTGATTCGCACTTAAGGATTGATTCGGAGGGCGAAAAAATGATCAATTGCCCAAAAAAATCTAATAAACGAGCAGTACAAGGAAACGGGTAATGTCTAAGATTGCATTGGTGGACGACGACAGGAATATCCTGACGTCTGTATCCATGACACTCGAAGCCGAAGGTTTTGAGGTCGAAACTTACAATGACGGGCAGGCTGCGCTGGATGCGTTCAACAAGAAACTGCCGGACATGGCAGTGCTCGATATCAAGATGCCGCGCATGGATGGGATGGACCTGCTGCAGCGCCTGCGTCAGAAAACCGCGATGCCGGTGATCTTCCTGACCTCGAAAGACGACGAGATCGATGAGGTTCTGGGGTTGCGCATGGGCGCCGATGATTACGTCAAGAAACCCTTTTCGCAGCGGTTGCTGGTGGAACGTATCCGAGCCCTGTTGCGCCGTCAGGATGCGGTTGCGGGCGATGTGGTTGCGGACAGCGAAGAGACAAAGGTGATGGAACGCGGCGATTTGCGAATGGATCCGTTGCGCCATGCCGTGAGCTGGAAGGGCAGGGATGTGTCGCTGACGGTTACCGAATTTCTGCTGCTGCAGGCGCTCGCGCAACGGCCCGGTTTTGTTAAGTCACGCGACCAGTTGATGGACGTGGCCTATGATGATCAGGTCTATGTCGATGACCGCACCATCGACAGCCATATCAAGCGTTTGCGCAAGAAGATGCGTACCGCTGATGATGAGTTTTCCGCGATTGAGACCCTCTACGGTATCGGTTACAGATATAACGAAGAATAACCGGAGAGATGGCTCTGGCCGAGAGGAACTTTGTGCGGGATCTGACCCCACCTCCTTCCCGGGACGGCGATGTTGTCCTGGGTGAAGACTGGGTGGCACCTGAAAATGCGACCGAAACCGAGATGCGCGCCACCCGCGAGCGTCGCGGTCTTTTGTCTCTGCGCGCGTCACCGCTGACGCGTAAAATCATTACTTTGAACCTGATTGCGCTGATTTTCCTGTTCGCCGGGTTCACCTATCTCAGTTCCTCTCGCGATAGCCTGGCCTTGCAGCGCGCGGCATCGCTTGTATCTGAAGCCGAGCTGATCGCTGACGTCATCGAAGCCAAATTGCCTGCGGGCGCCCCGGTCAATCTTGCCACGGGCGATGGCGTTGACGTTTTGGCCACACTGGATCGCCTAGATTTGCGGGGTGGTGTCGAAGTTTTCGTTTTTGATCAATCGGAAACACTGGTGGCAAATACAGAAGGCAGGCTGACGGCTGGTACAATCGCCGGTGGTGCCAGCACGCGAACCTATCTGACCGATGGCCTGGGTTGGCTGTGGTCAACAATTTCAGGCCCGTTTTCTGAGCCTACTGTGGCAGACCAAACCCCTCTCACCGACAAACTGAAGCCCTGGATCGTTGACAGCATGGTCAATGGCACACAAATCCGGAACGAACTGGATGTCGCAGGCGGCAAGCTCTTCACCGTTGTGACACCGATCCTGCAGGATGACCGAGCCATTGGCGCTGTGGCTGTTGCCACGGCGGCGGGTGAGATTGACAACCTTGTGCGGGGCGAGCTTGAAAGCGTGCTTCAGATGTTTCTCATCGCAACGGTGGTTTCTGTCGGGTTGAGTTTGGTACTGGCCTCGACGATTGCCAATCCGCTCTCTGATCTGGCCGCGGCGGCCGAGTTGGGACGCGACAAGAACGCTCGTAAGATGAACCCCGGTCGTATCCGTATTCCCGACCTGACTGCGCGTCCCGATGAGATCGGCCGTCTGAGCGGGGCGTTGCGCGGCATGATTTCGGCGCTCTACAACCGGATCGATGGCAACGAGCAGTTTGCAGCGGACGTAGCGCATGAAATCAAAAACCCACTGGCCTCCTTGCGATCCGCGGTTGGCACGCTTCGAATGGTCAAACGGGATGATCAGCGCGAAAAGCTGCTGGATGTAATCGACCACGATGTGCGCAGGCTGGACCGTTTGGTCAGTGATATCTCCAATGCTTCAAGGCTCGACAGTGAGCTGGTCAAAGAAGAAGAAGAGGCATTTGACGTTGTGACGACCCTGTCAAACCTGGGTCAGTATCTTGGCGAAGACGCACGGTCAAAGGGCATCGATTTCATCACTGATTTCCCCAACACATCGATCATGGTGCATGGTTTGGAAGCGCGCCTGGCACAGGTGTTTGTCAACCTGATCACAAATGCGATTTCCTTCTGCGAGGATGGAGACGCAATACGGATTTGGGCGCGCACCAAGGAAAATCGCGTATTGATTGTTGTCGAAGACACCGGGCCGGGCATTCCAGACCAAGCCTTGGCGAAGATTTTCAAACGCTTCTATTCACAGCGCCCGGATGAGCATTTCGGGAACAATTCGGGCCTTGGTCTCGCGATCTCCAAGCAGATTGTCGAAGCGCATGGCGGGGTGATCTGGGCAGAGAACATCCGCCCGACCGAGGCCGATATCACCTCTGATCCCTTGGGTGCGCGGTTTGTTGTGGGGCTCCCGATCTGACCGATGGAGGCTGGTCTGTCGACGCCCTACAAAGAAGACGCAGCCATAACAATTCACGCAACCTGCGTCGCGTATGACGGTCGGGCCGCGCTGATCCTGGGCGCTGCGGGGTCCGGCAAATCCAGCTTGGCGCTCCAAATGATGGCATATGGTGCCGCGTTGGTCGCCGATGATCAGACTGTCCTGACAATGCAAAGCGGCACTTTGCTTGCGTCACCGCCACCGACAATCAAGGGCTTGATCGAGGCGCGGGGTGTCGGGCTGCTCAAGGTCGCGAACGTAACAAACGTGCCCGTGACCGTCGCTGTCGATATGGATCGGGAGGAAATGCAGCGTCTGCCCAGCAGACATATGATCACTTTGGCGGGTGTCGAAGTGCCCTGTCTTCACAAAGTAGACAGCCCCCATTTCCCTGCGGCGATTTTGCAATACTTAAAGGGCGGGCGAAGAGATCCGTAATGGCCGATAGCGAACCAACAGCGCGCAGAATTGTTTTTGTCTCCGGCCCATCGGGCGCCGGGAGGTCCAGTGCACTCAACGTCCTTGAGGATGCCGGTTTCGAGACGGTGGATAACCTGCCGCTGCGGCTTTTGTCGCATCTGGTCGAAGGGGCGCATCAGGAGCGCCCGCTTGCGCTGGGCATTGATCCACGTAACCGAGATTTTTCTACCAATACAATCATCGATTTGCTGGGGCGGCTGACTGGTGTTCCAGGGCTTGCGCCCGAACTTTTGTATCTGGATTGCACGACGGATGTTTTGCTGCGCAGATTTTCGGAAACGCGGCGTCGACACCCGCTTGCGCCAGATGACCGCCCGTCGGAAGGCATCATGCGAGAACTGGAGATACTTGCCCCCTTGCGGGCGCGGGCAGATATATTGATCGATACGAGTGACCTGAACGTCCATCAATTGCGCGCCGAGGTGGAGCATTGGTTTGCGCCGGGCGGGCAACGCAAGTTGACGGTCTCTGTACAGTCATTTTCCTACAAGCGTGGCTTGCCGCGCAGTGTGGATACAGTGTTTGACTGCAGGTTTCTGACAAATCCCTATTGGGTCCCTGAGCTGCGCGCATTGAACGGGACGCAAGAAGCAGTTGAGGCGCATGTTACGGCGGATCCGAGATTCGGCGCATTCGCCGAAAAAGTGCTGGACCTGAGCCTGTTGCTTTTGCCTGCTTATCGCGAGGAGGGAAAATCTTACCTGTCAATCGCCTTTGGGTGTACTGGCGGCCAGCATCGCTCGGTGGTTATGGCGGAAAGGCATGCTTTGCAGCTTGCGGAGGCTGGCTGGCAGGTGTCTATAAGACACCGCGAGTTGGACCTGCGTAAGAAAGAAGAGGCATAAGCCGTGATCGGTATCGTGATTGTTGCACATGGCGGTTTGGCAAAAGAATATCTAGCAGCAGTTGAACACGTCGTTGGTCGCCAAATCGGGATCAGGGCGATTTCCATCGAAGCAGATCACGATCGATCCTCCAAAGAGCGTGAGATTTGCAGCGCGGCGGATGCTGTGGATCAGGGCGGTGGCGTGGTTGTTGTCACCGACCTCTATGGCGGCTCGCCCTCGAATCTGAGCCTTCTAGCATGCCAGCCAGGTGATCGGCGCATTCTTTATGGGGCCAATTTGCCGATGTTGATTAAACTGGCAAAGAGTCGTCAGAAAACCGTATCAGACGCGGTGCGGCTGGCTCTCGAAGCCGGTAAGAAGTACATCGACAGCCAGAATATCAGCGCCGATCAGGAAAGCTAAACGAGACTATGACCGACTGCACGCTAGAAATCGTAAACGAAAAGGGTCTTCACGCCCGCGCATCCGCGAAATTGGTGGAAGTTGTCGAAGGATTTGACGCGAGCGCCGAGATTTCCAAGGATGGCATGACTGCATCAGGTGACAGTATTATGGGACTTTTGATGTTGGCAGCGTCCAAGGGAAGCATTATTGACGTGACGACCTCCGGTCCAGACGCCGATGCGTTGGCAGCTGCGCTGAGAACGCTTGTGGCAGAAAAGTTTGGCGAAGGTCAGTGACGTAACACATCGGCGTTCAGCGCATGAAACAAGGTAACGGGTCTTGGTAGAGAGCACACAAGACGTCAACATAGCCACAGGTGAGGCTGATCCGGTCAATTTTAATCAATATGACCGCAGAAGCCTGTCCTATGCGTCGACCTTCGAGGATCCCTGGAAATCGACCGTTATCAGGGTAATCGAGGCTTTCACGGGCAAGCTCACCATTCTGCGGCTGGTCAAGAAATTTGAACGGCGGGGCGCGCCAAAGGGTCAGGCATTCTGGCGCGCGGCGCTGGATGTGATGGGGATCGATCTGCTCACACCGCAAGTGCAGTTGGACAGGATCCCGAAAACGGGGCCGGTGATTGTCGTTTCAAACCATCCTCATGGCATGGTGGACGGCATGATCTTTGCCGATCTGATTGGCCGCGTGCGCCCGGATTATCGGATCCTGACCCGCTCGTTATTGACAGTGATCGATGAGGTCGCCGGGTCCTATATGATCCCGGTACCGTTTCCGCATGATCCTGACGCGCAACGCAAAGGCGTCGAAATGCGCGCCAAAGCGATGACGCATTTGAAAGAGGGCGGTGTTGTTGCGCTCTTCCCGTCAGGCGGTGTTGCCGCGTCCGAAACCTATTTCGGGCCCGCGGTCGAGGGTGAGTGGAACGTCTTTACCGCAAAGCTGATCCGGCGGTCGGGCGCGACAGTCGTGCCGATCAAATTTCTGGGGCAGAACTCGCGTGCCTATCAAATTGCCAACAAGGTGTCTCCAATGCTGCGGCAGGGGCTCTTGCTGCATGAAATCGTGCATTCGCTCAACAAACCGCAGGCTCCAATTGTGGGACACCCGTTATCCCATGAGGACTTGAGCAAATGGGACGATGACCCGCGCGGGTTCATGGCCTGGTTGCGGGACCACACGCTTTCTTTGGAAGGCTAAGCCAAATCAATATCGAACACTGTGGCCGCATGGTCGACCGTCGCTGCGTTCAGCGCGTTGGTGTAGGCGTTTCGCCACGGTAATCGTAGAAACCACGCTGAGTCTTGCGCCCAAGCCAGCCTGCTTCCACATATTTGGTCAACAGGGGGCAAGGGCGATACTTGGTATCCGCCAACCCATCGTGCAGCACATTCATGATCGCAAGACATGTATCCAGGCCAATAAAGTCAGCAAGCTCCAGCGGTCCCATCGGATGGTTCGCGCCCAGTTTCATTGAGCTGTCGATGGACTGAACGCTGCCGACGCCCTCGTAGAGCGTATATACGGCCTCGTTGATCATCGGCATCAGAATCCGATTGACGATAAATGCGGGAAAGTCCTCTGCCGAAGCGGCTGTCTTTCCCAGCCGATCAACCACTTCCTTGCAGGCGGTAAAGGTTGGCTCATCCGTGGCGATGCCGCGAATGAGCTCAACCAATTGCATCACGGGCACAGGGTTCATGAAATGAAAGCCCATGAATTTCTCTGGCCGGTCGGTGCGGCTGGCCAGTCGCGTGATCGAAATGGAAGATGTATTGGAGGTCAAAATCGTGTGCGGCTGCAAATGTGGGACAAGATCTTCGAAGATCGCCTGTTTTACGGCTTCGCGCTCTGTCGCCGCCTCGATGATCAGGTCCGTCTGTCCCAGCTCCGTCAGGGTCTGAGTGGTCTTGATCCGCGCGAGGGCCTGAGCCTGGTCCTCCCCGGTTATTTTGCCCCGCGATACCTGCCGCTCCATATTCTTGGTCATCAAGGCCATCGCGGCATCCAGAGCGTCCTGGCTGATGTCATTCAGCAGAATATCATATCCGGCGAGCGCCATGACGTGGGCAATGCCGTTGCCCATCTGACCCGCACCCACAATTCCGATCGCTTTGATGTCCATCGGACGCCCCTTCTAGATTTCCTGCACTCTACGGTGCCTGCTCGGTGAGCCGCAAGGCCGCATGCTGCTTAAAATACGGGGCAAATTCGCCGTTTAACAGAATCTAAGGGTTCGGTGTGCACATTGCGTATTGGGTGATTCAAAAGAGGTGGGTTTTATGACCTATGACGTTCTGGGGGCGGGGGCTCTCGACTATGCGCCATGTCGTTATGGCAATTCGAAATTGTTGTTTAGAGGGCCACAACGACGGCTGGACGCGCCCTATGTCGCGTTCCTTGGTGGCACTGCAACATATGGAAAATTTATCAAGAGCCCGTTTCCGGCGCTTGTGGAAAGCGATTTGGGTGTGAATTGCGTCAATTTCGGTGTCTCGAACGCGGGTGTTGATGTGCTCGTAAATGACGCCTTGATCGGTGATGCGTGCAACGGGTCCGTTGCAACGGTCGTTCAGGTTATCGGCGCGCAGAATCTTTCAAACCGATTTTACACGGTACATCCGCGTCGCAACGACCGGTTTGTGACGGCTTCGCCGCTCTTGTCCGCCGTGTATCCGGAGGTCGATTTTGCAGAGTTTCATTTTACCAAACACATGCTGAGCTGCCTCTATCAGGTTTCCAAAGATCGCTTTGCCGTTGTGCGCGGTGAGCTGCAAAAGGCGTGGTTGGCCCGCATGCAGCTCTTGCTCAAGCGTATTTCCGGCAAAACGGTATTGGTTTGGTTTGCCGATCACGCGCCGTTAAGCGAAGAACCGATCGGGCTGGATCCGGCGAAGGCCAAGACGCCGCTCTTTGTGACCCGGCAAATGCTGGATGAGTTGAAGCCCTGGGCCAACAGCTTCGTTGAAGTTGTTGTGACGCCTGAGGCCTTGGCTGCAGGCACCGACGGTATGGTGTTCAGCCAAATGGAAGCCATGGCAGCGGCGGAAATGCTGGGCCCCAAAGCGCACGGCGAGGTTGCCCGTCAACTGGGAGAAGTGCTGCACGATATGATTTAACGAAAAGGCCGCGCAAAAAAAAGCGCGGCCTTGGTTGTTAAAAGCATGTTCGAGGGATCAGAGCTTTTCGATCAGCTCTGGAACCGCAGAAAAGAGATCCGCCACAAGACCATAATCGGCGACCTGGAAGATAGGTGCCTCTTCGTCCTTGTTGATGGCCACGATGATCTTGGAATCCTTCATGCCAGCCAGGTGCTGGATGGCGCCCGAGATGCCAACCGCTACATAAAGATCGGGTGCAACCACTTTACCGGTCTGACCAACCTGCCAATCGTTGGGGGCATAGCCTGAGTCTACCGCGGCGCGGGATGCACCCACAGCGGCGCCCAGCTTGTCAGCCAGCTTTTCGATCAGGGCAAAGTCATCTTCGGAGCCCACACCGCGGCCACCGGAAACAACGACGCCAGCCGAGGTCAGTTCAGGGCGATCACTTGCAGCCACCTTGTCCTCAACCCATTCGCTGAGGCCAGGGTTGTCGGCAGCCGAGACCGCTTCAACGGCAGCCGATCCGCCTTCACCCGCAGCGTCAAAGGTCGATGTCCGGAAGGTCACGACCTTCTTGGCGTCTGCGGATTTCACGGTTTGAACCGCATTGCCGGCATAGATCGGGCGCTCGAATGTGTTGCCATCGACAACACCGGAGGCGTCTGAAATCACCATGACATCCAGCAATGCCGCCACACGCGGCATGACGTTTTTGGCGTCGGTGGTCGCAGGGGCGACAATGTGCTCATAATCGCCTGACAGCGAAACGATCAATGCGGCCGTGGATTCCGCAAGGCGGTGACCCAGCGTTGCATCTTCGGCGACCAGCACTTTGCTTACACCCTCGATCTTGGATGCTGCCTCTCCAGCTGCGGCGGCAGATCCGCCAGCCGCCAGAACGGTCACATCACCCAGCATCTTGGCAGCGGTCACAGCTTTTGCCGTGGCATCCATCGCCAGCTCGCCATCGGTTACTTCTGCAAGGAGTAGAACAGCCATTACACAGCCCCCGCTTCTTTGAGTTTCGATACCAGTTCTTCAACCGAGCCAACCTTGATGCCTGCCGCGCGCGCTTCGGGCTCCACTGTTTTCACGATTTCAAGGCGCGGGGCTACATCAACGCCGTAATCCGCTGCGGATTTCTCATCCAGTGGCTTTTTCTTGGCTTTCATGATGTTCGGCAGCGACGCATAACGCGGCTCATTGAGGCGCAAATCAACGGTGATCACGGTTGGCATGGTCACCTTAATGGTTTGCATGCCGCCGTCCACTTCGCGGCTGACAACCGCATGCTCGCCCTCAATCGCGACTTCGGAAGCAAAGGTTGCCTGGCTCCAGCCCATCAGAGCGCTCAGCATCTGACCGGTAGCATTCATATCGTTGTCGATCGCCTGCTTTCCGCAGAGCACGAGGCCCGGCTGCTCTTCGTCCACAATGGCTTTGAGAATTTTGGCCACGCTCAACGGCTCAATGTCCTGATGCACGTCATCCGCGGCGACCACCAGAATGGCCCGGTCCGCGCCCATCGCCAGGGCTGTGCGCAGTGTTTCCTGGCTTTGCTTCACGCCGATGGAGACCACGACCACTTCGTCGGCCTGTCCTGCTTCTTTGAGGCGGATGGCCTGTTCGACGGAAATCTCGTCAAACGGGTTCATCGACATTTTCACATTGGCAAGATCAACACCCGATCCGTCCGCTTTGACGCGCACTTTCACGTTGTAATCGATCACGCGTTTGACAGGTACCAGAACCTTCATTGGCGTCTCTCTCCTTAGGATGGCGACTCACGCGATGCGCAAGCCAGATTTTTATCTGAGGTGTGGTTTAACCAAGCTTAGCTGCATGAAACAGTGTAAAATCGTCACGCCCGCGCACAGGAACGCCGCGTTTTTAACGAATTTCCCGGTTTGGAGCAAAAATTTCCGATGAGATGCAATGCAAGGGCGACAAATCACGCGCACGAACGGTTCGCCGGGGCACCCCGTGGCAATATAGGTGGTTCTCTTTTTCAAAAGCCTGCCGTCGCGACCGGGGGCAGCGCCGCTTTCAGCGGTTCGCGCCCGGCACCCACAACACATCGTCCTTGCCGCCATTGTTGGCCATGCGCGCGGCAACGAAGAACCAATCGCTGAGGCGATTGAGGTATTTGACGGCCGAGGTGTTGATCGCTTCCATCGTCGCGAGTTCCACGCAAAGCCTTTCGGCCCGGCGCGACACCGTGCGGCAAACATGCAGATGCGCGGCCAGCGCGGACCCACCGGGCAGAATGAAACTCCGCAGCGGATCAAGCTCGGCATTCATGGCGTCAATCTCGTTTTCCAGCCGCGTCACCTGCGCATCGATCATCCGCAGGGGCGGGTATTCGGCTTCGGCGTCCTGTTCCATGTCGGGGCGGCAGAGGTCCGCGCCCAGATCAAAAAGGTCATTCTGGATCCGGCTTAGCGCGCCATCGACCTCACCCGTCGCTTCCAGCCGCGCAACGCCAACAAAGGAGTTCAGCTCGTCCGACGTGCCATAAGCGGTGACGCGCAACGCGTGTTTGGCGACGCGTGCGCCGTTGCCAAGCGCCGTTTCACCGGCATCGCCTGTCTTGGTGTAAATCTTGTTCAATACAACCATTTCACTGGCCCCCTTGGCTGCGGAAAAAGACATAGGCAAGGATCAGACATACGGCGATGAACTGCGCCCCGATCCGGTAGCGCATCAGCTTGTTGGCGTTTTTCTTGTTGAACGCACCGCCTTTGGCAAAGCCCCCAAGGCCCAACATCAACACAACCACAACCGCAAGGCAGGCCAGAACGGCGATCACGAATAGGGGGTCACCCACAGCATTTTTCCTTTTCTTCCACAGCCGCACATGTAGGCGGACATCCTGAAAAAGCGAACCGGTTTTTTGTGACGGGCGTCATTCAGCCGCGTGACAGCACCCAATCCAGCGCGCGTGTGGGCAAGATCCGGCGCAATGTGCCCATGATGTAGGTTGGCGTTGTGACGTAATAGCGCGGGCGAGGGTGCGCGGCATTCAACGCCTGGATCAGTTTGGCCAGAACCGCATTTGCAGGTAGTTCAAAAGGGTCGGGCCCGCGATCTTCGTATAGCCTTTTGTTCAGTCCGGTTTCATACTGCGCGCGCCGCGCAGAGGTGCGCCAATCCACCCAGCGTTCGTAATGTGGAATGGCGTTTTGCCGAATTTTGGACGTGACCGGGCCGGGCTCGATCAGGATGACGTCAATCGGTGTGTCGCGCATTTCGATCCGCATCGTGTCGGTGAGCCCTTCCAGCGCGAATTTGGTCGCATTGTAAGCACCGCGCCATGGCAGTGTCACGAAACCAAGGACGGAGGAGCATTGCACGATGCGCCCGTGCCCCTGCGCCCTCATGACCGGTATCACCGCGCGGGTCAGGTGGTGCCAGCCAAAGAAATTAGCCTCGAAAATGGCGCGCAGCGCGTCTGTTGGCAAATCTTCCACGGCACCGGGAGTGCCATGAGCCCCATTGTTAAAAAGCGCGTCCAGCGTGCCATCGGTCGCCGCGAGCACCTCTGCAAGGGCTGCGTCGATTGTTCCGTTGTCTGTGTAGTCCAGCCGCGGGCTTTCGAACCCCTCGGCTTTCAGCCTGTCACAATCTTCTTGCTTGCGGCAGGCTGCAAAAACGCGCCAGCCCTGGGCTTTCAGGCCAATCGCGCAGCTATACCCGATGCCGGATGAGCAGCCGGTGATCAGTATCGTTTTTTGTGCCAAGGGCTTCTCCGCTGTTGCCACCCTCAGGAATGGCAACTTGAGCGCTAGGGCGCAAGCTTATCCGTTGGTCAGAAGATAGTCGGCGATCCAGCCTTCGGGGCCACCAGTGAGCGGGCGCAGTTTCACCCATCCTGTACCGTCATCCTGCAGGATTTCGACCTGTGTGTCGCGGTTCAGCTTGGTGACCACGTCAAAGCCCGTGCCCGGCCCGCCGCGCATGTTCACCACCGCCGCCGAGACAAACCGGATGTCGCGCGGGGTGGAAACAGCGGCAGAGGAGGCTTGCGTGCTTGTGCCGGGGAAAATGATGCTCGGCACGACACCCTGCGCGTCGGGCGTACCGTCAAAGGTCACTGCCGTGATGCCGATCACGTTCGGCGTCTCCAGTGCTGCCACCTGTGGCTCGGGTGCGGCTGGCGTTTCAGCCGCAGGGCGTGTGGGGACGTCTCTCTCGGTCAGCACATCCTCAAAAGACGTCAGGCTGAGCGACATACGCGTCACCTCGGGGGCATTGGTCTCGGCCGTCGCGACCTCAACGGGTTCTGCGGGAAGTGCGCCATCCGTACGCGCCATAACGGCTGCGTTGCGCGCCGCGACCGGGTCAAAATCGGCCCCGCCGCTTAGTTCATAAAATGCCAATGCCATAAAACCAAAACTCAACAGAATGAATCGCTTCATTTAATTACCCTCGTAAAACTTCTGACAGACTAACACGTTTCTCTGCCATTTGGGTCCATAACAATCCAAATTGGTTTCCGTGAGTGGGAAACTGGCTCTGCAATCGTCAATTTGAACCTGTTGCGGCGGTGCCACGGCGAGGAGATGCGTTTTACGCCATATCGCGCTTGTTCGGCGCGTATCGGGGGGGTACACAACATCCGATGGCCGACGATATAGACACTCCCGACATGCCCCCCGCTGACCTGTCCGAACCTTTGCGTCGGGCATTGGGCGAGCGTTATCTGACTTATGCGCTCAGCACGATCATGCACCGGGCATTGCCAGATGCGCGTGACGGGCTGAAGCCGGTGCACCGCCGGATCCTCTACGCCATGCGTGAATTGCGGCTGACCTCAACCGGTGGGTTTCGGAAATCAGCCAAGATTTCCGGCGATGTCATGGGTAACTACCACCCGCATGGGGATGCGGCGATCTATGACGCGATGGCGCGGCTGGCGCAGGATTTCAACGTGCGCTACCCGCTGGTCGATGGTCAGGGTAACTTCGGCAATATTGACGGCGATAACCCGGCCGCCAGCCGCTATACCGAGGCGCGGATGACCGCCGTGGCCGAGGCCATGCTCGAAGGTTTGAATGAGAACGCCGTCGATTTCCGGGAAAACTATGATGGCACGCTGACCGAGCCCGCCGTGCTGCCCGCGCAGTTCCCAAACCTGCTGGCCAATGGCTCCAGTGGGATCGCGGTGGGGATGGCCACGAACATTCCCCCCCATAACATTGCGGAGCTCTGTGACGCCTGCATTCACCTGATCAAAACGCCGGATGCGCGCGATGATACCCTGCTGAACTACGTCCCCGGGCCGGATTTTCCGACCGGCGGGGTGATCGTTGAACCGCCTGAGAATATCGCCACGGCCTACCGGACCGGGCGCGGGTCGTTCCGGTTGCGGTGTCGCTGGGAGGTCGAGGACCTGGGGCGTGGGCAATGGCAGATTGTGGTCACGGAAATCCCCTATCAGGTGCAGAAATCGAAGCTGATCGAAAAGATCGCCGAGCTGATCCAGACCAAGAAAATCCCGATCCTTGGCGATGTGCGCGACGAATCTGCGGATGATGTGCGGATGATCATCGAACCGCGCTCACGGTCGGTCGATCCAGAAGTCCTGATGGGCATGCTCTTTCGCAATTGCGATCTGGAAGTACGGTTTTCACTGAACATGAATGTGTTGATCGATGGGCTGACGCCCAAGGTCTGCTCGATGAAGGAGGTACTGCGCGCCTTCCTTGATCACCGCCAGGAGGTTCTGATCCGCCGGTCGACGCACCGGTTGGAGAAAATCGATCATCGGCTCGAAGTGCTGGAAGGCTTCATCGTTGCGTTCCTGAACCTCGACCGGGTGATCGATATCATTCGCTATGACGAAGACCCCAAGGCCGCGCTGATGCGTGAGGATTGGGGAAAATCGCATGTGCGGGCGATGGACGAGGCGGATTACGTCTCACCGCCGCACGGCGAGGGCGAACTGAGCGAGGTGCAGGCCGAAGCCATCCTCAATATGCGGTTGCGGTCCTTGCGGCGCCTGGAGGAAATGGAATTGCTGCGTGAGCAATCCGACTTGATGGAGGAACGCGCGGGACTTGAGGATCTGCTTGAGAACCCGCAGCTGCAGTGGGACAGCATCACCGCACAACTGCGCGAGACCAAAAAGCAGTTCGGCAAGGATTACGAGGGCGGCGCGCGGCGCACCACATTTGCCGAAGGGGCGGTGATCGAAGAGGTGCCGATTGAGGCCATGATCGACCGCGAGCCGATCACTGTCGTCTGCTCACAAATGGGCTGGGTCCGGGCGATGACTGGCCATATCGATCTGACGCGCGAGCTGAAATTCAAGGACGGGGACGGCCCGCGGTTCATCTTCCACGCCGAGACCACGGATCGTCTGTTGGTCTTTGGCTCGAATGGCCGTTTCTATACGGTGTCCGCCGCCAACTTGCCAGGCGGACGCGGGATGGGGGAGCCGCTGCGGCTGATGGTGGATCTGCCGAATGAAGCGGAGATTGTCACCATCCTGACCCATCAGGCCGGTCGCAAGCTTTTGGTCGCGTCAAATGCCGGGGATGGCTTTGTTGTGCCCGAAGATGACGTGGTGGCGCAAACACGGTCAGGTAAACAGGTGCTGAACGTGCGCGGCGACACCCGCGCGCTGGTGTGCAAACCGGTTCAGGGCGATAGCATTGCGGTGGTCGGTGAGAACCGCAAGGTACTGGTTTTCAACCTTGATGAACTGCCGGAAATGGGCCGGGGCAAGGGCGTGCGATTGCAGAAATATAAGGACGGTGGGCTGTGTGATGCGACCACATTTACCCGTACGGACGGCCTGAGCTGGCTGGATCCTGCCGGGCGCACGCGAACCGAAACGGAATTGGCGGAATGGACCGGCAAACGCGCCAGTGCTGGCCGCATGGCCCCACGCGGTTTCCCGCGGGACAATAAATTCACCTGACGCCCCAACAGGTCGTCAGACGGGTTCCGCCATCAACCACACACCGCCTTCCGGGCGCAGAGTCAGGATCATGACCGGCTTGGGGTCGCGCCCTTTTACGGGCGAAAACCTGAAACGGCCCAGCAGGGTCGCCAGAATGATCACCGCTTCCTGCAACGCAAAGGACGCACCGATGCAGATGCGGGGGCCATCGCCAAACGGCAAATAGGCGTAGCGATCAATCGACTTGCGATCCGCGAAACGGTCAGGGTCAAACTGATCCGGGTTGTCCCAGAGCCTCTGGTGCCGTCCCAGGGCGTAGATCGGGATCATCACCGTATCGCCCGCTTGAATATCCGCGCCGCCCAGATCATCGGCTTTCTGGGCTGTGCGCGACACAATTCCGGCGGGCGGGTAGAGTCGCAGCGCCTCGTCGATGATCTGACGCACAAATACCAGCTTGTCGACGTCGTCCCCCGTGGCGGCGCGACTACCCAGGACATCGTGCACTTCGACGCGGGCACGTTCCTGCACAGATGGATCAAAGGCACAAAGGTAAAGCGACCACGCCAGGGTCAGCGCCGTTGTCTCATGGCCCGCGACAATGAAGGTCAGCAGGTTGTCGCGAAGTTCGTCGATGGTCATGCGGCGCTTGGTTTTTGGGTCCTGACCCTCAAGCAACAGGTCCAGAAAGTCCGGGATAGGGCCGGGGCCCCGGGCCGCGCGGGCCTCAATTGCCTTGTTCGCATCCGCCTTCATATTACTCATCGCGGCGGTTGAGACCATGCGTCCGGGCCGGGGCACCCAGTCAGGGGCGCCCAGCACGTCCAGCAAGGAGACCCGCCCGGCCTCGGCAATATAGGCATCAATCGCGCGGTGCACCGCCGCTTGATCGAAACTGCCGTCGCCGCTGAATGTCACCTCGGATATCACATCAAATGTTGCCGTGGTCATCTCGTCCAGCAGATTGACGGCCCGCGCACCAGCTTGTCCGATGCGGTCGGCGCTGCGTTCCGCGGCCGCGGTCATGATCGGTGCGAGGTTGCGCACATTCCGGTGGGAAAAGGCGGGTGCTGCGGTGCGCCGTTGCCACCGCCAATGCGCGCCCTCCGCAATGATGAGCGAGTCGCCCACCGCCGGGCGTAGAAGGTTCTTGGTCACAACCGACTTGGGATAGTCTTCCACCCTATCCAACAGCATCTGGCGGATGGCGGTGGGGTCCATGATCATGTGCCAGCGTCTGGCGGTTCGGCCCGAAACAACGGGTTCTTGCGTCGCGACCTCGGGGATGATGCTCAGGATGTTTTCCCGCATCAACTGAAAGCTGCGCAGCACCCCTTGCGGTTCGCGTACCAAAGCGACGCGCACCGGCAGGTTTGGTTCAATGATCGCGCGATTATGGGTCATCAGGGCCCTCATTTGCTGACCGATAATCTAGTGCGACCTGCGCGCGCTTCCACCAATGACACGCAGGATGGATTGCGCGACAGGGGCGCTTGGGCTAGGCAGAGGGTCAAGAAAAGAAAAGGTGCAGTATGCTCAGGCAAATCATTGTTCTTACCGGTGCATTCGGGCTGGTGGCCTGCACGGGCGCGAAAGATCTGAATGAACCGCCTGTACCGTTGGGCAACTTCAGCCTCGGGCACAATGTCGTTGTCGCCCCGAAGGTCGAGACCACGGCGACCGTCAGCCGCGAAGTGACCAAAGAAGAGCTGACCGATGCCGTCAAGCTTGCCATCGCGGAACGGTTTGACCGCTACGACGGCTCCAAGGACTATCATTTCGGCGTGAGCGTCGAGGGCTATGTGCTGGCCAAACCCGGCGTGCCGGTGGTGCTGGCCCCGAAATCCGGCATGATCTTACGTGTAACGGTCTGGGATGACGCCCTGGGTAAAAAGCTGAACGAGGAACCCGAGCAATTGACCGTGCTCGAAACGCTTGATGGCGACAGCATCATCGGCACAGGCTGGACCCAGACCAAGGAGACCCAGCTGCGCAACCTGTCGCGCAATGCCGCACAGGCCATCGAAAACTTCATCGTTAAGAAGAACGCCGAAGAAGGCTGGTTCATGGATGCAGCGCTGGACGGCGCGGCCCAGAGTGACGCCTCAGCAGACGGACAGAGCCTGCCATCTGACGCCACCCTGGCGGAATGACCGGCCCATTGCAGGTCGTGCTTGATTTTCTGCGCTGATCACAATACATCGCGCGCCATATGAAAGACCGGGTCGCTTATGACCCCTTGCAAGCAAAAGGGCGCCTCTCACCATGGCAAAGGCAAAGTTTGAACGTACTAAACCGCACGTAAACATTGGCACGATTGGTCACGTTGACCACGGCAAGACGACGTTGACGGCGGCGATCACGAAGTATTTTGGCGATTTTCAGGCCTATGACCAGATCGACGGCGCGCCCGAAGAGAAAGCCCGTGGCATCACCATTTCCACCGCCCACGTGGAATATGAAACCGACGCGCGCCACTACGCGCATGTCGATTGCCCCGGCCACGCGGACTACGTCAAGAACATGATCACCGGTGCGGCGCAGATGGACGGCGCGATCCTGGTGGTGAACGCCGCCGACGGCCCGATGCCGCAAACGCGCGAGCACATCCTGCTCGGCCGCCAGGTGGGCATCCCGACGATGGTTGTCTACATGAACAAGGTCGACCAGGTGGACGACGACGAACTGCTGGAACTGGTGGAAATGGAAATCCGCGAGCTCTTGAGCTCCTACGAATACCCTGGCGACGACATCCCCGTGATCCCCGGCTCGGCGCTGGCGGCGATGGAAGGCAACAACCCTGAGATTGGTGAAGAATCCATCAAGAAGCTGATGGCCGCCGTCGACGAGTGGATCCCGACGCCCGAGCGTGCGATTGACCAGCCGTTCCTGATGCCTGTGGAAGACGTGTTCTCGATCTCCGGTCGGGGTACCGTTGTGACAGGCCGTGTCGAGCGTGGCGTGATCAACGTGGGCGACGAGATCGAAATCGTCGGCATCCGCGACACTCAGAAAACCACCTGCACCGGTGTGGAGATGTTCCGCAAGCTGCTGGACCGCGGCGAAGCGGGTGACAACATCGGCGCGCTGCTGCGCGGCATCGACCGGGACGGCGTTGAGCGCGGTCAGGTTCTGTGCAAGCCGGGTTCGGTGACGCCTCACACCAAGTTCGAAGCCGAAGCCTACATCCTGACCAAGGAAGAGGGTGGCCGTCACACGCCATTCTTTGCCAACTACCGCCCGCAGTTCTACTTCCGCACGACGGATGTGACCGGCACGGTTCAGCTGGCTGAGGGTACCGAGATGGTGATGCCGGGCGACAACGTGAGCTTTGGCGTTGAGCTGATCGCGCCGATCGCGATGGAAAACGGATTGCGCTTCGCGATCCGCGAAGGCGGCCGCACCGTCGGCGCCGGCGTCGTGTCGAAGATCACTGAGTAAGCGTTGACGCGCCGCGATGCGGACGCGTGCTGAACTCGTGACTATCAAAGAAAAGAGCCACCAGCAGACCGGTGGCTCTTTTTTTGTGCTGCGGCCTCCGAGGTCAAGCGCAACACCGGGTCCTTAAGAGGTTCAGCAAAAGGGACCCGTCACCTCAATAGCGAGCGACGCGCGGCGCCGACATGAACTGGACGGAATCGCCGACCGAGGCGGCGTTGCCGGTCAGGGGGTAATGGTTCTGGCCGGCGCATCCGGCGAGGATGATGGCGGATCCCGCGATGAATGAGATGAATTTCATGTGCATGTCGTCGTTCCTTGCAATCGCCGGAAAATCTGAACCGGCTCGTATCAAAATGGTCTTTGGTGGTTTGCGGCGCGAAATTGCGCGGCATGACACCTGATTAAGCGCCGGGTGCCGCAACGTCAGTGAACAGGATCACACCTGATTAACTTTTTGGTTGGGACGCCGCATTTTCTTTGTCAGCTGTTTCTGTACAAGGGCCCCATCAGGCATCTGTGCGGAGACAGCTTCATGACTTTTCCATCCCCTGACACGGTGCACCCGGTCACTTTGCCAGATGGGTCCGCGCTGCCCAACAACGTGTTTTTGAAAGCGGTGATCGATCACCCACGGATCGAGGTGGGCGATTACACTTACGCCAATGACTTTGATCCTCCGGCGGACCCTGCGGGCTGGGCAGGGCGGATCGCGCCCTATCTGTTTCCCCCGTCCAGCGACAGGCTCATCATCGGCAAGTTCGGGCAGTTTGCGCATGGGGTGCGTTTCATCACCCACAGCGCCAACCATGATATGCGCGGGTTTTCGACCTTCCCTTTCGCCATTCATGATCCCGACCGTTTCATGGCCTACCCGGCGTCACTGCCAAAAGGGAACGACACGGTTGTCGGTCACGACGTCTGGATTGGCGCAGATGCGCGGATCCTGCCCGGGACGCAAATCGGGTCCGGTGTCATCATCGGGACCGGTGCCGTTGTCGGCGGGACAGTCCCGGATTACAGTGTGGTCGTCGGCAATCCCGGTCGGGTCATTCGGCGTCGTTTTGCGCCCGATGTAATCACCCGGTTGATGATGATCGCCTGGTGGGACTGGCCCATCGAAAAGATCCTGGCGCATGAGGCACTGATCACCGGGGCGGATATCGATGCGCTGGAAGCGCTTTAGGTCAGGTTGCCTTTTCTTTTTCGGTCTCGGAGGCGCGATCCCTCTTGAACCCTGCGGCTTTTCCGACTAGGCCAGCAACCGGCATAGGGGTTTAGCTCAGTTGGTAGAGCATCGGTCTCCAAAACCGAGGGTCGTGGGTTCGAGTCCCTCAGCCCCTGCCAGCCTTTCCGCCACATCTACGCCATGTTTCTGCCACTGAAACGCCCGACTCATCCCTTACAAATGCCGTGTTGGGGATGGGGCCAGACGATTGGGTGAAGAAATGGGAAACACACAGGACGTTGACGCGGACATTGTTGCCATTCGCGCACTACTGGCTGACGAGGTCGTGCCAAAGAACACATCAAAGGAATTCAACCGGCTGAAGACGTTGCCGACACAGTCACGGGCAGAGACTGCGAGGCGCAATGCTGAGAAACCTGTCGCTGTCAAAGCCGCAATGCCACGCACCACCAGGAAGCCGGTACTACGACCTGTTCTGTTTCGGCTGCTGCGCCGCGTCAGAGCATATCGGCCAAATACAAAATCTGTTCTATGGACCAGCTTGATCCTGATGTTGTTGCTCCAGCCTGTGCTTGTTTTTGGCACTCTATTGTTGAGTGCCGTCCTCTTTCTGGGTGGGTATCTCACAATGGGTAGCGATCGATTTTGGCGCCGACTTCTCGAAGTCTTTGCGGTTTTTGCGCGTTGGTGCCCCGGGCCTGCAAGGCGGTTTCGCGTGGGGTGCCTGATCGCCGCGCGCAAGTGGGATGCTTGTCTGAACCGCTTGCCGGGACGCTGGACAGATGGGTTTCGCGCGCCAGACCTGCGCCAGATTGCCCGTGCCGACAAATTGCATGCAGAGGTCATGGCGGATCGCCTGAGCCGGTTGCGCGATGAAGGTACCACATAACACGTCTTCCGTGCCTGCATGCATGCCCTTGAATTCCGGCACTGGCCTCGCTATGTCGCCATCATCGATAGTGCAGGAAGATGATCATGGCCACGACCAACCCGCTCCAGTTTATTCAGCAGGTCCGAGCAGAAGTCGCCAAAGTTGTTTGGCCGACGCGGCGCGAGGTGATGTTGACCACCGTGATGGTGTTTATCCTGGCGGCGCTCACGGCGATTTTCTTTGCGACTGTTGATATCATCATCCGGGGCGGGCTTCAGGCGGTTCTGAATATGTTCGGCTGAGGCTGAACGAACCGGTTCAAAAAACGCACCAAACCCCTTGAAACATTTGGCCGTGCGGAGTATGCCGCACACCTGACCAGAAACAGGGCGTGCGGCGATTCGAGTTGCGCGCCGATTTTTTGTTTAAACTCAGCGGGCTAAGTGTCTGAAAGATAGTGAAATTTACGGCGTTGAGCAGGCGTCGGACGAGACAGGGACCTAAGATCAGATGGCAAAACGGTGGTATTCGGTGAGTGTGCTGTCGAACTTCGAAAAGAAGATCGCAGAACAAATCCGTACATCCGTGGCTGAACAGGGCCTGGAAGATCAGATCGACGAAGTGCTGGTGCCGACCGAAGAAGTGATCGAAGTGCGCCGCGGCAAGAAGGTGACAACCGAGCGTCGGTTCATGCCTGGGTACGTTCTGGTGCACATGGAAATGTCCGACGGCGGGTACCACCTGATCAACTCCATCAACCGGGTTACCGGTTTTCTGGGCCCGCAAGGCCGCCCGATGCCGATGCGCGATGCCGAAGTGAACGCCATCCTGAACCGCGTTCAGGAAGGCGAAGAGGCCCCACGGACGCTCATTCACTTTGAAGTGGGTGAAAAAGTTAAAGTGGCCGACGGCCCGTTTGAAGATTTCGACGGCATGGTCGAGGAAGTGGATGACGAAAACCAACGCCTGAAGGTGACGGTGTCGATCTTTGGCCGGGAGACCCCGGTCGAACTGGAATACACGCAGGTCAACAAACAGACCTGAGGTGGCCGTTGCACCCTGCATGGCAGGTGCGGCGCTCAAAGCGTGGGAGGCGAGGGTGCCGCGGCATCCAGACCGGACCACGACAACAATCGCGATCATGGGATTGCGTATGAACCCGAACCGGCGCGCTGGGGTGGGGTTGGAAAAGGAGAAGGCCAATGGCCAAGAAACTTGTTGGCAGCATGAAGCTGCAGGTGCCTGCGGGCCAGGCGAACCCGTCCCCACCGGTGGGTCCGGCGCTGGGGCAGCGCGGCATCAACATCATGGAATTCTGCAAGGCGTTCAACGCCAAGACCGCAGACATGGAGCCCGGCGCGCCATGCCCGACCGTGATCACATACTATCAGGACAAATCCTTCACCATGGATATCAAGACGCCGCCTGCGTCCTATTATCTGAAGAAGGCGGCCAAGGTAAAATCCGGTGCAAACAACCCCAGCCGCGAAATGGTTGGCTCCGTGAGCTCCAAGCAGGTGCGTGAAATCGCCGAAGCTAAAATGAAAGATCTCAACGCCAATTCTATTGAAGCGGCGATGCAGATCATCCTGGGCTCCGCCCGCTCCATGGGTATCGAGGTGAAGTAAGATGGCAAAACTCGGTAAAAGAACCCGCGCCGCACGTGAAGCATTTGCTGGCAAAGATGATGTGACTGTTGAAGAGGCGGTTGCGCTGATCAAGGGCAATTCAAAGGTGAAATTCGACGAAACCGTCGAGATCGCCATGAACCTGGGCGTTGACCCGCGCCACGCCGACCAGATGGTCCGCGGTGTGGTTGGCTTGCCCAACGGCACAGGCAAATCCGTCCGCGTCGCTGTTTTTGCACGTGGTCCGAAAGCCGATGAGGCCACAGCGGCAGGTGCAGACATCGTCGGTGCCGAAGACCTGATGGAAACCGTGCAAAGCGGCAAGATCGAGTTTGATCGCTGCATTGCGACCCCTGACATGATGCCGATCGTCGGTCGTCTGGGTAAGGTCCTTGGCCCCCGCAACCTGATGCCGAACCCCAAGGTCGGCACCGTGACCATGGACGTTGAAGCCGCTGTGAAAGCAGCAAAAGGCGGCGAAGTTCAGTTCAAGGCGGAAAAAGGCGGCGTTGTGCACGCAGGTGTTGGCAAAATCAGCTTTGACGAAGCCAAGCTGGTCGAAAACATCCGCGCCTTTGTCGGTGCCGTGTCCAAGGCCAAGCCAACGGGCTCTAAGGGCACATACATGAAGAAAATCGCGCTGAGCTCGACCATGGGCCCTGGCGTTTCGGTTTCCGTCGACAACGCGGTCACCGAATAAGAATTTGGCGGGGCGACCCGTCAGATAGGCAGGGCCTTCGGGCCTTGCTTCTGTCCGAGACGGAGGGTGTGAGGTAGCTCACATAATTCCTTCCTGAGATGGGAAACGAGAAAATTCAGCCTATCAAGGCGGTTTTGGTCTCGGGACCCTGAATTGGACCCGAAACGGGATGCAGACCATCGCATTCCTAAACTGAGCCGGGTGGGGAAACCTGCCCAATTTTGGAGTGAAACTGTGGATAGAGCACAAAAAGAACAGCTGGTCGACGAACTCGGCCAGATCTTTGAAAGCTCTGGCGTCGTTGTGGTAAGCCACTACGCCGGTCTGACAGTTGCTGAAATGCAGGACCTGCGCGCGAAAGCACGCGAAGCGGGCGGGTCTGTGCGTGTTGCCAAAAACAGGCTCGCCAAGATCGCCCTTGAGGGCAAGCCATGCGCAAGCATTGCTGACCTTCTGTCGGGTATGACCGTTCTGACCTATTCTGAGGACCCTGTGGCTGCGGCCAAGGTGGCTCAGGACTACGCCAAGGGGAATGACAAGTTCGTCATTCTCGGTGGCGCCATGGGTGAGAATGCGTTGGACGTCGCCGGTGTCGAAGCCGTGTCCAAAATGCCATCGCGCGAGGAGCTTATCTCCACCATCGCGGGCATGCTGGGCGCACCTGCATCGAACATCGCCGGGGCCATTGGCGCACCTGCAAGCAATATTGCATCCATCTTGTCCACGATCGAGGACAAGGCGGCTGCTTGAAGCACATCGTCAAACTGGCGTCGGGCCCTAAGCGCGACGTTGGAACACACATATCGTTAACGGAAAGAGCTAAACATGGCTGATCTGAAAAAACTGGCAGAAGAGATCGTTGGTCTGACCCTGCTTGAAGCACAAGAACTGAAAACAATCCTCAAAGACGAGTACGGCATCGAGCCCGCCGCTGGTGGTGCTGTGATGATGGCTGGTCCTGCAGACGGTGCTGGTGCCGCTGAGGAAGAAAAGTCGGAATTCGACGTTGTCCTGAAAAACGCAGGCGCCTCGAAAATCAACGTGATCAAAGAAGTACGCGGCCTCACCGGTCTTGGCCTGAAAGAAGCCAAGGACCTCGTGGAAGCGGGCGGCAAGATCAAAGAAGGCGTCGACAAAGCCGAAGCCGAAGAAGTCAAAGCCAAGCTGGAAGCAGCTGGCGCGGAAGTCGAGCTGGCCTAAGTTGCCGGATCTGGGGGCCGCGCGCGACTAGCGTGCGGCGAGGGGGCCAAACCCCGACACCCCGTACAAAAAATGAGCTGGGCCCGAGAATTTTCGGGTCCAGCTTAACCCGTCTTGGCAAGGGCCTTTGGGCTCAGAGGCCTTTCCCAAGATGCGGTTCAATGGTCGGGAGGACACCGGTGGGACGGTGACCACGAATAGACCGAAGCGTATCGTCTCGTATGGGCGAGGTGCCGTGGCCCGACGGCTCCCTCGACCGGTGAGAACTCTGAAAGGTGACACCTGATATGGCTCAATCGTTCCTTGGCCAGAAACGTCTACGTAAATATTATGGCAAAATCCGTGAAGTTTTGGATATGCCCAACCTCATCGAGGTCCAGAAATCTTCTTATGATCTCTTCCTGAACTCCGGCGATGCCGACACCCCCACCGATGGTGAGGGCATCACGGGCGTTTTCCAGTCCGTCTTCCCGGTGAAGGATTTCAACGAAACCTCCGTTCTGGAGTACGTGAAGTACGAGCTGGAAAAGCCGAAATACGATGTTGAGGAATGTCAGCAACGCGACATGACCTACTCGGCGCCGCTCAAGGTGACCTTGCGTCTTATCGTCTTTGATGTGGATGAAGATACCGGTGCCAAATCGGTGAAAGACATCAAGGAACAGGACGTGTTCATGGGCGATATGCCCCTGATGACGCCCAACGGGACGTTCGTTGTGAACGGCACCGAGCGCGTGATCGTGTCCCAGATGCACCGCTCCCCCGGTGTGTTCTTTGATCACGACAAAGGCAAGACGCATTCTTCCGGTAAACTCCTCTTTGCCTGCCGCATCATCCCCTACCGCGGCAGCTGGCTGGACTTCGAATTCGACGCAAAAGACATCGTTTTTGCCCGGATCGACCGCCGCCGGAAACTGCCTGTGACAACGCTGCTCTATGCGCTTGGTCTCGACCAGGAAGCGATCATGGACGCCTATTACAACACGGTCACCTACAAGTTGAAGAAGAACAAAGGCTGGGTCGCCCCGTTCTTCCCGGACCGTGTGCGCGGGACCCGCCCGACATATGATCTGGTGGACGCCAAAACCGGCGAAGTGCTCTTTGAAGCTGGCAAGAAAGTCACGCCACGCGCGGTCAAGCAATTGATCGACGACGGCAAGGTGACCGAACTGCTGCTGCCCTATGAGCACATCGCGGGCAAGTTCGTGGCCAAAGACATCATCAACGAAGAAAACGGCGCGATCTACGTCGAAGCCGGTGATGAAATGACCTTGGAATACGACAAGGACGGCACGCTCATTGGCGGAACGGCCAAAGAGCTGATCGATGCCGGGATCACCGAGATCCCGCTGCTCGACATCGACAACGTGAATGTCGGCCCATACATGCGCAACACCATGGCGCAGGACAAGAACATGAACCGCGACACCGCGCTCATGGACATCTACCGCGTCATGCGTCCGGGCGAGCCGCCCACCGTCGAAGCGGCCTCTGCGCTCTTTGACACGCTGTTCTTTGATAGCGAACGCTATGATCTCTCGGCCGTTGGTCGGGTGAAAATGAACATGCGTCTGGCCTTGGATGCCGAAGACACCCAGCGGACCCTGCGGCGCGAGGATATCGTGGCTTGCATCAAGGCACTGGTGGATCTGCGCGATGGGCGCGGTGATATCGATGACATCGACCACCTTGGTAACCGCCGGGTGCGGTCCGTTGGTGAGTTGATGGAAAACCAGTACCGCGTGGGTCTGCTGCGCATGGAGCGCGCGATCAAGGAACGGATGTCTTCCGTCGAGATTGACACGGTGATGCCGCAGGACCTGATCAACGCAAAACCGGCCGCAGCTGCTGTGCGTGAATTCTTCGGCTCCTCGCAGCTCAGCCAGTTCATGGACCAAACCAACCCGCTGTCGGAAGTCACGCACAAGCGTCGTCTCTCCGCACTTGGGCCAGGGGGTCTGACCCGTGAGCGTGCCGGGTTTGAGGTTCGCGACGTACACCCGACCCACTACGGTCGGATGTGCCCGATTGAAACGCCGGAAGGCCCGAACATCGGTCTGATCAACTCGCTGGCGACCTTTGCCCGTGTAAACAAATACGGCTTCATCGAAACGCCGTATCGCAAGGTTGAAGGCGGCAAGGTCACCGACGAAGTGCACTATATGTCCGCCACCGAGGAAATGCGTCACACCGTGGCGCAGGCCAACGCTAACCTCGATGACAGCATGAAGTTCGTGAACGATCTGGTGTCCACGCGGAAATCCGGTGACTATACCTTGTCGCCGTCGGAAAGCGTTGATCTGATTGACGTTTCGCCAAAACAGCTGGTGTCGGTTGCGGCCTCGCTCATTCCGTTCCTGGAAAATGACGACGCCAACCGCGCGCTGATGGGCTCGAACATGCAACGTCAAGCGGTCCCGCTTCTGCAGGCCGAGGCACCGCTGGTCGGGACCGGCATCGAAGAGGTTGTGGCGCGCGATTCCGGTGCGGCGATCATGGCGAAACGCGCGGGCATCATCGACCAGGTCGATGCGCAGCGGATCGTGATCCGGGCCACCGAAGATCTGGAGCTGGGGGACGCGGGTGTGGACATCTACCGTATGCGTAAGTTCCAGCGCAGCAACCAGAACACCTGCATCAACCAGCGTCCGCTGGTAAAAGTGGGTGACACGGTCATTAAAGGTCAGGTGGTTGCTGACGGCCCATCGACGGATATGGGGGAACTGGCGCTCGGCAAGAACGTCGTCGTCGCCTTCATGCCGTGGAATGGCTACAACTATGAGGACTCCATCCTGATCTCCGAGCGGATTGCCCGCGACGACGTCTTTACCTCGATCCACATCGAGGAGTTTGAAGTCGCCGCGCGTGACACCAAGCTTGGGCCGGAAGAGATCACCCGCGACATCCCGAACGTCGGCGAGGAAGCCCTGCGCAACCTCGACGAGGCGGGCATCGTCTACATCGGTGCTGATGTGGAGCCGGGCGATATCCTCGTGGGCAAGATCACCCCGAAAGGCGAAAGCCCGATGACGCCGGAGGAGAAACTGCTGCGCGCCATCTTCGGTGAGAAAGCCTCCGACGTGCGTGATACCTCGTTGCGCGTCAAGCCGGGCGACTTCGGCACGGTCGTGGAAGTGCGAGTCTTCAACCGCCACGGGGTGGAAAAAGACGAGCGTGCGCTGCAGATCGAGCGGGAAGAAGTCGAACGTCTAGCGCGTGACCGCGACGACGAACTCGCCATCCTCGACCGCAACATCTACGCGCGTCTGAAATCCATGATCATGGGCAAGGTGGCTGTGAAAGGTCCCAAAGGGGTCAAATCCAATGCCGTGATCGATGAGGAACTGCTGGAAATGCTGACCCGTGGTCAGTGGTGGCAGCTGGCCCTCAAGGACGAAGCTGACGCGCAGGTGGTCGAAGCCCTGAACGAGCAGTACGAGATCCAGAAACGGGCGCTGGATGCGCGCTTCGAGGATAAGGTCGAAAAGGTCCGCCGTGGCGACGATCTGCCCCCGGGCGTGATGAAGATGGTCAAGGTCTTCGTCGCGGTGAAGCGCAAGCTGCAACCGGGCGACAAGATGGCCGGACGTCATGGCAACAAGGGTGTGATTTCCAAGGTGGTGCCGATGGAGGATATGCCATTCCTCGCGGATGGGACCCCGGTCGACTTCTGTCTGAACCCGCTGGGCGTGCCCTCGCGCATGAACGTCGGGCAGATCCTCGAGACACACATGGGCTGGGCCGCGCGCGGTCTGGGTCTGAATGTGGACGAGGCGTTGCAGGAATACCGGCGCTCCGGCGATCTGACGCCTGTGCGCGATGCGTTACACCACGCCTATGGCGAGAACGTCTATGACGAAGGTATCGTTGGTCTCGACGAGGAAACGCTGATCGAAGCGGCGGGCAATGTCACACGGGGTGTGCCGATTGCGACGCCGGTCTTTGACGGTGCGAAAGAGGCAGACGTGAACGACGCGCTGACCCGCGCGGGCTTTGACAGCTCGGGCCAGTCGGTGCTGTTTGACGGTCGGACAGGTGAGCAGTTTGCCCGCCCTGTGACCGTCGGCGTCAAGTATCTGCTGAAACTGCATCACCTGGTGGATGACAAAATCCACGCGCGCTCGACCGGCCCATACTCGCTGGTCACCCAGCAGCCTTTGGGCGGTAAAGCGCAATTCGGTGGGCAGCGGTTCGGGGAGATGGAGGTCTGGGCGCTGGAAGCCTACGGTGCCGCCTACACCCTGCAGGAGATGCTAACCGTGAAGTCGGACGACGTGGCTGGACGGACGAAAGTCTACGAAAGCATCGTCAAGGGCGAGGACAACTTTGAAGCAGGCGTACCGGAAAGCTTCAACGTTCTGGTCAAAGAAGTCCGCGGCCTCGGCCTAAACATGGAACTCCTGGATGCGGAGGAGGATGAGTGACGGGTTGATCCCCGTTACTTCGCTCTCAACGCACCCCTTTCAAGGATTTGAAAATGAACCAGGAACTGACAAACAACCCGTTTAACCCGCTCACACCCCCCAAGGTGTTTGATGAGATCAAGGTGTCTCTGGCCTCGCCGGAGCGCATCCTGAGCTGGTCCTTCGGGGAGATCAAGAAACCGGAAACCATCAACTACCGGACCTTCAAGCCGGAGCGGGATGGCCTGTTCTGCGCGCGTATCTTTGGGCCGATCAAGGACTACGAGTGCCTCTGCGGCAAATATAAGCGCATGAAGTATCGCGGCGTTGTCTGCGAGAAATGCGGTGTGGAAGTCACGCTGCAAAAGGTCCGCCGCGAGCGGATGGGCCATATCGAACTGGCCTCGCCGGTGGCGCACATCTGGTTCCTGAAGTCACTGCCCTCCCGGATAGGCCTCATGCTGGACATGACGCTGCGGGATCTGGAGCGGGTGCTCTATTTCGAGAACTACGTCGTGATCGAACCCGGTCTGACGGACCTCACCTACGGTCAGATGATGACCGAAGAAGAGTATATGGACGCGCAGGACGCCTATGGCATGGACGCGTTCACCGCCAATATTGGCGCTGAGGCGATCCGTGAAATGCTGGCGGCGATCGATCTGGAAGCCGAAGCAGAGCAGCTGCGTGCTGATCTGAAAGAGGCGACAGGCGAGCTGAAGCCCAAGAAGATCATCAAGCGTCTGAAAGTCGTTGAATCCTTCCTCGAGTCCGGCAACCGCCCGGAGTGGATGGTGCTGACCGTGATCCCCGTGATCCCGCCAGAGCTGCGCCCGCTGGTGCCGCTGGATGGTGGCCGTTTTGCGACCTCCGACCTCAACGATCTCTATCGTCGGGTGATCAACCGGAACAACCGTCTGAAACGCCTGATCGAACTGCGCGCACCTGACATCATCGTCCGTAACGAAAAGCGGATGCTGCAGGAATCCGTCGATGCTCTGTTCGACAACGGCCGTCGTGGTCGGGTGATCACGGGGGCCAACAAGCGTCCGCTGAAATCGCTCAGCGACATGCTGAAAGGCAAGCAGGGTCGCTTCCGTCAGAACCTTCTGGGGAAACGCGTCGACTTCTCGGGTCGGTCGGTCATCGTGACCGGGCCGGAGCTCAAGCTGCATCAGTGTGGCTTGCCCAAGAAGATGGCCTTGGAGCTCTTCAAGCCCTTCATCTACTCGCGGTTGGAGGCCAAGGGCCTTTCCAGCACCGTGAAGCAGGCGAAAAAGCTGGTCGAGAAAGAGCGTCCGGAGGTCTGGGACATCCTCGATGAGGTGATCCGCGAACACCCTGTCATGCTGAACCGGGCGCCAACGCTGCACCGCCTGGGCATTCAGGCGTTCGAGCCGGTGCTGATCGAAGGCAAGGCCATTCAGCTGCACCCGCTGGTGTGTTCAGCCTTTAACGCCGACTTCGACGGTGACCAGATGGCCGTGCACGTCCCACTGAGCCTTGAGGCCCAGCTGGAAGCGCGTGTTCTGATGATGTCCACCAACAACGTTCTGTCGCCCGCCAACGGTGCGCCGATCATCGTGCCGTCGCAGGATATGATCCTGGGCCTCTACTACACCACGCTGGAGCGTGAGGGTATGCCGGGCGAAGGCATGGTCTTCGGCTCCGTCGAGGAGGTTCAGCACGCGCTGGACGCGGGTATGGTGCATCTGCATTCCAAGATCACCGCGCGTATTCCGCAGATCGACGAGAACGGCATGGAGGTCATGCAACGGTTTGAAACCACGCCGGGCCGGGTGCGCCTTGGCGCGCTGCTGCCGTTGAACGCCAAAGCGCCGTTTGAGCTGGTCAACCGCCTGCTGCGCAAGAAAGAAGTGCAGCAGGTCATCGATACCGTCTACCGCTACTGCGGTCAGAAGGAATCCGTCATTTTCTGTGACCAGATAATGACCATGGGCTTCCGTGAGGCGTTCAAGGCCGGGATTTCCTTCGGCAAGGACGACATGCTGATCCCCGATACCAAATGGCCCATCGTGCAGGAAACGCGTGAGCTGGTGAAGGATTTCGAACAGCAGTACATGGACGGTCTGATCACGCAGGGTGAGAAGTACAACAAAGTGGTTGATGCCTGGTCGAAGTGTAACGACAAGGTCACCGATGCGATGATGGGCTCGATCTCTGCCAGCCAGCGCGACGATGCGGGTGCCGAGAAAGAACCCAACTCGGTCTACATGATGGCCCACTCCGGTGCCCGGGGTTCGGTGACGCAGATGAAACAGCTCGGCGGGATGCGCGGCCTGATGGCCAAGCCGAACGGCGACATCATCGAGACACCGATCATCTCGAACTTCAAGGAGGGTCTGACCGTTCTTGAGTACTTCAACTCCACCCACGGCGCGCGGAAAGGTCTGTCGGACACCGCTCTGAAAACAGCGAACTCCGGGTACCTAACACGCCGTCTGGTGGATGTGGCGCAGGACTGCATCGTGCGCATGCTCGATTGCGGGACGGAGACGTCGATCACAGCTGTTGCAGCGGTGAACGACGGTGAAGTTGTATCCTCCTTGTCGGAGCGCATTCTGGGCCGCGTTGTGGCCGAAGACATCATGCGTCCGGGCACGGATGAGGTGATGGTTGCCTCGGGCACGCTGATCGATGAACGCATGGCGGATTCCATTGAAGAGGCAGGCGTTGCCTCGGCGCGCATCCGCAGCCCGCTGACCTGTGAGGCCGAAGAGGGCGTTTGCGCCATGTGCTACGGGCGTGATCTCGCGCGCGGCACCATGGTCAATACCGGTGAGGCGGTCGGCATCATCGCCGCGCAGTCCATCGGTGAGCCGGGTACGCAGCTGACGATGCGGACGTTCCACATCGGCGGTGTTGCGCAGGGTGGCCAGCAATCGTTCCTCGAGGCCAGCCATACCGGCAAGGTCGTGTTCGAGAACGCCCAGACCCTGGAGAACGCCTCGGGCGAGACCATGGTGATGGGCCGGAACATGAAGCTGATCATTCAGGACGAGAATGGCGAGGAACGGGCCAGCCACAAGGTTGGATACGGTACCAAGCTCTTCGTCACCGATGCTCAGGACGTGGTGCGCGGCGACAAACTCTTTGAGTGGGACCCCTACACCCTGCCGATCATCGCGGAGAAATCCGGGACAGCGAAATTCGTGGACCTGGTGTCCGGGATCGCGGTCAAGGACGAAACCGACGATGCGACCGGCATGACCCAGAAGATCGTGATCGACTGGCGCTCGGCGGCCAAAGGCAACGAGCTCAAGCCTGAAATCATTCTGGTCGGGGCTGATGGCGAACCGGTCCGCAATGACGCGGGCAACCCGGTGACTTATCCGATGTCCGTGGATGCGGTTCTCTCCATCGAGGATGGCTCCGAGATCAAAGCCGGTGACGTTGTGGCGCGGATCCCGCGGGAAGGTGCCAAGACCAAGGACATCACCGGGGGTCTGCCGCGTGTGGCCGAACTCTTTGAGGCACGTCGCCCGAAGGATCACGCCATCATCGCGGAAATCGACGGCTACGTGCGCTACGGCAAGGACTACAAGAACAAACGCCGTATTGCGATTGAATCCGCTGAAGATCCGGACACCAAGGTCGAATACATGGTGCCCAAGGGCAAGCACATCCCGGTTGCGGAAGGTGATTTTGTCCAGAAGGGCGATTACATCATGGACGGTAATCCGGCGCCGCATGACATCCTCGCGATTATGGGTGTCGAAGCGCTGGCGGATTACATGATCGACGAGGTGCAGGACGTTTACCGCCTGCAGGGTGTGAAGATCAACGACAAGCACATCGAAGTCATCGTGCGCCAGATGCTGCAGAAGTGGGAGATCCAGGATTCTGGCGATACCACGCTCTTGAAAGGCGAACATGTCGACAAGCAGGAGTTCGATCTCGCCAATGAGAAAGCGCTCAGCAAAGGTGGTCGTCCGGCGCAGGGGGAACCGATCCTGCTCGGCATCACCAAGGCCAGCTTGCAGACACGCAGCTTCATCTCGGCGGCGTCCTTCCAGGAGACCACACGTGTTCTGACCGAAGCCTCCGTGCAAGGAAAGAAAGACAAGCTGGTCGGCCTGAAAGAGAACGTCATCGTAGGCCGTCTGATCCCGGCGGGCACCGGCGGGGCGACCATGAAGGTGCGCCGCGTGGCACAAGACCGCGACAATGTCGTGATCGAAGCACGCCGTGAAGAAGCCGAAGCCGCTGCCGCCCTGGCAGCCCCTTCCGGTGACGACATGGTGGGCGGTGATGTCTTTGATCAGGTCATCACACCGGATCCTGACAGCCGCGACTAAAAGCGGTGGATAGCAAAATGAAACCTCCGGCGGAGCAATTCGCCGGGGGTTCTTTTTTGGAGGTTCAGTCCACTGGAGATCGCGGCTCGAACTCTCCGGCAAAGCACGATTTTCATGGCTTCAATCTCAAGACGCCCACAAAATGTGTGGCTATGACAGCTTTTCAACGATAGCGTCCGAGATATTGCACACGACCCAAGAGGTCGTTTCAAATTGATCCAGAAGGTCGTTCATGTCTGACACGCAGCACCCATTAGCCCCGCATCATCTGCCGCACTATTTTGCCACCGCCGACGGCAGCGACTACCTCTTTACGGTCATGGTTTTCTTCGTTTTGGGGATCATCCTGCTGGTGGGCGTCGCTTACTTCACGTTGCACGCGCTGCCGGAACAAATGGCGCATAAGGGGAATGCGACGCAGCTGCAGTTGATCAGTATTCTGGCGATGCTGGCGCTCTTTACGCACAACAATATCTTCTGGGTCGCAGCACTGGTTCTCGCAGCCTTCAGGCCACCTGACATCGTCACCCCCCTGTCGTCCATCGCGCAATCGCTTCAGGCCATGGTCAGCAAGGAAAAGTAAGATATGTTTGAGCTTATTTTCTGTTCATTGCTGACGGTTCTGCCCGATTATCTGCTGCGCCGTCGTTTTCAGGGCAAGCGCTGGGGTGTGGAGATCGATTTTTTCACCGTCTGGTACGAGTTGCGCTGGGGCATCACCATGTGTGCGATGCTCACCACGATGCTGATCACCATCGTCTTTTATTATCATCCGTCGACCTCCAATGTGGCGTCGTTTTTCCGAACGCTGACCATCCTGTCCGAGGGCGGTGGGCGCGTTGAAGAAGTCTATGTCGAGATCAACGAAGAGGTGAAAGCAGGCGACCCGATCTTCAAGCTGGACAGCAGCAGTCAGGAAGCGGCAGCAGAAACCGCGCGGCGGCAAATCGAAGAGGTAAATGCGGCCCTGCAGGTGGTCGAGGCCGAGCGTGGTACCGCCAATGCCATCGTGGCGCAGGCGCAAGCTGCCTATCAACAGACGTTGGAAGATTTTCAGCGGCAGGTGGCCTTGCGTGATCGCGGGTCGACCGCTGTCAGTGAGCGCGACGTCACCGTGCTGCAAAACGAATTGGCTGTGCGACAGGGGGAAGTGGATGCCGCAAAAGCCGGTCTTGACGCGCTTCAGGTTCAGATCGATGTACAATTGCCGGCGCAGCTCGCCAGTGCCGAGGCCGCACTAACCCAGGCTGAGACCGAGATTGCAAAGCTCACGGTTTATGCGGGTGTGGACGGCACAATCGAGCAGCTGACGCTGCGCAAGGGTGATATCGTCAATCCGATTTTGCGGCCCGCGGGCATTCTGGTGCCGTCGGATGCCGGGCGAAACAGGTTTCAGGCTGGTTTCTCGCAGGTCTCCGCGCAGGTCGTCAAAAAGGGTGGCGTGGCTGAAATCATGTGTGCGTCGAAACCCTTTACCGTCATCCCGATGGTGATCACCGAGGTGCAGGATGTCATCGCGTCCGGCCAGATCCGCCCGTCGGACCGCCTGGCGGATGTGCAGGTGCAGAGCGCTCCGGGTACAATCCTTGCGTTTCTGGAACCGATCTATCCCGGACAGACTGACGATATTCCCCCCGGCAGCAACTGCCTTGCCAATGCCTATACCTACAACCACGATCTGCTGGACGACCCTTCGCTTGGCTTCGGGCAATGGCTCTTCATGCATGTGGTGGATACGGTTGGCGTCGTGCACGCCGCTGGCCTCAGGATCCGCTCCCTGCTTTTGCCGCTTCAGACGCTGGTCTTTACCGGCCACTAGGAGATCGCTTTGACCGCAGAGGATTTCATGCCTGACCGTGAGCGGGTTGCATCATCGTGACGGATGGGCAGGCCAACGCGGGCGTCTGGTCCCCGAATGTGACAGGGGCCATGTTGATGATGGCATCCATGGCCTGTTTCACCGTCAATGACGCGCTGATCAAGGCGACGGGTGGTGCTTTGCCCTTGTTCCAGCTGCTGGTCTTGAGGGGGGTGCTGGCGACCTTGCTGATCGCTTTTCTGGCAGGGTCGCGCGGGGCGTTCTGCGTCAAGGCGTCGCGCCGAGATTGGGCCTTGATCATCCTACGGTCGCTCTCGGAGGTTGGCGCGGCTTACTTCTTTGTCACCGCGCTGCTGAACATGCCCTTGGCGAATATCACGGCCATTCTCCAGGTGTTGCCTTTGACAGTGACGCTGGGATCGGCGCTGATCTTTCGGGAGGCGATTGGCTGGCGCCGTATGACCGCCATCCTGATCGGTTTTTGCGGCATGTTGCTGATCGTCCGGCCAGGCCTCGAGGGCTTCACCCAATGGTCGCTCTATGCGTTGATCGCGGTGCTTTGTGTGACGGCGCGTGATCTCTCCACGCGACGGATCTCGCCGCAAGTACCCTCCTTGCTGGTCACTTTCTCCGCGTCCCTGACCGTTCTGATCGCCGCGGGGCTGGCATCGCTCAGCATTGAATGGGCGCCGATCACATCGGGCCTTGGTGGATTGATCGCGGCATCGTCGTTTTTCATCGTCGGAGGTTACTTCTTCAGCGTGCAAGTAATGCGGGCAGGGGATGTCTCCTTCATTGCACCCTTTCGATACACGGGGCTGATCTGGGCGCTGCTGCTGGGATGGGTGGTCTTTGGTGAATGGCCCGGGATGATGACGCTTCTGGGGGCTGGCATTATCGTCGCAACCGGGCTTTTTACCCTCTACCGGGAACGCGCGCTCATGCGTGGATAACCACGCCGCCCACCGTGGTGATGTCGCTTGCGTCCGCAATTTCAAGGGGGGCTAATTGCCAGGTGAACCTGCACCATCCCTGGTACCACGCATCGGTGTCGCAGCGGCTCGATAAGATGGGCGGGCCTGTTGACACCATGCGCGACTCCTTCTATACGCCCGCTATCTCGACGGCAGGGGTCCACCTTGCGCGCCGAATTCAGAACTGAAGTGGTCACGATCCGGCCCCCTATCGGCCCGATCCTCTGTAAACCCACCGCGTCGTTTCCTCGGTACGGAAGCGTGGCGGTCTTTTCGCATTGCGCCATAGGCGCATGTAAATCGTAGCGCCCATGGCGCAGTTTAGAGATTGCGCCATAGGCGCATTCAAATTGTAGGCGGACGCGTCTGCGAGAGAGTTAAACCGCATGGGGGTCGTCCTCGTGCACACATATGTGAGCAACACGGGGAAAGAACCGGAATGCCAACGATCCAACAGCTGATCCGCAAACCGCGGCAGCCAAAAATTAAACGTTCAAAGTCCATGCACCTGCAGGAATGCCCGCAGAAGCGTGGCGTTTGTACGCGTGTTTATACCACCACTCCAAAGAAGCCGAACTCGGCGATGCGGAAAGTGGCCAAGGTCCGTCTGACCAATGGCTTTGAGGTGATCAGCTACATCCCGGGCGAAAGCCACAACCTTCAGGAACACTCCGTGGTTCTGATCCGTGGCGGCCGTGTCAAAGACCTTCCCGGTGTTCGTTACCACATCCTGCGTGGTGTTCTGGATACCCAAGGCGTCAAAGACCGTAAGCAACGTCGTTCGAAGTACGGCGCGAAGCGTCCGAAGTAAGAGGAATAGAGAATGTCCCGTCGCCACGCAGCCGAAAAACGCGAAGTCCTGCCAGACGCCAAATATGGTGATCTGGTGCTGACGAAATTCATGAACAACCTGATGATCGACGGCAAGAAGTCGGTCGCAGAACGCATCGTTTACAGCGCGCTCACCCGCGTTGAAGACAAGATCAAACGTGCGCCCATCGAGGTCTTCCACGAAGCGCTCGACAACATCCAGCCCTCGGTCGAGGTTCGCTCCCGCCGGGTTGGTGGTGCGACGTATCAGGTGCCTGTCGAAGTGCGCCCCGAGCGCCGTCAGGCTCTGGCCATCCGCTGGCTGATCAAAGCCGCCCGTTCGCGCAACGAGAACACCATGGAAGAGCGCCTGGCAGGCGAGCTTCTGGACGCTGTTCAATCCCGCGGCACCGCCGTGAAGAAGCGCGAAGACACCCATAAAATGGCCGACGCCAACAAAGCGTTCAGCCACTACCGCTGGTAAACACTGTCGCGCCCCCTGTGGGCGCGATGATCCGTTTTTAGATACCTCAAGGAAGCAGCCCCATGGCACGCGACTATCCGCTCGACCGCTACCGCAACTTTGGCATCATGGCGCATATTGATGCCGGTAAAACAACCTGTTCGGAACGCATCCTGTATTATACAGGCAAGTCCCACAACATCGGTGAGGTGCACGATGGTGCGGCTACCATGGACTGGATGGAGCAGGAGCAGGAACGCGGCATCACCATCACGTCGGCTGCGACCACCACGTTCTGGGAGCGCACCGAAGACGGCTCCACCGCGGACACGCCCAAGCACCGCATGAACATTATCGACACGCCCGGCCACGTGGACTTCACCATTGAAGTCGAGCGTTCGCTGGCAGTTCTCGATGGTGCGGTTGCCGTTCTGGACGCCAACGCCGGTGTTGAGCCACAGACCGAAACGGTTTGGCGTCAGGCCGACCGCTACAAGGTGCCGCGCATCGTTTTCGTCAACAAAATGGACAAGATCGGCGCGGATTTCTTCAACTGCGTTCACATGATCCAGGACCGCACAGGTGCGATCCCTTGCCCGATCCAGATTCCGATCGGGGCGGAGAACGAGCTGGAAGGCATGATCGATCTGGTCACCATGGAAGAGTGGGTCTGGGCCGGTGAGGACCTTGGTGCGTCTTGGGAAAAACGCCCCATTCGCGACAGCCTGAAGGCGCAAGCCGAAGAATGGCGCGGCAAGATGATCGAAGTCGCGGTCGAAATGGACGACGACGCGATGATGATGTACCTCGAAGGCGAAGAGCCCGACGTACCGACATTGCGCCGCCTGATCCGCGAAGGCACGCTGGCGATCAAATTCATCCCCGTTCTCTGCGGCTCCGCGTTCAAAAACAAAGGTGTTCAGCCTTTGCTCAACGCTGTGATCGACTATCTGCCGTCGCCGATGGACGTGGTTGACTACATGGGCTTCAAACCCGGTGACGAGACAGAAACCCGTGACATCGCCCGCCGCGCGGACGACAGCATGGCGTTCTCGGCGCTGGCGTTCAAGATCATGAACGACCCTTTCGTCGGCACGCTGACCTTCACACGCATCTATTCGGGTGTGCTGAACAAGGGTGACACGTTGTTGAACTCGACCAAGGAGCGCAAAGAGCGCGTGGGTCGGATGATGATGATGCACTCCAACGACCGTGAGGAAATCACCGAAGCCTTCGCGGGTGACATCATCGCGCTGGCCGGTCTGAAAGACACCACAACCGGGGACACGCTTTGCGCGGTCAACGATCCGGTCGTTCTGGAAACCATGACCTTCCCCGATCCGGTGATCGAGATCGCGGTAGAGCCCAAAACCAAGGCCGACCAGGAGAAAATGTCGACAGGTCTGCAACGTCTTGCCGCGGAAGACCCGTCTTTCCGTGTGGAAACGGATCTAGAATCCGGTCAGACCATCATGAAGGGCATGGGCGAGTTGCACCTCGACATCCTCGTGGATCGTCTGAAGCGTGAATTCAAGGTTGAGGCCAACATCGGTGCGCCGCAGGTTGCCTACCGCGAGACCATTGGTCACGAGGTCGAGCACACTTATACGCACAAGAAACAGTCGGGTGGTTCGGGTCAGTTCGCCGAGGTGAAAATGATCATCTCGCCGACAGAGCCGGGCGAAGGCTATTCCTTCGAGAGCCGCATCGTCGGTGGTGCTGTTCCAAAGGAATACATCCCAGGTGTTGAAAAAGGCATCCAGTCGGTCATGGACAGCGGCCCGCTGGCGGGCTTCCCCGTGATCGACTTCAAGGTGGCTCTGATCGACGGTAAATTCCACGATGTGGACTCCAGCGTTCTGGCCTTTGAAATCGCGGCCCGTATGGGCATGCGCGAAGGTATGAAGAAAGCCGGTGCGAAACTGCTCGAGCCGATCATGAAGGTCGAGGTTGTGACGCCTGAGGAATACACCGGTGGCATCATCGGGGACCTCACATCCCGTCGCGGTCAGGTGCAGGGTCAGGACACACGCGGTAACGCGATTGCCATCGATGCCTTCGTACCGCTGGCCAACATGTTCGGCTACATCAACACCTTGCGGTCGATGTCGTCGGGGCGTGCGAACTTCACCATGCAGTTCGATCACTATGAGCCCGTGCCGCAGAATATCTCTGACGAGATTCAGGCCAAATTCGCGTAAATTCCGCTGCCCCTTTTTCGGGGGCGGCGAAACCCAATGACCGGCGGGCCGACCGCCACACGATAAAATCCGGGCCTTCCGCCCGAAAGAACACCTAAGGAGGCCACCATGGCAAAGGCAAAGTTTGAACGTACTAAACCGCACGTAAACATTGGCACGATTGGTCACGTTGACCACGGCAAGACGACGTTGACGGCGGCGATCACGAAGTATTTTGGCGATTTTCAGGCCTATGACCAGATCGACGGCGCGCCCGAAGAGAAAGCCCGTGGCATCACCATTTCCACCGCCCACGTGGAATATGAAACCGACGCGCGCCACTACGCGCATGTCGATTGCCCCGGCCACGCGGACTACGTCAAGAACATGATCACCGGTGCGGCGCAGATGGACGGCGCGATCCTGGTGGTGAACGCCGCCGACGGCCCGATGCCGCAAACGCGCGAGCACATCCTGCTCGGCCGCCAGGTGGGCATCCCGACGATGGTTGTCTACATGAACAAGGTCGACCAGGTGGACGACGACGAACTGCTGGAACTGGTGGAAATGGAAATCCGCGAGCTCTTGAGCTCCTACGAATACCCTGGCGACGACATCCCCGTGATCCCCGGCTCGGCGCTGGCGGCGATGGAAGGCAACAACCCTGAGATTGGTGAAGAATCCATCAAGAAGCTGATGGCCGCCGTCGACGAGTGGATCCCGACGCCCGAGCGTGCGATTGACCAGCCGTTCCTGATGCCTGTGGAAGACGTGTTCTCGATCTCCGGTCGGGGTACCGTTGTGACAGGCCGTGTCGAGCGTGGCGTGATCAACGTGGGCGACGAGATCGAAATCGTCGGCATCCGCGACACTCAGAAAACCACCTGCACCGGTGTGGAGATGTTCCGCAAGCTGCTGGACCGCGGCGAAGCGGGTGACAACATCGGCGCGCTGCTGCGCGGCATCGACCGGGACGGCGTTGAGCGCGGTCAGGTTCTGTGCAAGCCGGGTTCGGTGACGCCTCACACCAAGTTCGAAGCCGAAGCCTACATCCTGACCAAGGAAGAGGGTGGCCGTCACACGCCATTCTTTGCCAACTACCGCCCGCAGTTCTACTTCCGCACGACGGATGTGACCGGCACGGTTCAGCTGGCTGAGGGTACCGAGATGGTGATGCCGGGCGACAACGTGAGCTTTGGCGTTGAGCTGATCGCGCCGATCGCGATGGAAAACGGATTGCGCTTCGCGATCCGCGAAGGCGGCCGCACCGTCGGCGCCGGCGTCGTGTCGAAGATCACTGAGTAAGCGAACTTGCTCTAGACAATCGGGGTGCCGGGTCATATTCGGCACCCCAGCCATTTCGGAGCAAGGCTCCGATACGCAAAAAAGACGCGATGAAGGGTGGCAATAAGGCTGCTCTTCCTCTCCGTTCAAGACCCCAGTTAGGGAAAAGAAAAAATGGCCATCCAAAGCCAAAACATCCGCATCCGCCTGAAGGCGTTTGACTATCGTGTGCTGGACGCGTCCACACAAGAGATCGTCAACACCGCCAAGCGGACCGGCGCATCTGTTCGCGGCCCGATTCCGCTGCCGAACAAGATTGAAAAGTTCACCGTTCTGCGTGGCCCCCACGTTGACAAGAAATCCCGTGACCAGTTCGAGATCCGCACGCACAAGCGTCTGCTGGATATCGTTGATCCGACCCCCCAGACCGTGGACGCGCTGATGAAGCTCGACCTGGCCGCTGGTGTGGACGTCGAGATCAAGCTGCAATCGTAAGCCAGGGAGGGACATTATCATGTTGCGCTCAGGCGTTATTGCAAAAAAAGTCGGGATGACCCGGCTGTTCATGGAAGACGGCAAGCAGATCCCCGTGACCGTGCTTCAACTCGACAAGCTGCAGGTAGTGGCGCAGCGGACATCTGACAAGGACGGCTATTCGGCCGTTCAACTCGGTGCCGGTTCTGCTAAGGCCAAGCGGACGTCTCAGGCCATGCGCGGGCACTTCGCTGCGGCGAAGGTGGAACCAAAGCGCAAGGTTGCAGAGTTCCGCGTGGACGAAGAGAACCTGATTGGCGTGGGTGAAGAGATCACCGCGAACCATTACTTTGAAGGTCAGTTCGTCGATGTGGCGGGCACCTCCATCGGTAAAGGGTTTGCCGGTGCGATGAAGCGCCACAACTTCGGTGGTCTGCGCGCGTCGCACGGTGTGTCGATCTCGCACCGCTCGCACGGCTCCACAGGCCAGTGTCAGGATCCAGGCAAGGTTTTCAAAGGCAAGAAAATGGCCGGTCACATGGGGGCGGCGCGTGTCACCACCCAGAACCTGCAGGTTGTCCGCACGGACGCAGACCGTGGCCTGATCATGGTCAAAGGCGCCGTTCCAGGCTCCAAAGGCGGCTGGGTCACAGTCAAGGATGCGGTGAAAAAGCCGTTCCCAGAAAACGCGATCCTGCCTGCGGCGCTGAAATCTGCTGCTGAAGAAGCTGCAAAAGCTGCTGAAGAGGCCGCTGCTGCAGCCGCCGCAGAGGCCGAAGCAGAAGCCAAGCGTCTGGCCGAAGAGCAAGCCGCTCAGGAAGCCGAACAGTTGAAAGCTGCTGAAGCTGATATCGCGGCTGACAAGGCTGATGATGCTGGCGATGCCGAAGACAAGAAAGAAGGTGACGCATGAAACTCGATGTCATCAAACTCGATGGCGGCAAGGCCGGGTCGGTCGATCTGGACGAGGCGCTCTTTGGTCTCGAGCCACGGGCCGACATCCTGCACCGCGTCGTGCGCTGGCAGCGCAACAACGCGCAGGCGGGAACGCATAAGGTCAAGACCCGTTCGGAAACCAGCTACTCGACCAAGAAGATCTATCGCCAGAAGGGTACCGGCGGCGCACGCCACGGCTCCCGCAACGCGCCGATCTTCCGCGGTGGTGGTATCTATAAGGGCCCGACCCCGCGCAGCCACGGTCACGAGTTGACCAAGAAGTTCCGCAAGCTGGGCCTGTGCCACGCGCTTTCCGCGAAAATGAAAGCGGGCGAGCTCGTGATCATCGACGAGGCCTCCTCCGAAGGCAAAACAGCGGCGCTGGCCAAACAGGTTGCAAACCTGGGCTGGAAACGCGCGCTGGTCATCGACGGGGCGTCCGTGGACGAGAACTTCGCCCAAGCCGCGCGCAACATTGACGGTCTGGATATCCTGCCGACAATGGGCGCAAACGTATATGACATCCTCAAGCGTGACACCCTGGTGATCACGAAGGCGGGCGTCGAAGCACTGGAGGCCCGTTTGAAATGAGCGCCAAGGCAGAACATTACGATGTGATCCGCAAGCCGATCATCACCGAGAAAGCAACCATGTCGTCCGAGAATGGCGCGGTGGTTTTTGAGGTGGCGGTCGATAGCAACAAGCCGCAGATCAAGGAGGCCGTCGAGGCGCTCTTTGGTGTGAAGGTCAAAGCGGTCAACACCACGATCACCAAAGGCAAAGTGAAGCGTTTCCGCGGCCAGCTCGGCAAGCGGAAGGACGTGAAGAAAGCCTATGTGACGCTGGAAGCCGGCAACACGATTGACGTGTCTACCGGTCTCTGAGTAGACATCAGAAAGAAGTTGAAAACCCCGGCTTTGAGAGGCCGGGGTTTTTCTTTTTGCTTACACGCTGACGCGGGAAGTTGACGAGAAATATCAAAAAGAAAAGAGTGCTTTGAATAAGTCGAAAAAGAAATATCCAGTTGGCCCGGGTGACTTCGTGGACGGTCAAGCGATTACGACCTTCCAAGCGCTGTGCATATTATCCGGAGCTATTTTGGCTTGTTTCGTGCTGGGCTATCTACTCGCCGGATCAATGTCTGATCAATTTATCAATTCTCTCAGACGCTTATGGTTGATAGGCCCTCGTGTAGAAAGTTATAGTAGATATTCCCCAATTTCAGTTCCTTATTATATCGCGACACTGATAGTGAGTTTCCCAACTTCTATTGGTGTATTAATATGTTTCAAAAACAGATATTTGGTTAAAAAACGTGACCATAGAAACTTGAGCGCTGAGCTCCTTAGACGTGCGTTGATTGCAATGTCGTTCGCTATGCTCATATTCATGATCGTTAACTTCATGCCGATAAGCGATCCAAATGGTGTTTCTGCGCCCCTATTCTTCCCAGCTTTACCGGTTTTGGGTCCCTTGGCTGCCATGTTGCTTCCAGTCGGGTTTATGCAATTTTTTCCTTGGATCTATAGAAATAGTTGAGGGTACCGGTATGTTGATTGCGGAGCCATCTTTCTGACATGCGTGAAAAAATGCGCCAACGGTCCTGTTGAAGTTCGCGGAGCGCCATCAAATACTGATCCACGACAATAAGGTCGTCTGACATCTTGACCCGCCCTCGCGTCTTTAATAAGTGAACCCATCGGCACAGCCCCGGATTCGTCCGGGGTTTCGCCTTTGTCCGTATGGACATCCAAGTCGGGCACCTACGGGGGCCTTTATACCATAGGCGCTGTAAAGCGCCGTACAGCAAAACGGAAGACAGACAACATGGCACTCAAGTCGTATAAACCGACGACGCCGGGCCAGCGTGGGCTGGTACTGATCGACCGTTCGGAGCTCTGGAAAGGCCGCCCGGTCAAAGCCCTCACAGAAGGCTTGACCAAGAACGGCGGACGGAACAACACCGGACGGATCACGATGCGCCGCAAAGGCGGCGGGGCTAAGCGCCTCTACCGGATCGTTGACTTCAAGCGGAACAAGATGGATGTGGCGGCCACGGTCGAGCGCATCGAATATGACCCCAACCGCACAGCTTTCATCGCCCTCGTGAAATACGAAGATGGCGAACAGGCCTACATTCTGGCGCCGCAGCGTCTGGCCGTCGGTGACAGCGTGGTTGCGTCGCAAAAAGCAGATATCAAACCCGGTAACGCGATGCCTTTCTCGGGCATGCCCATCGGGACAATCGTGCACAACATCGAGATGAAGCCCGGCAAGGGTGGTCAGATCGCCCGTGCCGCTGGCACCTATGCCCAGTTCGTGGGCCGTGATGGTGGCTACGCGCAGATCCGTCTGAGTTCTGGCGAGCTGCGTCTGGTGCGTCAGGAGTGCATGGCGACTGTTGGTGCCGTGTCGAACCCCGACAACTCCAACCAGAACTACGGTAAAGCGGGCCGCATGCGCCACAAGGGCATCCGTCCTTCTGTGCGTGGTGTCGTGATGAACCCGATCGACCACCCGCATGGTGGTGGTGAAGGCCGGACCTCTGGTGGTCGTCACCCGGTCACCCCCTGGGGCAAGCCGACAAAGGGTGCAAAGACCCGGAACAAGAAAAAAGCGTCCAGCAAGCTCATCCTGCGCTCGCGGCACGCCAAGAAGAAGGGGCGTTAATCTATGTCTCGTTCAGTATGGAAAGGCCCTTTTGTCGACTCTTATGTGTTGAAAAAGGCCGAAGCGTCCCGCGAAAGTGGTCGCAACGAAGTGATCAAGATCTGGTCGCGCCGCTCGACAATCCTGCCCCAGTTCGTGGGCCTGACGTTCGGTGTCTACAACGGTCACAAGCACATCCCTGTCAACGTCAGCGAAGACATGATTGGTCAGAAGTTTGGTGAGTATTCGCCAACACGGACCTACTACGGTCATGCCGCCGACAAAAAAGCGAAGCGGAAGTAAGCCATGAGCAAGGATAAAAATCCCCGCCGCGTGGCTGACAACGAAGCAATGGCAAAACTGCGCATGCTTCGTACATCCCCGCAAAAACTGAACCTCGTCGCCGCGATGATCCGGGGCAAGAAGGTGGACAAGGCCCTGACGGACCTGACGTTCTCCAAGAAACGGATCGCTCTGGACGTGAAGAAATGCCTTCAGTCCGCCATCGCGAACGCGGAAAACAACCACAACCTCGACGTCGATGAATTGGTCGTCGCTGAGGCCTATGTGGGTAAAAACCTGACCATGAAGCGTGGACGCCCGCGCGCGCGTGGCCGGTTCGGCAAGATCATCAAGCCGTTCTCGGAAATCACGATCAAAGTGCGTCAGGTAGAGGAGCAAGCCTAATGGGTAACAAAGTCAATCCGATTGGCATGCGCCTGCAGGTGAACCGCACCTGGGACAGCCGCTGGTATGCCGACACGAAAGATTACGGGGACCTTCTGCTGGAAGACCTCGCGATCCGTGAATTCATCAAGAAAGAGTGCCATCAGGCCGGTGTGGCCCGTGTGATCATCGAACGTCCGCATAAAAAATGCCGCGTGACGATCCACACAGCCCGCCCCGGTGTCATCATTGGCAAGAAAGGGGCGGACATCGAAGGTCTGCGTCAGAAAATCGCCAAGATGACCGACAGCGAGTTGCACCTCAACATCGTCGAAGTGCGCAAGCCCGAGCTGGACGCGGCATTGGTCGGTGAAAGCATTGCACAGCAGCTGGAGCGTCGGGTGTCTTTCCGCCGCGCCATGAAACGTGCGGTGCAGAACGCCATGCGTATGGGCGCTCTGGGCATCCGCGTGAACGTCGCGGGCCGCCTTGGTGGTGCCGAGATCGCGCGGACCGAATGGTACCGTGAAGGCCGCGTGCCTTTGCATACCCTGCGGGCCGACATCGATTACGCACATGTGGAAGCGACGACTGCCTATGGCATCATCGGGATCAAGACCTGGATCTTCAAAGGGGAGATCATGGAGCACGATCCGGCCGCGCGTGACCGTAAAGCACAAGAACTCCAGGATGGCCCAGCACCCCGTGGTGCAGGCGGTCGTCGCTAAGGGGGAATGACAGATGCTACAACCAAAACGCACGAAATTCCGCAAGCAGTTCAAGGGCTCGATCAAGGGTCTTGCGAAGGGCGGGTCTGACCTGAACTTCGGCACCTATGGCCTCAAGGCCATTGAGCCCGAGCGGGTCACAGCCCGTCAGATCGAAGCGGCACGCCGCGCGATGACGCGTCACATGAAACGTCAGGGCCGGGTCTGGATCCGGATTTTCCCGGATGTGCCCGTCACAGCCAAACCCATCGAAGTTCGGATGGGTAAAGGTAAAGGCTCCGTCGACCGTTGGGCGGCGAAGGTCAAGCCGGGCCGCGTGATGTTCGAGATCGACGGCGTGAATGACGATGTCGCCCGCGAGGCCCTGCGTCTGGCAGCGATGAAGCTGCCGATCAAGACCCGGGTTGTTGTCAGAGAAGATTGGTAATCTTCTCTGAGTGCGGTGTAGCGGGTTTTCCCAGAAAACCTGCGGGCCGGCACCCGGTAGAAATTGAGAGCCTCCGCTGAGACATCAGCGGGGGTTTTTAATTGGGTCTGCGCCGAGCCATATGCCTCCAATCCTCTTGACGCGATCAACTGAATCTAAGAACACTCTATGCGTTTATCTCGTCTGCCTGTTTCCCGCATAGGTATGTCGCAACTGTTGAACAAAAAATGTGTATGAGAAGGCCGCTGTTATGAAGAAATATCTATTGTTGATCGCATTCGGATTGATGTCGGCCTGTGCGACACAGATCATGCAAGGCTATGTCGGCCGCGACATAACAGAAGTTGTTTTGGACTATGGCAAACCTACCAATGTGGTGGAACTTCCGGATGGGCGGACAGCATTCCAATGGAATAGAACGACTTCGTATACCGCTCCGATCACGACCAATATATATGGTAGTGGAAGCTACGCGACCGCTACGACATACGGCGGTGGAACGAGTTATAGTGACTGCCTCTACACACTGTTTGCACAACCAAACGCACAAGGTTCGTTTACTGTAACTGGCTATAAGGAACCCAGCTTTAGTTGCCTATGAAGGTTAGCGGTGCTTCGGTGGCAAAAAAGGCGTTGCAAAGGTATCAATCAAGGCCGCTTTGCTCGAACTCCCCAATGAAAGGCGAAACGACCCACTCATAGAGTTTCTTGAGATCGCTGTTTTTGTTGCTATGCATCTTTTGTTGCTCTGTCCTTGCGACGGAGTGCGGCCCGCAGGTTTTCTACGAAAACCCGCTACACCGCACGCGTCTCATTCAACTGGCTGGGCTAGACCCAGCTGTAGTTGAATGAGACGGAAATTCGTTCCTCTTCCGCCATGTTCAGCGGGACTTCGTGGCGCAGCCAGCTTTCCCAGAGCAGCACCTCGCCAGCTTCGGGCGTGACGTAGTGAAAGCTCCGCATCTCCGGGCGGGCGTCTTTCACACGGGCAGGCGCGGCCATCATCATCGGCAGCCGCGGGTCTTCGAATTTGATTGCGCTCGCACTGGGGGGAACGGTCACGTAGGTCGTGCCGCTGATGACACTTTGCGGGTGGATGTGGGAGGTGTGGATGCCGCCGGGGGGCAGGATGTTGATCCAGATGTCCTCCAACTTCAGCTTGCGGCCATCGAGGTTGAATTCAAGGTCCTTGGCGAAGGCCTTGACGTGTTTGTTCAGGACCTTGACCAGATCCTTGAAGATCGGAAAGCGGTATGGCAGGTCGGTCAGCGAGGCGTAGCTCGTGTAGCCAGGGTATCCGTTTTCGTCGCACCAGTCCTGGCCCGCCTCGTCATCTTCGGCGATGGACCAGCACGAGGCCTCAAGCTCGGCGGTGTCGATAGGCTGACCCTGCTCAGAGAGGGCGGCGCGATAGAGGCGGGTCACGAAGAGGGATTCGATGTCAGACATGCGCCTGTCTTATCCGAGCCGGGCCGTGCTGGCGAGTGGGTTAACCATGCGGCTGCGCAACACTTGACCGAGTGCAGATACGGCAGAACGGGCCTGCGAGACAGAACCTGAGGTTAAAGCCTTAAATATACCAGGGTCGAGGAATGCGCCCTCCGTACACTGTGCACCGAATGTGCGCCATCGGCGGGATCAAGGCAGCGCAGGGTAGGAAAGGTTGATGACGCTTAAGCGGCCGCTCAGCGGACCAAACCTGCCTTTTCTGCAAATACATGAATGACTGCTTCTTGTCTCAAGATCAGTCTGTCATCCGAAGCCAACAAATGCAGTCTGGTAGTGATCCAAGCGCTCGGCTGAAAGCCACTATTGACCTACCTCGGGCCCCGCACCCAACTAAGAAAAGGCCCCAAGGTAATGCCGACAAGGTCGGTGGCGATATGGGCTATGATATTGGCCAGAAGGTCACCGTGCCATAGGAAGAAGACAGTTAAGAATGCTCCTGAAATAACAGTGGTGAGCGCTGGTCCGACGCCCCACATCGGAATATGAGCCAGTCCAAAAACAGCCACAACGAGTGCGGCCGCAAGCAAGGGCTCGAAACCGAAAGACATCAGGATCGCCAAGGCAACACCGCGATAGAGAACCTCTTCAACAATCCCTCCAACAACCACGGCCAGGACAAGATACCAAAGTGGAAGACGGGCGAGCGCGGACAGCGTTCCTTCAAAGCCCTCAAGGCCCAGCCAGTGCGGCAGGCGCAGGAGAATGGGTCCTAGTGCGAAGACGAAGAAAGCCGCCATCCCTGCACCCCAAAGGATCGTGCTCAGGTCTGGTGCACCGAACCCAAGCGCGCCCAAAGAAAACTGCAGCGGATCAAGCATCAACCAAAGGCTGACCATTGCGAGAACCGCGAGAAGAAGCTGACAGAGCAGGTTGGTGGCGAGGTTCTCGGCATCTTCACCGCGGCTTCGGCCAATATGAGCCACAGCGAGAGGTCCAGCAAGCGCCAGAGCCAGAACGAGTAAGGAAGTCAGTTCGATCATCGCAATCAGGTCCGGTGCTACGGAACAGTTCACTAAGAATTCGCTCTTCTCCTCTCCATATACTTGCTTTTAGGGCTCCACCATCGAAGACTTGGATTTGGCCAAAGTTGACTTCCGCGGTTTCGCAGAAAACCAGCAAGATGGGTTCAATAGGGCCATTCAAATCGTTGGCAGACATGTGATGTAAGGCACCCCACGGTGTTTGCTGACTGGGACTTTGGCAGGGCTGGAGCCTCCTCGGTTGCGCCTTAGGCACGAGTACGGCGTGAGAAGGACTCAGCGCGCCTTCCACCGATATGATTTGCCAAGGGAATAAGGGGTTGCCATAGGTCCACAACCCTCCTATACGGCCCCTTCATCATGAACTCCACGGGAATCAGGGTGACCAGAGTGCGTTGCACGTTGGGCCTTCTCGTGATGTTGAAAGGAAAAAAGGCGATGGACGCCAAGGAATTGCACGACAAGACGCCGGACCAGCTGCGTGAAGAGCTGGCCAATCTGAAGAAAACCTCCTTCAACCTGCGCTTCCAGCAAGCGACAGGCCAGTTGGAGAACCCCGCACAGATCCGCAAGGCCCGCCGTGACGCGGCGCGCGTGAAAACTGTGTTGAACCAAAAAGCAGCGGCCGCTGCAGCATCTGAGTAAGGAGAGCCCTCAATGCCAAAGCGTATCCTGCAGGGCGTCGTCACTTCTGATGCCAACGCCCAAACAGTCACCGTCAGCGTCGAGCGCCGCTTCACGCACCCGGTTCTGAAGAAGACCATCCGTAAGTCCAAGAAGTATCGGGCGCACGATGAAAAGAACACCTTCAAGGTAGGGGACAGCGTCCGCATCATCGAATGCGCGCCGAAGTCGAAAACCAAACGTTGGGAAGTGCTGGAGGCCGCTGAGGCCTAAGGCGCACGCCCTTAATTCGAAACCCTGGGGACATGGCCACGCATCGGCCCCCCAAAGGTCGGGAGAAACCAAATGATCCAGATGCAGACCAACCTGGATGTTGCTGACAACAGCGGCGCACGCCGCGTGCAGTGCATCAAGGTCCTGGGTGGTTCCAAGCGTAAATACGCATCCGTCGGCGACATCATTGTCGTGTCGGTCAAGGAAGCCATCCCCCGCGGTCGTGTGAAGAAAGGTGACGTCCGTAAGGCCGTCGTCGTGCGCACCGCCAAGGAAGTTCGCCGCGAAGACGGCACCGCGATCCGCTTTGATCGTAACGCCGCCGTCATCCTCAACAACAACAACGAGCCCATCGGTACCCGTATCTTTGGCCCGGTTGTCCGTGAGTTGCGTGCGAAGAACTTCATGAAAATCATCTCGCTTGCGCCGGAGGTGCTGTAATGGCTGCCAAACTTCGCAAAGGTGACAAGGTCATCGTTCTGGCCGGCAAGGACAAGGGCAAGACAGGCAACATAACGTCTGTGGACCCGAAATCCAACAAGGCCATCGTGGACGGCATCAACATCGCCATCCGCGCCACCCGTCAGTCCCAGGAAAGCCAGGGCGGCCGCATCCCTAAGGCGATGCCGGTTGATCTGAGCAATCTGGCCATCGTTGACGCAAAAGGTAAAGCCACACGCGTCGGCTTCAAAATGGACGGCGACAAGAAAGTGCGTTTTGCCAAGACAACAGGGGACGTGATCTGATGCTCGACACTGCAAATTACACCCCCCGCCTGAAAGCTGCCTATGCGGACACGATCCGCGCGGCGATGAAGAAAGAGTTCGGCTATAAGAACGACATGCAGATCCCGCGTCTGGACAAGATTGTCCTGAACATCGGCTGCGGTGCTGCCGCCGTGCGCGACAGCAAGAAAGCCAAATCAGCGGTCGAAGATCTGACGCTGATCGCAGGCCAGAAGGCGCTGACCACAACGGCCAAGAAATCCATCGCGGGTTTCCGGGTCCGTGAGGACATGCCGATGGGCGCGAAAGTGACCCTGCGCGGCGACCGCATGTATGAATTCCTCGACCGTCTGATCACGATTGCAATGCCTCGTATCCGCGACTTCCGCGGCGTATCGGGCAAGTCTTTTGACGGGCGTGGCAACTATGCCATGGGCCTCAAGGAGCACCTCGTGTTTCCCGAGATCAACTTCGACAAGATCGATGAGAACTGGGGAATGGACATCGTGATCGCCACAACGGCGCAAACCGACGCTGAAGCAAAGAGCCTGTTGAAGCACTTCAACATGCCTTTCAATTCATAAGCGCGGGAAGGATTAGACATGGCTAAAAAATCTATGATCGAACGCGAGAAGAAGCGCGAAGCTCTGGTTGCGAAATACGCCGCCAAGCGCGCTGAACTCAAGGCAATCGTGAATGACCAGGAAAAGCCGATGGAAGAGCGTTTCCGCGCCTCCCTGAAGCTGGCGAAACTGCCACGTAACTCGTCGGCTGTGCGTCTGCACAACCGCTGCCAGTTGACCGGTCGTCCACACGCCTACTATCGCAAACTGAAAATTTCGCGGATCGCGCTGCGGGACCTTGGCTCGAACGGCCAGATCCCCGGCATGGTCAAGTCGAGCTGGTAAGGAGCGCATCAGATGAACGATCCTATCGCAGATATGCTGACACGCATCCGGAACTCCTCGATGCGCGGTAAATCCACCGTCCACACACCTGCCTCCAAGCTGCGCGCCTGGGTGCTGGATGTGCTGGCGGACGAGGGCTACATCCGTGGTTATGAGAAGACCACCGGTGCCGATGGCCACCCGGCGATCGAAATCAGCCTGAAGTACTACGAAGGCGAACCTGTCATTCGCGAGCTGAAGCGGGTCTCCAAGCCCGGTCGTCGCGTTTACATGGGCGTCAATGACATCCCCGTTGTCCGTCAGGGCCTGGGCGTGTCGATTGTCTCCACCCCCAAGGGTGTGATGTCTGACCAAGCAGCACGCAGCGCCAACGTTGGTGGCGAAGTGCTCTGCACCGTCTTCTAAGGAGAGATTGCATGTCTCGTATTGGTAAAAAACCGGTCGAACTGCCCAGCGGTGTATCCGCCTCCGTCAGCGGTCAGACCATCGAAGTGAAAGGCCCGAAAGGCACGCGTTCGTTCAATGCAACGGATGATGTCTCGCTGGCCGTCGAGGACAATGTTGTCACCATCACGCCGCGCGGTAAATCCAAGCGCGCGCGGCAGCAGTGGGGCATGTCCCGCACGATGGTTGCAAACCTTGTCACCGGCGTCACCGAGGGCTTCAAGAAAGAGCTGGAGATCCAGGGTGTGGGCTACCGGGCGCAGATGCAGGGCAACACCCTGAAGCTGAACCTCGGCCTGAGCCACGACGTGGATTACACCGCGCCCGACGGCGTGACCGTAACCGCTCCAAAGCAAACCGAAGTTGTGGTGGAAGGCATTGACGAACAGCTTGTTGGTCAGGTTGCCGCGAACATCCGCGCGTGGCGTAAGCCCGAGCCCTACAAGGGCAAAGGCATCCGCTACAAGGGCGAGTTCATCTTCCGCAAAGAAGGCAAGAAGAAGTAAGGACGCAAGACATGGCAAACAGCAAAAGACAACTGTTCTTGAAGCGCCGCCTGCGCGTTCGGAACAAACTTCGCAAGGTCAACGCAGGTCGCGTGCGCCTTTCGGTTCACCGCTCGAACAAGAACATCTCGGTGCAATTGATCGACGATGTGGCTGGCAAAACACTCGCCGCTGCCTCGACGCTCGAAAAAGCGCTGGGTGTTGTGGGCAAAAACAACATCGAAGCGGCCACCAAGGTCGGGGCTGAAATCGCGAAACGCGCGAAAAAAGCCGGTGTTGAAGAAGCCTATTTTGATCGTGGCGGTTTCCTCTTTCATGGGAAGGTCAAGGCCGTTGCCGACGCCGCCCGTGAAGGTGGTCTGAAGATCTAAGAGCTGAAGGTCGCCCCCGCGGGCGACCTCGATGATCCGGGGGCTTTGGCCCACCTGGATTGAGACAAACGGGCGCCCCACTTTAAATCGGGCCCAGATAAAAGGATGTTCTCTATGGCAGAACGTGAAAACCGTCGCGGCAACCGCCGGGACCGTGACGAAGCACCGGAATTTGCCGACCGTCTGGTCGCGATCAACCGCGTGTCCAAAACCGTTAAAGGTGGTAAGCGCTTTGGTTTCGCGGCCCTCGTGGTTGTGGGCGACCAAAAAGGCCGTGTCGGCTTCGGCAAAGGTAAAGCGAAAGAGGTCCCCGAGGCCATCCGCAAAGCCACCGAGCAGGCCAAGCGCCAGATGATCCGCGTGCAACTGCGCGAAGGTCGGACGCTGCACCACGACATGGAAGGGCGTCACGGCGCCGGTAAAGTGGTCATGCGCACCGCCCCTGAGGGTACCGGGATCATTGCGGGTGGTCCGATGCGGGCGGTCTTCGAGATGCTGGGCGTCAAGGACGTTGTGTCCAAGTCCATCGGCTCACAGAACCCCTACAACATGATCCGCGCCACCATGGACGGTCTGCGTAAGGAAAGCTCGCCCCGGTCTGTCGCGCAGCGTCGCGGCAAGAAAGTGGCTGATATTCTGCCCAAGCGGGAAGACAATGTTGAGTCGTCCGCCCAAGTGGCTGAGGAGGCATAAGCATGGCCAAGACTATTGTTGTGAAACAGATCGGCTCCCCGATCCGCCGCCCCGCCAAACAGCGCGCAACGCTGATCGGCCTGGGCCTGAACAAAATGCACAAGACCCGCGAGCTGGAAGACACACCTTCCGTGCGCGGCATGATCAACTCGGTCAGCCATATGGTCGAGATCGTGGAAGAACGAGACTAAGCGTTTCGCACTACTGAAATTGAAAGCGCCCCGCAGGAAACTGGGGGGCGCTTTTTAATGGAAGTGTTTCTCAAGTCGGTTGTGAACTTCGTAAGCCTCGGCGGCAAGCTGATCTGCACTAAGTATGCGGGCTACAAAGGAAACACAGAGAACTCCCCGGAAAAACTGGTTGTCAAAATCATGTCGGTGATCTTTTAGAAGACTCGACTCTGGGTAACCGGTTAGTCGAAAACTTCTTCTCTTTGGGTCGTAGAGCTCAAGAAGTTGCGGCGCAGCTGCGTGGAGGTAACCAGAATATAGACGACTAAGATATGCCGATACCGCGATTGCGCTGTGATCGGTTGCTCTTTCTGGGTTCACTTGAGATAAGTACCTCCTCACGGTTTTTCGGGGAATGCTCCATCGATTTCTTTGATGGCCTGAGAACTCGCGAAATTCGGGCTCGTTTGCCCAAAAATTTTGGAGGTATCTTTGGTGGTCTTCCGTTTTCGAGAACCCGAAGAATGGCATTCCAAGGAAGAGAATATCCTCGTGTATCTCATCCAGTGTTCGCTGCAAGGTGGACAACTCTTGCAAGAAGCCTTGCGCTAACAATAGCTGTCCGGCGTGAAGACTGCTTATGTATCTCGCCAGCTTCAGCAGTAGGGCGGCTTCGATGTTTTCCTTTTCGAACCTGAATGCGGTCTTTTCGCGAACAGACTGCGGTTGTGGAAGCGGATGCTCGTTTTGAAGTTGCTCGAATGCGCTGGTGTACCATCGCAGTGGCGGGATTGGTCTGTCGTCTGAGTTGCTCATATGTTGATGCTCCGCTAATCGCTACTCGATTTCAACAGCCCGTGATCCCCGATCACGGGCAGCGCCCGACCGCCGCCATGGGCGGGCGCTTCGCGCCCGGGGGGTAAACCCCGCTGCGGCCTCAAAAGGTCCCCCGGACCTTTTGCAAGACGGCCTTCGCCCCGCGGTCGGGCCCTGCCCTTCCGATGCGCTCAAACTGCACCCTTGATCCATCCTCCAACCCCGTCTATACGCCCACGATCACCCCTGAGGTGACAGAATCGAAACGCCGCGTTTGCCCGCTCCCGTCGCTGGGGGGTACATCCGGCCAAAGGAGAAGCGACAATGAAACTGAATGAACTGTCTGACAACGCAGGTGCTGTCAAGAAACGCAAGCGCGTCGGCCGTGGCCCCGGTTCCGGCACCGGTAAAATGGGTGGCCGCGGGATCAAAGGTCAGAAATCCCGCTCAGGCGTGGCGATCAACGGGTATGAAGGCGGGCAGATGCCGCTCTACCAACGTCTGCCAAAGCGCGGCTTCAACAAGCCAAACCGCAAATCATACGCAGTTGTGAACCTGGGCCTGATCCAGAAATTCATCGACGCCAAAAAGATCGACGCCAAGAAAACCATCACCGAAGACGTGCTGGTCGAGTCCGGCCTTATTCGCCGTAAATTGGACGGTATTCGCGTTCTGGCGAAGGGCGAAGTGACCGGCAAGCTGACCATCGAAGTGACCGGCGCATCGAAATCTGCCGTGGAAGCGGTGGCAAAAGCAGGCGGATCGCTGACTGTGGCAGCCCCTGCGGCGGCTGAAGCGGACGCTTAAGCCCAAGGAATAGGCTTGTGGGCGGCGGTCTCGCCGCTTACATAAGCTAACGAGTTTTCCTTTACGCCGCCCGCCGCAACCGGCCCGGGCGGCGTAACCGTACCGAAAGAGAGCCCTTCATGGTATCTGCCGTTGAAAATATGGCTGCAAACACCAGCTGGTCCGCGCTGGGTAAAGCAACCGACCTGCGCAACCGCATCCTTTTCACACTTGGCCTGCTGATCGTTTACCGCCTGGGGACGTTTATCCCGGTGCCCGGGATCGACGGCGTGGCCCTGCGCGAGTTCATGGAGCAGGCGGGGCAGGGCATTGGCGGCATGGTCAGCATGTTCACCGGCGGGGCGCTGGGGCGGATGGGCATTTTTGCCCTCGGGATCATGCCCTATATCTCGGCCTCGATCATCGTGCAGCTGCTGACCTCGATGGTGCCCAAGCTGGAACAGCTGAAGAAAGAGGGTGAACAGGGTCGCAAGAAGATCAACCAATACACCCGTTTCGGCACGGTTTTCCTGGCCACGCTGCAGGCCTACGGCCTCGCGGTCAGCCTCGAAGCGGGCGATATCGTCACCGATCCGGGGCTCTTTTTCCGCGCCTCCTGCGTGATCACGCTGGTCGGCGGGACCATGTTCCTGATGTGGCTGGGCGAACAGATCACAGCGCGTGGCATCGGCAACGGTATTTCGCTGATCATCTTCGTCGGCATCATCGCCGAGGTGCCTGCCGCCATGGCGCAGTTCTTCGCCTCCGGTCGCTCCGGTGCCATCAGCCCGGCGGTGATCATCGGCGTGATTGTCATGGTAATTACGACGATCATGTTCGTGGTCTTCATGGAGCGGGCGCTGCGGAAGATCCACATTCAATATCCGCGCCGTCAGGTGGGCATGAAGGTCTATGACGGTGGCTCCAGCCACCTGCCGGTCAAGGTCAACCCAGCGGGCGTGATCCCGGCGATCTTTGCCTCGTCATTGCTGCTGCTGCCGGTCACGATCAGCACGTTTTCGGGCAATTCAACCAATCCGATCATGTCATGGCTCTTGGCCAACTTCGGCCCCGGGCAGCCGCTTTATCTGACGTTCTTCGTCGTGATGATCATCTTCTTTGCTTATTTCTACACCTTCAACGTCAGCTTCAAACCTGACGATGTGGCGGACAACCTGAAAAACCAAAACGGCTTTGTTCCGGGTATTCGGCCCGGCAAGAAGACCTCGGAATATCTGGAATATGTGGTCAACCGCGTGCTGGTGCTGGGCTCCGGCTATCTGGCGGCGGTCTGTCTGCTGCCGGAAATCCTGCGCGGACAATTCGCGATCCCGTTCTACTTTGGTGGTACTTCCGTGCTGATTGTGGTCTCTGTAACCATGGACACGATCCAGCAAGTGCAAAGTCACCTTCTGGCCCATCAATACGAAGGCCTGCTTGAAAAGTCGCAGCTGCGCGGCAAATCTGGCGGTAAAACACGCAAGAAACGGAGCCCCGTCCGCCGATGAATATAATACTGCTGGGGCCTCCCGGGGCTGGTAAGGGGACGCAGGCGCGTCACCTCGTTGAAACGCGCGGCATGGTGCAGTTGAGCACGGGCGATATGTTGCGTGAGGCCAAGGACTCCGGCACGGAAATGGGCAAGATCGTTGCGGATGTGATGGCGCGGGGTGCGCTGGTGACCGATGAGATCGTGATTGGTCTGATCCGCGAGAAATTGGAAACGGTCAAAGCCAACGGGTTCATCTTTGACGGCTTCCCGCGCACGCTGGCGCAGGCCGATGCGCTGGGGGATTTGCTGGAGGCCGAGGGCGAAACCCTTGATGCCGTGATCGAGATGCGGGTGGATGACAGCGCTTTGGTCGCGCGGATCGTGGCGCGCTCGACCTGCGCAATGTGCGGTGAAGTTTACAACGATGCCACCAAACCCATTCCGGCCGATGGCAAATGCACCAACTGCGGTGGCACCGAATTCAAGCGCCGGGCGGATGACAATGAGGAAAGCCTCAAGACCCGTCTGATGGAATACTACAAGCAGACTTCGCCGTTGATCGGCTACTATTACGCCAAGGGCATGTTGTCCCGTGTGGATGGCCTGGGTGCGATCGAGGCAGTCCAGGGCGAGATCCAGAGCGCGCTGGACACGTAGGGATCTGCGATGACGCTGCGCACGAGTGAGGGTGACAAGACGTGCTGAAGATCGGCGTCTTTTACAAACCTGATACCGGTCACATCCACATCGCGCATGGTGGTGAAGAAGGGTTCATTACAACGGTGAGCCCTGATCCTGCCAGTAAACGTGGTAACCCCAATCTTTACTGGCACCTTGCGGATTGCCTTCGTGCGAAAGGCATGCCCGCGCCTGACAAGGAATGAGGGTCAGATTTCACGAAAGCGCGGAGCCGCGCTGGAAAAAATACTGAAGGGTTGACGCCTTTCCCAAAAGCCCATAACACGCGCTATCTCTAACGAGAATCAATTTGTCCTGAGGGTCGCTCCCGAAAGACAAGATCACCTGATCAGCTGACGCCCGGCGGCCTTTTGTGCTCCGGGCTTCGTTTGTGAAAAAAGGGTCTGGCACTACGGACCCGCAACGAAAAGGAATACTCCACGTGGCACGTATTGCCGGCGTAAACATCCCGACTGCAAAGCGGGTTCCCATCGCCCTCACTTACATCACCGGTATCGGCAACGCCTCCGCAAAAGCGATTTGCGAAGCGGTTGGTATCGACGCGGCCCGCCGGGTCAATGAACTTTCCGACGCCGAAGTGCTGTCTGTGCGCGAGCACATCGACGCCAACTACACCGTCGAAGGGGACCTGCGGCGCGACACGCAGATGAACATCAAGCGTTTGATGGACCTGGGGTGCTACCGTGGCCTGCGCCACCGTCGTAACCTGCCGGTACGCGGTCAGCGCACCCACACCAATGCTCGTACCCGCAAAGGCCCCGCGAAGGCCATTGCCGGTAAGAAGAAATAAGGGAGGGTCTGACCGATGGCACGTGATAAAGTCCGCGTTAAGAAAAAGGCCAGCAAGAACATCGCCGCAGGTGTGGCGCATGTGAACAGCTCCTTCAACAACACCAAGATCCTGATCTCCGATGTGCAGGGCAACGCGATCTCCTGGTCGTCTGCTGGCACCATGGGCTTCAAAGGCTCGCGGAAATCCACACCCTATGCGGCCCAGATGGCGGCAGAGGATGCGGGCCGCAAGGCACAGGAACATGGCGTGAAAACGCTGGAAGTTGAAGTGCAGGGGCCAGGCTCTGGCCGTGAGAGCGCGCTGCGCGCCCTGGCTGCTGCCGGGTTCAACATCACCTCGATCCGTGATGTGACCCCGATGGCGCATAACGGCTGCCGCCCGCCGAAGCGCCGCCGCGTTTAAGCACAAGTTGACACTCTGGGACCGTGTGTTTTTGCACGGCCCCATTTCGCTTTTTTGAAACCTCGAGAGTCTTCACCTTTAGGACATGGGGCGTAGACAAGAATGGAGGGACGCATGATCCACAAGAATTGGGCTGAGCTTATCAAGCCACAACAGCTTGACGTGAAACCGGGCAACGACCCGGCGCGCCAGGCGACGGTCACCGCCGAACCGCTGGAGCGCGGTTTTGGTCTGACCATGGGCAACGCGCTGCGCCGCGTGCTGATGTCGTCTTTGCAGGGTGCGGCAATCACCTCCGTTCAGATCGACAACGTTTTGCACGAGTTTTCATCTGTTGCCGGTGTGCGTGAAGACGTGACCGACATCATCCTAAACCTCAAAGGCGTGTCGCTGCGCATGGAAGTCGAAGGGCCCAAGCGTCTGTCGATTTCTGCGAAGGGGCCTGGCGTTGTGACGGCGGGCGATATTTCCGAATCCGCAGGCATCGAAGTGCTGAACCGCGAGCATGTGATCTGCCACCTCGACGATGGCGCCGATCTTTACATGGAACTGACGGTCAATCAGGGCAAAGGCTATGTATCTTCCGAGAAGAACAAGCCCGAGGACGCGCCCATCGGTCTGATCCCGATCGACGCGATCTATTCGCCGGTCAAAAAAGTCAGCTATGATGTGCAGCCGACACGTGAAGGTCAGGTTCTGGACTATGACAAGCTGACCATGAAAGTGGAGACCGACGGCTCTTTGACACCTGACGATGCGGTGGCCTTTGCCGCGCGCATTCTGCAGGACCAGCTGGGTATCTTCGTCAACTTCGACGAGCCGGAATCCGCATCCCGTGCGGACGAGGACGATGGCCTGGAATTCAACCCGCTGCTGCTGAAGAAAGTCGACGAGCTGGAACTGTCGGTGCGTTCGGCGAACTGCTTGAAAAACGACAATATTGTCTACATCGGCGATCTGATCCAGAAAACCGAAGCGGAGATGTTGCGCACGCCGAACTTTGGCCGCAAATCCTTGAACGAGATCAAGGAAGTGCTGTCGGGCATGGGTCTGCACCTCGGCATGGACGTCGAAGACTGGCCGCCAGACAACATCGAAGATCTGGCGAAGAAATTCGAAGACTCCTTCTAACAGGGGTCTTTACTGAGTTGCCCGCCCCTGGCGGGACAAAATGCCCGCATTGGCGGGGACGATCTGGGTCGCAAGACCCCAAGGAGAACCGGGTGACACGCATCACCCGGTCAGACAAAGCAAAATCGCCCGTAGAGGGCACAGTTAGGAGATTAGAAAATGCGTCACGCACGTGGATACCGCCGCCTGAACCGCACACATGAGCACCGCAAGGCGCTCTGGGCCAACATGGCGGGCTCGCTCATCGAACATGAGCAAATCAAGACAACATTGCCTAAGGCAAAGGAACTGCGTCCGATCATCGAGAAAATGATTACCCTGGCGAAACGCGGTGATCTGCACGCGCGCCGTCAGGCCGCAGCCAAGCTGAAGCAGGACCAACACGTCACCAAACTCTTTGACGTTCTCGGCCCACGCTACAAGGACCGTCAGGGCGGTTATGTGCGCGTGCTGAAAGCCGGTTTCCGCTATGGCGATATGGCACCGATGGCGATCATCGAATTCGTGGATCGCGACCGTGATGCCAAAGGTGCGGGTGACAAGGCGCGCCTGGCTGCTGAGGAAGCCGCTGAAGAATAAGACGGACGCATCGCTCCGAAAGTCCAAGCCCCTGTCCGAGACCGGACGGGGGCTTTTTTCATGAGGCGATCATGTTTTCGCACAGAGGACCCGAACATCTTTTTTGACCGACCCGGGGCTGCTCTGAACGGCCAGCTCCTCGTCACCTGCTCGCAGAGGCGATAGCCAACCCGTCGGTGACGGCGGTGAAGACTTCGGTGAAGGAATGCCGGGCCTCGGCAAACTGCGTTTTCATCGTTTTCGAAATCATCGACATCAGGCTTGACCCGCCAACATAGATTACCCGGTCCACCTGATCAGGGCGCTTACCCGCGCGCTGCAGCGTTTCTGCGGCGCCCTCCCGCAGTCTTTGAGCATAGGGCGCAAGCACATGGTCGAGCATTCCGGAGGGCAGGGGGGCGGAAAGCGCCCGTTCAATCTGATCCAACGATATCACCGGATCCGCACCGCCGGTGTTGGCTGCGATCTTGCCGCGCTCAACGGCAAAAGCAAGATCGTGGCCGATTTCTTCCTCCAGCACCGTCGCAAGACGGCTCAGTTTCTCAGGTTCTTCGGCAAGACGCGCCATCTCCGCGACCATGCGGCGGTTCTGTGCGGTATAGAGAAATGGGATTTTCTCCCAGGTCGCCAGATCGTTGAAGATCGCGTTGGGCACCGGCGACGTGCCGGGACCCATTACTTTACGCAATTCGGTGCTCTTGCCCAGAAGCGGCATCACCCGGTCGATACTGATCGCGCGGTCAAAATCCGTGCCCCCGATGCGCACGCCGTGATTGGCGAGAATGTCGACACCGTCAGGCGTTGATCGAAACAGCGAGAAATCGGAGGTCCCGCCGCCGATGTCGACAATCAGACCGATCTCGCTCGACTGATCAAGCGCGCCACTGGCGATGGCGGCGGCCTCGGGTTCAGGCATGAACGCGACATCCCTGAACCCCGCCGCCAGATAACAGGCCCTCAGATCGGCCTCGGCCTGCGCTTCACGCGCATCGCCCGCGCCGTGGAAAACCACGGGCCGACCTGATAGCGCGCGGTCAAAAATCAACCCGGTTTCGGCCTCGGCCCGGGTTTTGATCTGGTGCAGGAAACGGGCAATGATCTCAACGAAGGTGACACGCTCATTCAGGATCTGGCGTTTCTCATGCATCAGCGTGGTGCCGAGCACCCGTTTCAACGCGCGCATGAACCGCCCGTCCGCACCATCAAGGAGCGCCTGGTTGGCGGGCTCACCGATCAGTGTCTCGCGGGTTTCGAAATCAAAAAAGAATGTCGTGGGCAGTGTTGTCATTCCGGGTGACATCTCGATCAGCCGCGGTTTGCCATCCGCCAGATACCCCGCCGCCGAATTGGATGTGCCGAAATCAATGCCCAATACCTGGCCGCGCGACGCCATGCCTGATCCCTCTCGGTGCTGAAACGAAAGGCGCGTACCTATGAGCGCGCTGCGCAGAGGTCAATAGGGAACGTCAATGCCAGGGCAGATCGTTTAACCCGTTTCTTGCTGCCGCTTGGCGCGCAGTTTCTCGAAATAGGCTAGTCGTTTTTTCATCTCACGCTCAAATCCGCGGTCCGGCGGCGCGTAAAATGACACCCGCTCCATATCGTCGGGGAAATAGTGTTGCCCGGAAAAACCATCCTCAGCGTCATGATCATAGGCGTAGCCGCTGCCATAGCCTTCTTCCTTCATCAGGGTCGTTGGCGCGTTCAGGATATGTTTGGGCGGTGGCTCTGAACCTGTTTGCTTGGCCAGCCCCATGGCCTGTTTGTAAGCGACGTAGGCTGCGTTGGATTTCGGCGCCAGTGCGAGGTAGAGCACAGCCTGCCCCAGGGCCAATTCGCCTTCTGGCGAGCCCAGACGCTCATAGGTTGCCCAAGCATCGAGACACAGTCGGTTGGCCTGCGGGTCCGCCAGGCCGATGTCTTCGACGGCCATGCGGGTGATCCTGCGCGCCAGAAAACGCGGGTCTTCACCGGCCGCAAGCATGCGTGCCAGCCAATACATCGCCGCATCCGGATCGGACCCGCGCACCGCCTTGTGCAGCGCGGAGATCAGATTGTAATGCGCATCGCCGGACTTGTCGTAGTGCGCCGCGCGCCGTTGCAGCCGCGCGGCCAGTTCCTTGGGCCCGAGCGGGGCATCTGCCGCGATGGTCGAGGCCTGTTCGACAAGGTTCAACAGAGCGCGCCCGTCGCCATCGGCCATCTGCACCAGTGCGGATCGCGCCTCAGCATCCAGCGGCAGTTGCTTGCCCAGCATCTCTTCGGCCCGGGCCATCAATTCATTCAGCGCCTCGGTCTCAAGCCGGCGCAGGACCAGGACCTGCGACCGCGACAGCAGCGCTGAGTTCAGCTCGAAAGACGGGTTTTCGGTGGTGGCCCCCACCAGCACGATGGTGCCATCTTCCATATGGGGCAGGAAACCATCCTGCTGTGCCTTGTTGAACCGATGGATTTCATCGACGAACAGCAGGGTGCCCTGTCCGATACGTTGTCGCGTTTTGGCGGCCTCGAACACTTTACGCAGGTCGGAAACGCCGGAGAATATGGCGCTGATCTGGACGAAGGCGCGGTCCGAGGCGTCAGCCAGCAGTCTGGCGATGGTCGTTTTCCCCACCCCCGGCGGCCCCCAAAAAATGAGGGAAGAGAGCGTATTTGCCGCCAGCATCGCACCAAGCGGCGCCTCGGGTGCCAGAATGTGATCCTGACCAATCACCTCATCGAGACGCGTGGGCCGCAGCCGGTCCGCCAGCGGGCGGTCGCGGGCTTCGTCACCTTGGGGGGGTGCACTTTCTGGCAGGTCGCCGAATAAGTCAGTCATGGGCAATCTTTTAGCGCAGAGCGGGGGGAGATGAAATCGCGATCCGAACCGGCGCGCCGCAATACGCCGCGCAGGAAACTTGACAATCAAGCGGCTGTGCGTGACAGACCGCGCATGATGAAAACTCTGATCATGGTGGCCCTTGGCGGCTCAATTGGCGCGTCGTTGCGCTTTCTCTGGGGGGTGTCGGTCTTTCGCCTGACCGGCCCGACAGAACTGCCTTTGGCGATCATGGCCGCGAATGTGATCGGGTCATTTTTGATGGGGGCTTTCGTCGTGCTGGCGGCGCACCGCGGGCTGACACATCTCAGCCCCCTCATCATGACGGGCCTGCTCGGCGGCTTCACGACATTTTCCGCATTTTCGTTGGAAACAGTGACTTTGCTGGAGCGGGGCAGCCTTGGGCTGGCGGGGCTCTACATCGCCCTGTCTGTTGGCCTGTCCATTGCCGGTCTCATGCTGGGTCTCTGGATGATGCGGGGGGTGCTGCTGTGAGCCGGGTTCAGATGCTGACCATCAAGGACGACGACGCAGACCAGCGGCTGGACCGCTGGTTTCGCGGGCAGTTTCCACACATCAGTCAGGGCCGGATCGAGAAAATGTGCCGCAAGGGCGAGATCCGGGTTGATGGCGGCCGGGTCAAAGGCTCCACACGGCTGGAGGCCGGGCAGCAGGTGCGGGTGCCGCCCTTGCCGAGCAGTGAGGCCCCGCCGCCCACGCCCAGGGCAAAAGTCTCTGATGCCGATGCAAAGCTGATCCAGTCCTGCGTGATCTACCGCGATGATCATGTGATTGCGCTGAACAAACCGGCGGGGTTGCCGACGCAGGGCGGGTCCAAGCAAACGCGGCATGTGGACGGTATGGCGGAGGCCCTGAAATTCGGGCTGGATGAAAAACCGCGGCTGGTTCACCGGCTCGACAAGGATACCTCCGGCGTGCTGCTTTTGGCCCGTACGCGCGCTGCGGCCAAGGCGCTGACCGCCGCGATGCGTCACCGGGAGACGCGCAAGATCTACTGGGCGCTGGTGGCCGGTGTCCCGACACCCTACCTCGGTGAGATCAAATACGGTCTGGTCAAGGCGCCCGGTCGCGGTACCGGCGGCGAGGGCGAAAAGATGATCGCGGTGCATCCGCGTGACATTGACGACACCTATGGCGCCAAACGCGCGCACACGCTTTACGCCACGCTCTACCGCGTCGCATCGCGGGCCGCCTGGGTCGCGATGGAGCCGGTCACGGGCCGGACGCATCAGCTGCGCGCGCATATGGCGGAGATCGGGCATCCGATCATCGGCGATGGGAAATACGGTGGCTCCGGTCAGGAAAACATGGGGGACGGCTGGGGTGCGCAACTGGGCGGGATCATCTCCAAGAAGCTGCATCTGCATGCACGGATGATGCGTTTCGAACACCCGGAGACGCGCAAAGTGGTGACAGTGACCGCGCCAATGCCCGATCACATGGCGCAGAGTTGGGACACCTTTGGCTGGACAACAGATCTGGCCGCCGAAGATCCGTTTGAGGCGCTGGAATGAGCGCGCCGCTGCGCTTGGTGATTTTCGATGTGGACGGCACGCTGGTGGACAGCCAGGCCGACATCCTCGCCGCCATGGCACAGGCCTTTGCCGCCGTTGGACAGCCCGCACCGTCGCGCAGCGCGATTTTGGGGATCGTTGGTCTGTCGCTGGACGTGGCCATGGCCCGTTTGGCGCCGGATGCGGATCATGCCCGCATGGTTCAGGGCTACAAGGATGCCTACATGGCATTGCGGGCCAAGACCGGGGCGGCGCAATCCTCTCCGCTCTACCCCGGCGCGCGGGAGGCTTTGACGCGGCTGCTTGCGCAGCCAGAGGTGCTGTTGGGGGTGGCGACCGGAAAATCAAAGCGCGGCCTCGACAAGCTGATCGAAGCGCACGGGCTTGAAGGTGTCTTTGTCACGCAGCAGGTCGCAGATTTTCACCCCTCAAAGCCACACCCGTCGATGATCCATCAGGCGATGATGGACACCGGCGTTGCGGCTGACCAAACGGTCATGATCGGGGACACCAGTTTTGACATGGATATGGCCGCAGCGGCAGGTGTGCACGGGGTGGGCGTGAGCTGGGGATACCATCCGGTTTCCGCATTGCGCGCCGCGCGGACAGTATTGCCCGATTTTACCGCACTTGATGCGGTTCTGGGCGAGGTCTGGGAGATCACGGCGTGAGCGAGTGGAAGGCCAAGAGGTTTTGGAAAACCGCAGCGGTTGTGGAAAAACCCGGTGGGTTCGAGATCGCATTGGATGCACGCCCGGTCAAAACACCCGCAAAACGCGCCTTGCTGGTCCCCAGCCGCGGGTTTGCCGAGGCGATCGCCGCAGAATGGGATGCGCAAGAAGATCAGATTGACCCACAAAGCATGCCTTTTACCCGCACGGCAAATGCGGCGGTGGACAAGGTTGCGACCCAGCATGCCGAAGTCGCCGAAATGCTGGCAGCCTACGGCGACAGCGATCTGCTGTGTTACCGGGCGGAGCAACCTGCCGCACTCGTGGCGCGTCAGGCACAGGTTTGGGATCCATTTCTCGACTGGGCAGACGCGGCGCTGAACGCGCGTCTGGAAGCGCGGGCAGGGGTCATGCACATCCCGCAGGATCCGCAGGCGCTGGAACGGCTATCGGCCAAGGTGGCGGCGCTGTCCGCCTATCAGCTGGCTGCGTTTCACGATCTGGTCAGCCTCTCGGGGTCCCTGATTCTCGGTTTCGCGACCGCGCAAGATGTGCAAAGCGCCAGGGCCATTTGGGACATTTCCCGTCTCGATGAAATCTGGCAGGCAGAGCAATGGGGCCAGGACGAAGAAGCCGAAGCAGCAGCGGCCATCAAGCAAGCGGCTTTTGAACACGCAAAAGTGGTTTTTGACCTCTCCAAGCCCGATTCTTAGAAGATTGCATGACAGTGATGCGAAGTTACGCAACGCCGAGCGCGATTTTCCGAAGCCTACCCTTGACGTTATTGCTTGAATCCGACCAGTATGTCGCCCACTTGGAAGGTACTAACATCCAATATCGCCTCCGGCCGAAATGTGCCGGTAGACCCGCCAAAACTGGCGGAAAATCAGGAAGAGGTAAAAATGAAAAAATCTGTACTCCTTGGCGCGTTGACCGTTGCTGGCCTTGCGGCTGGCGCAGCGGCCGCTGGTACGTTGGACGACGTAAAAGCGCGCGGCAAACTCAACTGTGGTGTGACCACGGGGCTTGTGGGCTTTGCGGCTCCGGACGCAAATGGCGAATGGAAGGGCTTTGACGTTGCGGTGTGCCGCGCTGTTGCCGCTGCCGTTCTGAATGACCCGACGGCTGTGGAATTCGTGCCGACAACCGGCAAAACACGCTTCACGGCACTGGCGTCCGGCGAAATCGATATGCTGGCGCGGAACACCACATGGACGTTCAGCCGCGATGTCGACCTGAAGTTCACCTTCGTTGGTGTGAACTACTATGACGGTCAGGGCTTCATGGTGCCCAAAGCGCTTGGCGTGACCTCGGCAAAAGAGCTGGACGGCGCAACCGTCTGCATCCAGACCGGTACGACCACAGAGCTGAACCTCGCGGATTTCTTCCGCGCCAACAACATCAGCTATGAGCCCGTGCCAATCGAGACAAACGCGGAAGGTCAGCAACAGTACCTCGCGGGCGCCTGCGATACCTACACCACAGACGCTTCCGGCCTGGCGGCGACTCGTGCCACGTTTGAGAACCCAGGCGACCACGTTCTGCTGCCTGAAATCATCTCCAAAGAGCCACTGGGCCCGCTTGTGCGCCACGGCGACGACGAATGGGGTGACGTGGTGCGTTGGACGTTGAACGCGCTGATCACAGCCGAAGAACTGGGTGTGACATCGACCAACATCAACGAGATGGCCGCAAACACCACGAACCCGGAAGTTGCACGCCTGCTGGGCACTGAGGGTACATTGGGCGAAATGCTCGGCCTTGACGCCGAGTGGTCCAAGCGTGCGATTGCAGCCGAAGGCAACTACGGTGAGGTCTTTGCCAAGAACATTGGTGAAGAAACACCGATTGGTCTGGCACGCGGTCTCAACGCGCAATGGACAAACGGCGGCCTGATCTACTCGCCTCCGTTCCGCTAAGAACAACACGGCCAAGGGCGCAGAAAAAATCTGCGCCCTTCGCTTTTTAACGACCCATAAAACCAAAACCCGACCACCGAGGTGCGCAAAGTACCCGTTAAAACAAAGGTCGGAACCACGGGGAACATTTCAATGACGACACTGACGGACCCACCGCAGGGCTCCTTTCACCTGTCTATGTTGATCAATGATACGCGGTATCGATCAATGACATTCCAGGTGATCGCTTTCATCCTGCTGTCGCTTTCGGTTGGCTATTTGTATAGCAATCTGGCCGCCAATCTTCAGGCACAGGGCTTAAGGATCGATTTTTCCTTCCTGGGCGCGCCCGCGGGCTATGACATCAACCAGCGCCTGATTGAATATACCAGCCAATCCACAAACGCCCGCGCCGCCATTGTCGGTATTCTCAATACCCTGCTGGTAGCCTTTCTGGCCTGTCTGATGGCGACCGTCTTCGGTGTTTTCGCCGGTGTGCTGCGCCTCTCCAAAAACTGGCTTGTATCCAAGATCATGGCCTTTTACGTGGAGATTTTTCGCAATATCCCGGTCCTGATCTGGATCCTGATCATCTACGGCATCATGACCGTTTCGATGCCGGGCGCCCGTCCTTATCTGGGCGAAAACCCGGAACGTGAGATGCTTTTTGGCATGTTTGCCTTTACCAACCGGGGCGTTTATTCACCCGCGCCGATTTGGGGCGAGGGGTCCATGGTTGTGGTGGCCGTGTTCATTCTGTCCATCATCGGGACCATCGGTTATCGGCGCTACGCGACCAACCTGCTCTACAAGACCGGTCAGTTGCTGCCCATGGGGTGGCCGTCTCTGGTGATCCTCTTCGTGCCGACAATCGTCATTTTTCTCTTGATGGGTCAGCCCATCGGGCTCGACCTGCCAGATCCGCTTGCCAACCGGTTCAACCTGAGGGGCGGCATTCAGATCGGTGCGCCGCTGATCGCGATCTGGTTTGCCCTGTCCATCTACACCGGCGCTTTCATCGCTGAAAACGTGCGCGCGGGTATTCAGGCGGTTTCCCGAGGGCAGACCGAGGCCGCATCGGCGCTTGGGTTGCGCTCGGGCCGTGTGATGAGCCTCGTTGTTTTGCCCCAGGCGTTGCGGGTGATTATCCCGCCGCTGATCTCGCAATACCTCAACATCACCAAGAACTCGTCGCTCGCCATCCTGGTAGGCTATGCGGACGTAACTGCAACGCTGGGCGGGATCACCCTGAACCAAACCGGTCGCGCCATCGAATGCGTGGTCCTGATGATGTTGTTCTATCTCACGATCTCGCTGCTGATCTCAGCAGTGATGAACGTCTACAACAACTCTGTTAAGCTGAAGGAGCGCTGATGCCCATGTCAGATACGCATGCACATTCCGTCGCCTTCGTCCGTACAGAGGAGGTGCCGACAGCACCGCCGCCCAGCAATGCCGCCGGACCAGCCAAATGGGTGAAGGACAATCTCTTCGCCACCCCGCTGAACGGGCTGCTGACGCTGGTCGCGCTGTATTTCATCTATGCCATCCTGTCATCCGCGCTGCCGTGGATCATGGGCGGTATCTGGCAGGCGCCGAGCCTTGCCGTCTGCCGCGAAATCCTCGATGGGGCGTCTGCGGCCTGTTTCGCCGTCCTGTCGGAACGCTGGAACCAGCTGCTCTTTGGCTTCCAATACCCTGATGATCAATATTGGCGTCCCGGTTTGGCCTTCATCCTGCTGTTTGTCGCAGCCGCACCCGTGCTGTTTTTCGACCTGCCGCGCAAGCTGCTGGCCTTCACGGCCATATACCCGTTCATTGCCTATTACCTGCTCTGGGGGGGCACGGTCTTTGTCCCGATCCTCGCCTTTGTCGGCATTGTTGGTGGCTTCCTGGTCTATCAGCGTCTGGTCGCGGGTAGCTTCGCTGCCGGCTTCTTTGGGGGCATCATCGCGGCCTTTGTCATCTGGACAATCGGGGGCTGGCTGATCCCGGACAATGCCTCGGCCAATGCGGCGCTTCCTGCGGTGCCCAGCCGGTACATGGGGGGCTTTATGCTCAACATGATGCTGGGCGTGACCTGTGTGTCCCTGTCCGTGCCGATTGGCATTGCGCTGGCGCTTGGACGTCAGTCCAGCATGCCGCTCATCAAATGGATTTGTGTGGTATTCATCGAATTCATCCGCGGCGTGCCACTAATCACCCTGCTTTTCGTGGCGAACGTCATGCTGGCGTATTTCTTTCCGCCCGGCTCCGGTGTTGACCTATTCCTGCGCGTGGTGATCATGATCACCATGTTCTCGGCGGCCTATATTGCCGAGGTGATCCGGGGCGGCCTCGCCGCCTTGCCGAAGGGTCAGTATGAAGCCGCCGACAGTCTGGGGTTGGATTATCCGCAGGCGATGCGGCTGATCATCCTGCCGCAAGCGCTCAAGATCTCCATTCCGGGCATCGTGAACGTGGCCGTCGGTCTTTTCAAAGATACGACGCTGGTGTCGGTCATCTCGATGTTCGACATGGTTGGGATGATCCGTGGACCGATCCTGGCCTCGACCGAGTGGAATGGTGTCTATTGGGAGCTCTTTGGCTTTGCGGCCCTCCTCTTCTTCATCGTCTGCTACGGCATCTCGCAATACTCACAATGGCTAGAACGTCGCCTCGCGACCGACCATCGGTAACACACCCTCAAGTAGCGTAAGCGATAGGGTACAATAAGGAGGCCAGATCATGGCTGAACACGCAACTCAAATGCAGGTCTCGGACGAGATCGCGATCACAATCAACAAGATGAACAAGTGGTATGGCACCTTCCACGTGCTGCGCGACATTGATCTTACTGTGAACCGTGGCGAACGGATCGTGATCTGCGGGCCTTCCGGGTCCGGTAAGTCCACGCTCATCCGCTGCATCAACGCGTTGGAAGAGCATCAGCAAGGCTCTATTGAGGTGGACGGCACGTTGCTGTCGTCAGACCTCAAGAACATCGACAAGATCCGGTCAGAGGTTGGCATGTGCTTTCAGCACTTCAACCTCTTCCCGCATCTGACGATCCTGGAAAACTGCACGCTGGCGCCGATCTGGGTGCGCAAGACGCCCAAGAAAGAAGCCGAAGAAACGGCGATGCATTTTCTGGAGAAGGTGAAAATCCCTGACCAGGCCAATAAGTTCCCCGGTCAGCTGTCGGGGGGCCAACAGCAGCGGGTGGCGATTGCGCGGTCCTTGTGCATGCGTCCGCGCATCATGCTCTTTGACGAGCCGACCTCCGCGCTTGATCCGGAGATGATCAAGGAGGTGCTCGACACGATGATCGAGCTGGCCGAAGAGGGCATGACCATGCTTTGTGTGACCCACGAGATGGGTTTTGCACGTCAGGTGGCGAACCGCGTGATCTTTATGGATGCGGGTCAGATCGTGGAACAGAACGAACCTGAAGCCTTCTTCAACAATCCACAAAGCCCGCGTACACAGCTCTTCCTCAGCCAGATCCTCGGGCACTGAAGACCGGTGCTGCTGGCCCCGCGCTACGCGAGTTCGCGCGGGATGATGAAGTCAATCGGCTGGCCAATGTGCCAGCCGATTTCGTTCCAGCCCTTGATGTCGAAATCAACAACCAGTGTCGCCCCTGTGGGGTAGTCAAGGAACCGCGGGTGGTCGGGTGCGATGGCCACCAGACGTTCGGCCATGTCCGCGATGCCGGGATTGTGCCCAATCATCAGCACCGATTGCGCCGTTGCCCCGCTCAGCACCGCTCTCATTTCTTCTGCCTCCGCCAGATAAAGGGTTCTGGTGAACGCCAGCTCCGTTTGGGCTGGCAGGTCCAAGCCCAACAGTGTTTGCCCGGTGCGTTCCGCTGAAGAGCAGATCACCTGATCCGGGACATAACGCGCCTGCCTCAGCCACGCGCCCAAAGCTTTTGCAGCGGCTTTTCCTCGTTTGTTGAGGGGGCGGTCATGATCTTCCAGACCGACATGCCCCCAATCAGACTTTGCGTGGCGCATCAGGATCAGGCGGCGCATGCGGTCATCCTTTGAAAGCGGTCATGTGGAATGCGGATTGTTCCGGCGCACGATCAAAGGCTATCGAAACCGGACAGACCCGTCGCACCTGACATCCATTTTCCATGCAATCCTGACCTTCCATTGTGTCGAGATACGCTTTGCAGTCAGGAACATCATAGGCGTGTGAGCCAGACAATGCACCCACCGGGCAGGCAGAAACACAAGGCTGCTCGACGCAGGTGTCACAGGGGTTGCGCGCTGCGGAACTGTCGAGGTCCAGCTTGGTGGTGAACGTCAATGCGCCTCTGATGGAGATCATCAACCCGGCACTGTCATGCACCATCATGCCTGTCGGGCTTTGAAAAAAGCGACCGGTGTTGAGCGCCCAATCGATAAACGGGGCGTAGGGTGGCCCATCTGAAGGATAGATGTCATCTGCGCCAACCTGCACGGCAAGGGCGCCGATGACCCTCTTGGACCAGCGGTCAAGGGGATCGGGATGGCCATCGCGATATTCAGATGCTGCTTTGAACGTGGGCCAACACAATCTGCCCGCGCCGAGTAGGACAAGGGTGCAGTGCCCGTCTGAACGCGCATTTGGAGGGGGATGGAACGCACCCATCACAAATAGACCCGAAGGCGCGGCCAGCCTTTCGGTCTCGGGCAGTGTCATTTCCGAACGAAGGGGAGGGAGATCGACCAGCCAAACCGGCTCGGTCTGTCGTCCTGCCATTCCAGCCCGACCTGCATTTCGTCGTGGCCCGCCTTGGGTTGGGGAATGTAGGTGCCGAACATCTGATCCCAGATCGACAGGGCAAAGCCATAGTTGCTGTCATGTTCGGAGCGGTGCACGGAATGATGGACCCGGTGCATGTCCGGCGTCACCAGAACGCGCCGCACAATGGCATCGAGCCAAAGCGGCAGACGGATATTGGCATGATTGAACATCGCCGTGCCATTCAGCAGGATCTCGAACACGATCACAGCCAACGCGGCAGGCCCCAAAAGATAGACCAACCCGATCTTCAACAGCATCGACAGGGCAATTTCGACCGGATGAAAGCGAATGGCCGTTGTCACATCCATGTCCACATCTGCGTGGTGCACCTGATGCAAGCGCCAGAGCAAGGGCACCTTATGGGTGATCAGATGCTGCAGCCAAATGGCGAAGTCGAGCACCAGAACGGCGAGGGTAAACTCAAGCCACAGGGGCCAGTCAAGCGCGTTGAAAAGGCCCCAGCCCTGTGCCTGCGCATCCAGCGCGGCACCGACCGCCAGCAGCGGCAATGCAAAGGCCAATGCTCGCAGCGTCAGGGTGTTTGCAAGCGTGATCCCCCAGTTCGTGGTCCAACGACGGCTGCGCGGTTGACTGCGCACACGCCGGGGTGCCAGCGCTTCCAGCGTCGCCAGCAGTGCAAACAGGCCCAGAAAAATGCTCAGCCGAATGAGAGTTTCGTTTTCCATGCGCTACACTTAGAACACACCGCGCGGTGCTCCAAGCGACAGCATGACACATCTGCGTCAGTCCGCGCGAATAATCGATCCCGCGCCATGCTCGGTAAAGAGCTCCAGCAAGCAGGCGTTGGGTGCGCGCCCGTCGAGAATAACAGCCGCGCGCACACCGCCCTGTAGCGCATCAAGCGCCGTTTCCGTCTTGGGGATCATGCCGCCCGCAATGGTGCCCTGCGCCGTCATCTCCCGGATCTGGGTGGCGCTGAGTTCGGTCAACACATCGCCTTGGGCGTTTTTGACCCCCGCAACATCCGTCAGCAATAACAGCCGGTCTGCCTTGAGCGCGGCGGCGACTGCGCCCGCGGCGGTATCGCCATTGATGTTGAAGGTCTCTCCCGCATGTCCGGCACCCAGGGGCGCAATCACCGGGATGTATTCCTTTTCCGCCAGATCCCGCAGCAGACGCGGATTGACCACATCCGGTGTGCCGACAAATCCAAGTTCCGGGTGCGTCTGCGTGCAGGTGATCAATGCGCCATCCTTGCCAGAAAGGCCCACGGCCCGCCCGCCCTGACGGTTGATCGCCTGCACGATACGCTTGTTGACAAGACCGCTCAGCACCATTTCGACCACTTCCATGGTGGCCGCGTCTGTCACACGTTTGCCGTGCACGAATTCGGATTTGATCTGCAGCGCGTCGAGCTTTGCGTTGATCATCGGGCCGCCGCCGTGCACGATCACCGGGTTCACCCCGACATGCCGCATCAGCACGACATCGCGGGCGAACTCCTCCATCGCCTCATCGCTGCCCATCGCGTGGCCCCCGAGTTTGATCACGACCGTGGCACCGGCATAGCGTTGCAGATAGGGGAGCGCCTTGTTGAGCGTGCTGGCGGTGGCAATCCAATCGCGGTTCATATCTTGAGTCTTCATTCTGGGCCTTGGGTCATGCGGTTATGTGCGCAGGTCAGCGATGGTGCAAGGGATCCGCTATTCCAGCGTCGCGATGATAGAGCGCAAAGTGGGAATGCCCCAGCCCTTTTCACTGGAGGTCACGACAATCTCGGGAAAGGCGGCGGGGTGTTTTAACAGGGCGCCGCGAACCTGATCCAGAACCTTGGCACGTTCCGCTTCCTTGACCTTGTCAGCCTTGGTCAGCACGACCTGAAAGGTGACTGCGGCGCTGTCGAGCAGGCTCAGGATTTCTTCGTCGACCTTTTTGACGCCATGGCGCGCATCAATCAACACAAAGGCGCGGCGCAGGGTCTGGCGTCCGGACAGATATTGCTTGAGCAGCCGCTGCCACTTTTCCACCACCGGGATCGGGGCATTCGCAAAACCGTAGCCGGGCAAATCGACCAGATAATGCGCCTCGCCTGCGGTGAAGAAGTTGATCTCCTGCGTACGCCCGGGCGTATTGGACGCACGGGCCAGCCCTTTGCGGCCGGTCAGCGCGTTGATCAAAGACGATTTGCCCACATTGGAGCGGCCGGCAAAGCAGACCTCCAGCCGATCTGGTTCGGGCAGCCCTGACATGGCCACGACACCTTTGACGAATTCGGTCTCGCCCGCAAAAAGCAATCGACCGGTTTCGGTAATTTGCGGGTCAGGCTCATCGGCGATGGGAAAGGGCAACTGCATCACAAGACCTCAACCGGGTCGCCAAGCTGCACGGGGCCCGCTTCGATCACCTCTGCACGCACGCTGAAATCCTGATGGCCCCAATGCTTCAACGCGCCCAGCATGTCAGTATCGCGTTCGCCTGTTTCGGGATTGGCCGTTGTCGCAAGGCACCGATCGGTGCGTTCGCGCAACCGAAGGACACAGCCGCCAACACGTACATCGCGCCCCATCCAGTCAAATTCGACCCAAGGCGCTGTGCTTTTAAACCAGATGTTGCCACGCCAGCGGTGGATGGAAAGGGGCTGTCCGATCTGCTCTTCCACAGCTTTGTGGGAGGCCAGATTGCACAGGGTCACGGACGCGAAATGACTGTCCGTGAAGCCCCGCCCGTTCAGGCGGATAATTCTTTCAGGCAGGGCACGGTTCTGCGGCACCAGTGGCATCACCCAATCGATCAGTTTGTCGCCTTCGGTGTCGGGGTTAAAGCTGAGGTCAGGACGATCTGGGTGAGAGAGATGCAAGACCTCTGCATCCTCCTCCAGACGCGATGAAATCGCCAGCAAGCTTGGCGCTTTTGACCCGCGGCTGAAGTTTGCGCAGGGTGCCCACGCGCTGCCATCCGCTTTTGACGCCTCATGCGCGACGGCCCAAACCCGGTCATAGGGCATGGATTGCCCCGCGTTCAGGCTGACGGTTTCCAGCGCTTCCCGGCCATGGCTTTTCAACGGATGGCGCAGGATGTGGGCGACTTTCATCACTGTGGGTCCGATTTGGATTTCCGGTTAAAACCGCTTTTGATGTTGCCAAAAACGTCAGGTTTGTAGCCCTGGCTGCGCATGATCAGGTATTGTTGTGTGAAGGTGATCGTGTTGTTGGCGATCCAATACACCACCAGCCCGCTCGCGAAACCACCCAACATGAACATGAAGACCCAAGGCATCCAGGCAAAGATCATCTGCTGGGTCGGATCCGTGGGGGCGGGGTTCAGCTTTTGTTGCAGCCACATGGAAATGCCCAGCAGCAGCGGCAGAATGCCGATGAAGATCAACGCCATGATTGAATTCGGTTCCGGACCAGCGAATGGTAGCAGGCCAAACAGGTTCATGATGGAGGTCGGGTCTGGCGCGCTCAGATCCTGGAAGGGGCCAAAGAAGGGCGCGTGCCGCAATTCGATTGTGACAAAGATTACCTTGTAGAGCGAAAAGAAGATCGGGATTTGTAGAAGGATGGGCAGACAGCCAGCGGCGGGGTTCACTTTCTCCCGCTTGTAAAGCTCCATCATGCCTTGCTGCATTTTCTGTCGATCGTCGCCAGCCTCTTCCTTGAGCTTCTCCATCTGCGGTTGGAGCTCTTTCATTTTGGCCATGGAAACATAGGATTTGTATGCAAGAGGGAAGAGCACAGCCTTGATGATCAAGGTCAATCCTATGATCGCCCAACCCATGTTGCCGATCAGTTGGTTCAACTCGTGCAGCAACCAGAAAATCGGTTTCGTCAGAAAGAAGAACCATCCCCAATCGATGCTATCGATGAAGCGGTCTACGCCCGCGGACTGATATTCGCGGATGGTTTCCCATTCCTTTGCACCGGCAAAAAGCTGCGTTGAGACCGTGGCTGTCGCACCCGCGGCCACCGTTTGTGTCGGCAGAACGGTTTCAACCTGGTAGATGTCGTTGCGCGGCAGATACTTTGTGGTCAGACGCGTTGGCGTGGTTTGATCAGGGATGAGTGTCGCCATCCAAAAGTGATCAGTGAAGCCGATCCAGCCATTGGTTACGTCCTCGATCCGTTCTGATGGCACGCCTTCTCGCTGCCCGACTGCGAATTCCGGAATGTCGGACCAATCTGTTTCTGTCAACTCGCCATCCGCCATCGCGACAACGCCTTCGTGCAGGATGAAGAAGTTCTTAAGCTCTGATGGTTCCCCGTGGCGGGCCAAGATGCCGTAGGGCGCGAGATTTACGGCGGCGGCGGATGTGTTCGCAACCGACTGTGAGACAGAAAACATGTAGTTTTCATCGATCTCGATGGTCCGCGTGAAAACCAGACCGGCGCCATTGTCCCAGGTCAATGTGATGGGGGCGCCAACACCCAGTTGATCACCCTGCGAAAGCGTCCAGAGCGTGGTTGGCCCAGGGACAGCATCCGGTGCAACGCCTGCTCCCGGCGCCCAGCCGTAAAGTGCATAATAAGCATCTGCGCTGCCGACGGGTGCCAGCATTGTAACGATCTCCGCTTCGGCATCCTGACTGACGCGGTAGTCCCTGAGCGAAAGGTCGTCGATGCGGCCACCCAGCAGAGAAACCGATCCGGTCAGACGGTCTGTGGTCAGCGGTACGCGCGGCGCATCGGAAATAGCCTCATCACCGTTGCTGGTCTCGGGCGTGAGGGTCTCCTGAGCCGTCGGAGAAGGCGCAGCAGATGGAACAGATGCAGTCGAATCCGCGGTTGAGGATTGGGTGGCAGGGATGCCTTCGAGGGGAACGTCAGGTTCAGGCGGTGGAAAGAGAACAAACCACACCAGAATCACAAGGAAACTGAGCGCTGTTGCAAGAATGAGGTTCTTGTTCTGATCGTCCATAGGGACAGCCACCTGATCTGTTTGATATCAGCGTGGGTTCAACAGAGTGCAGGCACAAAGGTCAAGCGGAATCGGGGTTTTTGGCTGATTTCGCGCCGTGTCCTTTGATGAAATTCATTTTCGGAGGGACCGCACCATCGCAGACCCAAAGGCCTATCCGGTGCGATTGCCAATGATGCGCGGCACATCTTGCAGTTTGGCGTTATGCACTGCGATCCAATCGAGGGTCTGGTCAAACGGCATTGGTTTGCCAATTCCAAACCCTTGAACGTGATTGCATCCCAATTGCGCCAGAAGCGCATGCTCACCAACGGTCTCAACACCTTCAGCGAGCGTTTCCACGTTCAGCCGTTCTGCCATGGTCAGAATGGCACTGATCATGCGTTGTTGTTCGGGATCAAGATCGGCTTTCATCACAAATGAACGGTCAATTTTGATCCGGCTCACCGAAAACCTGCGAATGGATGCAATCGAGGCATGGCCGGTGCCAAAATCATCCAGATCGACACTGCAGCCAAGCTCGCCCAGGCCATTTATGTTCCGGCTGATCACGTCATCAGGGGCCCCCGCGACCACAGTTTCGAGCACCTCCACCGTCAACCGCTCTGGGGTGAGATCAAATCGATCCAGTTCCCATTTCACTTTGTCGATCAAACGCGGGTTCTTCAGTTCCGGCCCGGCAAAATTGACGCCGATTTTTGGAACGACCACTCCGGCTTTGTCCCACTCCTTCAGAGCGTTGAACGCGTGGAACATCATAACCTCAGCAAGGCGCTCCAGCATGTCAGCCTGCTCAATTGCGGGCAGAAAGTCTGCGGGTGAGATCATACCACGTTCAGGATGCTGCCATCTCGCCAACGCTTCGAAACCGGTTACCAAGCCTGTGTCAGTGGAAATCTGGGGCTGAAACCATGGGCGAATTTGCCCGCTTTCCAAAGCTTTGGCCACTTCTTCGCGCAGTTCCGCCTTGGTCTGCGATTTTCGCTTCATTTCGTCAGAATAGGCTCTGATGGCGCTGGGCCCATGGTGTTGGGCCTCTCTGAGAGCGGTGCCAGCGGCCTCCATCCAGCTTTCGGCGGTGCCATTGCTGATCCGGCTCAACTGGCAAAACCCGACGGAAGACGTGATGTAAACCGACGTGCCATCAATCGAGATCGGTTCTTCCAGAGCGCTCTGCATGCGTCCGGCGAGTTGGATGCACAGTTCAAGATCCAGTTGACGAACCGGCTGCAAGCAAATTGAGAATTTGAAATCCCCTGTTTGCGCAATCGCGTCCCCATCGCGCAGGGTGGCGATCAGACGTTCGCTAACGCGGCTCACCACAGTGTCGCTGGCTGCCTGGCCATAGCGTTCAGCAAGTTCATCGGCGTCGTCGATTTCGATCCGGAAGGTCGCGCTGGTCAGGGTGGTTTCCTGCGCCTTGTCAAAGGTCCGTTGTACCATCGCTGCAAACAAGCTTTTATCCAGCATGCCTGATGCCATACGGCCTACACCAAAAGTGAAGCGGTTACTGTCTAATCCACCGATTAGCATGTAGATCAGAGGCATGATGACGGCTGCCGCAATCAGAGCCGTGTCGCCACCGATCCAAAAAGCTCCCAGCGACAGGGCGGGCAGAAAGGCAAGTGCCATGGGACGCGTTAGAAAACCGGCTACTTTCCCACGTATACGCGCCCAGTTTTCGGCAAGAACCCCTGACATGATACTTCCTTTGCAGATCGGTGCTAAATGCACGTTTCTGAAGAAAATATGCTCATACAGGTGACGCTACGGTTAATACCGTCGGTTGAAATGCACTCGGATTGTATAAAAGTTTATCTACTTCAGCGCCAAACTTTGGAAATCAAAGAGCTTTGGGTCGAGCAGATGCGATGGCCGCGCGTTCATCAAGGCGCGAAACATCACCTGGCGACGGCCTGGACTGTTGCTTTCCCAGCCATCCAGTATCTTTTTGACCTGTTGTCGCTGCAATCCATCCTGGCTGCCGCAGAGATCGCAGGGGATGATCGGGTAACCCATTGCTTTTGAAAATTTCTCACAGTCTTCTTCAGCCACATGCGCGAGTGGGCGATAGAGAAACAAATCCCCTTCTTCGTTGATCAACTTTGGTGGCATTGTCGCCAGCCGTCCGCCGTGAAAGAGGTTCATGAAGAAGGTTTCAAGGATGTCATCCCGATGGTGACCCAATACAACCGCGCTGCAGCCTTCTTCACGCGCAATCCGATAGAGGTTTCCTCGGCGGAGCCGCGAACACAGTGCACAATAGGTGCGACCTGCGGGGACCTTGCCCACGACGATGGAGTAGGTGTCCTGATATTCGATCCGGTGCGGTATACCCACTTTAGTCAGAAAATCCGGGAGAACCGTTGCCGGGAACCCTGGTTGTCCCTGATCGAGGTTACAAGCCAGAAGATCAACGGGCAAAAGACCCCGCCACTTCAACTCGATAAGGGCCGCTAAAAGCGTGAAGCTATCCTTGCCGCCAGACAAGCAAACGAGCCAGCGCGCATCGCTCCGCTCCACCATGCCATATTGTTCCACGGCTTCGCGAACGGAGCGTATGATCCGCTTGCGAAGCTTGCGGAATTCTGTCGTCTTTGGAGCACCCTGCAAGATGGGATGGATGTCATCAAGGTCATCGGTCATAGCCGATGGAGTAAGGCAAAACTTCGTCTACTGGAAGCTTTCTGCTCACTTTGGGCAACCGCCGCTCTCTGCGCTCGTCTGGCTGTTTGAAAAACCAGCCAGCTTTGTCAGCGACAACGCCCTATGTCGGGAGGATCTGGCTGCTTAGGTCAGCAGGTTCTCCAAAGCCAAGTGCTGAATGCCGCCGCGCGCAAGATCACCCGAGAAGAACACGAAGACGCCCACCAAGTTGCTCACGACATTGCCGACACCCGTCAGTACGAAATCTCGATGAAACTCCGAAAGAAGGTTGAAATACTCTTCGCGCATCTCAAACATATCCTCGGGCCGAAACGCATCCGCTTATGTAGCCCATGCGGTGCAAATGACGAATTTCTGCTCGCGGCCACCGCCCAGAACCCCCGCAAACTGGCAAGATCTTTTCTACACCGCAGAAACCGCGCTGAGCCTGATCAGAAAGGCCCTTGCACCACATTCAAACCCCCACTTTCTGCGCCCAAAATACGTTTTTTTCCAAAGAGTGGGCGCAATTTTTTGAAAAAGTCGTGCTTGATCGAGACATTACTGCCTGATTCAATTTGTCCTACAGGGACGGTCTGGCGATGATGGGAGCGGGGCAGGAAGCTCAGACGCAGTTGTCCTATGAGTTCTCGCGGGAGGATAATGTCCCACAAGACCACCTTCAGCGGTCTATTGATCAGTTCGTCGGTCTGGGCAACATCCGCGTCATCTCGCGGACTTCTACAAGCACAAGGGGCGGCCATCCGTTGACCCGGAACTGCTGATCCTCATGCTGCTGGTGGGATATTGTTTCGGCATTCGGTTGAAGCGGCGGCTCTGCGAATAGGTGCATTTGAACCTCGTTTACCGCTGGTTTTGCCGTCTCGAGTTGAACACCGAGTCCTCGATCATTCTACCTAAGCGCCGGTGCACAATCCGCCGACACGTCTGCCGCTGCGCCATTGTCGCCGCGACCAATGTGAGATTGCCAATGGGATCTCTTTGCCGGGCTCCACGCCTGAACAGGCAAAAGTCGTGCAATTAGGGGTGTTTCGTCCAGCGCGCCATCAACCGAAACTTCAACGCTTTTTGAAGCTCGCACCGGATTGCCGTCTTCCGATATCAGCGCTCAACTATAGAGAGGTTTGCCGGTGATCTGCGTGAAAATACCGAACCTTCCAGGCTTCTGGGAACGGATGGCCACCTCACTCAGGCGGAGTTGTCGGACGGGACGGTCATTGCTTGTGACGTCGTTCTTGTTGGGATCGGTGTGCGACCCGATCAGCACCTTGCAGAGGTCTCAGGGCTGGAACTGGACAACTGGATCAGGACGGATCGCACATGCAGAACCTCGGACGATCACATCTTTGCGGCTGGCGATTGGGTCCCTTTTCCATGAAATGACACGCAGATCAGGCTGGAAAGTGTGGGTATCCTCGTCCAGCGCAAAGCTTGTAAGTTCATAACGGCCATCCGGCAACGGCGTTAAAAACCCCTTCATCCATTCGGCATAGGCGGCAAGGGGTGTCGTATGTGCAAGTGCGTCAGCCTGACACGAAAGGCTCGCATCAGCGTGGCAGAAAGACTTGCAGCCGTCCCAACCCTTGCCGGTCTCGCAAGCGAAAAAGGGTCTTTGCGGTTTCATACCGTTTCATCGCGCCACCTCCATTTTGATCTGATGGAGTCAACCTGGGCCGGTTACCAAACCAATTGTCATAGATGAATTGTCCAAAACAAGGCTGCTACAAATACTTGGCCGTCGCCCAATGCCCCGGCCAGTCTGGCTCAAAACCTGTCTCGAAACCTTCATCCTGCGTCTTTAGTTGCACTCGTTGGCTGTGCAAGTACCACCGTGCGGCCATGCGCTGAAACAGCGTCCGATTGTCAGGGTATTGGAGCAGCACCGCTGCTCCCTCATGTTCCTCTGCCCACTCTTTCCGTGTAGCTTCCAGATTTCTGAAAACGCGAGCTTCAATCTCTTTATCACTAAGCACTGGTACGGAATTGTCTGAGCGATGAGGCAGGATGTTTTCATATTTCATTGCTGGTCCTCTGGCAGCTCAACATGAGATTGAAATGCAGACACACGTTGAAAAATCAGAATCCAAATCGAGTGTGTTGAAGTGTTCATGTGCTGACTCATCTTCAGATCAGATGTTTTCTTGCGGTGGGCAATGCAGGCCAGACTTCGGCACCGGTAGGTGCGCTCTATACCTCGCAGTCGGCAGTAGCGTTTTCGATCAACGATATGGAGGATTGGTCTGGACGGCCATTTCCGAAGGTTTGGCGTCCACGTCCAGCTCAGTCATCGGACCGGCGTTTGACGACCGCCAAGCTAAAAACCCAGCGTAGCCCCGCTGATTTACCTCGGCGCGTTGAGCCGCAGACATCATTTGGTATTCGTCGAGGCTTACATCGGGCACAAAACCGAGTTTCACTTCCATGTAGATAGACGTGCAATGTTCGATCTCAGAACTATCCAAAACTCGCACTTCAGCAGCTTCGGAACACATCAAATACGAGGCGATGAGAGCAAGGGTTTCTGGGGTCATGTAGTTTCCTGCGCTTATTCTCCGAGGACAGCGGCAAATGCTTAAGGCAAAACAGCTTCTTTGATGACATGAACAAAAGTGTTGAATGTACTGCGTGACGGAACGGTCGCCTCGGCACCGGCCGGTCGACCGTTCAAGGTGTCCGGAAATTCCACCGCGGTTTTTAGATACTTATGCTTTCCGGAATGTGCATTCGCCCCATCTTCGATTAGATTAAGATTGTTTCAAATCGATCCAAGCGCAGATGTGACTATACCAGCTATACGCTCGGCTAAAATTTTCTAAAATTTGCCCGATGCTATTGGTTCATAGCAGCTTTTCAGCGGTATCAGGTATATCCAGACCAGCGGCAATACGGAAAAACAGATCCGCGCGTGCAGCATAGTCTGGATTGGTGCTTAGCCACTGCCCTGACAACCGAGCCGCCACAAGGCTCGGTGCAATCGCGGCAACTCGCTCAAACGCGGCTTGAGCCTTGTCGATCCGCCCGACGCCGACCCATGCGATTGACGCTAAGATCAGTGGGGTGGCGCTGTCGGCGGCTTCAGCCAGCGCCGACTCCGCCGCTTGCGCCGCCGCGCTGTAATTACGAACCGTGAATTGTGCAAACCCAAGCGCAGCTAAAAATGATCCGCGGGCGGGGTCGAGTGGGCTGTGTTTCAGCGCTGCTTTGACCAAAGGAACGCCTGCTGCGGGATCGCCGTAAAACCCCTCGTATAGGCCAAGCCAAGCCAGTGTGACGGCACAATTCGGGTTCATTTGGTGGGCCTGCTTCAGTTCCGTCAGGCCGCTTTCGGGACTTTTATTCATGAAATGCAAAAGGGCGCGCAATCTGCGAGCGTGATGATCGGTCTGATCAATCGCGATTGCGCGAGTTGCCGCGTCAATGCCCTCTGCCAAGGTCTTAGGCATCGAATCCGTTGTCGCATGGTAGGCGTTCCACCAGCCGACCCAAGCCAGCACGCGCCACGCCAGACCCGACTGGGGATCATGGGTCAATGCCTGCTGCGCCAGTTCTGCCGCCCTGTTGCGCGGCGCGGGGTCAAAAGACATTTCACCTGCTGAGATGACCGCCCAACCTTTGCGGGCTAAGCCATGCGCAGTCAAATCTTCAGGGGCCGTTCTGCGCACCCGTTCGGCTTCGGCCCGGTCGATCCAAGGCGCAAGGGAGGTCACAATCGCGCGCGCGACCCGTTCTTGCGTTTCGAATTGCCTCGCAAAATCATCGTCAAAGCTTTCGGCCCAAACATGGGCGCCGCTGGCCGTGTCAATCAGCTGAACGGTGACACGCACAAGATCTGGGGATATGCGTACGCTGCCTTCAACCACGTAGCGCACACCAAGTTGCCGCGCAATGATCCGCGGGTCGTGAGGCATCTTTCGGTAAGCGAATGCTGAATTACGCGCGACCACGAAAAGGTCGCGAAACCGGGAAAGTTCGGTGGTGATATCTTCGACGAAGCCATCCGTTAGCCAGTCCAGTTCAGGATCGCCACACAGGTTGGAAAACGGCAAGATGACGACCGAAGGGCGCTCGGAAAGCTCGGGCGATTGCGCATCCATCTCGACGTCAAGGCCAAACCGAAGGCCGCGCCCCGGAACGGTCGTAATAGCATTGGCACCAAGCAAGCGGCGCAAATTGGCCACTTGCACATTTAGATTATTCTCCCCGACGACAATGCCCGGCCAAACGATGTCCATAATTTCATCACGGCTGACCACCCTGTCGCGATTTGAAATCAGATGGCTCAATAGATCGAAGGCGCGGGCCCCAATCGCGACATCCTTCGTTCCTTGTGTCAATCGCCGCATTTGGTCGTTGAAGGAAAAATCTAAAAAACGAATATTATTCATTGGCTCAAAGGTGTCGTCCATTTCTGAGCACTTTAGCTGAAAAAAGGAATTGACCTAGATTAAACAACAGTGGCGTACAAATGGCCGGCTTCGAACGTTCATCGGGGCCATCGTTATGAGTTCGCAGTTTCGCTTCTTCGCAGCTGAGAGCTTTTTCCCTATACACAGAACGCCTCCCAATCGCTCCAACAGCGCTTTAAACAAACTCGAAACACTAAAACGCTTTGTCGAAGGCGGACATTGGCGCAATTGCAAAGAGCGGTAGGTTGTCCGCACAACGGCCACGGCTCTTCTTCACTGGAACCTCCGGTTGCGCAAATACTTCGACCACCCTCGAAGCAATCTGCTGCAGCTTTCTGCCATCACTATAAAAACAGCGAGAATGGGTTCCGAAGATGCTATTGAACTATCTCTACAATCACTTTCTAGAAGAACATGACTTCGCCCAGACGTGCGACTTGTCCTTGTCGGATCTATGCCAACTCGTTGAAAGGCGCGTCTTCCCGGGTCCGTCATACGTCTATGGCGCTTCAGGGCGGTCTGCGTCGTTCGTCAGCGATGCCGCCGATGACACGACATATCGGTTCCACCTGAAAGGGTACGAGGCATGGATTGAAGCCATCCAGCGGTTCGGTCTCGATACCGAGGAACGGGCGCGGACGCATTTCTTTGATCGATACAATGCCTCCCGTTCGGCGTTCTTGTCGAGCGATCTTGGCAAAGCTTTGACTGATGTTGCGCCAACTGTGACGAAGCAATTCGATGCAGATCATGCTAATGCGACCTGGGGCCATTTTCTGAATGGTGTGTACGGCGTTTGCACGCGAGACGGTTTACCGGAGTCAGTGTTCCTGAAACAGTCGGGTGTGATGTTCATCGAAGCGATGATGCAGCAGACGGTTGATAAGCTAAGTCAGATTGACCTCGGCCTCCTGGGCCGCGCAGTCGATTTCCTCGATAAGGTCGAATCCGAGTTTGCGCCTCATGAGGTTGAAGCGTCCTAACGACGGCGCTGTATCATTGACGTGCGCAAGAAATATCTCGGAGGTCTCGCGGGATGATTGCAAGGCCTGATATCGCACGTGTCGCCACACTGATCGGATCCTAGCCAAGGTCAGCTTCTCTAATTGGGCGTTTGGGTCAAGCTCGTTTTCCTTCTTTGTTTGGGGCCGTTGTCGCTCATCCGGGTCACGCT